>CATQHX010000025.1 GCA_958296065.1 Vicinamibacterales bacterium | reverse complement strand
TTGCGTTCGGGGAGGCCGTCAACGTCACCCTGGGCCTGCCGATCGTGCGGACGTCGGTGGACCACGGCACCGGCTTCGACATCGCCGGCCGGGGCATCGCCGATCCGTCCGGGATGATCGCCGCAGTCCGGCTCGCGGCGCGGTTGTCCGCATCCGGCGCGCCCGCGCGCCAGGAGCCTGCGCCGCAGGACGCAGCGAAGCGAAGTGCCACTGGGTAAGGTCATGGAGCGGGGGGGGATGGGCCGCAACGCCGAGCCAGCGAGGCGTTTCGGGGCGCTAGGAGTCTGCGCCGCAGAAACGCAACGGAGTGAGCTTATGCGGCGCAGACTCATGGAGCGGGGGGGATGGGCCGCAACGCCGAGCCAGCGAGGCGTTTCGGGGCGCTAGCCCAGGCAGCCGATGCCAGCTTCGAAGAACACGGAGGGCTCCGAGGGCATTCACCTGATCGCCGACAACCGCAAGGCCCGCTACGAGTACCACATCTTCGACACCTACGAAGCCGGTCTCGTCCTGCTTGGTACGGAGGTCAAGGCCATCCGCGAGGGACGGGTCAACCTGAAGGACAGTTACGGGCGACTCGAGGCCGGCGAGGTGTTTCTCCACAACCTGCACATCAGTCCCTACAGCCACCGGGGTTACAGCGAGCACGAACCGCTGCGCCGTCGCAAGCTGTTGCTGAACAAGCGGGAAATCCGCAAGCTGATCGGCAAGCTGGTGGAGCGCGGGTTCACCCTGGTGCCGGTCCGGATGTACTTCAAGAAGGGGTTGGTGAAGGTGACCGTCGGTGTCGCCAAGGGCAAGCGGGTCTACGACAAGCGCGAGAGCATCAAGCGTCGCCAGATCGATCGCGAAACACGCGCGATGGTGAAGGAACGCTCGCGGTGAGGGCGCTGGTCACCGGCGCCGGCGGACAGCTCGGCCGGACGTTGGCGAGAGTGTTCGCCACGGAAGAAGACGTCGTGCCGCTCGCCCGGGCCGATCTCGACCTGACGGACGAAGCCGCGGTGCGGGCCGCGATCGGCGAGACACGGCCGGACGTCGTTCTCAACTGCGCCGCGTACAACGCCGTCGACGGCGCCGAGGACGACCCTGTCGCAGCCCTGGCGGTCAATGCCTTCGGCGTCCGTTCGCTGGCCCACGCGGCGGCCGGCGGCGACGCCGTCCTGGTCCATTACGGCACCGACTTCGTCTTCGACGGGAGCGCCACCGAGCCGTACCGCGAGGACGACGCGGTCAATCCGCAGAGCGTCTACGCGATGTCGAAGCTGCTGGGAGAGTGGTTCGCGGAGAGCGCCCGGCACTACGTGCTGCGGGTCGAGAGCCTGTTCGGGGGAGCGGTGCTGGAAGCGGGCGCGGATGGCCGCCGGTTCGGCAGCAGTCTCGATCGCATCGCCGACGCCCTGATCGATGGACGCGAGGTCCGGGCGTTCGTCGATCGCGTCGTTTCGCCGAGCTACGTCGACGACGTGGCCGCGGCCACGTTGGCGCTGGTGCGCACCGGGCCGGCGTACGGGTTGTACCACTGTGTCGGGTCGGGGCAGGCGACCTGGTACGACGTGGCGACGGAACTGGCCGAGCGCCTTGGCGTGGAGCCGGACATCCGCGGCATCGCGCTGGGTGACCTGAAGCTGCGCGCCCCGCGTCCCCGGTTCTGCGCCCTGTCGAACCGCAAGCTCGCCGCGGCGGGTATCGAGATGCCGCACTGGCGTGATGCGGTCGCGCGTTACGCACGGATTCGACGGCGCATGGTACGCCGGTAGCGCCGTCGGCTGACGGCGCCGAATACTATCGCAGCGTATCGTCCACCAGGTCCGCGACGCGCTCGGCGATGGCCAGCGACGCCGTCAGCCCGGGCGAGTCGATCCCTGCCGCGTGGACCAGCCGGGGCTGCCGCCGGTCACGGCGTATGAGAAAGTCCGAGAACTTCTGTTCGGCGGGCGCAGCGCGGGCGCGGATGCCGCTGCCGCCGGGGCGGAGCTGCTCCAGCCTGAGCTCCGGCAGCAGGCGGCGGGCCGCGTCGTGGAAGCGGGCGAGCGGCTCGCGGTCCGATTCATAGTCGTCCTTGCGGGCCTGGTAGCGGGCGGTGGGGCCCAGCATGACGCTGCCCCACGTGGTGCGGGTCAGGTGCACGCCGAGCCCATGCCCGCTGGGATCCGGCAGCGGATAAACCGGGCCGTTCACCAGGTGTCGCGCCGCCGGGACGAGCTCCGCGTAGTCGCCGCGGACAGGATGGATGGTGAACTCCTCCCCGCCGAGTGCGGCGGAGACGTCGTCGGCATGAAGGCCCGCCGCGTTGACCACGGCGCGGGCCAGAATCGTCTCGCGCGCGGTCCGGATGGCGATGCCGCCGGAACGAAGGTCCCCGCCGTCGACACCGGTACCGGGCAGCAGCGCCGCGTCGCGGGCCGCGGCAACGCGCGCCAGCGTCCGTACGAAAGCCTCGGCCTCGACGATGCCCGTCGACGGCGACCAGATGCCCGCCGCGGCTTCCACGTGTGGCTCGCGCCGCCGGACGAAGGCGCGGTCGACCACCTCCAGGTCGGTCACGCCGTTGGCGTGCCCCCGCGCCGCGAGCCTTTCGAGAGCGCCGATCTCGTCCGGGTTGGACGCGACGATCAGCTTGCCGCAACGCACGCAGGGCACGCGGTGCTCGCGGCAGAACGCGTAGAGGCGCTCGCGGCCCTCGACGCAGAGGCCGGCTTTCAGCGAGTCTCGCGGATAGTAGATGCCGGCGTGGACGACGCCGCTGTTGTGGGTGCTCGCCTCCAGCCCGGGTCGCGGCAGGCGCTCGATCAGGCAGGTCGTGCGGCCGCGCGCCGCCACCGCGCCGGCCGCGGCGAGCCCCACGACGCCGCCGCCCACGATTGCGGCGTCGATGGATTCCAGCGTCGGTTCGGGCATCGGCGATGGGGACGAGATTGGAGCCCAACTGCGGCCGACGCACGCTACGACGCAGCCGGCCGGCGACCCTTCGAGTCGGGAAGGAGCACGGCCGGGCGCCGGGCGTGCAACGCGCGATGAACCGCGGTCATGACGGCGATGAAGGCCGGCTGCCAAGCCCGCCGCCCTCAAGCTTAACAGCCGGTGACGGACTGTCGAGCGGGCCGGATTCCGGACGACAGCCACCGTTCGGCCGGCGGGCCGCGAGGTGGCACGATGCCTGCCGTCCTTGGCGGTTTGTTGCGCGCCACCGCGATCCTGCATACTCAGCGCCGTGGCGAATTCCCTGCTGCAGCGCATTTCCGCGCGAAAGGTGCGCGCCGGCGTTATCGGGCTCGGCTACGTCGGGTTGCCGCTGGCGGTGGCGTTCACGCGCGCCGGTGTGTCGACGGTCGGTTTCGACGTCGACACGGAGCGCACCGCGGCCATCCTGCGCGGCGAGTCCTACATCGCCGACGTGCCCGCCGCCCACGTGCAGGCGGCGCTCGAGGCCGGCCTGCTTACGGTGACGACCGACTTCGAGGGCCTGGCCACCGTCGACACCGTCAACATCTGCGTGCCGACGCCGCTGCGCAAGACGCGCGATCCGGATCTGTCGCACGTCATCGCCGCGGTGGAGCGGGTTGCCGCGCACCTGCGCGGCGGGCAACTGGTAGTGCTGGAATCGACCACCTATCCCGGCACCATCGACGAGGTGGTCCGTCCGCGGCTCGAGGCGGGCGGGCTGCGGGCGGGCGCCGACTTCTTTCTGGCCTTCTCGCCGGAACGGGTCGATCCGGGCAGCGCGGAGTGGACGACGCGCAACATCCCGAAGGTGGTCGGCGGCGTCGATGCCCGCTCCACGGAGACGGCGGCCGCGCTCTACCGCCTGATCGTCGATACCGTGGTGCCGGTCTCGTCGCCGCGCGTGGCGGAAATGGTGAAGCTGCTGGAGAACACCTTCCGCGCGGTCAACATCGGGCTCGTCAACGAGCTGGCGCTGATGTGCCGTGACCTCGGCGTCGACGTCTGGGAGGTCATCGACGCCGCGAAGACCAAGCCGTTCGGGTTCATGCCCTTCTATCCGGGGCCCGGTCTGGGCGGACACTGCATCCCGATCGATCCGTTCTACCTGAGCTGGAAGGCGCGCCAGAGCGGTTTCGAGAGCCGCTTCATCGAGCTGGCCGGACACGTCAACGCGGCGATGCCGCGCTACGTCTTCGAGCGCGTGGTCGAGGCGCTCAACAGCCGCTCGCGAGCGGTGCGCGGATCGCGGGTCCACCTGTTCGGGATGGCCTACAAGCCGAACGTCAGCGACGTGCGGGAGTCGCCCGCCCTCGACGTTGCGGAGCTGCTGCTGCGGCGCGGCGCCGCCGTCACCTACAGCGACCCGTTCGTCCCGGCGGTCCGGACGCGAGCCGTATCGATGGATGCAGTCACCTGCGAGCAGGCGCTCGCCGGCGGCATCGATTGCGCGGTCATCACCACCGACCACCGCGGCGTCGACTACCGGGCTATCGCCCGCGACGCGCCGCTGGTGGTCGACACTCGCAACGCGCTCGCGGGAATGGACGCGGCGCACATCTACAGGTTGTAGGTCAGACGTGTCGAAACGCGCAGTCATCACCGGCATTACCGGCCAGGACGGTTCGTACCTCGCCGAGCTGCTCCTGGAGCAGGGCTACGAGGTAGTCGGCGTCACCCGCCGCCTCAGCGCCCCGAACAGCTGGCGCATCGAGCATCTGCTCGACCGCATCGAGCTGCGTCCCGCCGACCTGCTGGATCAGTTGTCGCTCATCCGGCTGGTCGATGACGTGCGGCCGCACGAGCTCTACAACCTGGCCGCGATGTCGTTCGTGCCCGCTTCGTGGGATCAGCCGCTGCTGACCGGCGAGTACAACGCGCAGGGCGTCACCCGCGTCATGGAGGCGATCCGCCAGGTCGATACCTCGATCCGGGTCTACCAGGCGTCGTCGAGCGAGATGTTCGGCAAGGTGCGCGAGACGCCCCAGTCCGAGGCGACGCCCTTCTATCCGCGCAGCCCCTACGGCGTCTCCAAGGTCTTCGCGCACTACATCACGGTCAACTACCGCGAGAGCTACGACCTGTTCGCGGTCTCCGGCATCCTCTTCAACCACGAGTCGCCGCGGCGGGGACTGGAGTTCGTCACCCGCAAGGTCACCCACGGGGTCGCGCGCATCAAGGCGGGACTTGCCGATACGCTGTCGCTCGGCAACCTTGACGCCCGCCGCGACTGGGGTTTCGCCGGCGACTACGTCCGGGCGATGTGGCTGATGCTGCAGCGGGACGAGGCGGACGACTACGTGATCGCCACCGGGAAGAGCCACTCGGTGCGCGAGCTCGTGGAGGTGGCTTTCGCCCATGCCGGTCTCGACTGGCGCGAGCACGTGCGCACCGACCCCGCGCTGCTGCGGCCGGCGGAAGTGGACCACCTGATCGGCAACCCGGCGAAGGCGGAGCGGGAGCTCGGCTGGCGGCCGAGCGTCGACTTCGAGGGGCTGGTGCGGATGATGGTGGACGCCGATCTCGAGCGGCCGTCCGGTTCGTGAGCGGAGCGACTCTCCACTCCTAATCCGAGTGGATGCCGGGGGCCGTCACGTGGGTGACGAGCAATTCCTGCAGGGCGTGCACCTGACCCGTGAGCTTGCCGATCTGCCAGCCGTTCCAGAGGCCGGCGAGCGCTGCGACGAGCGACAGCAGCAGGGTGACGACTTGAACGGTGCTTCCGTTACGCATTCGGTGCATCCGGTCGACCTTGAAGTAAAGTCTAACACGTGCGGCGGCTGCGCGGCGAGGATTGCCCGCCTCGGTCGGCTACGTGCCGACCACGCCTTCGAGCGGGCTGCTCGCCGTGGCGTAGCGCTTGCGGGGGATGCGTCCCGAGAGGTGCGCGAGGCGGCCCGCTTCGACCGCCAGCTTCATGGCGGTGGCCATGTCGACCGGGTTGCCGGCCCCGGCGATGGCGGTGTTCATCAGCACGCCGTCGGCGCCCAGTTCCATGGCGACGGCCGCATCCGAGGCGGTGCCCACCCCGGCGTCGACGATCACCGGGACCGAGGCGAACTCCTTGATGATCCGGATGTTGTTCGGGTTCTGGATGCCGAGCCCGGAGCCGATGGGGGCGCCGAGCGGCATGACCGCGGCGGCCCCGGCGTCCTCCAGCTTGCGGCAGACGACCGGATCGTCGTTCGTATAGGGCAGGACGACGAAGCCCTCCCTCACCAGCACGTGCGTCGCCTCGACGAGCGCCTCGTTGTCGGGGTAGAGCGTCCGCTCGTCGCCGATCACCTCCAGCTTCACCCAGCTCGACAATCCCGCCTCGCGGCCGAGGCGTGCGGCGCGCACCGCATCGTCGGCGGTGTAGCACCCGGCGGTGTTCGGGAGCAGGGTGTAGCGATTCGTGTCGATGTGATCGAGCAGGGATTCGCGTGAGCGGTCGGACAGGTTGACGCGGCGCACTGCGACGGTGACCATCTCGGCCCCCGACGCCGCGTGCGCCTCGGCCATGATCGGGAACGAGGCGTACTTGCCGGTACCAACGATGAGGCGCGAGTGGAACGTCCGTCCCGCGATCGTCAAGGGCGTATCAGGCATGCCGGATTCGGTTGGCGGCCAGCCGGCGTCGTCCGTGCCGGCGCCATTTCTGCGGCGCGGATTGCTAGCCGCCGCCGACGAAGTTCACCACCTCGATCTCGTCGCCCGGGGCGACGACCGTCGAGTCGTAGGCGGCCTTCTTGACCACCAGCCGGTTGTGCTCCACAGCCACGCGCCGCGGGTCGATATCGAGCGTCGCCAGCAGCCGGCTGACGCTGAGCGGACCGGGGGCTTCGAAGGCTTCGCCGTTGAGCTGGATGGTCACGGACAACCGAGAGTACCGCCGCCGGATCGCGCCGTCAAGGTTCGGCGTGGTGAACGGCAGGGCGTGCTGCTGGCGTCGATGTTGCTCGCCTGCGGCTTTTGCGATCCGCGGCAACAACTGGATTCGGATTCGCCGCCGCGTCGAAGGAAACAGACGGAGACGCCGTTCCTGTCAGGCTGCGTTCGCACGATAGGACATGAGTAGCGCGTCGCTGGTCGTAGAGGCGCAACCAGCGCCCTTTCGGGCTGTGGTACTTTAGCGATGGGTCTGGGAGCATGGACGGCATGAAGCGGGAGCGCGTGACGGTCGTCGTTCCCACCTACAACGAGCGCGACAACCTGCGGCGCCTGGCTCCAGCGGTGCTGGATCAGGGGTATCGCCTGCTGATAGTCGACGACGGCTCGCCCGATCGTACGGGCGAGGTTGCCGACGAGCTCGCCAGCCGGCATGGCGTGCGCGTCGACGTAATCCACCGCCGCCCGCCGCGCGGTCTCGGCCTCGCCTACCTGGATGGGTTCGCCCGTGCCCTGACCTCCGGGGCCGAGCTCATCTGTCAGATGGACGCCGACCTGTCGCATGATCCGGCCCAGCTTCCGGCTCTGATCGTCGCCGCCAGCACTGGTCGCGTGGCCGTCGGTTCGCGCTATCGGCCCGGGGGACGCGTCGTCAACTGGCCGCTGCACCGGCGAGTTCTGAGCAGGGCAGCCAACCGTTACGTCCGCGCGGTCACGGGCCTTCCGATAGCGGATTGCACGAGTGGCTTCCGGTGCTGGCCGCGCAATGTGCTGGCGGCGCTTCCGCTGGCGCGGCACGTGTCGCACGGCTACGTGTTTCAGGTGGAGACCCTGTACGAAGCGGCACGCCTGGGTGCGGGTATAGACGAGGTGCCGATCGTCTTCGTCGAGCGGCGGCACGGGCGGAGCAAGGTGTCCGGGAGCATTCTGGCAGAGGCCTGCATCGTGCCCTGGCGGTTGCGGTTTCGCGGACGACTTCGGTCCGGCACAAATGGAGCGGCGACTTAGCTGTGTTGCCACGAAGATATCCGCAGTTGACGACCGCGGTCGTCGTCTATCTTGCCCTCGGGATCCTTCTCACTGCGGCATGGCTGTTTCTCGGAGGCCGATCGAGCGAGCACACCGGACTGGTGCGACACCTCTATCCGGGAGCAGGCTTCAGCGGCGCGCCGCGGTCGACGGCCGTGACCACCGACCTCACGCTCGACTTCCTCGACGAGGATCCCGCACTGCCGAGGCGTTTCTTCAGCGTGCGCTGGCAGGGCTATTGGTACGTACCGGAAACGCAGACGTTCACCCTCTACGGCAGCGGCGACGACCGCCTCGACGTCTGGATTGACGACCGGCACGTGATCAGCCGCGCACCCCCGGCGGACATGCACACGGTCGGCCGGGAGATCACGCTGACGGCGGGAGCGCGCAGGCTGCGGGTGGACTACGCGCAGCAAGGCGGGGCATATGCCATGGGGCTGTCGTGGCAACCGCCCGGCTCCCGTCGCAGGGCCCTGGCCCCCCACCGGCTCTTCCGCGAGCCGCCCGGTCCCGATGAGGTCCGGCTGGCGCGAAACGTGCGGATCCTGGATTGGGGCGTCCTGCTCTTCTGGGCCCTGCCGTTGCTCGCGGTCACGTTGTTGCTGGCGATGAAGCACGCCGACCGTTGCCGCCGGGCGGTCCATGCGCTGTCGCTTGGAAGACACGGGCCGCTGGTCCTGCGCGCGGCGCTGTCGCTGGCATTGGGTGCGGTCGTCCTGCGAGCGGTCTTCGCGCGGCTCCCCGGCCTGAACCCCGGCTCGCTCTGGTACGACGACCTCGTCTACGCCGCGATCATGCGGACCGAGGACCTCTGGAGCATGATCAAGGCTCCGCTGCACGTCGGTCCCGGGCTGCTGGTGATATGGCGGGGACTGTACACGGTGTTTCCGGATCCGGAGTGGTCCCTGCAACTGCTGCCTTTCGCCAGCGGCATTGCCGCGATCCCCGCCATGGCGCTTGCCGTGCGGGCCGTCACCGGCGAGGACGGCCTGGCCGTGCTGGCCGCGGCGGTGACCGCCCTGAACCAGATGCTCGCGCACTACACCGTGTTCGTGCATCAGTACGCGACCGAGTTCCTCGTAACGGCGCTCTTCCTGCTGGCGGCGGCGCGATTGTCGCCGAGCGTGACCGCGGCCGACCCGCGCCGGTTCGGGCGGGTGGCCGTGTGCGGCGGTCTGGCCACGTTCTTCTCGGTCACCTCGGTGTTCATCTCGTTCCCGGTGGTCAACCTGGGCGCGGCCTGCGCGGTTCGCGACTGGCGGCGCGACAGGGGGCGGGCCGTGAGGATGCTCCGCATCGCGGCCCTGTACAACGCCGCGGTGTTCGTCGCCTACCTGTTGTTGCGCAACCGTTCCAACCCGAATGCGCGGGATCTTTTCTCCGACGGATTCATGCCGCTCGACTCGGTCGCCGCCGCGCTCGGCTTCCTCGCCGAGAAGGGCCGGTATCTGCTGGAGACGAGCCTGCCCGGTTGGGGGACGGGATGGCACCTGAATCCGGGCACCGTATCGTGGCCGCTGCCGTTTCTCTTGCTCGGAGTGGCGTGGCTCCTGGCGCAACGTTCCACGCGGTTTCTGGGCCTGGTGATTCTCTGCTTCTACGCCGAGCGGATCGTCGCGAGCGCGCTGTGGATCTATCCCCTGGGCATGGGCCGCACGGACGTCTTTGCCTTCCCCATCGGGATTTGCCTGTTCGCCGCCGGCATTCAGGCAGCCACGGCCGCGTTGCCCCGGCCGGCGTACTTACGGCTTGCGGCTGCGGCCGCCGTCGCGGCGTTCGCCCTGGCCCTCCCGGTGGACGCCCGGTACTTCGATACCGACGACGCGCCTCTCGTCGACTACATGGCGGTGCGGATCGACAACGACGATGCGCTGGTTCTCTCCGAGAGCGCGATCTTTCTGACCGCGTTCTACGGTCCCTGGGCCGTGGCGTCAGCGCCCGCCGACGATGCCAGCTACGGAACCGCCGTGACGCTGATTCGAGACCGGACGCTGCACCTGCCCCGGAGCGCGTCGCAGGGGCGCATGGTGGGGCGGTTCGTACACCAGCTCGGGCCGGAACGGATCTGGTACCTGGCCCACAACACCCAGGGCTGGGAGGATGACATCGTGGCGGCGATCCGGGCGCAAGGTTACGTCGTTGACGAGTTGCACAGCACGTCGAGCGGACGGCTGTACCGGGGCGTGCGCGAGACGTTCCCTGAAGGACTCTTAGGTTTCGTCCCCGTTCCGCGAGATACAGCCTCCCGCGACGGGTCTACCAGCCGGTTGTGCTCCACCGTCACGCGCCGCGGATCGATACCAAGCGACGCAAGGAGACGGCTGACGCTGAGCGGGCCGGGAGCCTCGAAGGTCTCTCCGTTGCGCCGGATGGTCACGAACAAATGAGATTACCGCCACGGGATCGCGCCGCAAGGATCACCGCTGCAGCACCGCCAGAATGCGGCGGCAACCCTTCTCGGTGGGCGCGCCGAGTCCGCCCGACCGGCGATAGAGCCTCCAGCGCAGGGCGTTGAGGTGACTGCTGTCGACCACGAGCCCTCCCCGCATCAGGTACTTCTCGTACAACTGCTCGAGCGGGCCGATTCGATCGAACGGCGTCAGATTCAGACGGGTTCCGTGCGGCGCCAGCAGGCTCCGCAGGCCGGAGCACGTGAAGTGCTGAAAGTGCTTGCGGCTGACCGGTACATTCGTGTGCGGCACGGTGATGATGGCCGTGCCGCCGCCGCGCAGCAGGCCGCAGGCGGCGGCGAGAAACGCCGGCAGCTCGGGCGGCGGAACGTGCTCGAGGACCTCGATCAGCGTCACGACGTCGAACCGGCGGTCGAGCGGCTCGCGCACGATGTCCCGCGGCAGGAAATCGACGTCGGGGCTGAAGAGCCTCGCCCAGGTCAGGGCGCGCCGATCGACATCCACGCCGACCAGCTCGCAGTCCAGGCGCTGCCGCAAGTGGTAGAGCAACGCGCCGTCGCCGCAACCGACGTCGCACAGGGTTCCGGGAGGCCGATCGAGGGACCGCAGCTCCTGTGTGATCAGCTCCAGGGCGCCGAGGTAGCTCAGGCCGTACGCCCAGTGCCGGCTCTGGCGGAAAGACCGGCCCTCGAAACGCGGCACGTAGTGATACGGGAACTCGTAGAGCGCCGCCTGCAGTTTTCCGCGGTCGGGAGGTTCGGGGGTCATGGATCGGTCCAGCCGTCAAGCAGCCTTAGCGGCACAATGAACCGCTCGATGAACACCGACCAGAAGTCACCCGGATAGGCCGGCACGATGTTCGTGAGCCCTTGCATGAAGAGCTGGTACTGGAGAAGAAAGAGAAGATTGCAGCCGATCAGTACAAGCGCGGCCGCGCGGATCAGCGCCGGACGCGCCGCCAGCGGCGGAATGTCCATGAGGGCCGACAACCCGAGTACAAAAAAGGGCGCATAGCTGATGAAGCGACGCGCCGCGAAGGCGGCGCTGCCCCACCAGTCGCTGACCGACCCGTTGACGTAGGTCGCAAGCACCACGATCGTGAGTGCCGACCATCCCAGAACTGTGTCGCGCTTGATGAGCCACCTCAACCCGACGACCGCCGGCAGCATGACCGGCGTCCATGTGAAGAGGCCCTGGCGCAACGAGAACAGCGTATGCGGCATCGCGAACTGTCCCCACTGCATGTGGCTGTCGCCGCCGGGAGAGACGATGAACTGTCCGAATACCGCGTGCCAGGCCAGGAACTGCGGCGTCAGCACGACCGCGCAGCCGACGGCCAGTGTCAGTCCGCTGCCGACAAACCGGAGCCGGGTGCAGGCGTTGGTGCGAAGTGCGTGGAGCAGTTCGATGCCGGGCAGCGCCAGAATGATGACGTCCTGCCAGCGCGTCAACGCGGCCAGTCCGCCGAGGGCACCGAGCAGGAGCAGGCGGCGATTGTCGTAACGGCCGCGCGTGCGGAACCAGGTATGACAGAACAAGGCCGTGGCGAACAGAGCGGTGGCGTGCGAATAGGCGGGGGAGACCAGCGAGTAGTAGACTGCCGAGCCCCCGAGCCAGATGGCGACCGTTGCCCTGAATGCGACGACGGTGGGGTAGATGCGGCGTGCGAGGTCGTAGCACAGCCATATCCCGGCGGTCGCGTACCCCACGCCGGCGAGACCGATCGCAATCTGGGCCGGGGCCGACAAGCCGTCGAAGGCGGTCTGGTCTCCGCCCGCCAGGGATGTGAGCAGGCCGAAGGCGACGAACACCGGGGCCCACAGGATGGCCGGACCGATGGAGACGACATTGCGCACCATGCCGATGTCCGTCGGGCGCGGCTCCTTCAGGAAGTAGCGGTAGTCGTTGGCGAAGTGCAGGTCGCCGTCCACGGCGAGCGAGCGCAGCCAGGCGTAATAGCTGATCGCGTCGCCGTTGATGATCAGCCCGTGCCCGCGCGGAAACCAGGTATGGGCTGTCGCGTACGCGGTCGCGAGCAGGAACCCGACGGCGAGGAGGGTCAGCGCCGGGCGATTCTCGACGCTCGCGACGACGTGGTCGAGACGGATCACGCGGAGAGTCTAGCGGAACGAACAGGCCGCGCCCGGCTCATGCGTGCCCGGCGGCGCCGATCTCCGGCGTGGCCGGTCGGTCCTCCGCGACACGCCCGTTGTCGAGCTCGACGATGCGGTCGCAGGCCGCCAGCGTCGAGAGTCGGTGGCTCACGACGAAGACCGTCACCGACCCCTTGAGCCGCTCGATGGTCTCGATGACGGCCCGCTCGGTCTGGGCATCCAGCGCGGACGTCGCCTCGTCCAATATGAGGAGCTGCGGTTGCCGGTAGAGTGCCCGGGCAATGGCGATTCGCTGCCGCTGGCCGCCCGAGATCCGCCGTCCCCGGTCGCCCAACGGTGTCTCGATGCCGTGGGGCAGGTCGTCGACGAACGCGGTCAGACAGGCGCCTTCAAGTGCTTCTGCCACACGCGACGCGTCGACCTCGAGTCCGAAGGCGACGTTGGCCGTGATGGAGTCCTCGGTCAGATAGGGATCCTGCGGCACGTAGCCGATGCGCTCGCGCCATGCGTCCTGATCGATGTCGGCCAGCGACGTCCGATCCAGGACGACCGCGCCCGCGCTCGGTTGCAGCAGACCCGTCAGAATGTCGATGCAGGTGCTCTTTCCCGCGCCGGAGGGGCCCACCAGCCCTACCACGCTGCCGCGCGGTATCGAGAACGTAGCCTCGCGCAACGCCGGCGACCGTCCGCCCGGGTACTGGAACGAGACGCGCTCGAACGCGATCGCGCGCCAGTTTGCCGGAGCAGCCGCGCGTTGATGGTTCGAGGCCGCCGCCTGCCGGGAACGGCGCGCCGAGCGGGCGACCTCGATCATGCCGCTCACCAGCGGCAGGATCTGGAGGGCGCGGGTGCCCTCCTTCTGAAAGCGAATCATGGCCGGGGTGATCCGAACCGCGGCCAGGACCACGACCGCCATCTGCGCCGCGATCTCGCCGCCGCGCGCTCCCGCAGTCCAGAGCGCGATCATCACGACCAGCAGTCCGGCCTGCACGGTCAAGGAGATTGCTTCCGGCGGCAGGTGGCTGTAGATGGCCGCGGTGGCGCGCGCCTGCGCCCGGCGTGCGGCGGCTTCGTCGAAGATGTCGAGGAAGTGCGCCTGACCCTGGCCGGCCTGCACGTCCTTGATGCCGGCGAGCATCTGGTGCGCCACGACGTAGGCGTCCCGGCTCGCCTTGCGCCCGGCGGCGCTCCACCGCATGACCGGACGGCCGATGGTCCGCGCCGCCAGCGCCGCGAGCACCACGAACAACAGGATCATGGTCAGCCCGCCGAGCGGCGCCACGGCGACGACCAGCGCCGCCGCCAGGAGCGCGGCGAGCAGCGCCGAGGCCATGCGCAGGCCGGCGCCGATGAGGTCCCGCGCCCAGGCGCTGGCCTCTTCGTTGACCACGCGGGTCAGCGCCGTGGCGTTGCGATTCAGGAACCACGAGTACGGCGCGTGCATGAAGTCCGCCATTACCCGCCGCGAGATGCGGGACGCCAGGCGCGCGGCCAGCCGCTCGTTCCAGACCTTGGTCGCAAAGGCGCCGAGATGTCCGACCACGAGCCCGGCCACCGCCGCGCCGGTCAGGGTGAAAACGAACGCCCCGACGGATGGTGCGCCGAGCAGCCGGTGAATCGCGCCCAGGCGGTTGTCCGAGTCGATGAGGGTCGGATCGACGATCACCGAGACGGCCGGCAGCACCAGGGCGACCGAGGCGATCTGGAAGATCTCCACGGCGGCGATCGCGATACCCAGGGCCACAGCCTCGACGCGCTCGCGGCGCAGGAGCAACCCGACGGCAGCGCGGATCGCGACCCAGGCGCCAGCCGTCGAATCGGGCGAAGAACCGCTGTGAGTCGTCATTGATCGCTGCGGGTCAGTGCGACTTGCGAGCGGTCAGCATGAATCGGCGTTCGTTTGGGACGCTGACCGTTGTTCGATACACGCTGAACCGTTCCACGAAGTCCTGTCCGGAGATATGCATTAGTTAGATCCTCGTGTACTTCCCCGATTGCGTTCTGGACATAGTTCATGAAGTCCGGGTTGGCGAACATTTCTTGCTCTGCGCCTTCTATATCGAACTTCAGCAGATCGATTGTCGTCGTTCCAGTAAGCTTCATGGCGGTAGGCAGGCTGACCACCCGCACCATTGTGGTGTCCGGATGGGCGTCGCCGCGCTGTCGTAACGACGAACCGAGACGGCTGCCACCGTGAAAGAGCGCTCGTATGCCGTCGGTTCCGCCAATCGCCATCCGGTGACAGTGGATATTCTCGATCTGTCGAGTGTTTGCGACCAGCATCTCATATATCTCGGGATGCGGCTCAAACGCGTGGATATCCGCATGCGGGTACTGGTCACTAAAGTAAACGGCGCTATCCCCGATGTATGCGCCACAGTCGAAGATGGTCCGAGGTGCCAGAGGGTGGCTCCACAGGTACGTGCGATCGATAAAGACATCCTCGAGCGCCCGGATGTCCTTGCGGCTCTTGATTTGCCATTCGTGCGTTATGCCACCTTGATGTGTTTTCAGGTTCCAGGTTCTGTGGAGGTCCAACCTGAACCCCAGAAATATCGCGGTGAGCCTGAAGAGATAGCTCGGGCTGCCGTTCCCCAAGGCGTCAGAAAAGCGCCGGATACGACGTCGCGTGTCCGCGTCAAGCATGCTGACCGCTCGGTAGTCGACGGGCACGTTGGGATTGCACTCCAGCGGCATTCAGTCCCAGGACCCGCTTCCAGACCGGTAGGGCATGTTCCGGACGAAAGCGCTCGACGGCCCGCGCCGCGGCGGCGCCCAGCCGGGCGCGCAGCCGGGCGTCACGGATCAGCGTCAGCAACGCTTCCGCCAGCGCGGTGTGGTCCTCGACCGGAGTGACCAACCCGTCCTCGTCGTGCGTCACCAACTCGGCCCCCCCGGCATCGCTGACGACGACGGCCAAGCCTGCGGCCATGGCCTCCAGCAGAGTATTGGGCGTGCCTTCGTAGCGCGATGCCAGCACGAAGATGTCCGCGGCGGCGTAGCACGCCTGCGCGTCGCGGGTGGCTCCGAGCCACTCCACGTGCGCCTGGATTCCGAGCTGGTCTGCGAGGGTCTTCAGCTCGCCGGCGAGCGGACCGTCTCCCGCAAGCCGGAGGCGCCAGTCCGGATATTCGCGGTGCACCAGGGCGAACGCCCGCAGCAGCACGTCGTGTCCCTTCTGCTCGTGGAGTCTGCCCACCGTGAGCACCGTGCGCGCCGGGGCGTTGCCGTCCCGCGGCTGGGGCTCCATCAACAGCGGATTGGGCAGGTACACGAGCTTCGAGGGATGAATGTAGGGAGCGAGGTTGCGGATGGCGCGATGGCTGTTCGCCGCCACGACGGCGGCGCAGCCGTAGATGCGCCGCCGCAGCAGGTTCTGGGGATCGAGCGGCAGGGCGCTCGGTCCCGGCTCCCGTATGACCACCCGCACCGGCAGGCCGATGCAAGCGAAGACTACGAGCAGGTGCATCGTAGGCTTCGTGGCCATCACCACCGGACTCCCGCTTTCTCGGATGGCACGCCGGATGGAGACGATGCGCCGCCAGTCGGCCAGCAGCCGGTGCCAGGGGCCTCCCGGGACCCGGGGCTTGTGGACGATGATGCGTCGTACCGCCGGGGCCAGTTCGAAGAAGTCGTCCGAGCCGTCGGCAAGCGTGATGATGCAGACCCGGTAGCTCGACCGCGCCAGCAGCGCCGCCACGGTCGTGATGACGCGCTGCACCCCGCCGCAACGGAGGTTCTCCAGAACGACACAGACGTCGGCGGCTTCGGAATGGTCGGCTCGCATCGGATCTTCCGAACGCGAGAGTACCATGACAGGCGGAGCATGGCCGGGTGCGGCATGCCGCCCGCCCGGCTGGTCCTGGCCGAGGGGTTGCGTCGAAACGCGTCCGCTATACTGCGTCGCGATGCGGTACGCCTTGTCGAGTTGGCAGCGCGACCCCCGCATGCGATGGGTTGCACTGGTTCTGCTGGCTGCTGTCCTGCTGCCTCTCGCTACAACGCGTCTCCACGCCGGCGACGAGATCGAGTTCTTCGCCTATCTGCGGTCGCTCTGGTTCGATCGCGACGTTTCGTTCGACAACGAGTACCGCTACTTCTACGACCGCGGCATCGCCACCGGCGCCCGCCCCCGCGACTCCGGCATCGGGCTGGTCGGTGACGGCTTCCACGAGATGTTTCTCGTCGAAGAGACGGTGACCGGGCTGCGCCACAACTTCGGGACCATCGGCTCGGCCATCCTCTGGTCCCCGTTCTATGCGGTCGCCGACGTCGTTGCCCGACTACTGCGTGCGTTCGGAGCGCCGGTGGCGGTGGACGGTTATTCCGGGCCGTACCTGGCGGCGGTTGCGTACGGCTCGGCGGTCTACGGCTTTCTCGCCATCTGCCTTTCGATCTTCTCCACCCGGCGTTTGTTGGGCGAGGGTCATCTCGCCGGTCTCGCCGTCTGGATCGGCACGCCGTTGCTGTTCTACGCCTACGTCGCGCCTGGTTTCTCGCACGCCTGCTCGGCATTCGCCGTGGCGCTGTTCGTCACCGTCTGGCTGATCGTTCGCGAGCACTGGTCGCTGAGAGGGTTGACGGCCCTCGGTGCCTGCGCCGGCCTGATGGCGATGGTGCGCGAGCAGGACATGTTCTTCGTGGTCGGGCCGGCGATCGACTTCGTCTGGTCTCTGGGCGAGGCGCTCCGGCGGAGGCGGTCCGGCCACGCGCGCATCCTGCTGGCACGGCTGGCGGCAGGCTCGGCGGTGGCGTTCGTTTGCTACCTGCCGCAGGTCGTGGTCTACATCACGCTGTACGGCCGAATCGGGCCTTCCCCCGTCGTGGCGGGGAAGATGGTCTGGCACGCGCCGTACGCGGCGTCGGTTCTGCTCTCTCCCGAGTACGGCGTGTTCATCTGGACGCCGCTGGCTGTCGTCGCGCTGGCGGGTCTCGGGTGGTTCGCGGCCACCGGCGCGTGGCGTCTGGACTCCGCGCGGGCGCTGCGGATCGGCGTCTGTCTCTTCGCGATGTTCGCGGCGCAGGTGTACATCTCCGGGAGCGTGGAGGGTTGGGCGGTGCCGGGCTCGTTCGGCCAGCGCCGGTTCGTGGGAACCACGATCATTCTCGTCATCGGGGTCGCGGCCGCGCTGGCAGGGGCGCGGCAGCGAGCGGCACGCAATGCGGTCGCTGCGGTTGTCGTCCTCTGCACGTGGTGGAGCCTTGGGTTGCTGATTCAGTTCGGCTCCGGCATGATGGATCGACGCCACCTCGACCCCGTGCGGGACATTTACAGGTCGTTCGTCGTCGTGCCGCGCGTCGTACCCGCCGTCATGTACCGGTACCTGTTCGACCGGTCGTCGTTCTACCATGCGCCGGATCGGTACGAGGAACCGCCAGCGCCGTGACTATTCTGTATCTTGCCAACTGTACGTTCCCCCACGAGCGCGCCAACGGCATTCAGACGATGGAAACCTGTGCGGCGCTCGCCGCGCGGGGACACGCCGTCCATCTGCTGGTGCGGCCCGATGCCGCGGCGCAGGCGCGAGATCCCTTTCGCTTCTACGGGGTCTCGCCGGCCCCGGGGCTGCATATCGACTACGTGCGGGTGTTCAGGCCGCGGAGCACGGTGTACCGGACGCACGCCCTGTTCCGTCTGCTGCAGCGGCGCCGATGGGATGTCGTTTTCACCCGAGAGCTGGCCATGGCCGCCGCGGTGCTCCGGTGTCCCGCGCGGTGGCGTCCGCCGCTGGTGTTCGAGTCGCACGGCTTCAACCCGGTGCGCGACGAATTCCGCGGCCGCATGCCCGGCGGACGGGCCGTTCATCCGCGTGCGCTGGGTCGCCTCGTCGATCGCGAGCGCCGGGTCTGGCGGCGTGCCGACGGTTATGTGGCGATCACGCGCGTGATCGCCGAGGAGCTCGCGGCACGATTCGGCCCGCGCGCGCATGTGATCACCGCGCCGAGCGGCGTACGCCTCGGTACGTCAAGGATCTTCGAGCCGGTGGGGCGCGCTGGCTCGCCGACCGTCGTGTATGCGGGACACCTCTATGAGTACAACGGGGTGGATGTCCTGATCGAAGCGCTGACGCGATTGCCGCACGTCAGGCTTCGTGTCGTGGGAGGCCACCCGCGCGACCGGGCCGACCGGGTGCGGCTGGAGGCGCTGGTCAGGGCGCGCGGATTGACCGAGCGGGTCGACTTCACGGGTCCCGTGTCCCCGCGCGAGGTACCGGAGCGGCTTCGCGACGCCCACGCGGCTGTGGCCCCGCTGCTCGACGTGCCGTACACACGCTATGCGTCGCCGCTGAAGCTGTTCCAGTACATGGCTGCGGGACGCCCGATCGTCGCGTCCGATCTGCCGTGTCACCGCGAGGTGCTCCAGGATGGCGCCACGGCCCGTCTGTTCAAGCCGGGGGATGCGGAAGCGCTGGCCGCGGCCCTGCAATCCGTGTTGGCGGGCCCGGCGGCGGCCGATCGCATGGCTAGAGCAGCGTTCGATGCCGCGGCGGGTTATTCGTGGGCTCGCCGAGCGGAACGCCTCGAGCGATTGCTGGAGGAGGTCGTGCGGCGCCGCCGCGCCGCGGTTGCGGCCGGGAAGGGTGCTCGGGCGTCTGTCGGTCAAGCCGGCCGAGTGTGATGGCCAGAGAATCCCTCCCGCCCCTGCCGGAGCACTTCTCCTGGTTCCGGATCGCAACGCGCACGGGTCTGTCCGCCGGGCTGCTGGCCGCCTGGTTGCTCGCGGCCCTCTGGTGGGCGCCGGGGCTCATCAAGGCGGGCTACGACGACGCCAGCATCGGTCTGGTGAACGCGATCTTCGCGAGCCGCGCCGACCACCCGCTCGAGGAGTACCTCGCCTATTGGCGCACCGTGGTGTGGGTGGGCGCCTTCTGGTGCGTGGGGATCTGGTTCGTCGGGCCGCTCCGGCGCCAGGTGAGCTCCCCGCGTTTCTTCGAGCGGGCGGTCGGTGCGGCGACGCCCGGGGCGCTGGGCGCCATCCGCGCCTGGGCCTGTGGCACGTTGCTGGTGATGACCCTCTGGGAGGACCTGGCGAGCTCGGCCCTGCTGCCCCGCGAGATGATGCGTCCACGGGGCGTGATGTTCCTGCTCCACCTGCTGCCGATCGGGTTCGACGAGTTTCTCGCGAACGCGACGGCGCTCTGGCTTTTCGAGCACTTCACCGCGTTGCTCCTCTTTCTCGGCGTGATCGGCCTCGGTACGCGATTCGTCGTGCCCGCGTCGGCGGTCTGCTACCTGGTCATGGCGGGCATCTTTCGCGGGTACGCGTGGTTCTACCACACCGGACTGATCCCGATCTACGTGCTGGCCGTGCTGTCGTTCACGCCGTGCGACCAGGGATGGTCGGTTGACCGGCTCCGGCGCATCGCGCGAGGCGATCCTGTCCCGGAGGCGGACCGGCCGGCGGCGGTCTTCGGCTGGGCGCGCTACGCAGTGTGGACGGTGCTGGCGGTGCCCTACGTTGCGGCCGGATGCAGCAAGCTCTACTACGGGGGGCCGGAGTGGATCGCGTGGGACAACATGCGCTCCATCCTGCTGCACACCGGTCTTGCCATGATGGAGTTCGACTTCGACGTGGCCCCCGCCCTGGTGCAGGCGCCGAGCGTCTTCTTTCTGTTTCTCTCGGTCATGGGCCTGGGCACCGAACTCCTCTTCGGGCTGGTGCTCGTCTCGCGACGCGCGCGGTTGTGGCTGCCGGCCGCCATGGTCCTGGTCCACATCGGGATCCTGTTCCTGCAGAACATCCTCTTCATCGATCTCATCCTGCTGCAGGCCGTGTTCTACGACTGGCGTCCGGCGCGGCTGGCGGTCGAACGCCGGCTGGCGGCGCGCCGGGCAGCGGCGCAGGCGGCGCCGCGGGTCGGGACCCCGACGCGCCTGGTGGGTGCGGCGCCCATCGAATGCGTGCATCGACGCGGCGCCCTCGCCTCGCTGGCCATAGCCGGGTTCCTGGCATCGTGGTGGATCACGCACATCGAGTTCTACCCGTTCACGACCATGAAGATGTTCGCGGCTCCGTACGCGAGCATGGAGACTATCGAGTACGTCTGGGCCGTCGCCCACTACGAGAACGGAACCAGTGGCCGGGCGCCCTTCGAGCGCTGGATCGGAGCCACCGCGGACAGCCGCTATCGGCGCGTGATTACCGGTGCATTCGGGGGCGCGGAGTCTAGGGCGCTATGCAGGAAGTTCCTTGATGCGTCCCTTCGCGCGGCACTTCTTCAGGACGATGCGCCGCGCCCGGTGAGCGTGGAGATCCAGTTGTGGCGCTGGAACATCGTTGACGATCCGGACAATCCGGACCACGGCGTGCTTGTGGACCGTTACGTTCACGTCGCCGGCCGACCGGGTGGGCAAGGGACGACACCGAGGCCGTGAGAGTTCTCTACGTCGCTACCGATCAGACCGTTCCGGGGACCGTAGGCGGCTCGGCGCATGTCACCGGCGTCGCGGCGGGGCTTGCCGCGCTCGGACACGACGTCCACGTCGTGGTGACCGCGGGTAACGGGCCGTTTCCCGACGACGGCGCGACCTGGCTCGCCATGGCTCCCCCGCTCGGCGTTCGGCGTCTCCGCTGGATGCTCGCGCCGCGGCTTGCGGCGTTGGCCGCGCGGCTCAGGCCGGACGTCGTGATCGAGCGCTACTACAATTTTGGCGGCGAAGGCGTTCGCGCGGCCCGTTCGGTCGGGGCCCTGACGGTTCTCGAAGTGAACGCCCCCGTGATCGACCATCCGGGTTCCGGCAAGAGCAGGCTCGACAGAGCGCTGCTCGTCGAACCGATGCGGCGCTGGCGGGACTGGCAGTGCCGGCATGCCGATCTGTTGGTCACGCCCTGTGCGGATGTCCTGCCCGCCTGGGTACCCGCGAATCGGGTGGTCGAGACCGAATGGGGGGCCGACACCGTCCGGTTCGCACCGGATGCCACCGGCGATGTGCCGTTTGCGCGCCGCGCGTCCGATACGCTGGTGGTGTTCGCGGGCGCATTCCGCGCCTGGCACGGGGCCATTCATCTGGTGGATGCGATCCGCCGCCTGCGCGAGCATGGACGGGAGGACGTTGCCGCGGTGCTGATAGGCAACGGTCCGGAGCTCCCGCGTGTTCGTGCCGCCGCGGAGAGACTGGATCGCGTATCGTGCGTCGGCGCTGTCCCGCACGACGCGATGCCGGCTTGCCTGGCCGCGGCGGATATCGGTGCCGCACCTTTCGATATCGGTGCGCATCCACCACTCGCGCTGGCGTTCTTCTGGTCGCCGCTGAAGCTGTTCGAGTACATGGCGGCCGGGCTTCCGGTGGTGGCGCCGGCCATTGATCGGATCGGCCGGCTCGTCCGCGACGGTCAGGAGGGCCTGCTGTACGACGCGCGCGATCCCGGCGCCCTGGCCGCGAGCATCGACGCATTGCGCGATCCCGAGAAGCGCCGCCGGCTGGGATCGTCAGCCCGCCAACGAGTAGTCGGCAGCTTTGGTTGGAGCGTCCACTGCCGGCGGCTTGCGTCTGCCATGGAGGACGCGCTCGACCGGCGCCGGCACGCCTGACGTCATGCGCGTACTGATTGCCACGGACGTATTTCCGCCTGTGTGCGGCGGCAGCGGTTGGAGCACTTACGAGCTGGCGCGGGGCCTGCGGGCGCGAGGCCACGAGATCACTCTCGTGCGGCCGCGCATCGATCCTCGGCAGGAAGGGGACGCCGGAGTCTTCGACGGCTTCCGACCGATAGAGTTCCACGCCTGGGCGCCGAACGCGCCGTACTTGCGCAACTACTTCAAGAACGAGCTGCTGTATCCTCGCCTGACCCGCTTCCTGCGGGCCCTGATTCGCGAACGGGACATCGACATCGTCCACGGGCAGCATCGACTCACCGGGCCGCCGGGCGTCTCGGCTGCCCGCGAGGAGGGCGTGCCGGTCGTCTGCACGATCCGAGACTACTGGCCGGTGTGCTACTGGTCGGATCTGATTCACGATCCCGCGGACGAGCAGCTCTGCCCGGCCTGCACGCCGGCCATGATGACGCGCTGCATACGGCCCCGCGCCGGCGCCGCCTGGCCGCTGGCCGTGCCGATGATTCCCTATATGCGAGCGAATCTGCGGGACAAGCAGCGTGCGTTGGCGTGCGCCGACGCGGTCGTCGCGGTTGGTTCCGCGATCGCGCGGGACTTGCGGGCTCGCTCCGGCGGGCTGATCCACGACGCCGTGGTTACCATTCCGAACCCGGTCGACGTCGGGTCGATTCGCTCCGCCACCGCCGGGCAGCCTGCGCCATTGGCCGGGTCGTACGCGCTCTACGTCGGCAAGCTCGAGCCGAACAAGGGCGTGTCGAAACTGCTGCCGGCGACCGCCGTAGCCGGGCTCGACATCCCGCTCGTCATCGTCGGCGACGGGAGTGAACGGTCCCGGCTGGAAAGGGAGGCCCGCGCCGCCAGCCACCGGGTGTGCTTCACGGGCTGGCTGCCGCGTGCGGAGGTCCTGGCGTGGATGCGGCATGCCGCGTTGCTCGTCTTTCCATCGCACGGACCGGAATCGCTCAGCCGCGTGCTGCTGGAGGCGGCAGCGCTCGGTCGACCCATTGCCGCAATGGAGACGGGTGGCACGGGTGACGTCGTGATCCACGAGCGGACGGGGCTCCTGTCGCACGGCACCGATGAGCTCGGCCGGCACGTAGGGATGCTGCGCGGGGACCCCGAAATGCGCGGGCGGCTGGGCGCCGCCGCCCGCAGACACGTCGAGCGTACGTTCGACACGCCGGTGGTCGTCGAGCAGGTCGAGGCGCTGTATGAGCGCTTGCGAGGGTGAATACACTGGAGCCCGCATGCGACCGGAAGAGCTGCGGATCCTGATGCTGACGCGGGCCGTGTTCCCGTTGCACGGGGTCGGAGGCCTCGAAAGGCATGTCCACGACCTCACGCGGCACCTCCTCCGGCGTGGCGTCGCCGTAACCCTGGTGATGCCCCCGCGGCGACGGCCGGGCGGCGCTACTACCGTCGGCGTTGCAGGCGGGGTGTTCGATCACGAACGGTTGACTATACGCACGGTGCCGTACCGGACGTTCCCGTTCGCCGGGCGGCGTGGAACGACCATCCTGGATCGCAACACGGCCTATCCGCTCTTCGGCTGGCGGGCGGGCCGGCTGGCGCAGCGGCTCGTGGCGCAGGGTGGTATCCAGATCGTGCATGGACATGGTGCCAGCGCGCTGGGTTACGGGCTCGCGCGGGCGCGCGATCGGCTCGGGACCGTGCCGTTCGTTTTCAATCCCCACGGACTGGAGGAGTTCGGCGGCGGCGATCCGGCGCGGGCGCCGTTCAAGCGTCTGGCCTACCGGCCGCTGCAGGGCGCGGTGCGGGTGTGCGCCCGGGCCGCCGACCGTGTGTTGGCGACCGACGAGGCGCTGCTGCCGGTCGTGATGCAGCATCTCGGCGTGCCGCGCGACAGGTCGCCGGTGATTCCCAATGCGGTCGATCTCGACCGTTTCGAGCTGCGTCCGGCGGACGAGGCGCGCATGCTGCGGCGGATGATTGGTGCCGGAGACGAGGACAGCCTGCTGGTGGCGGTCGGCCGTCTGGAGGCGAACAAGGGGTTCGGCGTGCTGGTTGAGGCGTTGGCGCGGCTGAACCGGGAGCCGGGGCGGCCGACGTGGCGGCTGGTCCTGCTGGGGGCTGGTCCGCGGCTGGCCGCGTTGCGCCGGCAGGTGCGGGAGGCGGGTCTTGGAGAGCGCGTGCACCTGCTGGGGCGTGGGTCCGAGGATGAGGTTCATGCTTGGTACGCTGGCGCGACGCTGTTCGTGCACCCGACGCTGTACGAGGGAAGCTCCCTCGTCACCCTCGAGGCGATGGCGCATCGGCGGGCCGTTGTGGCCAGCGCGGCCGGTGGCATTCCGGACAAGGTCGTCCCCGGCGTCACTGGTTGGCTGGTGCCTCCGGGCGACGCTGCGGCACTGGCTCGGGCGCTACGCGCGGCGCTGGCGAACCCCGGCCGGCTGCCGGCCATGGGTGCAGCCGGTCGAGCGATCGTCGAGCAGCGGTTTTCCTGGGCCGCGGTCACCGATCGCCTGCTGGATCTCTACGCGGAGGTGCTCGCAGGCGGCTGAGTGGCTGTCCTGTTCGTCCACACCTGCGACGCGCCGAATCCGGCCAGAAGGCAGATGATGGGCATGACAGGGTGGCGGAATCGGTCACTGCTGGCTTCAGCAGCGCCTCCCGCGATGAGTAGGAAGTATGTCGTGGCGGCAAGCACCAAGATGAGACCGCCGTTTCGCGTCGGCAGGATGCGCCGCAACCCGATCAGCGCCAATAGGTATTGGCCCATGCACGCCAAGCCGACCAGAAGATAGGTCGGCAGTGCAGTCAGAAACTCCCCTGGCGGCGGGTAGTGTCCGCCCATCAGCCGTCGAATCAGGCGGAGGCCAGCGAAGTCAGGATCGTACAGCAGTACGTAGTTCGAGAACGTCGGCGCAAGAGTTTCCAGGATGGCTGCGGCGTGTACGGTCAGATAAGTGACGGGTCTCTCGGCGATCAGGAGCATGGCGTCGCGTCTCATGTATCCATAGCGCTCGGCTCTTGTCCACCGGTGTTCCTTCTCTAGCAGATTCAGCCTGTCGTTTCGCCGCGCTCTTACGGTGGTCCAGGGCTCGCCCGTCGACCGCGCCTCCATCGACGCACCGATGTAGGAGTACAGATTCGTTTCGCGGATCGCCGAATATCCGGAGTAGCCCGCCTGAACGAGGTTTCTCGCTTGCCATAGGACGGGAGGTCCGATCGAGATCAAAAGGAACAACAGGGCCGGCCCGACTCGTGCGACAGGCGGACGGACGAGCCAAGGCACCGGACGAATAAAAAGAAGCAGGGCGGCGACGATGAATGGCCAGTAGTAGGACGCGGGACGGACAAGAGTACCCGCAGCCAGTGCCAACGCACTCTGGTTGGCGTATCGCAGCGCGCCGGACTGGTAATAGCGCACCATGAGTTGCAGGTGCAGAATCAACAGCGTCGTGAACAGCGTTTCCGATAGCAGGAGACTGGAGTGCACTGCGGAGAGCGGATCGAGAGCGTGGAAGAGTCCCGCGCCCAGAGCAACGGTTCTTGAGTCGGTGCCAGCGGTGATGTCTGCGAGGCTTCGTGCAAGCATGTAGACGCCACACGAACTCAACGCTCCAAGCAGAATCTGGAGAGCGATGGTGACTGCCACGGGCCGATCGACCAGCAGGCCGAGAGTCATGAACAGCGGGTATCCTGGCGTTCGTACGATTTCAGCCTCTTCACTCGAGCCGAAGCGCGCGCAGTCGGCGAGTTGGGAGGCGAGGCGCAAATACCCGATGCTGTCACTGCGCTGAAAGTAGTCGTCGCCGCCGTAGGCGACGAGAGCGACGATAGGCACCAGCACGCGTGCGGCTAGCGCGCAGGACAGGACTAGCGTCAAGTCATCTCGGGTAGTCGCGCCCCGTCTAGCGATGAGCTTCTGATGCCGCATGAGACAGCTGATTCCTCCGAGCGCTGGCCAGAAAACGGTCGCTAGCCTCCACGACACTATCGATGGTCACGTTGGCGAGGCAATCCGGTGTCACGCCGCGGCAGCGCTGGGGCGGCATCCGGGCGCGGTTGCATGGCCGGCACCAGAGCCGAGTGTGTACGATGGCGGAGCGGGTGGTGAGAGGCGCGTAACGTGTAGGGTCGGTGGGCCCGAATATCGCGACGACCGGGGTGCCGACGGCGGCGGCCAGGTGCATTGGCCCGGTATCGCCGACGATCAGGACCCCCAGCCGGGCAAGAATCGCTGCGAGTTCGACGAGCGGTGCCTTGCCTGCGAGATTGACGATGCGCAAGCTCGCTGGGATCGCCCGTTCCACCGCCTCCAGCTTGGTCCGTTCCGCCGCGGACCCCAGCAGCACGACGGTCGCACCGTGTCGTTCCGCCAGGATAGCCGCGGCGCGGGCGAAGTGGGCGCCGGGCCATTCCTTGACAGCGCGCCCGGCTCCGGGGTTGAGACCGATAAGGGGGCCGTCCTCCGGTTTCGGCAGGAGGCTCGCGGCCGTGCTTCTCGCCGTGTCGGGAATGCGTAGGGTCGCATAGGCCGCCGCGGGTAGTTCGGGACCACCCGGAGCAGCCGGCCGGGATTGGGACCCTGAGACGTACCGGTCCGCCGGCAACGTCCCCTCCACGAGCTCCAGGGCATTTGCCGCCACGTGCATCGCCGGGTCGTAGCGGTGCACGTCGGAGAGAAACGCTCCCCCGCCGCGCGCATCGTAGCCGACGCGTCGCCGGGCGCCGCTCGCGGCCAGCAGGGCGTTGCTGCGGATGTCCGGCTCGAAGTTCATTGCCAGGTCGAAATCACGTCGGCGCCAGTCCTCGATGCAATCCGCGATGTCGCGTGCTCCGGAAGAGGTCCCCTCCCGAGCCATCCACGGCGCGTCGAGCGTGTGCACGCGATCGAGAGCGGGAACGAGCCGCGCCAGCTCGGCGTTCCAGCTTCCCGCCACGAGGTGGAGCTGAGCCTCGGGCAGCCGGCGACGGACTTCGCCAAGGGCGCCGAGCGTCATCAGGAGGTCTCCGATCCGCTCGAGGCGGAACAGCAGCACGCGGCGTGGCGCATCGGCCGGTACGTTGCGTCGCCAGCCACCGATGTCGCCGACCGGCTTCAAGAGGAGGTCCGCGCAGCCGACCAGCCAGCGGTCCCGGCGGTCGTCGATCTGCAGATGTTCGAACACGCGATGAGGCCCCGCCAGGTTCTTCAGCGCACGTCCACCCGATCGAGCATTACTCCGAGCGCGCGCGCATCGGGGATGCCGAGCACATCCAGCGGTACCCAGGGATCGGTCTCGATCCGCAGCTCCGAGGCCCTCGGCCGGTCGGCGACCTGCCGAGCCAGGTCCGGCGGGACTGCCACGGAATAGTCCTCGAACCGATCCGCGGCTACCGCAAGCGTCCCCAGCGGACGGTCGTTGAGGAACACCCGCACCTCCGCTTCCCCGGCCGCCGCCGGGCGCCCCCTCATCCGCAGCGTTAGGGTCGCGACATCGGGTAGCGTGCCGACAAGCCGGACAAACGCCCTCTCCCGGGTCCAGCGATAGGTGACCCCGGACGGTTCGGTGTCCTTGGGGTGCATGCCGTGGATGTACAGGTCGTCGCCGGCGCCGACGTCGAGGGCGAACCTCTCGTCGTCGCCCGTACCCCGCACTAATTCGTAGATGCCGTAATCGATCTGCCAGTCCACGACGCCGTTCGGATAGGCGTTCAGGGCCCGTTCGTAATGCGGTATCTGGCGGCGCTCGCTCGTGACAAGTCGGGCTGCTGTGCGTTTCGACAGCAGGTCCGTACCGCCGCCGCCGATGAAGAGGACGCGGGAATAACGCCCGCGCGCCCAGTCGAGGAAGTCGCCCAGGATCTCGGTGTCCGGCGCCGCGCTGGCCAGGACCAGCACCTGGCGATTGTGGATGTAGGCCAGCGGCAGCGCCGTGACCTGTACCTCCGTCGTGCCGCGCGGACCCACCAGCAAGAGGTCGTCCGGAGCCAGTCGCGCAGCCAGGTTCTCGACCAGCGGGATCATGCCGGCGTGTTCGACGTGCCTGAGTATCGGGTTCGTCGCCTGCCAGTACGACCAGCCCAGTCCCGCGACGAGAATCGCCCCGGCTGCGGCACGCGCATTGCCCAGGGTGAGCTTCCCGAGCGCCGGCAGTCGCCGCCGGTCCATCCATTCCGCGGCCGTGAACGCCGCGGCGCCGACCAGCAGCAGGGAGACAGGCAGGATGATCAGGACGTAGCGCCGGGCCGCCCAGAAGTGATCGGGCGTGATGCGGGCGTTGTAGAAGACAAAGACGGCGAACGTCGCGGCGACGATGAACAGCGCGGATGCGCGCCAGAACCGCTGACCCGAGACGACGACCCAACCGCCGAGGACCGCGGCGAGTCCCGCTGGGAGCAAGTAGAAGTCCGTATAAAGTCGCAGCCAGTACGGATCGATCTCCGGATTGCGGTCGCCGCCCTCGCGGACGAAGAGGGCGTAGGCCGCGAGCAACCACAGGGCCGCGACGAGGGCGCGCGGCAGCCACGCCCGGACGATTGCCGCCGCCCCTGCGCGCCGGAGCACCACGAAGGCCGCTCCGGCGATGAGCGCGGCTCCGGTGGCCAGGAGGATATGCAGGGGTCCGAGCGTTGCCAGAAACCACAGGGGCGCGTAGGGAGCCAGCACCGTCGGGTAGTAGGTTGCGGCAAGCGCCGTGATCGCAGCCAGCGGGGCTGCAAAGGACGCCAGCACGGGCTGCTGGTCGGCCCGCCCGACGAGCGCTGCCAGACAGGCGGCGCCGACGATCAACACGCCGAGGATGTGCGCGAACAGGGTCAGGCCCAGCAGGATGGCGGCGAGCGGTGCGAAGAACCGGTCGCCCTCTGCGTGCGCGCGGGCGTGGGCCAGCAAGCCGGCGAATACGAGCGGCTGCACGATCATCTCGGCGCAGAAATACCGTGCGAACCAGACCTGAGCGACGTGCAAAGCCAGCAGTCCGGCTCCCGCGAACGCGGCCCGCCGGCCCAGCACGAAGGCGCCGGCGAAGTAGACCGCCAGCACGCCGAGCACGGCCCAGAGCCCGTGCACGTAGCGGGATCCGGTCAACCCCAGGGTGTCGTACGCGACGGCAATCCAGACCGGGTACAGGTGCGGGAACTGGCCGACCACTGCTCCGGCGTCCTGGTCGACGATGAAGAACCCGAGGAACCGCACGCTGTCGAACGCCTCGGATGACCGCTCGGGCCGGAAGAAGAGCTCGCGGTACTCCGTGGGAATCGAGCGCACAAGCGGATCGTCGATGATGAGCGAGCCGCGCTGGGCGATCTGAATGCCGGAGTTGAAGTAGACGGCGGGGTCGCGACCACCGTTGACGTACTCGGCGGGGGGCACGCGGAAGAACAGGCCGCAGGCCAGTACAAGCAGCGCCAGCGGCATCGCGACGGTTCGCGTCGGCTTGGGCGCCTCCGGTCCCAAACGCAGGCTGGAGCGCCACGCAAGGGCGATTCCGAGACAGACCGCCCCGTTGACGAAGAGCACCCGTTCCAGGGCGTAGGAGCCGGCGGCGGCCAGGGCGAAGGCCACCACCGAAGTCAGGGCGGCGCTGAGGACGACGGCCCAGAACAGGCGCTCCTCGACGGCCAGCGCGGCGCGGCGAGCGCGGTCCAACAGGGGGACGCGGAAGAGCAAGGTGCCGGGCAGATAGGCGAACAGCAGGACGGCGAGCGTCGTGCGCAGCATCCGGCCGGAGAGTACCACGCGCTCGGCGACGCCAGCAACGCGAGGATGTCGGCGCGTCAGCGCGAGTATGCGTGCTCGGTTGCCAGGTCGTAGGCCGTCTCGAAGTGCTCGGCGACGCGGTCCCACGTGTGCTCGCGTTGCATCCGCTCGCGGGCCGCGCCGCCGATCGCCGCACGCAGCCCCGCGTTGCTCAGGAGTTCGTCGATGGCACCGGCGAGGCGGTCGGCGTCCCTTTCCGGTACGACGAGGGCGGTCTCGCGATCTACGGCGACCGAGGCGATGCCGCCGGCGTGCGTCGCAATCACCGGCGTGCCGGTGGCCAGCGCTTCCAGAATAGTGTTGGGCAGACCGTCGACGTTTCCGGCGCGGTCGACGATCGAGGGGGCGGCCACGACGTCCGCGGCCGAGAGCCAGGCGGCGACGTCGGAATGCGGTATGGCGCCCAGCCAGATGATGCGTCCGGAGACGCTCCGGTCCGCCGCGAGCGCGCGCAATTCGGCATCGAGGTCGCCGCCGCCGGCCATGACCAACCGCAACTTCGGCCGGCGCGGTGCGAGTCGGGCCATGGCCTCGATCAGGTACTCGAATCCCTTCTTCCGCACGAGCCGGCCGACCGCGAGCACAACCTCCTCGTCGTTCGCCAGACCGTGGGCGGCGCGCACGCGCCGGCGCGCTTCCCGGTCCGGTGCGAACCGATCGACGTCGACGCCGTACGGCAGGATCTCCGTACGGGTCGCGTCGGCCCCAAGGGCGACCGCGCGGTCATGCAGGTTGCGGCTGCAGGCGGTTACCCAGCCGGCGCGCCGGAACGCCGCGCGGGCCGCGATTCGGGCCACCCTGTTGCGTTCAGCGAAGAAGACGTCGGATCCGTGCAGGCTGATGACGATGGGTAGCCGGCCCCCGGCGGCGGCCGCGGTGGCGCCGCCGGGGATGACCCAATGGGCATGGATGACCGTGGCACCGTGCTCGCGGATCACCCGCCGCGCCAACCGGTGGGCGGCGAGCAGCGCGAGCGGGGCCACCGCGTAGGCGGCGGGGCGCATCGTCACGTCCGCGCGGAGCGCGCCCGCATAGCCGAACACGTGCAGGGCGCGCGTGGGGGCGTAACGGTAGAAGTGGAAGTGGACCCCGTCCTCGCGCGCGTGCCGGCGGACGGCTGGGTGCCACGGAGCGACCACGTGTACCGCGTGGCCGCGTGCCGCGACGCCGTTCGTGATCGGCGCCATGAACGTGCCGGTCAGATCGCCCGTAAAGCGGGGATACGACGTGGTTAATACGACGACGGTGTGCCGGCGGCCGCCCATGCCGTTCGTCATTCGCGGCCGCGCCCGCGCGCATCCATCCGCAGCGTCGCTATCTGATCCGAGACCAGTCCGATGAGGAACACCAGCACGCTGAGCATGATCAGCATCGCCGCGGTGTCGGTAACGTTCGTTTCGGTGACGATCGTCCAGAACGCGTAGCCCAGCCCGCCACCCAGCAGCAGCAGGCTTACCGGTACGAAGATGCGTAGCGGGCTGTAGATGGTGACCACGCGCAGCAGGATCAGCCAGAACTTGAAGCCGTCGCGGGCGAACCGTATCTTCGACGAGCCCTGTCGCTGTCGGGCCGCGGTCGGTTCGAACGCCACGCTGTAGCCCGCCTTGATCGCGGCCAGCGTGATGGTGGCGGCCGACGAGAAGCCGTTCGGGAGCATGTGCACGAACTCGCGCAGCAGCTCCGTCCGGGCGGCGCGGAAGCCGGACGTCAGATCGGCCACCCGGTGCGCCGTAAGCCGCGAGGCGAGTTGGTTCAGCAGGGCGTTGCCGAGCCGTCGTCCGGGCGTGGCCTGAGTCGCGGCGGGCCGCGCGCCGACCACCAAGTCGTACTCGCCGAGGCGGGCAACCAGCCGCCGGGCGTCCTCGGGCCGGTGCTGCCCGTCGCCGTCCATGACCAGAAGGTGAGTTCCGGCGGCGGTGCGGATGCCGCGCTTGATCGCGGCGCCGAGCCCCTTGTTGTACGGCTGACGGACGACAAGGGCCCCCGCTGCGCGGGCCCGGTCGGCGGTGTCGTCGGTCGATCCGTCGTCGATGACCAGGATCTCGCGCCACGGACCGGCCTGCCGGACCCCCTCGACCACCGCGGCAATGCCGGCGGCCTCGTTGAACGCCGGGATCACCACCGAGGTATCGGTGGGCTCAGCCATGCCGAATCCCCGCGTCGGCCGCCGCCGGCCGCCCGTCGAGCGCCTCGGAAACCGGTTTCTCCCGCGCTGGTCCGGTTACAGAGACCCCGTCCGCCTCAAGCGAACGGACTCGGTACAGCAGCTCCTCGGTCAGCTTGCGGTTGGCGGACAGAACGTCGGCCAGCAGCCCGATCAACAGCACCTGGAAGCCGACGATCAGCAGCACGGCCGACAGGATGAGTGATTGCACGTGCCCTGACCCAGCGCCGTGGATGTAGAAGTACAGGAAACGTAACGAAATGCCGAACCCGCCGGCGACAAGCGTCAGCCCGGCCGCCGTGAACACGGTGAGGGGCTCGTACAGGGTATAGATGCGCACGATGGTGGCCGCCGACTTGCGGACGTAGGTGAAGACGCTGTCGAACAGCCGCGAGGGCCGCGTGCTGTCGTTGGTGGCCACTGGAACGTGGGCTACCGCCATCCGCTTGCGGCCCGCCTGGATGATCGTCTCCAGGGTGTACGAGAAGTCCGACACCACCGTCTGGCGCAGCGCCGCCTCGCGCGTGTAGGCCCGGAAGCCGCTGGTTGCGTCGGGGACGCGCGTGTTCGAGACCTGCCGCACCACCCAGCTTCCGAGGCGCTGCAGCCAGCGCTTGAGCAGTGGCATCCGCCGCAGGGTCGCGACATTTCGGTCCCCGATGACGATGTCGGCGGTGCCATCCAGCAGCGGTCGCACCAGCGCGGCGACGTCCGCCCCGGCGTACTGGTTGTCGGCGTCGGTGTTGACGATGTAGTCGGCGCCGAGCCGGACCGCTGCATCGAGCCCCGCCATGAACGCCGCCGCGAGTCCCTTGTGGGCGCGGAACCGGATGACGTGGTCCACGCCGTGTCCGCGTGCCACGCTTGCCGTCGCATCGTCGGAGCCGTCGTCGATTACCAGCCATTCGATGGTGTCGATACCCGCGATTTCGCGCGGCAGATCGGCCAGCGTCGCGGGCAGCGTCTCGGCTTCGTTCAGGCAGGGAATCTGGATGATGAGCTTGGACACGCGGTGGCCCATGGTACCAAACGATCACGGTCGGGTGGCGACGACCGCGTAGTCCATGCTGGAGAACAGAAGGCTGTTGAGGCGGTCCACGTTGTGGTTCGCCGCACTCAGGCAGGCAACGAGCCGGGCGTCCACGGGCGCTCCGGCGGCAGGATCCGGGACCGGAAGCCGCCGCAGGCGGTCCGCCTCCGAGACTGGCGACTGGAAGCGTATCGATGGACCGTGAAATCCGGACGCGGCGAGCAGGTAGCGCAACGTCTCGGGATGCAGGGGCTTGATGTGCGTGATGTCGCGCAGGTACGTCTCGAAGAAAGCAAGCCAGCAGGACGGGTTTATCGTCTCTATCGCGATGGTGGAGCCGGGCCTCAGCTTGCGCCACGCCACCCGAACCAGCCGGACGAGCGTGTCCGGCGGAAGGTGCTCCACGACCTGCGCGGAGAACAGCCCGCCGAGGGCGCCGTCCGGCAGCGCTTCAAGAAACGCGAGGGCATCGCCGGTTGCTGCTTCCAGCCCCCTGCTGCGGCACGCCGCGACCATCGCCGGGTTGGCGTCGACGCCGCGCGCCGCGATTCCTGCGTCGCGCAGCAGGTCGAGAAACTCTCCCCGCCCGCAGCCGACGTCGAGCACGTCGGACGCGCCTTCGAAGAGCGGCACGTACTCGCGCTGGCGGTCACGGATGGCCTCCCACGCGCCCCGATAGCGGTCCTCGAAGCCGACGTAGGAATAAGCGTCCACGGAGGCGTCGATATCCTCGCGGCCGGTAGGTGGCGCGGCGTCGGTGGCGGCCGCGGGCGGCGAATCCGCGGGGGACCGTGCGGCGTCGGCGTTGGAGTTGGTGGCGGGTGGTGAATCCGCGGCGGGCGTCGCGGATGCCGCCCCCCGCGCGCCGGCACTGCGGATGGCGAGCACCTCGTGTTGCAGGTGGGCCACCGTGGTATCGAGCCCGGCCAGTGTCTGCTGGCGTTGGTCGAGGGCGTCGGTCCGCTCCGCCACGTCTTCCGTGATCCGCCGCGCCAACCCCGAAGCTTCCCGGTCCTTGGTGTCGACGTACGGCGTGATGTGCTGCAGGTACTGGATGAGCCGGGAGTGGAACGTGGCCACGGCCTGAAGATGTCCGTCCAGGGCGCGGACGATGGCATCCGCCGCGCGCCGCTGTGCCGCCTCGGCTGCTGCGGCCCGCTCGAGGTGTTCCACCACCAGCGTATTGAAGTGCTGCTGACGCTTCACGATGGGGCCGATGATGCGCCACACCACGGCGCGCAGTCGTCCCCGCAAGCCGGCATCGGGAGTCGGACTCTCGTCCGTGTCCAGTTGCCGACCGGCATGCAACGCGTCGAATGAATCGTTGTCCCCCGCAGGCGGGCGCGGCAGCACCGGCCGTTTCGGGAGCGTCCCATCGAGCACCGTAAGGGCTTCGTTGTAGGCGCGATCCGCTTCTTCGCGCGCTCGCTTCAGGTAGGCGAGATCCTCGGCGCTCACGGTGCGTTCGAACATTGCTCTGCGCTACCTCACGGGGCCGGCGGCAACTCGGTCATGACGGCGGGCGTCGGGGCTTCGGGGTGCGGCAATACGGGCGTCAGCTCGACGTAATCGATCAGCAGATCGACCCCCGGGGTCGCGAATATTCGGAATTCCACGTCTCGGACGGCTTCCGCGATCTCGAAGGTGATCGCAGCCAGCGACCATCCCCCATCGTCTCGCAGGTGCGATGCCGGAATGTTCAGGGTGGCGATTGTGGTGCGCGCACGGTTTCGGGACACTTCGAAGCGCGCTACACGCCCGGTTGCGAAGGCGTCGAGCCGGAGCGCCGCCACGACGCGGTACCGGCCGGGATCGAGATCGAGGTAAGGACCGAAGACCACCGGTCCACCTGGCGAGGCGTAAGTCGCCGCGCGTACCGCTCCAGCGCTCGCGGCCGGATCCTGGCGGGTCGTTTCCGCGGCGGTGGACATGGGTGTCATGCGTTCCGCTTCGAAACGGCGCGCGATGATGCTCCGCAGGGACAGATCGAGCGCCCGCTCGCGTTCCTCGTCGGCGTCCGACATGGGGTCCGCGGTGGGCTCTACCGGCAACAGCATCGCTGCTGCGACCGCAGCGGCCGTCCATGCGCGGCGCAGTGGACGGCGCGCACCGGGTGACGTCAGGAGGATGCCGGTGGCGACGAGGAGCAGCGCCGCAAGCGTCCAGACGGCATTGGGAAGATAGTCGAGACTGGCGCCGTAGAAGTGCGGCAGCGAGTAGCGGACCGGCACCGGAAACAGCGACGTGCGGTCCCAGACCAGATCGTTGATCCTCGAATGGAGAACGGCTGGGTCCGGCAGCCAGCGGACCGCCAGCGTTGCCTGGTACGCGAGTCCGCACATCACGGTGGAACGCAGGTACCGGGAAGCCGTGCCCCGCGCGTCGAGCCAGATGCCGAGGGGAACGAGCCAGAGCCACATCGCCGTCCAGCCGAAGCGACCCGACGGAGCCGCGCCGCCGTACTCGCTATAAGTATGCAGGGCCGTCGGCACCAGCAGTGAGAGATAGATTGCCAGCCATGGAAGGGTGAACGGGTGACGCTGCCGGATCATCCAACCCAGTCCCACGAGCCCCGGCAGCAGCAGCGGCTGCTGGAAGAACATTCCCTGCGCCTGGTCGAGATGAAGACCCAGGAACACGCGCAGGGCCTTCTCCGGCGGGGCGCCGAGTTCGGTGGTGAGCCGCCGGACGAAGATCCCGGCGAAGTCAGCGAGAATCCACGTCACGACGAGCGTTGCGCCGAGCACGGCGAGTCCCGCGGCGATCGCCAACAGCGCCCGCTTCCGGGTGTCGTTGCCGGATTTCGTGCGGGGGACGGCGCTGGACGCCTGTTCATTCCGGCTTCGCCAGAGGGCAAGACCTGCAAGCAGCGCGGCGGCAGCGACGTTCTTCGGGTGCAGTGCGCAGAGGAGCCCGAGCGTTGCGAGCAGGGCGATCCACCCCGCGGGGGAGCGCAGGGGCGGTCCAAGCAGCCGGACCGTTACTGCTGCGACGAGCGCGCCACCGAGCAGGTCCGGGTAGAGGAACCCGCCTCCGGCGATCACGGGTACCGAAAGCGTCAGACCCGCGGTAGCCAGCGCCGTGTCGGCCGGCGTGAGCCGGCCCCGGCTCCAGATCCAGACGGTCCATCCGAGCACTCCTGCCACGAGCAGGGCGAGCGCAACGCGCGCGCCGATTACGCCGCCGATGCCGAACGGAATCGCGAGCAACAGCCCCAGCCCCGGTGCGTGGAACGAGCGCAGGCCGTCCCCCACCCGCCAGGCGTGCGGTCTGATGGGGCCTGAGACCTCTCTGGTGCGGGCATTCTGCTCGTAGTTGTTGCGAACGTCGAGATCGCGATCCCGCAGGAGGCTGGCGGCGATGATCAGATAGTGCGGTTCGTCGCCGGTGATCGGTGCGCGATCCGTCGCCGTCCACCAGGCGGTCAGCCCGGTTCCCAGCAGCATCGCGCAGAGTATCGCTACGAGTGTGCCCCGCCATGCGAACGTCGGACGTGTCCCTTGCCCGATGGTCATTGCCGGCTTCATCTTACCGGCACGGGGATGGTGGGAGCGGTTCGCGGTATTCTTGAAGGGTTTCAGACATGAACCATCACAGGATTACCCGTGGCTTGGAGCTCCCCATCGCGGGGGAGCCGTCGGGAGCGGTCGAGGACGGGCGCCCGGTGCGTCATGTGGCGCTCGTGGCGGCCGACTACGTCGGTCTCCGGCCCACGATGCACGTCGCGGTGGGCGATGCGGTTGCCCGCGGCCAGCTTCTGTTCGAGGACAAGACGATGCCGGGGGTGCGCTACACCGCGCCGGCCGCCGGGACCGTCCGCGCCATCAATCGCGGCGCCCGGCGCGCGTTGCAGTCGGTGATTATCGAGCAGAGCAGGGCGGAACGCGAGGGTCGGGCTCCCGAGACGGCGGATTTCCGCTCGTGGTCGGGGCGTCATCCGAGCGGCATGACGGAGACCGAGGTCCGGGACGTGCTCCTGGAGTCGGGGCAATGGACGGCGTTGCGCGCACGCCCCCACGGCCGGGTGGCCGATCCGGCGACGCGACCGCACTCGATTTTCGTGACCGCCATCGACACCAACCCCCTGGCGCCCGGCGTGGACCTCATCCTCGAAGGCCGCGAGGGTCCCTTCGAGCGGGGACTCGAGGCCCTGGCGCGCTTGACCGGCGGACCGGTCTTCGTCTGCACGGGACCGGGCCAGCGAATCAACCCGCCGCCGACGGCGAGCAACCAGATCCGTCACGAGGTTTTCGATGGCGTGCATCCGGCCGGGACCGTCGGCGTGCACATCCATACGCTCGATCCCGTCGGCCGCGGCAAGGTGGTCTGGCACATCGGCGTGCAGGACGTCATTGCGACCGGGCGGCTGTTCGAGACCGGGGTGCTCGACGCCTCCCGGGTCGTGGCGCTCGGAGGGCCGCCGGTGGGGCGGCCGCGTCTGCTGCGGACCCGCACAGGGGCGTCCACGGTGGAGTTGGTGAGCGGGGAGGTCGACGGCGCGGCGGAGCATCGCGTCGTCTCCGGGTCGGTGCTCTCCGGGCGCACCGCGATGGGAGAGGTCCACGGCTACCTCGGCCGTTATCACCAGCAGGTATCGGTGCTGGCGGAGGGACGCGGCCGCGAGTTCCTCGGCTGGCTCGGGCCCGGCTTCGAGACCTTCTCGACCGTGCGCTCTTTCGCATCGAAGCTGATGCCGGGCCGCCGCTTCGCGATGACGACCACTACGCATGGATCCCCGCGTGCGATCGTCCCCATCGGGATGTACGAGCGGGTGGTGCCGATGGACTTGCTGCCTACGCCGATGCTGCGCGCCCTGGTCATGCACGACGTCGAGCGTGCCGAGGAGCTCGGTTGCCTCGAGCTGGACGAGGAAGACGTCGCGCTCTGCACGTTCGTCGATCCCGGCAAGACCGACTTCGGACCGCACCTGCGCCATGTGCTGGACACGCTGCGGACGGAAGGCTGACCATCGCGCTCGATTGACTTGCGGCGGGGTCGGCGGTACGATGGTCGAAAGCTCGGGGGCGGATCCCCGTCTTTTTTTGGCACCTCGCTTGAGAAAAAAATCACAAGCTCGCATACGCGGTGGTGGCGAGAAACCGCGAGCGTAGATCGCGCCATGAAGTTCCTGCGGCGCCTGCTCGACTCGCAGGCGCATCACTTCGAGCCGGGCGGCAAGCTCGAGCGTCTCTACCCGCTCTGGGAAGCTCAGGACAGCTTTCTCTATACCCCGGGGCAGGTCACCGCCGGTCCGTCGCACGTTCGTGACGGGATGGACCTGAAGCGGATGATGATCACCGTGGTCATCGCGCTTGCCGGGTGCATCTGGATGGCGCTGCACAACACCGGTTACCAGGCGAACCTTGCCATCGCGGCCGGCGCGGCTCCGCTCGCGAGCTGGCAGACCGGCGTCATGGAGGCCCTCGGCATCGGTTTCGCGCCGGACGACCTCGTGAGCTGCCTGGTGCACGGCGGCCTCTACTACCTGCCGATCCTGATCGTCACCTTCGCGGTGGGCGGTCTCTGGGAACTGCTGTTCGCGGTGGTGCGGAAGCACGAGCTGAACGAGGGCTTTCTCGTCACCGGCATGCTGTTTCCACTGGTCCTGCCGCCTACCGTGCCGCTGTGGCAGGTGGCGCTGGGCATCTCGTTCGGCATCGTCGTCGGCAAGGAGATCTTCGGCGGGACGGGGATGAACGTGCTGAACCCGGCGCTGGTGGCGCGCGCCTTCGTCTTCTTCGCCTACCCGGCCGAATTGTCGGGAGACGCGGTCTGGATCGCGGCCGACACGGCGACCGACGCGGTCAGCGGGGCGACGGCCCTGGCCGACGCCACCCTCGGGGGGACGGCGGCGATGGCCGCCGACCTCGACTGGTGGCGCGCGCTGGTGGGCTTCGTGCCCGGCTCGCTGGGGGAGACCTCGGTGCTGGCCTGCCTCGCCGGCGCCGCATTGCTCATCGGGACGGGCGTGGGCTCCTGGCGCATCATGCTGAGCGTCACCGTCGGCACCCTGGCGATGGCGGCGGGGTTGAACGCGATTGGGTCCGCGACGAACCCGTTCTTCGACGTGAGCCCGGCCTGGCACCTCGTCATCGGCGGCTGGGCGTTCGGCACCGTGTACATGGCCACCGACCCGGTATCGGCGCCGTCGGTGCCCGGCGGCCACTACGTCTACGGTTTTCTGATAGGCGTGCTCACCGTGCTCATCCGCGTCGTCAACCCGGCATATCCTGAGGGCATGATGCTCGCCATTCTGTTCATGAACCTGTTCGCGCCGCTCATCGACTACGTCGCGATCCAGATGAACGTGCGGCGGCGGAGGATGCGCTATGCAGGGTAGCGTCCTCTACAACCTGGGATTCGCGGCTGTCGTCTGCGTGGCGTGCGCCATCGTGGTGTCGTCGTCGGCGGTGGCCCTGCGCGAGCGGCAGGTCATCAACCAGACCCTGGACATGCAGCGCAACGTGCTGGTGGCAGCGGGCCTCGCCGCCCCCGACGAGTCGCTCGAGCCGGACGAGATCGAGGCTCGCTTCGCACCCATCCGGCAGGTGGTCATCGACCGGGAGACCGGCGCCGCCACCGAAGTCGATCCGGCAGGCTTCGACCCCCGCGCCGCGGCGGCGGATCCGGACAGGAGCGAGGCGGCCCCGCCCAACAACGCCGGGCTGCAGCGGGTGGCGGACCAGGCACTCGTCTACGAGCTGCGCGACGACGGCGGCGAGCTCGACCTGGTGGTGCTGCCGGTCCACGGGCTCGGCCTGTGGGGCATCCTCTACGGCTTCGTGGCCCTGGACGCCGACCTGGACACCATCCGCGGACTGACCTACTACGAGCACAAGGAGACGCCGGGCCTCGGGGGCGAGGTGGACAACCCGCGCTGGAAGAGCCTGTGGGACGGCCGCAAGGCGTTCGGCCCCGACGGCGCGCCGGCCATCGAGGTGATCAAGGGGCTGGCCGGGCCGCCCGCGGACGACCCGTACCGGGTGGACGGCCTCGCCGGCGCCACGATGACCAGCCGCGGCGTGACCAACATGCTGCGTTTCTGGCTCGACGAGCAGGGCTTCGGTCCTTATCTGGAGGCGCTCCGGACGCGGAGGGACGGCTGATGGCGAAGACGCGCGACGCGCTGATCGATCCGCTGTTCAACAACAACCCGATCGCCCTGCAGGTACTCGGCATCTGCTCGGCCCTGGCCGTGACCACCCGCATGGACACGGCCCTGGTGATGAGCGCGGCGGTGGTTGTCGTGACCATGTCGTCGAATTTCTTCGTCAGCGCCCTCCGGAACCAGATCCCGACGAGCATCCGCATCATCGTGCAACTGACGATCATCGCCTCGCTGGTGATCGTGGTCGACCAGGTCCTGAAGGCGTACCTGTTCGAGCTGTCGAAGCAGCTCACCGTCTTCGTCGGCCTGATCATCACCAACTGCATCATCATGGGGCGGGCCGAGGCCTATGCGATGCAGAACCCGCCCGGCATGAGCCTGATCGACGGGCTCGGCAACGGACTGGGCTACGGCGCCATCCTGATGATCACGGCGTTCGTGCGGGAGCTGCTCGGCTCGGGGACCGTGTTCGGGACGACCGTGCTCCCGCTCGCGAGCGAGGCAGGCTGGTACGCCCCGAACGGTTTGATGGTGCTGTCGCCGGCCGCCTTCTTCATCATCGGGTTCCTGATCTGGGCGCTGCGGAGCTGGAAGACCGATCAGGTGGAGGCCGACTGATGCTGGAGCACTACCTGAGCTTGGCGGTCAAGGCCATCTTCGTCGAGAACATGGCCCTCGCGTTCTTTCTCGGCATGTGCTCGTTCCTGGCCGTCTCACGGCAGGTGAGCACCGCCATCGGCCTCGGCGGCGCCGTCATCTTCGTGCTGACGATCACGGTGCCGATGAACAACCTGATTTACGCGCACCTGCTGAGCCCGGGCGCGATGGGGTGGCTCCATCCATCGCTGGCGGCCTACGACCTGTCGTTTCTCGGCTTCCTCTCCTACATCGGCACCATTGCGGCGATGGTGCAGATCGTCGAGATGGTGCTCGACCGGTTCGCGCCGCCGCTGCACGCCGCCCTGGGGATCTTTCTGCCGCTCATCGCCGTCAACTGCGCCATCCTGGGCGCCTCGCTCTTCATGGTGGAGCGCAGCTACACGCTGGCCGAGAGCGCGGTGTTCGGTCTCGGCTCGGGCATCGGGTGGGCGCTGGCGGTGATTGCCCTGGCCGGGATCCGCGAACGGCTGCGCTACTCGAATCCGCCGGAGGGGTTGCGGGGGCTCGGGCTGACGTTCATGCTGGTGGGGCTGATGGCGCTCGGCTTCATGGCCTTCGCCGGGGTGCAGCTCTAGAGGGGCAGTTTCAGATGGTCACCGTCACCCTCGGCGTCGCGATGTTCACGTTCGTGATCGTGTCGCTGGTCGGTCTGCTGATGGCTACCCGCCGGCAACTCGTCGCCACCGGCGAGGTGACGATCGCGGTCAACGGCGACCCGGACAAGTCGCTGCGCACCGCCGCCGGCGGGACTCTGCTGGGCACCCTGGCCGACAGCCGGCTGTTCATACCGTCGGCCTGCGGAGGCAAGGGGAGCTGCGGCGTCTGCAAGGTGACGGTGTGCGACGGTGGCGGCGCAGTGCTGCCGACCGAGCGGAGCCACCTGAGCCGCGGTGAGGAACGCGAGGGGGTGCGCCTGTCCTGCCAGGTCAAGGTGAAGCAGGACATGGCCATCGAGTTGCCGGCGGAGGTGTTCGACATCCGCCAGTGGCGCTGCCGGGTGCGCTCGAACCACAACGTCGCCACGTTCATCAAGGAGCTGATCCTGGAGCTGCCGGAGGGCGAGGAGGTGCCTTTCCGGGCTGGCGGCTACATCCAGATCGAGGCGCCGCCGGGCACCTACGATTACGACCTCTTCGACGTCGAGGAGGATTACCGTGCGGACTGGGACAAGTTCAACCTCTGGCGCTACACGGCGGTGCTCGACGAGCCGGTGACGCGCGCCTACTCGATGGCGAACTACCCGGAGGAGAAGGGCGTCATCCTGCTCAACGTACGGATTGCCTCGCCGCCGCCCCGGGCGCCCGAGGGAACGCCTCCGGGCAAGATGACCAGCTACATCTTCAGCCTGAAGCCGGGCAACGAGGTGACCATCTCCGGCCCGTTCGGCGAGTTCTTCGCGAAGGAGACCCCGGCCGAGATGGTATTCGTCGGCGGCGGGGCGGGAATGGCGCCGATGCGCTCGCACATCTTCGACCAGTTCCGCCGCGTGGGGACCGACCGCAAGGTCAGCTTCTGGTACGGCGCCCGCAGCCTGCGCGAGGCGTTCTACATCGAGGACTTCGACGGCATCGCGGCTGCCCATTCGAACTTCGAGTGGCATCTTGCGCTGTCGGAGCCGCTGCCGGAGGACGAGTGGACGGGAATGACCGGGTTCATTCACCAGGTTCTCTACGACAATTACCTGAAGGACCACCCGGCGCCGGAGGACGTGGAATACTACCTGTGCGGCCCGCCCATGATGCTCAAGGCGTGCATGGACATGCTCGACGGCCTCGGCGTCGAGCGCGACAACATCCTGTTCGACGATTTCGGGTAGTTCCTGGGCAACGTCTCACCGAGCCTGGTGCGCGCTGGGTGCGCCCCGCGTCGGAGTCGACCTTGCACGGCGAAGGACGGTGCAAAGGACTGTGAGCCGCCGTTCGTGGCGACGGCGCGGCCCGGCGCTGGGAGCGTCGGTCCTGGTTGCGCTCGTCGCGGTCGGTTGCGCGGAACCGGCGCCGCCGGAGTCTGCGGGTCCTTACCGTTGGGCCTTCACCGGCACGACGATGGGGACGACGTTTACCGTCACCGTCGTCTCCGGCCGCGGTCTAGTCGAGGTGCGCGCACGTCCGGAGGCGCACGTGCCCCCGGCCGCCGCACCGCCCGAACCTCGGCGCGACCAGGCCGCCGTCGAGGCGGAGGTACAGGGGGTTCTCGAGCGGATCGAGGGCCGGATGTCCCACTACCGTCCCGAGTCGGAGCTCTCGCGTTTCAATCGGGCCGACACGACCGAGCCGCAACCGATGTCCCGGGAGACGCTCGGGGTCGTCGCCGACGCCCTGTCCGTCAGTTGGGCCAGCGGGGGCGGGTTCGACGTGACAGTCGGGCCGCTGGTGGACGCGTGGGGGTTCGGCTCTCCGGGGCGAGCGCCGGAGGCCCCGGACCAGGCGTCGCTTGCTGCACTCCGTGCGCGGGTCGGCGCCGACCTGCTGGAGGTGGATCTCGTCGCCTCGACACTGCGGAAGAGGCGCGTGAACGTGACGGTGGACCTGTCGGCCATCGCCAAGGGCTACGCCGTCGACGCGGTGGCAACGCTGCTGGCCGAGCGTGGATTCGGCGACTATCTGGTGGAGATTGGCGGCGAGCTCCGCGCTGGCGGCACGAACGAGCTTGGGGAGCCGTGGCGCGTGGCCATCGAGCGCCCGGCCCCGGACCTCGCTACGGTCCAGCGCATCGTGCCCCTGACGGATGCCGCGCTGGCCACGTCCGGCGACTACCGCAACTTCTACGATCTGGACGGCGCCCGCGTGTCTCACACCATCGATCCGCGCACCGGCCGTCCGGTGACGCACGGGCTGCGGGCGGTGAGCGTCATTGCGGAACGGTGCAGCCTCGCCGACGCCCGCTCCACCGCGCTGAACGTGCTCGGTCCCGAGGAAGGCTACGCTTTGGCGGTAGCGCAGGACTGGGCCGCGCTGTTCGTCACCGACGACGGCACGGGCCGGCTCGTCGAGCGCGAGACGGCTGCGTTCACCGTCGCGCTACGCGCACGGGGGAGTGGCGATTGACATGGCCGCCGACGCGCGGCACGATGATACGACGAGGCGATTCGCGCGGCGGCGCCGGACGAATTGCAGTGGAGCGCGATCCGTTGAACGTTGGGAGGACGAGATGGCCCTGTTTCTCCTGAGCGCGGGGCTGATCGCGGGCGTCATGCTCATCATGGCGGTCGGGCTGCTGTTCAAGTACCCCTGCCTGCGGGGTTCGTGCGGCGGTCCGGACGTGGTCGATTCCGAGGGTCGGTCGTTGCGCTGCGACGCCTGCCCGCGGCGTGCCGTCGGACCGGATGCTCCCGTGCGGTCCTGACGGCCATCGCCGGTGTGAATCGACCGCACGCGAGACCCCGATGTCACTCGGGAGCTTGCGGCGCACGCGAGGCGCCGACGATGGCTTCCGCGAGTTCGTCGTCCTCGGTCGGATCCACCGTCCGCAGATCCAGCAGGAATCGGTTTTCGGTGATGCGCCCGATTACGGGCGGGGAGCCGGCGCGCAGAACCGTGGCGAACGCGGTGGCGGAACGGCCCGCCGCTTCGATGGCGAGGGCTCGGCTCGGCAGCGTGACACCGGGCGTGCTCCCTCCGCCGATCGTCGCCTCGGTGGCCGTCACCGAGACGGTCACGCCGTTGGTGTCCGCGAGACGCGACCGCAGGGCCGCAGCGCGCGCCTCGATGCGCGCCACCGGCGTCTCGATCATCCGCAGCACGGGGACGGCCTCGCCCGCGCGCCCAGTGGCGTGATCGTGCAGCGTCGCCTCGAGCGCCGCGTAGGCCAGCTTGTCCACCCGCAGGGCGCGCATGAGCGGATGCGTCCGGATGCGGTCGAGCTCCGCGCGCCGGCCGGCTATGACGCCGGCCTGCGGCCCGCCCAGCAGCTTGTCGCCGCTGAAAGTGCAGACCGCGACGCCGGCCGCGATGCTCTCGCCCACTGTCGGCTCACCTTCGATCCCATTCACGGCCTTCAGGCAGCCGCTGCCGAGATCCTCCACCACCGGGATGTGGGGGCCCTCGCCGACACGGACGATCTCCGCCAGGGACGGCCGTTCCGTGAAGCCTTCGATCCGGAAGTTCGAAGGGTGGACGCGCAACAGGATCGCCGTGCGGTCGCCGATGGCCGCGGCATAGTCGGCGGCCCGGGTCCGGTTGGTGGTGCCGACCTCGCGGAGAATCGCGCCGGACTGCCTCAGCACGTCCGGCACACGGAAACCGCCCCCAATCTCGACCAGCTCGCCGCGCGAGATGATCACCTCGCGTCCCGCCGCCAGCGCGGCCAGCGTCAGCAGCACGGCGGCCGCGTTGTTGTTGACCACCACGGCGGCCTCGGCGCCGGTCAGGCGCGTAACGAGCGTGGATGCGTGCACCGCCCGCGAGCCGCGACGTCCTTCCGACAGGTCGTACTCGAGATTCGTGTAGCCGCCGGCCAACGCTGCGACCCGGTGGATGGCGGTTGGGCCGAGCGGAGCCCGACCGAGATTGGTGTGGACGATGACGCCCGTGGCGTTGATTACCGACCTGAGCGAGGGAGAAAGCGCGGCGGCGAGCCGCGCGGCCAGTCCCGCTTCGATTCGCTCGGCCGCATCCGCGGCGTCGCGCACCTCCGCCGTGTCGTTGGCGAGCCGCTGCCGGAGCGCCGCTGCCTCGTCGCGCAGCCCCTGCACGGTGGTCTCGCGGCCGTACCGGGCCTCGAGGCGCTGCACCACCGGGCGCTGTCGCAACTGCTCGATGGACGGAATGAGGCGCGGATGGGACGGCATCGGGGAAGGGGCGCGCAGCCCGCGCACGATCCGTGCGGCTTGCCGGAGCCCGGCAGTTCAGCATACCATCGCGGCCACTCCCGCCATGAGCGACAGTCGGATTCCCACCGGGCACACTCCCGGCGAGCCACCGCAACATCGGCCGAGCGATTCGTTCTGGCCATATGCCGATGTGCCCGAGGAGCCGACGCCCGAGGAGTTGGCGGCGCTCGATCCCGACCTGCGGGACGCGCTTTTCGGACCCGAGGAGCGGCCCTTTTCGATCACGCTCAGTTTTCGGCCTTTCGACGGACCCGCGGGCGAACGGGCGCTGGAGCTCGCACGCGCGGCGGCGGAGTACCGCACCACCGGCTCCGGTGAGACCCTTCGGCACCGCGCCCGGTTCCATCCGGATGATGCCGCGCGGCTCCATGCGCTGTTCCAACTCGTGGATCGTGCCGGCGAGTGCGAGGTGCTGATAGACGATCGGCCGTTTCCCTTTGCCCGCGAGCTCTGGCTGCCGCTCGTGTGGTGCGTGCTTGCGGTGGCCGGGAAAACGTCGGATTGATGCGTGCTCTGCTGAGTGTTTCGGACAAGACGAATCTCGTCGACCTCGGCCGCGCCCTGGTGGCGCGCGGCGTCGAGCTGGTGTCCACCGGCGGTACCGCGCGGGCGCTGGCAGAGGCCGGACTGCCCGTTGCGGCGGTGTCGGACGTGACCGGGTTTCCCGAGATGATGGACGGACGGGTCAAGACCCTGCATCCGGCCGTGCACGGCGGAATACTCGCCCGCCGCTCCCGGCCGGACGACCTGGAGGCGATTCGCACGCAGGGCATCCGCCCCATAGATCTCGTTGTCGTGAATCTGTATCCGTTCGCGCGGACGGCGGCGTCGCAGGCGACCTTCGACGAGCTGATCGAGCAGATCGATATCGGCGGCCCGAGCATGGTGCGCGCCGCCGCGAAGAGCTTCAGTGACGTCCTGGTGGTGGTGGACCCGGCGGATTACGACCGCGTCCTCGCGGCGCTCGATGCGAGCGGCGGTCCGGATCGGCGATTGCGCTTCGAGCTCGCGCGCAAGGCGTTCGCGCACACGGCGGAGTACGATGCAACCATCGCCGCGGCCCTGGACGCCGTCGATACCTCCGCTTCCGACTTCACGCGCACGCCGTTTGCCCTGACGGGAATCGCACCCGACCACCTCTCGGTGGAGGCTGCAAAGGTGCGGGACCTGCGTTACGGCGAGAACCCCCACCAGCCCGCGGCGCTGTACTCGGACGGCGCCTGGGGCTTCGGGCGGGCACGTGTCCTGCAGGGTAAGGCCCTGTCGTTCACCAACCTGCTGGATCTCGATGCCGCGGCGCGGCTGGTGCTGGAGTTCGACGAGCCGGCGGCCGCCGTCATCAAGCACACCAATCCGTGCGGCGTCGCGACCGCGCCCGCGACGCGCGAGGCCTACGTGAAGGCCCGCGAGGTGGATCCGCTGTCGGCGTTCGGCGGCATCGTCGGGCTGAATCGAGCGCTCGACGCCGGGACCGCCGGCGCGATCGCGGAGACGTTCATCGAGTGTGTAGTGGCGCCCGGCGTCGAGGACGAGGCCCGCGAGATTCTGGCCGCCAAGAAGAACCTGCGTCTCGTGGTGGCCGACTTCGCCGGGGGCGGAGACGCGGCGCGGCGCGACGTTCGTTCCATTCTGGGCGCGTGGCTCGTGCAGGAGCGCGACCGGGTCGTCGAGTGCGCGGAGCCGTGGGCGGCCGGGGCCGAGGCTGCTCCCGGCACCGTGCTCCAGGTCGTCACCCGGCGTCAGCCGACGGACGACGAATGGAAGGCGCTGCGGTTCGCCTGGAGGGTATGCGCGCACGTCAAGTCGAACACCATCCTCTTCGCGCGGGCCGACCGTATCGCGGCCGTCGGGGCCGGGCAGATGAGCCGGGTCGACGCGGTCAACGTGGCAAAGATGAAGGCCGGCGACGGACTGGCCGGCACGGTCGTGGCGTCCGACGCCTTCTTTCCGTTCCGGGACGGGCTCGACGCGATCGCCGCGGCGGGCGCGACAGCCATCGTGCAGCCGGGCGGCTCGAAGCGAGACGCGGAGGTCATCGCCGCCGCGGACGAACACGGCCTGGCGATGGTCTTCGCCGGTCGCCGTCACTTCCGCCACTGACGGTCCTTCGCGGTTCTCGCGGTCGGTCGTTCAGAACCGCACGCGGACGCCGAACGACGGAATGATCGGGAAGCCGGCGGTAGGGCTCTCGACGATGCGCGGCATCGCGCGGTCGGGGTCGTGAGCGAGGCTGTTCTCCAGCTCCACCGGGTTGTCGCGATTCAGCAGGTTGATCACCTCGATGTACCAGGACCAGCGGCCGGAAGGACCGCCGGGCTGATGGGCAATGCGGAGGTCCACGCGGGCGTAGTGGGGCAGGCGTCCCCGCTGCAGGCTATCGAGACCGCCGAGGTCGACGGAGTAGACGAGCGCGCCGGCCGCATCGCGGGCCGGCACGCGCCGGCCGCGCGCGTCCTCGTCGGCTGCCACCCGCAAGCCGACGGCGGGGGTATAGGGGAAACCCGTGGCCACTTGCGCGGTGGCCGCGATGCTCCAGCGGTCGCCGAGCCGGTAGCGGCCGACCGCGTTGAATGCGTGGCGGCGGTCGTACTCGAACGGATAGCGCAGACCGTAGGTCTCGCGGTCCGCGCGGCCCCAGGCGTAGGATAGCCACCCCCCGAGCCGTGCCGCCGGATCGCTGCGGACGAGGTAGGCGTCGACGCCGTACGCCGTGCCGCTGCCGCCGTTGACCGGAGCACTGGTGATCCGCGCCGCCGTCGGGACGCTGTCCCGCAGCTCCGCGGGAAAGTCGTAGCGTTCCACCCGGGCACGCCGTTCCGCCTCCGATTCGAGACCACCGACGATGAGGCCCGCGAAGGTCTTGTAGTACCCCTCCACGCGAAACAGCGTGTCGGCGCCGAGGTCCTTTTCGAAACCGGTGACCAGGTGCGTCGCGCGCTCGTGGCGCAGATTGGCGACGACGGCCGGCGAGAGGTCGAAGAAGTAGTCCGACTGGATGAGCTTCTCGTAGCCCGGGCTCTGCGTGTAGAGGCCGCCCGCGACCCGCAGACGGCTCTCCCATCCGAGTGCCAGCGTGGCCGCGAAGCGGGGCGACAGGAGGGCATCGCCGTTGACGGTGCTCCAGTCGAGCCGCAGGCCCGGCTCGACCGACAGTCGTGGGGTAATGGTGTAGCGGTCCTGGATCCAGGCCCCGCCGCGCGTGCCGTCGAGCGACGAGTCGAGGTTGTCCGGCAGACCCGTTCCGCCCCGCGCGCTGGTGGGATTGGCGACCGTCTCGTTCCGGTCCCCGGTGATGGAGAGGCGGGCGGCCGAGGCGAGCCGGTGCAATTCAACGCCGGTGTCGAGCGTGTGCGTGACCGAGATGGGGAACACGAACTCCTGGCGCAGCGACAGGTCGCGCACCGACAGGTTCCGGTCGAAGACGACGTTGGTCGACCCGGCCGCGGTCGCCTCGTCGGGCGCGTTGGACCGACGCGTCGACGATTCGAACGTCGCATCCACTCCCAGGAGGTCGGTGTTCCGGTACCACGAAACGATGGTGCGGGACGTCGCGGCCCCGCCGAGCAGCGTGTCGAGGCGTAGCGAGCCGAGGTCGTTTCCCGCCTCCGAGACGAGAGCCCCCCTGTCGCCCGACTCGTCTTCGTCCTCGGGGTCGAACCGGAAGTCGGCGTTCTCACGGCTCGTGAGGCCGAACAGAGACAGTCGGTGCCCGGGACCGAACTCCCAGCCCGCCTGGATCTGGACGTCCGCAAATGCGGGCAGGCTCTGGTCGGTGACGAGGCCGGCGACCAGATCGTAGTAGGTCCGACGCCCGCTCAGCAGCCACGATCCTCCGCCGGCAGCCGCGCCCTCGAGCACCACGTTGGCGTCGGTAACGCTGGCCGACGACGATCCGCCGAAGTCGCTTTCGCCGGAGCGGTTGTCCACTATCAGCAGCGACGACAGGCGGTCGCCGTACGGTGCTCCGAAGCCGCCCGCGGTCAGCTCGAAGCGCTCGACGGTCTCCGGATTGAACGCGCCGACCAGCCCGAACAGCCGGTACGGATTGTGGATCTCGACCCCGTCCATCACCGTGAGATTCTGGTCCGGGGTGCCCCCGCGGACCGCGAGCCGGCTGGCGAAGTCGCCGGTCGACGCCACGCCCGGCAGCGTGTCCAGCGTACGGAAGATATTGTCGAGACTGCCCGCGACCTCGAACACCTCCTCGGCCGCGATGGGTGTGGCCGAGGGGCGCTCCGGCGCGGTGGTTGGCGCGGACACCACCTGCACGGTCTCGGCGAACGTGTTCCGGAACAGCAGGATCTCCAGCGCCGCGCCGCGTCCCCCGACCGCGGAGTCCAGCGCGATGACGGTTTCCAGGTAGCCGTCGGCCGCGATCCGCAACTGCGTGTCGTTCGTGGCGAGCGTTACCGAGAACCCTCCCGCCGCGTCCGTCGCCACGGTCTCCCCGCCGCTGGCGACGGTTGCGGCGGCGATGGGCGTGCCGCTGGCGCCGTCGACCACGACGCCGACGACTAGCCGGGGCGCCCGGGATTCCTCGCTCGAGGCGATTGCGGTCTGCGCGGAGGCCTTGCCGGCCAGGAGCGGCGCAAGCAACAGGAGTCCGACGAGTGCACGACGGAGACGACGTGCCAGGCAAACGGGGCGGCGACGAGGGTACTTGAGCGGGGTGCGCATGATGTACAGGACGTGCGTAGCGCCGGATCGGCCGCGCCTGGAATCAGGCGGTGCGCGGCGCGGCACCGGCCGTGGCCGATGCCGGCAGGGTGACGAGGACGAGAAGCAGCATCAGGAACTCCGAATCGCCGAAGTTGTACTCGAACATTCCCGCCGTGAGCATGGCCGCGAGGCTGGCTAGGCCGGCAACAGTGTGCGTGCGTGACTCCGCATTCCGGAACCGTCGGCTCAGATCCATCGTTGCGGCGACGAGAAACCAGCCCCAGAGTGCGAGTCCCGGCAGTCCCCGCTCGGCTGCAATCTGCAACGGGACGTTGTGCAGGTGCGGGTTGGTGACGTTCACCGCGCCTTCGGGGCGGTAGTCGCCGTAGGCGGTCTCCACCAGCCCGGGACCGACGCCGGTCAGCGGGTGATCGCGCACCATGCCGGCGGCCACGGTGACCATCGCCAGCCGATCCCGATTGGACGGATCGCTCAGGTCGAAGATGCTGTAGACACGACCGACGACCTGGGCCGGCGCCAGTGCCATGAACAGCGCAATGGCCACCGGCGCCAGTGCGAGCAGGCGGCGGTCGCGCAGGACCACGACCACGCCGGCCGCAATTGCGGTCCCTATCCACGCGCTGCGCGTCAACGTGACTACGAGTGCCGCGCCGAGTGTGGGGAGAGCCGCGATCGCCCAGACCCGGTCGCGCCTCTCGAAGAGGAGTCGGGAGAGGGCCGCGCCGGTCAGTAGCATCAACAGGCCGGCGTAGGTCATGTAGTGCCCCAGCGACCCGGACGGCCGTTGGCCGAGATGGTCGTACCCGAAGACTGCGTACTGTGCGATGCCGATGACCGCAGCCGTCATGCCTGCGGCGAGGGCCACGGTGACGACCGTCCCGGCGCGTTCGCGGTGTGCGAGCGCATGGACGATCGGTACCACCAGGAAGAGGAGGACTTCCCTGGATTCGACGAGGCTGGCGGCGGGTGCGAGCGAGAACGGCACGCTTGCCAGCAGCGTCCACGCGGCATAGGCCACCAGCGGACGGAAGAATGCCGGTGCCCGGGACTCGAGGGCGTACGGCGCACCAGCCGCCAGCCAGAGGACGACCAGGGCCGTCAGGAAGATCTGCGCGACCGCGATCGAGAGCGGCAGGGCGAAGACGAAGAGCAGCAGCAGGGGCCAGCCGGCGATGCCCCATACTGCCGCCGCGGTGGCCGGCGTCCTGCTGCGCGGCATTGGCGGCGCGCCGGGGCGTGGGTCAGGGCTCCACGGTGGCTTCGTCAATCAGCATCACCGGAATGTCGTCCTTGATGGGGAAGACGCGACGGCAGTCGCCGCACCGCAGTCCGGTTCCCTCGTTCACGAGCGTGACCGGCGTCTTGCAGGCGGGGCAGGCGAGAATCTCCAACAGCTCCGAATCTATAGCCATAGTCCAGTTTTTCACTATAGCAGAACACCCGAACGACGTTTCGCGGCGATCCGGAAGAAGAATCTTCATCTTGTCGTGAAGGCCGACCTGTGGAAGAATCGCGACTTATGTGTTATGCGGCCCGCGTTGTCCTATTGGCTCTCGCCCTGCCGGTGCTCGTCACGATGATCGCCGGGCCTGCCGCCGCGCAGGCGCCCGCGGAATCGGACTCGTCGGCGCGTGCAGAGGCGTACGCCCGCTTCATGATCGGCCGGCACCTGGAAGGGATGGACGACCAGGACGGCGCCATCCAGGCGTTCCGGGATGCGGCCCGACTCGATCCGACGGCCGGAGAGCCGCTGGCGGAGCTGGCCGCGATGTTCGCGCGGGCCGGCCGCGCGGAAGACGCGGTCGCCGCCGCGGAGGAGGCGCTGGCTCGCCAGCCGGACAACCGGTCCGCCCATCGAGTACTCGGGTTGGCCTACGCGGCGACGGCGGGTACGCGCGAGGGCACGCGCGACGACGTCGAGCAGGCGATCGTGCACCTGGAGCAGGCGCGCGGTGTCGTGGTGCCGGATCTGCAGGTGGAGTTGATGCTGGGGCGCTTCTATCTCCGGACCGCGGCGACCGACGAGGCGATTGCCCTTCTCGAAGACCTGTCCAAGGACCAGCTCGCTTACGCGCTGGCGAGCGTGCTGCTGGCCGAGGCTTACCAGCAGGCCGGCCGGCACGACGACGCCGTGCGTACGTTGGAAGAAACGGTGGCGAGCACCCGGCCGACGTACCGCATGCTGGCCCGTCTGGGTGAGCTGTACGAGCAGAGCCGGCGCTGGCGCGACGCCGCCGAGGCCTACCGGGGCGCGGTAGCCCTGAACCCGCGTAGCGCCGCAGTCCGGCGTCGTCTGGCCGCGGTGTGGCTCGAGGTCGGCGAGGCGACCCTGGCGCGCGACGTGCTCGGAGGGCTTCTCGAGATGCGCCCTCGCGACGCAGTCGGCCATCAGATGCTGGCGGAGACGGAGATCGCGCTCGGCAACTTCGACGCGGCCGAGTCGGCGGCCCGCCGGCTGATGGAGCTGGAGCCGGACGGGATGCGCGGACCGCACGTGCTGGCGCAGGTATTCGAACGACGGCACGAGTACCAACGCGTGGTCGGGGCGCTCGCTCCGGTGCTCGAGCAGGCCCGCGGCATGCGTCCGAATCGGATACTGGTCGAGATGCTCGATCAGTTGGGTCGCGCCTACCAATGGCTGGAGGACGCCGCGGGCGCGGCCCGGGTGTACGAGGATGCCGTCTCGCTGATGCCGTCCAGTCCCGGATTCCAGGCTCGGCTGGCACAGGCCTATGTCGATGCCGAGCGGCACCAGGATGCCGAGCGGTTGCTGGCACGGGCTCGAAGCGCGAGTCCGGGGAACCTGACTCTGGCCATCATCGAAGCCGACCTGCACGGTCGGCAGGGTGACATGGACCGAGGCGAGGGGCTGCTGCTGGATATCCTCGCGGACAACCGCGATGTGCCGCGGGCGCACCTGGCGTTGGCCTCCTTCTACAGCGAGCACGAGCGGCTTCTCGAAGCCATTCTGGTGCTCGAGTCGGCGCAGCAGCAGTTTCCGGGGGAGACGTCGATACTGTTTCTGCTCGGCGCGGTGCTTGAGCAGAGCGACCGCTTCACGGATGCCGAGCGGGCGTTCCGGAGAGTGATAGACCGGGATCCGGAGCACGCTCAGGCGCTCAACTACCTCGGCTACATGCTTGCCGACCGGGGGGAGCGTCTGGACGAATCGGTGGAGCTCATCGCCCGTGCGGTCGAGACGGATCCGCACAACGGCTCCTACCTCGACAGCCTCGGCTGGGCATATTTCAAGCTCGATCGCCTGGATCTGGCGGAACCGCCCTTGCGTGCGGCCGGCGACCAGTTGCAGCGCAACTCCGTGGTTCAGGACCATCTCGGCGACCTGCTCAACCGGCTCGAGCGCTATGCCGAGGCCATCGAGGCGTGGCGGCGCGCGCTCGAAGGAGACGGGGAGGAGATCGATCGCGCGGTGCTCGAGCGGAAGATAGACGACGCGCAACGCCGTCTCGACCCATAGAGCCCCGAAACGCCTCGCCGGCTGGGCGTTTCGGCCCATCCCCCCGCTCCATGACCCAGCGCCGCAGCACTTCGCTTCGCGGCGTTCTGCGGCGCAAGCTCATGGCCCGGCAATCGTCGCCTGTGGCTCCGATCGTCGCGCAACCCGCACCGGCCTTCGACGACGTGCGGCGTGCGCCGGCTCGTGCCTCCGCCGGACTTCGCCTATTCCGCAACTTGGTGTTCGGCGTTGCATTGATCGCGGCCGGATGCGCCCCGGCGCGGCGCGGCATCGAGTTGCCGGATGGTGCGGGGACGCCGCTTTCCGACTACGCCGCGCTCTGGGAACGCGTCACGGCGCCGTGCCGCGGCGTCCGCACGATGGAGTTCCTCCTCGTGCTTGGTGGCCGGTCCGGCGACACGAATCTGCGCCGGACCCGCTTGCGGGCCGCGGCGGAGCGTCCCGCGTCGCTCCGGATCGAGGCGCTTGCTCCGTTCGGCGCGCCCGTATTCATCTTTGTGGCGCGGGACGACCAGGCGACTCTGCTGCTACCGCGAGATCGACAGGTGGTGCGCAACGCACGGCCGGCGGATGTGCTGCATGCGCTGGCGGGCCTGGCGCTCGGGCCGAGCGACGTGCACGCTCTGCTGACCGGGTGTCTCGAGCGGTCCCCGGTCGCCACTGCGGCGCGGCGCTACCCCGACGGGTCGGTGGCGGTGGAATTGCAGGGCGGCACGACGGCCTATGTGCGTGACCCGGGAGGCGGGCAGGTGATTGTCGCGGGTCGCCGCGGCGGCCTCACCGTCGAGTATTCGGAGCACATGCGCGGGCTGCCGCGCCGTTTCCGGATCCGGGTGGACGGCCCCCGGGGAGGGACCGATCTGGCCGCGAGCCTGTCGCGGGTCAACATGAACACGGTGCTCCATCCGGCCGCCTTCGCGGTTGAGGTGCCTGCGCAGTACGCGCCCGTAACCCTCGCGGGACTGCGCGGTGCGTCGCCCCTGGAGGCTCGGACCACCCCGGCGGGAGAGGCCGCTCCGAGACCGTGAGCGGGCGGGGTGGATCCTGGCGCATGCGGGTGCGTGCGCCGGCCAAGATCAACCTCGACCTGCGGGTGCTGTGCCGGCGTCCGGACGGGTTCCATGAGGTGGCCACGGTCATGCAATCGATAGCGCTGCACGACACGCTGTCGGTCGCCGAGCGACGTGGGCCGCTGACCGTACGCTGTGCGGCGTCCGCGGTTCCCGACGATCGGGACAATCTGGTCTGGACCGCCGGCGCGGTCCTCTGGCGCGCTCTCGGGAGAACCGGAGACCCGGCCGGGGCTGCAGTGGTCATCCGCAAGCGAATACCCGCCGCGGCCGGACTGGGTGGCGCGAGCAGCGACGCGGCTTCCGCGCTGCGCGGGCTGCGACTTCGTTGGGCTCCCTCGACGAGCCCGCGCTTGCTGGAGGACGTTGCCGCCGCGGTCGGCTCCGACGTCCCGTTCTTCCTGCGCGGCGGCACGGTCCGGGCGACGGGACGTGGCGAGCGGTTGCGGCGTTTGCCGGCGCTGCCGCGCCACTGGGTCGTGCTGGCCGTTCCCGACTTCGGTGTGTCGACGGCGGACGCGTATCGCTGGTGGGACCGGGATGGGCAGGAAGGGGGCTCCAGCGCGACGGTCCCGACTCCGTCGGGCTGGCGGCGCGACCCGGGCCGCTTGAAGAACGACCTCGAGGCGTCCGTGGCCCGGCGGTACCCGGAGATCAGCGCGCTGGCCGCGCGCCTGCGGGCCGCGGGGGCACTGCACGCGGCACTGACCGGAAGCGGATCGGTGGTATTCGGACTCTTCAGGTCGCAGGCCCGCGCGGTCGAGGCGCGCCGTGCGCTGCACGCGACAGGCGCCCGGACGCTCCTGACGTGGACCATCGACGCTGTCTCCTGCGCACGTCTTGCGGCTGTCGCGCGCATCGACTAAACTCCCCGTTCGCGCACCGCGTGCAGGATGTCGACGTGCGTCGGCCAGTGCGTGGTCGCATGCGGCGAGCGCCGCGGGCTGCTACCGATGGGGCGTGGCCAAGCGGTAAGGCGCGGGACTTTGGATCCCGTATTCGAAGGTTCGAATCCTTCCGCCCCAGCCACTCGCGCAATGAAGCCACCGGAGACGCGGCGGCAACGAGGAAACGTGCCGACTCACAACGGAGGTCTCAAGCTGTTCTCGGGGAGCGCCCATCCGGCGCTGGCCGAGGACATCGCCGGCGTGCTCGGGGTACCGATGGGCCGCGCGGCGTTGCGGCGCTTCTCCGACAGCGAGGTATCGTTTCAGATCGACGAGAACATTCGCGGCACCGACGTGTTCGTGGTGCAGCCGACCTGCAAGCCGGTCGACGAGCATCTGGTCGAGTTGTGCGTGATGATCGATGCTTTTCGCCGGTCGTCGGCCGCGCGCATCACGGCGGTCATGCCGTACTACGGTTATGCTCGGCAGGACCGGAAGGACAAACCGCGGGTACCGATCTCCGCGAAGCTGGTCGCCAATCTGGTGAGCGCGGCGGGCGCCAATCGCGTGTTGACGATGGACCTGCACAAGGCGCAGATCCAGGGGTTCTTCGATATTCCGGTCGACCACTTGTTCGCCACGCCGGTTTTCATCGACTACCTGTCTCGTGCCGGCTATCGGGGCAACATCACCATCGTCTCCCCGGACGCGGGAGGCGTGGAGCGAGCCAGGGCTTACGCCAAGCGTCTGGACGCGGATCTGGCAATTATCGACAAGCGCCGGTCCGAGGATGGCCACGCCGAGGTGATGCATGTCGTCGGCGAGGTCAGAGATCGAGTCTGTGTGCTGCTCGACGACATCGTCGATACGGCGGGCACGCTGCAGCAGTCGTCGCGGGCACTGGAGAAGAGTGGCGCGGCGAGCATCATGGCCTGCGCGGTTCATGGAGTGCTGTCCGGGCCCGCCTTGCAGCGGGTCGAGGACTCGCCGCTCGAGAAGCTGATCGTGACCAACACGATCCCGCTGCGCCAGGAGTTCGAAGAGTCCGCCAAGGTCACCGTGCTTTCGGTTGCCGGGCTGCTCGGCCGGGCCATTCAGAGTATCCACCAGGAGACGTCGGTGTCGTCGCTGTTCGTATGAGGCCCGGTACCGTACCGGAAGGAAGAAGAGAAGAGATGCAAGCCACTTTGGCCGCCGCCGCCCGGAACGCGCGCGGCAAGAACGAGGTCCGTCGGCTGCGTCGCGCGGGACGGTTGCCGGCGGTGGTGTACGGCGGGACACCGGTGGAGAGCCGGTCCGTCGAGGTGGATCCCAAGGAGTTGCTGCGCATTCTCCGTTCGGAATCCGGCATCAACACGCTGGTGGACCTGCAGGTCGACGGTAGCGCGTCGGGACAGGTGTTGATCAAGAACATACAGCACGACCCGGTTACGGACAGCCTGTTGCACGTCGACTTCTACCGTTTGGCCATGGACAAGGTGATCACGGTAACCGTGCCGGTAACGCTCGGTGGAGAGGCGGTCGGCGTCAAGCAGCAGGGCGGGCTGCTCGACTTCGTGACCCGCGAGATCCAGGTCGAGTGCATGCCGGCGGACATCCCGGAGCACGTCGACATCGATGTCAGCGAGTTGATGATCGGGGACGGCGTGCGGGTCCGCGACGTAGCCGAGGGCAGGAGTTGGACCGCGGTAAGCGATCTGGACATGCTGCTCGTTCACGTGACGACGGCAAAGACCGGTTCCGACGAGGAGGATGAGGACGGCGAGGAGGAGGCGGAAGGCGCAGGTGACGCCGCTGCGGAGTCCGACGCCTCGTAGGTGCCGAGCGGGGGCCGCGTGCGACTCATCGTCGGCCTCGGCAATCCGGGGTCACGGTACCGCGGAACGCGTCACAATGTCGGCTTCGAGGTGGTCGACGTGCTGGCGAGGCGGCTCGACCTGGCATTCGAGAGCGCGCCGGCCGACGCACTGCTGGCCAGGCAGCGTGGGCCCGGTGCCCGGGTGATGCTCGCCAAGCCCCTCACCTACATGAACCGCAGCGGGGGGGCGGTTCAGGCGTTGCGCCATTACTTCCGCATCGCGCCGGATGCACTGCTTGTCGTGGCGGACGACGTGAACTTGCCTGTGGGTCGGCTTCGCGGCCGGAAACACGGGTCGGATGGCGGGCACAACGGTTTTGCTTCCATCATCGCTTCGCTCGGCACCGGCGAGTTCGCCCGGCTGCGGGTCGGAGTGGGGCGGGGCGACACGCGACGTTCCCTGACTGCGCACGTGCTTGCGGGGTTCGACGAGAATGAACGACAGGAGATGGAGGCGGCCGTCGAACGGGCCGCCGATGCCGTGGAGACCTTCGTCGAGGACGGCATCGAAGGGATGATGAACCGGTTCAATTGAGGCCGAGAGGCTCCTTGTCGCCGCATCGCGGCGGCCGCCGAGTCCGAAAGGAGACCGATGAGCGAAACACGACAGTACGAGTTGGTGTACGTGGTGAGTCCGGAGATCGCCGACGAGGGGGTCGCCGAGCTGCACGAGCGGATTGCGGAAATCGTCGGCCAGTTGGGCGGAACCATCGACAAGACCGACAACTGGGGCCGCCGACGGTTGGCCTACGAGATCAACCGCCACCGCGAGGGAAGCTATGTCATCGAGCTGATCACCGGTCCGGGCACGCTGGTGACGGAGCTGGAGCGGCGCCTGCGGGTCATGGAGCAGCTCCTCCGCTACCTCGTCGTGCGAGTGGACGAGGATCTGCGGAAGGCGCAGCGAGCTCGTGAGCGGCGGCAGAGTAGGCAGCAGCGGCGCTTGGCGAAGAAGGCGCCGGCCGGCCTCGGTGTTCCGGCTGCGTCGGATTCTGCGCCCACGGATATCCCCGCGGCGGCCAAGACGCCGGAGGCGGCTGGAGTAGCGGCGGCTGGAGTAGCGGCGGTCGAAGCGGCTGCGTCGGATTCTGCGGCTGCTGCGCCGGAGCCGGCTGCGTCGGAGCCTGCACCAGCCGCGGTTGCGTCGGAGCCCGCACCAGCAGCGGCTGTGTCGGAGCCTGCACCAGCAGCGCCGGAGACCGACGAGTCTGCAACACCGGCGGCGTCGGCGACCGAAGAGCCGACTGCCGCATCGGAGCCCACGCCGGCGGCCGGCACGGAAGAGGCGGCGGAGTCCGCGGAGGTGACCGATGAGTGAAGAGCGAGATGACCGACGCGGTGGGCGAGGCGGGAGCAGCCGGGGTGGCGGGGGACGGCGGGGTGGCGGACGCCGACGCAAGGTCTGCCGCTATTGCGTGGACAAGGTCGACTACATCGACTACAAGGATGTGCGCCTGCTCATGATGGCGATCGCCGACCGCGGCAAGATCCAGCCACGGCGCATCTCCGGTACGTGTGCGAAGTGCCAGCGGAAGCTGACGACGGCCATCAAGCGTGCCCGGCAGCTCGCGCTCGTGCCGTACGTGCTCGACTAGGCGTCTGGGAGTAAAGCGATGGAAGTCATCCTGCGGGATCACATCGACAATCTTGGCCGCCGCGGCGAAATCGTCAACGTGGCCAACGGCTATGCGCGCAACTACCTGTTGCCCCAGAAGCTTGCGCTGCTCGTGACGCCGGCGAACCATCGGCAGGTCGCGCGCGAGCGGGTCGTCGCGGATGCGCGCGAGGCGGACGAGCGCGCGCGCGCCGAGAGCTTTGCCGAGCGGCTGCGGGGAACCGAGTGCGTCATCGCGAGGCGAGTGGGCGAGACGGGAACCCTGTACGGGTCGGTCACGTCGGCTGACATCGCCGACCACCTCGCGACGCGTGACATCGAGCTCGACAAGCGCAAGATTCAGCTCGGGGAGCCGCTCAAGGAACTGGGTGAGTTCCCCGTGACGGTCAAGCTGCACCGGGACGTGAGCACGGAGCTGACGGTCCAGGTGGTCAAGGAAGCGACGGGCGAAGAGGCGGCCGAGGCCGAGGACGAGGACGCGGCTTCGTAGGGACGCGGCCGGCGGCGGGTCGGGCATCGAGACATGGCGCAGCCGGTCGTCTCGGCGGGTGAGACAGCGCTTCCCCACAATCTGGAGGCGGAGCGGTCGATCCTGGGCGCGATTCTGATCCGCAACGACGCGTTCAACGTCGCGGCAGAGCTGATCGACGCCGACGACTTCTTCCGTGACGCTCACCGTCGTGTCTTCGACAAGATGGTCGACCTCAACGAGCGGGGTCAGGCCATCGATCTGGTCACGCTGCGCGACGAGCTGAGCCGCTCCGGCGATCTCGATCCGGTGGGCGGCCCCGCCTACATCGCTTCCCTCGCGGACGGCGTTCCGCGCTCGACCAACGTCGAGCACTATGCGCGGATCGTGAAGGAGCGTGCCACCCTCCGCAACTTGATAGCAGCGGCCAACCGGATCGAGGCGGAGGCCTACGCGGCGCGGGAGGACGCGTCGCTCATCCTCGACCGTGCCGAGCAGGAGATATTCTCGATCGCGGAGGGCCGCATCCACAGCGGATTCGTGCCCCTAGGCGAGCTGGCCGAGGCTGGCTTCAACACCATCGAGCGTCTTCAGAGCGTCCAGAGTGCAGTTACCGGTGTGCCGACCGGGTTCGCCGATATAGACGAGATGACGGCGGGACTGCAACCGGCCGATCTCGTGATCGTCGCCGCCCGCCCCTCGATGGGCAAGACGGCGTTCGCTCTGAACATCGGCGCCCATGTCGGGACCAATAGCAAGCGGACGGTCGGCGTGTTCAGCCTCGAGATGTCGAAAGAGCAACTCTTCATGCGGATGCTGACCAGCGCAGCGCAGATCGACTCGCACCGTTTTCGGACCGGTCTGCTTACGGAGTCGGACTATGGCCGGCTGTCTGACGCGATGAGCGTGCTGTCCAATGCGCGCGTGTACATCGACGATACCCCTTCGATAGGGGTGCTCGAGATGCGCGCGAAATCGCGCCGCCTGCAGGCGGAGCACGGGCTCGACCTGCTGATCATCGACTACCTGCAGTTGATGCAGGGGCGCGGCCGGTTCGAGAACCGCAACCAGGAGATCGCGTCGATCTCGCGTTCGTTGAAGGCGCTGGCGAAGGAGATCGACGTGCCGGTGATGGCGCTGTCGCAGCTCAGCCGCGCTCCCGAGTCGCGCGGCGACAGGCGTCCGCAGTTGTCGGACCTGCGCGAGTCCGGCGCGCTGGAGCAGGATGCCGATGTCGTCATGTTCATCTTTCGGGAGGACATGTACGACGAGACTCCGGAAAACGCGAACGTCGCCGAGATCATCATCGGGAAGCAACGAAACGGGCCGACCGGGACGGTCAAGCTGGCCTTCCTGAAGCAGCAGACCCGCTTCGAGAACCTGAGCCGCGACTACCAGTAGCTTTCGTGCCGGTGAGATTCCGTGGTTCGCCCAACCCACGCGGTCGTGGACCTGGACGGTCTGGCCGTCAACTATCGGACGATCCGAGCCCTGCTCGAAGCCGGAGCGGTTGGATCGGCGCCGCGGATCATAGCGGTCATCAAGGCCAACGCCTACGGCCACGGCGCGGCTCGGGTGGCGCGGGCGCTCGAGCGCGAGGCGGATGCACGGTCGGCGCTGCCACCGATGCTCGCCTGTGCGGACATCGAGGAGGGGGTCGAGTTGCGCGCGGCCGGGGTGAAGGCCCCGATCCTGGTGTTCGGCGCGTTGAGCGTCAGTGATCTCGATGGCGTGTTCGCACACGACCTGACCCCGACCGTCTCGTCGCCGTTCGCGGCGCGGGCGCTCGATCAGGCGGCTGCCGCGCGCGACGTTCGTCTTCGCGTGCATTTGAAGATCGACACCGGCATGAACCGTTTCGGGTTTCGCCACGACAACCTGCGAGCGACGCTGCCCGCAGTGTTGCGGTCGCCGCACCTGGTTGTGGAGGCCGTCTATACCCATTTCGGGACTGCGGAGGATCGCGCTCACCCGCTCTTCGAGCGCCAGCGGACTCGCTTCGAGGCGGTACGGGCGGCAGCGGCGGAGCTCGGTCTCGCAGGCGTTTGGTGGCACGCGGCAAACAGTGCCGCACTGCTGCGGGACCGGCGGACGTGGTACGACGCGGTGCGTCCGGGCCTGCTGCTGTACGGCGTCGCGCCGCCGCCGCTCGATCCTGATCTGCGCTTGCGGCCCGTGATGTCGCTCCGCAGCCGCGTCGTGGCGGTCAAGGGCATGCGGCCCGGGGAGACGGCGGGCTACGGTGGGTGCTTCGTCGCGGATCGGCCTTTGCGGGTGGCCCTCGTTCCGGCCGGCTACGCCGATGGTCTGGATCTCCGCCTGGCCGGGCGAGGGACGGTGCTGGTCGGTGGGGTCCGCACGTCGATTCTGGCGGTGTCGATGGACTCCATGGTCGTCGACGTCACCGGCGTTGACGCCGATCCGGGGGACGAAGTGGTCCTGCTCGGACCGCAGAAGGCGGACCTCATCGCCGCGCGCGACGTGGCCGTCGCCATCGGCACCGTGCCGCACGAGATCCTGTGCCGCATCGGGACGCGGATCGAGCGGACCTATAATTCCTGACTTACCCTCCTCCACCATGCCGAAGGCAAGGGCCGACGCGCGCACGGTGTTCGTCTGCCAGGCGTGCGGCGGCCGATCGCGGAAGTGGGTCGGACGATGCTCCGACTGCAACGCCTGGAACTCGATGGCCGAGGAACCCGAGGGTCCGGAGCCGGCGGCGGGCGGAGACGCTCGCTACGGCGCGCGGGCCGCGCGGGCCGAGGTGCGCCGCTACAACGAGATCGACGTCGCTGCCGCCGCGCGCGTGCCGAGCGGGTTCGGAGAGTTCGACCGCGTGCTCGGAGGCGGCATCGTGCCCGGATCGATGGTGCTGGTCGGCGGCGAGCCGGGTATCGGCAAGTCGACTCTGCTGTTGCAGGTCGCGGCCCGCGTCGCGGCCACGGCCGGGCCGGTGCTCTACGCGTCGGGGGAGGAGTCGGAACAGCAGGTGAAGGAGCGTGGGGAGCGTCTCGACATCGGCGACGCCGAGCTCTACCTGCTCGCCGAAACCTGCCTGGAGCGGTTGCTCGAAGCGGTCGAGCGGGTGCGGCCGGCGCTGCTCGTGGTCGACTCCATCCAGACGATCTACTCGCTCAATCTGTCCTCCGCGCCCGGCAGCGTGGGACAGGTCCGGGAAGCCGCGACCCATCTGCTGTTCAGCGCCAAGCGCAGCAACCTGCCCACGATACTCGTGGGCCACGTCACGAAGGACGGGAGCCTGGCCGGTCCGAAGGTGCTGGAGCACGTGGTCGACACGGTGCTCTATTTCGAGGGGGAACGGCACCATTCGCATCGCGTGGTGCGGGCGGTCAAGAACCGTTACGGGGCGGTCAGCGAGCTGGGCGTGTTCGAGATGACCGGTGCGGGGTTGCTGCCGGTCTCGAACCCGTCCCGGCTGTTCCTGTCGGATCGCGCGGCCGGCGTGCCGGGTTCGGTCGTGCTCTGCTCGTTGGAGGGGACACGCCCGATCCTGGTCGAGTTGCAGGCCCTGGTCAGCACCGGCGCGTACGGGACCGCGCGGCGCATGGCGAGCGGTATAGACCACAACCGTCTCTCGCTGCTCCTGGCGGTGCTGGAAAAGAGGGCAGGGTTGGGACTGGCGGGCGAGGACGTCTTCGTCAACGTGGCCGGCGGGCTGGAGATTGATGAGCCGGCGGCCGACCTCGGCGTGGTGGCGGCAGTCGCCTCGAGCCTGCGCGGCCGCGGCGTGCAATCCGGCACCGCGGTGTTCGGCGAGGTGGGATTGGGCGGGGAGGTGCGGGGGACCCCGCAGGCGGGTCTGCGCGTCAAGGAAGCCGCCCAGCTCGGGTTCACGCGCTGTGTGGTGCCTGCTGCGAGCCACAGCCGCGAGACGGCGGCCGCCGGTTGCGAGACGGTTGGCGTCGAGACGGTCGAGGACGCGCTCGACGCGTTGCTGGGCCCTTCGTGAAGCGGGTCGGAATGATGCCTTCCTTCCACTGGTGGAGAACCGTGTTCTGGCTGATTCCGGCGATCTCCGTCTACACGGTCGTGCTCGGCGCGCTGTCTCTGGCGTCGATGGCGGTCGACCGCAGCGGACGCCGGGCGCACTGGTGCGCACGAACCTGGGCGTGGCTGATTCTCGTGACCACCGGGGTCCGGACGTCGGCGCGTGGCATCGAGCAAGTTGACCGGAGCGCGCCGTACGTGTTCGTCTCCAACCACCAGAGCATCTACGACATACCCGTCCTGTTCGTGTCGTTGCCACTGCAGCTCAGGATCATCGCGAAGGCCTCGCTCGGCCGCTTTCCCGTGCTCGGATGGCACCTGCGCTGGACCGGTCACCTGTTGGTCGATCGCGCCCGGGCCGGTGTGAGCACCTTGAAGCAGGTCGCGCGCATGATGCAGCGCGGTCATTCGCTCATCGTGTTTCCGGAGGGGACGCGGAGCCGCGACGGCCGGGTGGGGCGATTCCGGCGCGGGCTGTTCCTGCTGGCGATCGAAGCGGGGTTGCCGGTAGTACCGGTGGCGGTGTCGGGAACCCGTCACGTCATGTGCAAGGGGATGCTGACGACGCGACCCGGCGCCGTGGCGCTGGTGGTGCACCAGCCGCTGCGGACCGACAACTTGACGCGCTCCGATGCTCCCGCTCTGGCCGAGCGTGTGCGCGGCATTATCGCGGCTTCGGTGTCGGCTGCGGAACGGGAGACGGCATGCGGGTAGCCGCGATCATCGTGGCGGGCGGGCGCGGAGTGCGCGTTGGCGGTGCCGTTCCCAAGCAGTTTCGGCCTCTGGGCGACAGTACGCTTCTGGAGCACGCTCTCGCGCCGTTCGACGCGAGCGCCCGGGTCGACCGGATCGTGGTCGCGTTGCCGGCCGACCTGGCGTCGTCGCCGCCGCCCGGTCTGCGGGTGATCGATACTCCGTTGCGCATCGTCGCCGGTGGTGATCGCCGGCAGGACTCGGTAGCCGCCGGCTTGGACGCCGTCGCCGGCGAGACGGACCTGGTACTGGTCCACGACGCGGCGCGCCCGTTCTGCCCGCCGGCGCTCATCGACCGTACGCTCGATGCGGCCACCGAGACGGGAGCCGCGGTGCCCGCGTTGCGCGCGACGGATACGGTAAAGCGGGCCGCGACCCGGGATGGACGGCTCGTGGTCGGTGCCACCCTTCCGCGCGACCACCTCTATCTGGCCCAGACCCCGCAGGCATTCAGGGTCGACGTGCTGCGCGATGCCGTTGCCCTGGGGCGGAGCGGAGTCGACGCGACCGACGAGGCGTGGCTGGCGGAGCACTGCGGGCACACCGTGAGCCTGGTGGAAGGCGACCCGGACAACTTCAAGGTAACCACGCCAGCGGACCTGCGGCGTGCCGCCGACAAGGTGAAACGTGAGCCTGTTCCGGGTCCCGTGTTCGCAAGGGTAGGGTTGGGGTACGACCTGCATCGCACTGTCGCCGGGAGAGCGCTGATCCTCGGCGGCGTGCCCGTGCCCCACGATCGGGGGCTCGAAGGCCATTCGGACGCCGATGCGGTCTGTCACGCGCTGATCGACGCCATTCTCGGCGCCGCTGCAGAGGGTGACGTCGGACAGCATTTCTCGAACCGCGATCCCCGTTGGAAGGGTGCGTCGAGCATCGACCTGCTGCGACGGGCGGTGGCCATCGTACGTGACCGCGGTTGGGCGGTCGGCAACGCCGACATCGTGGTGATGGCCGAACGACCGCGCATCGGTCCCCACGCGGCGGCGATGCGGCAACGGCTGGCGGAGACGCTCGACGTGCCGTTGGGGGCGGTCAGCGTCAAGGCGAAGACAGGCGAGGGAGTCGACGCGGTTGGCCGCGGCGAGGCGATCGCGGTGCATGCGGTTGCCACGCTGATTCCCAGGGGCCCTGGGTGTTGATCTTCGGCGTCAGGCCGGCGGTCGAGGCCCTGCGGGCCGGGAGGGTGACGGAGCTGGCGGTGAGTACCGACCGCCAGCGTGGTCTTGCACAGTTGCTCGAGCTGGCGGAACGCCGGCGGGTCCGCCTGCAGCGGGTCGAGCGCGCGGAGCTGGATCGTCGTTCGGGCGGCGCCGTGCACCAGGGGGTGGTCGCGACGGTACGACCGCTCGCCACGTACGGCGTGGCCGATCTGATTGCGGTGCACACCCCACCGCTGATAGTCGCTCTCGACGGCATCGAGGACCCTCGGAATCTTGGCGCCATCGCCCGGACGGTTGACGCTGCGGGCGCGTCGGGCCTGATTGTGCCGCAGCGCCGGGCCGCGCCGGTGACCGGCGCGGCGGTAAAGGCCTCGGCCGGCGCGCTGGTGCACGTTCCCCTCGCGTCGGTCGTCAACCTGGCGCGGGCGCTCGAGGAGTTGAAGGCGGCCGGCGTCTGGACGATCGGTCTGGATGCGCAGGCGGACGCCTCGCTGTACGCACTAGACCTGCGTCTGCCGACAGCGTTCGTGGTCGGCCGCGAGGGCCGCGGCCTCCATCGGCTGGTGGGAGAGCGGTGCGACTGGCGCGTCGCGCTGCCGATGCAGGGGCAGGTGGCGAGTCTGAACGTGTCGGTCGCGGTAGGTGTGGCCTTGTTCGAGGCGGTGCGCCAGCGGTCGATCGATGCGCCAAGCGCCTGAGGCTCGCTAAGCCCTTGTCGAGCCGCCGGAGACTCTGGTATAATCTCCAATTCGTCCGGCTGGCGTAGCTCAGTCCGGTAGAGCAGCTGATTTGTAATCAGCGGGTCGGGGGTTCGAATCCCTTCGCCAGCTCCACAGGCATTGAACACGCGATCCCATTCAACCCGGTTGACGTGCAGTCCGGGCACGGGAGCGCCCGGTGAGGCGGGCCCCGGACGAGGAGCGAATATCGGCGAGGTTGCGGAGCGGTCAAACGCAACAGACTGTAAATCTGTCGCCCAAGCGGCTTCGGAGGTTCGAATCCTCCCCTCGCCACCACGTTGAGCGGCAGGCGTAGTCGGGCGGCGGTGCGGGCGACGGATGCGCGGGAGTAACTCAGTGGTAGAGTCACAGCCTTCCAAGCTGTTGGTCGCGGGTTCGATCCCCGTCTCCCGCTCCAGTCTGCGCCGGCGGTGCCACCGGCGCCCGGTGCGCGGCGGCGGCGGGTTTCCGGCGGCCCGCGCAGTGGCCCGGATGCGCCGGGCGAGTCTGGACGGACCGGTTGCCGGATTCGTGATCGGGCCGATGTAGCTCAGTGGTAGAGCGCGTCCTTGGTAAGGACGAGGTCACCGGTTCAAGCCCGGTCATCGGCTCCACCCTGGTGATGGAGGACAGCGAGCACTCGCATCTCGAACAGGAACTGTCATGGCGAAAGAGAAGTTCGACAGGTCGAAGCCACACGTGAACATCGGCACGATCGGGCACATCGATCACGGGAAGACGACGCTGACGGCGGCGATCACGCAGGTGATGGCGAAGCACGACCCGACGAACACGGTGCGTTCGTTCGACTCGATCGACAACGCTCCGGAGGAGCGGGAGCGTGGCATCACGATTGCGACGGCGCACGTGGAGTACACGACGGCGAACCGGCACTACGCGCACGTGGACTGCCCTGGTCACGCGGACTACATCAAGAACATGATCACGGGCGCGGCGCAGATGGACGGTGCGATTCTGGTTGTCGCGGCGACCGATGGCCCGATGCCCCAGACGCGCGAGCACATTTTGCTGGCGCGGCAGGTTGGCGTTCCGTCTTTGGTGGTTTTCCTGAACAAGTGCGACGCGGTTGACGACCCGGAGCTTCTGGAGCTTGTGGAGCTGGAGGTTCGAGAGCTGTTGAGCTCGTATGAGTTCCCCGGGGACGACATTCCTGTGGTTCAGGGTTCGGCGTTGAAGGCTCTGGAGGGCGACTCTGCGGGCGAGACGTCGGTGGACCAGTTGATGGAGGCGGTCGACTCTTATGTTCCGCTTCCCGCCCGAGACATCGACAAGCCGTTTCTGATGCCGATCGAGGACGTGTTCTCGATCTCGGGTCGCGGGACGGTGGTGACGGGTCGTGTTGACCGCGGCAAGGTGATCGTGAGCGAAGAGGTCGAGATCGTCGGGTTCAGGGAGACGCAGAAGAAGGTGGTGACCGGGGTTGAGATGTTCCGGAAGCTGCTGGACGAGGGCGTGGCGGGGGACAACATCGGGGTATTGCTTCGCGGGACGGAGAAGGACGACGTCGAGCGGGGCCAGGTGTTGGCGAAGCCGAAGACGATCACCCCTCACACGAAGTTCAAGGGCGAGGTTTACGTGTTGACGAAGGACGAGGGTGGACGCCACACGCCGTTCTTCAACGGGTATCGGCCTCAGTTCTACCTGCGGACGACGGACGTGACGGGGGTGGCGAACCTTCCCGAGGGCGTCGAGATGGTGATGCCGGGCGACAACGTGACGATCAGCGTGGAGCTGATCACGCCGGTGGCCCTGGAGAAGGGTCTGCGCTTCGCAATCCGGGAGGGCGGCCGCACGGTAGGCTCGGGCACCATCACCGAGATCGTCGAATAGTTGCCGTCGGCCCGGGAGCGAGCTCGAAGAAGGTCACGACATGCGAGACATCGTCATTTTGGCGTGCACCGAGTGCAAGCGGCGGAACTACACGACGACCAAGAACAAGCGGAAGACCCCGGATCGGCTGCAGCTCAAGAAGTACTGCCGCTGGTGCCGGGCGCACAAGCCGCATCGGGAGACGAAGTAGCGTGTGCGCGAGTGCAGGCCAGTAGCTCAATTGGTAGAGCACCGGTCTCCAAAACCGGGGGCTGGGGGTTCGAGCCCCTCCTGGCCTGCCATTATCCGTGTCGACGGCCCGTGACCGTCGCAAGGGACACGACATCGTGACATCGACCAAGCTGGAGAGCGTACGCGACCCGTCCGCGGGGGGCATGTTCGGTTGGTGGGGCAGATCGCGCACGTTCCTGGCGCAGGTGCGCAATGAGCTCTCGCGCGTGACCTGGCCGACGCGGAGAGAGGTGCAGGCGACGACGTTCGTGGTGATCCTGACATCGGTAATGTTCGGACTCTATCTGTGGGGCATCGACTTGGTGCTCGACCGACTTGCGCGGGCCCTGTTCCAGGCGTTTGGTGTGTGATGACCGACGTCATTACCAAGCAGTGGTACATCGTCCACACCTACTCGGGGTTCGAGAACAAGGTGGCGGAGTCGCTGCAGCAGCGCGTGCAGGCGTACGGCATGGAGACGGACATCGGCGAGGTCCTCGTGCCGACGGAGGACGTGGTGGAGATGCGCGGCGGCCGTCGCGTGGTCACCACCAAGCGGTTCTTCCCGGGCTACATCCTGGTCGAGATGAACATGTCCGATCGCGCGTGGCACGTCGTGAAGAACACGCCGAAAGTCACCGGCTTCGTCGGAGCCGGTGCGAAGCCGACGCCCCTGACGCGCGAGGAGGTCGATCAGATTCTCCATCAGGTCACGGTGGCGGCCGAGCAGCCGAAGCCCAAGTACACGTTCGACAAGGGCGATCAGGTGCGGATCAACGAGGGACCGTTCACCAGCTTCAATGGGATAGTTGACGAGGTGAACCTCGATCGCAACACGCTCAAGGTGATGGTAACGATCTTTGGCCGCTCCACCCCCGTGGAGCTCGACTTTCTGCAGGTAGAGAAGCTCTAGACGAGGGAGGCCGGCGTCGCCGGCCTCTGGCATGCATGGCGAAGAAGATCATCGGACTGGTGAAGCTCCAGATTGCGGCCGGCAAGGCGACCCCCGCTCCGCCGGTGGGCACCGCGCTCGGCCCGCACGGCGTCAACATCATGGATTTCTGCAAGGCGTTCAACGCGAAGACCGCCGCCCAGGAGGGACTGATCATTCCAGCGGTCGTGACCGTTTACGCGGACCGGTCCTACAGCTTCATCACCAAGACGCCGCCGGCTGCGGTGCTGCTGAAGCGAGCCGCCAACATCGCCAAGGGGTCGGGTGAGCCGAACCGGACGAAGGTCGCGACGGTGACGCGGCAGCAGGTAGAGGAAATCGCCGGCGTCAAGATGCCGGACCTGAACGCGAACACTCTCGATGCGGCGGTGGCCATCGTGGCGGGAACGGCGCGGTCGATGGGCATCGACGTCGAGGGCGCAACCACGGGCGAGTGAGGTCATGGGCAAGAACGGAAAGCAGTTCGAAGCGGCGAAGGCCAAGGTCAGTCAGGGGCCGTACCCGATAGAGGAAGCGATTCCTCTCGTGCAGAGCCTCAAGTTCGCCAAGTTCAACGAAACGGTCGAGATCGCGATGCGGCTCGGTGTGAATCCGAAGCACGCGGATCAGATGGTGCGCGGAACGGTGGTGCTGCCGCACGGTCTGGGGCGCAGCAAGAACGTGCTCGTGATTGCTGGCGGGGAGAAGCAGAAGGAAGCGGAGCAGGCGGGCGCGGACACCGTCGGCGGCGAAGAGATGGTCGAGAAGATCCAGGGTGGCTGGATGGACTTCGAGGCGGTCGTGGCGACGCCCGACATGATGCGCTCGGTCGGCAAGCTGGGCCGCATCCTCGGGCCGCGGGGCTTGATGCCGAACCCGAAGACCGGAACGGTTACTCCCGACGTGGCGAAGGCGGTCCAGGAGATCAAGGCCGGAAAGGTCGAGTACCGCGTCGACAAGGCGGGCGTCGTGCACGCGGCGATAGGCAAGGTCTCGTTCGAGGTGCAGCAGTTGCTCGACAACGCGAACGCTCTGGCTGCGAGCGTGATCAAGGCGAAACCGGCGGCTGCCAAGGGCCGCTACATCAAGGGCGTGCACCTGTCGTCGACGATGGGGCCGGGTGTCCCGGTTGACACTGTCAGCGTCGAGGCCGGCACGAAGGCATAAGGGATGGCACTTAGCAGGGCAGTCAAGGAAGAGCAACTCGCGTACTTGAAGAGCGAGTTCAGCGCCGCGGAGAGCGCCGTGCTGGTGGACTACAAGGGGCTCGATGTTCCGCGGGTCACCGAGTTGCGGCGCAAGATCCGCGACGCTCAGGCGAGCTACCGGGTCGTGAAGAACTCGGTGGCGCGGCGCGCCGTCGCCGGCACGCCGTTCGAAGTGCTGCAGGACCGCTTCGAGGGCACGACCGCGGTCGCCTACAGTTGCGAGGATCCGGTCACGCTGGCGAAGACCCTCGTGGATTTCGCGAAGGCCGAGCCGGAGCTGGTAGTCAAGCTGGCCGTCGTGCAGGGGCAGACGGTGGAAGCCGATGGCGTCACCGACCTGGCGGCGCTGCCCGGCAAGGCGGAACTGCAGGCGAAGCTGTTGATGGTGTTGCAGGCGCCCATGACGCAACTGGTGCAAGTGCTGAATGCCGTGCCGCGTGACTTGATGAGTGTTCTGAGCCAGGTCGAGAAGAAGAAGTTCGAGGAGGAAGGCTGAGCATGGCTGACGTTACCCAGGACCAGGTGGTCGATTACATCAAGGAAATGTCCGTACTCGAGCTGTCGGGGCTCGTCAAGCGACTCGAGGAGGAGTTGGGCGTATCGGCGGCGGCCGCCATGCCGATTGCGGTGGCCGGTGTCGCAGCGCCGGGCGCGGCGGCGGCCGAGGAGGAGCAGACCGAGTTCACGGTTACCTTGACCGAAATCGGGCCGAAGAAGATCAACGTGATCAAGGTCGTCCGCGAGGTCACGAGCCTCGGTCTCAAGGAAGCCAAGGATCTGGTTGAGGGTGCGCCGAGCGCGATCAAGGAAGCGATTCCGAAGGACGAAGCCGAGGCTCTCCAGAAGAAGTTCGAAGAAGTCGGCGCGAAGGCCGAGATCAAGTAGCTTCCGGCGCACGTCGTGATTTGGCGGGTGTCGGCGGCTGGCCGTTCCTGGCGGTGCGCCCGCATCGCCGGAGGGCTGGTCCGGGCCCCGGGGTGCAAGGATGCGCGGCCCGCGCGGGTCGCGCATCGATTGCGCCTGCCGCGTTTCCCGATCGACGGAAAGGGCTTCAACCGTGCAGCACATCCTGCCCAACAACGTGTACCGCGAGCGCATCGATTTCTCGAAGATCCGGGCGGCGGTTCCCATTCCGAATCTCATCGAGATCCAGAAGAAATCGTACGAGCGCTTCCTGCAGATGAACCGGATGCCGGCGGAGCGCGAGGATGCCGGTCTGCAGTCGGTTTTCAAGTCCGTCTTTCCGATCAGCGACTTCCGGGAGAACTCCTCGCTGGAGTTCATCGACTACGCCATCGGCGACTGGGAGTGCAAGTGCAAGCGTTTGAGCGGGCTGCAGCACCTGCGTCAGCCCTGCTCGCAGTGCGGCGCCATCCTCGAAGCGGATCCTTACGGCGAGCACGAGGTCATCTGTCGATCCTGCGGCAGCGAGAACAAGGTGCGCGGCACCGTGTGCGATGTCTGCGGCGAGACCGTCGGCCTGCGCCTGAAGTACGACGTGCAGGAGTGCCAGGAGCGGGGCATGACGTATTCGGTGCCGCTCAAGGTGACGATTCAGCTCGGGGTCTGGAACAAGGATCCCGACACCGGGATCAAGTCGATCCGGGACATCAAGGAGCAGGAGGTCTACTTCGGCGAGATCCCGTTGATGACCGACAACGGGACGTTTTTCATAAACGGCACCGAGCGGGTCATCGTCTCGCAGTTGCACCGCTCCCCCGGGGCGTTCTTCCATTCCGAGGACAAAGCCACTTTCGTCGCTCAGATCATTCCGTACCGCGGGTCCTGGGTGGAGTTCGAATACGACGCGAAGAACCTCCTGTACGTGCGCATCGATAGGAAGCGCAAGTTCCTGGCGACGGTTTTTCTGCGGGCTCTCGGGTTGCCCGAACCGGATGACATCATCCGGGCGTTCTACACGGTGGATCGCATCGTCACTACGGGGTCGACGCTCGGATGGGCGGTGGCCGACACGCTGGTCGGGCGCAAGGTCGCGACCGAGGTGGAGGGAGCCGGCGGCGAAATCCTGGCCAAGAAGGGGCAGAAGCTGACGCGCACCCGAATCGACGCGCTCAAGCGGGCAGGCATCGCTTCCATCGAGTTGGCTCAGGACGAGCTCACCGGTGCCTTTGCGGTGGCCGACATCGTGGACCCGGAAACGGGCGAGGTGATTCTCGAAGCGAACGAGGAGATCACTCCGCGTATCGTGTCGATGGCGCAGGAGAAGGAGGTCGGGGCCGTCGAGGTGTTCTTCCCCGAGTACGACGAGGTCGGCCCTGTGCTGTCCGCCACTCTGAAGAAGGACCCGATCAAGACGCAGGAGGAGGCGCTGATCGAGATCTATCGCCGGTTGCGTCCCGGTGATCCGCCGACCCTCGACAGCTCGCGGGCGTTGTTCGAGAGCCTGTTCTTCAACCCGCAGAAGTACGACTTCTCGCGGGTGGGGCGCCTGAAGCTCAATACGAAGCTCGGCCTCGACACCTCACTCGACGAACGCGTTCTGCAGCCGCAGGACTTCTACGAGGTCATTCGGTACCTGCTGACGCTGCGCCGGAACCCGTCCAACGTGGACGATATCGACCATCTGGGCAACCGGCGAGTGCGGTCGGTCGGCGAGTTGCTCGAGAACCAGTTCCGGATTGGTCTCGTGCGGATGGAGCGGGCCATCAAGGAGAAGATGTCCGTCTACCAGGAAATGGCCACGGCGATGCCGCACGATCTGATCAACGCGAAGCCGGTGATGGCCGCGATTCGCGAGTTCTTCGGGTCGTCCCAGTTGTCGCAGTTCATGGATCAGACGAATCCGCTGTCGGAGATCACGCACAAGCGGCGGTTGTCGGCCCTCGGTCCGGGCGGGCTGTCGCGGGAGCGGGCAGGGTTCGAGGTCCGGGACGTGCATCCCACGCACTACGGTCGGATCTGCCCCATCGAGACTCCCGAGGGGCCGAACATCGGTCTCATCTCTTCGTTGTCGTGCTACGCGCGCATCAACGAGTTCGGGTTCATCGAGTCGCCGTACCGTACGGTCAAGGGAGGGCGCGCGATCGACTTCGTGAGGATCACGAACGCCGGGAGCACCACGTACAAGGTGGGCGACATCGTCGAGGTGGTCGAAGCCGAGTCCGCAAACGCCGCCGCCAAGCGCCACGAGAAGCGTCCGGCGGAGTACGAACCGCACTCCTTCTATCTGTCGGCCTGGGAGGAGGACAAGTACGTCATCGCGCAGGCCAACGCACGACTCAACGAAGACGGAGAGCTCGTCGACGAGCGGACCAACTCGCGTGAAGCCGGCAACTTCGTGTTGGCGGAACCCGACAACGTCGACTTCATCGACGTTTCGCCGAAGCAGTTGGTTTCGGTGGCGGCGTCGCTGATCCCGTTTCTGGAGAACGACGACGCCAACCGTGCCCTGATGGGCTCGAACATGCAGCGGCAGGCAGTACCGCTGCTCCGGGCGCGGGCTCCGTACGTCGGGACCGGCATGGAGTACATCACGGCGCGCGACTCCGGCGCAGTCGTGACCGCGCGCCGCAGCGGCGTGGTCGACTTCGTCGACTCGCAACGGATCGTCGTGCGCGTCGAGGGCGAGCAGTCGGGTACCGACGGGGCCGGCGAGATGGGCGCCGACATCTACAACCTGACGAAGTTCCGGCGTTCCAACCAGAACACCTGCATAAACCAGAAGCCCATCGTGCGGGCCCGGCGGCGCGTGGAGAAGGGGCAGGTGCTGGCCGACGGGCCGTGCACGGAGCTCGGTGAGCTGGCCTTGGGCCGCAACGTGCTCGTCGCGTTCATGCCCTGGCGCGGCTACAACTTCGAGGATGCGATTCTCGTCTCGGAGCGCCTGGTGAAGGAGGACTACTACACCTCCATTCACATCGAGGAGTTCGAGATCGAGTCCCGCGACACCAAGTTGGGCCCCGAGGAGATCACCCGCGACATTCCGAACGTGTCGGAGGGATTCCTCAAGGATCTCGACGAGAGCGGAATCATCCGAATCGGGGCGTACGTGAAACCCTCCGACATCCTGGTCGGCAAGGTCACTCCCAAGGGTGAGACCCAGCTTACGCCGGAGGAGAAGCTGCTGCGGGCCATCTTCGGCGAAAAGGCTGGCGATGTTCGCGACGCGTCGTTGCTTTGCCCGCCCGGCATCGAAGGCATCGTGGTCGGTGTCCGGATCTTCTCCCGCAAGGGAATCGAGAAGGACGAGCGCGCCAAGGCGATCGAGGCCGAAGAGCTGGAGATGATGGAGAAGAACCTGCAGGACGAGATTCGTATCCTGCACGACGAGGTCAAGAAGCGGCTTCTGCTTCTCCTGAAGGGACAGACGCTGGCCACCGACCTCCATGACGAGTACGGGAGCGAGCGGCTGCTGGAACAGGGCACGGTCCTCACCGAGGAAGTCATTCGCGGTTTGCCGTTCGGCGACCTGGCGCGGGCGCGGATCGAGACCGAAGACACGGCACTCGAGGACGAGCTGCAGGCACTCGAAATGCGGACCGAGCGGCAGGTCGAGGTGATCCGCCAGTTGTTCGAGGAGAAGAAGGAGAAGATCCGGAGGGGCGACGAACTGCCGCCCGGGGTCATCAAGTTGGTCAAGGTGTACGTTGCCATGAAGCGCAAGCTTTCGGTTGGCGACAAGATGGCGGGCCGCCACGGCAACAAGGGCGTTATCGCCCGGATTCTGCCGGAGGAGGACATGCCTCACCTTCCCGATGGGACCCCGGTGGAGATCGTCCTCAATCCACTCGGCGTGCCCTCGCGTATGAACGTCGGGCAGATTCTCGAGACGCACCTCGGCTGGGCGGCTCACGAGGCGGGCAACCGGGACAAGTTCGGTGCCGATGCGAAATCCCTGTACTTCGCCTCCCCGGTTTTTGACGGTGCGCGCGAGCCCGAGATCAAGCAGTGGCTCGACAAGACGGGGCTGCCTACCGGCGGCAAGACGGTCCTCTACGATGGCCTCAGCGGCGAGCCGTTCGAGCAGAAGGTAACCGTCGGCTACATCTACATGCTGAAGCTGTCGCACCTGGTCGATGACAAGATTCACGCCCGGTCGATCGGGCCGTACTCACTAATCACGCAGCAGCCGCTCGGCGGGAAGGCCCAGTTCGGCGGACAGCGTTTCGGCGAGATGGAGGTGTGGGCGCTCGAGGCCTACGGCGCTGCGCACATCCTGCAGGAGCTGCTGACCGCGAAGTCGGACGACGTGACCGGCCGTGCCAAGATCTACGAAGCGATCGTGAAAGGGGACGCATCGTTCGCACCCGGCTTGCCCGAGTCGTTCAACGTCCTGATTCGCGAATTGCAGGCGCTGTGTCTCGACGTGGACCTGATCAAGACGCGGGTGCTTCCCGCCGAGGCCGCGTCGAGCGAGGTCGAGCCCGGTACCGAGGATGATGATGGGGGCGACGCCGCGATCGATGTCGCCGCTGCCATGCTCGAAGGTACCGACGGCGAGGCGTGAAGGGAAGGAACTCCATGCGACCCAGCTTTGCAGACCGAAGTTCCCTCACCGTCGATTTCGACGCCATTCGGATCACGCTCGCGTCTCCGGAGAAGATCATGTCCTGGTCGCACGGCGAAGTGACCAAGCCGGAGACGATCAACTACCGCACCTTCAAGCCGGAGCGGGACGGGCTGTTCTGCGCCAAGATCTTCGGTCCCGTCACCGACTGGGAGTGCCTGTGCGGCAAGTACAAGCGGATGAAGCACCGCGGTGTCATCTGCGACAAGTGCGGTGTGGAGGTAACCCAGGCGAAGGTGCGCCGTGAGCGGCTCGGGCACATCACGCTCGCCACGCCGGTCAGCCACGTCTGGTTCTTCAAGGGACTTCCGAGCCGAATCGGTCACCTGCTCGACATCTCGCTCCGCGATCTGGAGCGCGTGCTCTACTTCGAGGCGTACGTGGTCATCGATCCCGGCGACAGCGACCTCAAGGAGAACCAGCTTCTCACGGAGGAGGAGTACCGCAGGGCGCTCGAGGAGCAGGGCACCTTCCATGCGCAGATGGGCGCCGAGGCTATCAAGGAGCTCCTGCGCACGGTGGAGATCGAGGATCTCTCGGTCGAGCTGCGCCAGAGGATGCGCGAGGAAACCTCGGTTCAGAAGAAGCTGAAGTACGCCAAGCGCCTGAAAGTGGTCGATTCCTTCCGGCGTTCGACGAACCGTCCGGAATGGATGATCCTCGACGTCATTCCGGTGATTCCGCCCGAGTTGCGTCCTCTCGTTCCGCTCGACGGCGGGCGGTTCGCCACTTCGGATCTCAACGATCTCTACCGCCGGGTCATCAATCGCAACAACCGGCTCAAGAAGCTGATCGAACTCAAGGCTCCGGATGTCATCATCCGCAACGAGAAGCGGATGTTGCAGGAGGCGGTTGACGCGCTGTTCGACAACGGCCGGCGCGGGCGCGTCCTCCGGGGCGCCAACAACCGCCCGCTGAAGTCGCTGTCGGACACCCTCAAGGGCAAGCAGGGACGCTTCCGCCAGAACCTGCTTGGCAAGCGCGTCGACTACTCCGGCCGCTCGGTAATCGTCGTTGGCCCGGAACTGAAGCTGCACCAGTGCGGGTTGCCCAAGAAGATGGCCCTCGAGCTGTTCAAGCCCTTCATCTACAACAAGCTCGAGCAGCGCGACATGGTGGCTACCATCAAGCAGGCACGCGAGATGGTGGAGCAGCACGAACCGGAGGTCTGGGACATCCTCGAGGAAGTCATTCGCGAGCATCCGGTGCTGCTGAATCGTGCCCCGACGCTGCACCGGCTGGGCATCCAGGCTTTCGAGCCAGTCCTGGTCGAAGGCAAGGCGATCCGGATTCACCCGCTGGTCTGCACGGCGTTCAACGCCGATTTCGATGGGGACCAGATGGCGGTGCACGTGCCGCTGTCGCCCGAGGCGCAGATCGAGGCGTCGGTGCTCATGATGTCCTCGAACAACATCATGTCGCCGTCGAGCGGCAGACCCATCGCGGTGCCGTCGCAGGACATCGTGCTCGGGTGCTATTACCTGACCAAGGAAAGGCCCGGCGCCCGCGGTGTCGGCAGGGTCTACGGGATCGGCGAGGGAGAGGGAGGGCAGGTCAAGCCCTTGCAGGCCGCGCCGCGCGGGGGCGGAGAGGACGCCGCCTCCGACTCGCTGCCGAGCGACGCCAGTCTCCGCGTCTTTTCCAGTGAGGACGAAGTGCTGCTCGCGCTCGAGACGGGCGATATCGAGACGCTGACACCGATCCGTTTCCGGCTGAGTGGGCCGTACATGGATCTTACGGCGTGGCGTGACGATCAGGACGTGCTGCACGCACCCGTCCGGAATCTCGAGCGGGAGATCGTCAGGACCACGGTCGGACGCGTCGTCTTCAACCACGCGCTCCCGGACGAGATCCCGTTCGTCAACGGGCTCTTGAAGAAGAAGGGCCTGCAGCAGCTCGTGGAGTACAGCTACCTGCGGCGCGGGCTCGAGCTGACGGTACAGATGCTCGACCGCCTCAAGGAGCTCGGATTCCTCTACGCGACGAAGTCCGGAATGTCCATCGGCATCAACGATCTCGTTATCCCGGAGGAGAAGGCGCGCCTGGTCGATGGAGCGAGGCGGAACGTCATCGAGGTCGAGAAGCAGTACAACGAGGGCGCCATCACCGACCGCGAGAAGAAGAACAAGATCATCGACATCTGGTCTGGTGTCACGGAGAAGATCGCCGACGAGATGTTCGTCGGGATGGAGACGCTGGATTCCGATGGGCAGGCGTTCAATCCGGTCTTCGTCATGGCAGACTCCGGCGCGCGCGGCAGCAAGCAGCAGATGCGCCAGCTCGCCGGGATGCGGGGGCTGATGGCGAAGCCTTCCGGGGAGATCATCGAGACGCCGATCACCTCCAACTTCCGCGAAGGTCTGACCGTGCTGCAGTACTTCATCTCCACGCACGGCGCGCGAAAGGGGTTGGCCGACACGGCACTCAAGACCGCCGACTCGGGCTACCTGACGCGGCGACTTGTGGACGTGGCCCAGGATGTCATCATCTCGGAGATCGACTGCGGCACCCTCGACGGGATCGATGCGGAAGCGATTGTCGAGAGCGGCGAGATCATCGAGCAGCTCCGGGACCGGATCAACGGCCGGGTGTCGCTGGAGCAACTTCGCGATCCGGTCAGTGGCGAAGTGATCGCCGAAGCCAATACGGAAATCGGTGAAGAGTTGGCGTCCGACATTCAGGAAGCAGGCATCGAAAAGGTGAAGATCCGTTCGGTGCTGACCTGTGAGTCCCGCCGCGGTGTCTGCGCGCGCTGCTACGGACGCGACCTGGGAACCGGGAAGCTGGTGGAACTGGGACTGGCCGTCGGCGTCATCGCCGCGCAGTCGATTGGCGAGCCGGGCACGCAGCTCACGATGCGCACCTTCCACATCGGCGGCACCGCCTCCGGGTCGGAGCAGTCGACGCACGTGTGCAAGCACGAGGGGACGGTGGACCTGATCGGGGTGCAGGCGGTCTGGTTCGACGCTGGCGGCAACCCGGTGCCGGTCGACAGTCCGGAGGCGCGCGAGGGCGTCGTGATGAACCGCACCGGAGAGCTCGTTGTCCGCGATGCCCAGGGCCGGGGCCGCGAGCACTACGAGCTGGTCTACGGCGCGCTTCTGAAGGTGCGCGACGAGGAAACGACCGAGATCGGCGAGACGCTCGTCGAATGGGATCCCTACACGCGCTCGATCCTGACGGAGCAGGCGGGAACCGTGCGGTTCGAGGACATCGAGAAAGATGTCACTTTCGAGGAGAAGTTCGACGAGGCGACAGGTCTGACCGAGCGAATCATCATCGACGGACCGGAAGAGAAGCAGCCGGCCATTCGAATCGTGAGCAGCAGCAGGTCTCTGCCTCCTGGCGCGGTGCTGCAGGTCAAGAGTGGCGACGAGGTGGTTGCGGGCACCGTGCTGGCCGTCGGCTCCGACGGCGCGCCCATCATCGCGACCGGACCGGGGAAGATCCGTTTCGAGAACATCGAGAAGAACATCGAGACGCGAGTGGATGAAGACACCGGTGGAAAGCAACGGGTCATCGTCGACGCTCCGGACGAGAAGAAGCCGCCGGTCGTCGTGATCGCGATTGACGCTCATCGGTATCCGCTGCCGTCCCGCGCGCACCTCATGGTGAGTGAGGACGACGAGGTCAACGCCACGGACGTGCTCGCGAAGATCCCCCGCGGGACCACCAAGACCAAGGACATCACTGGCGGGTTGCCGCGCGTCGTCGAGCTGTTCGAGGCGCGGAAGCCGCGGGAGCCGGCGATCATCAGCGAGATCGACGGCATGGTCAAGGATGGCGGAATCGTCAAGGGGAGCCGGAAGATCATCATCGTGGCGGACGGTCTCGACGCCGAGCCGAAGGAGTACGCGCTCCCGCGCGGCGTGCATGTCAACGTGCAGGAAGGCGACCGTGTCCTCGCGGGCGATGCGCTGATGGACGGGCCGCGCGATCCCCACGACATCCTCAGGGTGCTGGGCGAGAAGGCGCTTCACCGCTATCTCGTCAACGAGATCCAGGAGGTCTACCGACTGCAGGGCGTGGCGATCAACGACAAGCACATCGAGGTCATGGTCCGGCAGATGATGCGGTGGGTGAAGATCGAGGACGTGGGAGACACCGAGCTTCTCGTCGATGAGCAGGTCGACAAGTTCCGCTTCGCGTCCGAGAACGAGCGCGTTCTCACCGAGGACGGGCAGCCGGCGACCGGCCGTCCGCTCCTGCTCGGAATCACCAAGGCCTCCCTGTCGACCGAGTCGTTCATCTCGGCCGCCTCGTTCCAGGAAACGACACGAGTGCTGACCGAGGCATCGATCTCCGGCAAGGTGGATCATCTGCGAGGCCTGAAGGAGAACGTGACCATGGGGCGCTTGATCCCGGCGGGTACAGGGTTCGACTACTACCGGCAGGTACGCATCGAGGCGGACGAGCCGCCGCCGCCGCCGGTTGCGGAGGATCTCGAGATGGAACACGAGATGGACTACTTCGTCGACCCCGAGGCCCGGAGCACAGTGGGGGCAATCGATGCGCTGAGTCCTGCGGTCGGATCGCGCCAAGCTTCCGCTCCGTCGCGGGAGGACGGGTAGCAGCGCCCGGAAGATGTCGGGAGCCTTGTCTCGTTCCCGGGTTTGGTGATAGGATCCGCAGGTTTGGTCGGGGTCGATGTGCCCTATCTGGCCCCCGAGGCGTCCGAAAGAGGCGCGCGGTCGTAGTACGGTCCTCTTTCCAGCGCTCGGCGCCCCGTGGATGAGACATTCCGGGGCGCCTTGCACGGCGAGTAAACTGACTTAGGGTCAACTGGTCGAGGTGCCAAGCGACCATGGTGGTCGCTTCAAGGTCTCGGCCGCAACTGTCGGGTGTCGGACGCTCCGCTGCTAGTGGCGGGCGTGGCGTCAAGCGAGGAAGTACCGGTGCCGACGATTAGCCAGCTTGTCCGCAAGGGACGCGCGCGGGCCGTCAACAAGACGAAGAGCCCGGCCCTGCAGGGTTGTCCGCAGAAGCGGGGTGTCTGTGTCCGCGTGTTCACCCAGACGCCCAAGAAGCCGAATTCGGCACTCCGGAAGGTGGCTCGGGTCCGGTTGACGAACGCCATCGAGGTGACGAGCTACATTCCCGGCGAGGGACACAACCTGCAGGAGCACTCGCTGGCCCTCATCCGAGGGGGTCGCGTGAAGGACCTGCCGGGTGTGCGGTATCACGTCGTGCGCGGGACCCTGGATACGGTAGGCGTCGCCGGCCGCAAGCAGAGTCGATCGAAGTACGGGGCGAAACGCCCCAAGTCGTAGGAAGGAACGGGTCGAAACGCCGAGCCAGCGCGGCGTTTCGGGGCGCTAGGGGAGACGAAACGGGATGCCACGCAGACGAGAAGTGCCGAAGCGCGAGGTGCCGCCCGATCCCGTGTACAACAGCACGCTGCTCACGAAATTCGTGCGCATGATCATGAAGAGCGGCAAGCGTAGCGTCGCGGAAGGCATCGTCTACGGCAGCCTCGACATCATCAAGGATCGGACCGGCGACGATCCGGTCAAGATCTTCAAGCGGGCGGTCGACAACACCAAGCCGAGCCTCGAGGTGAAGTCGCGGCGCGTGGGCGGATCGAACTACCAGGTGCCTGTGGAGGTGTCTCAGAACCGGCGCCTGTCGTTGAGCATCCGCTGGCTGACCTCGTACGCGCGGAGTCGCGGCGACGGCAAGACGATGCGGGAGAAGCTGGCCAACGAGCTGATCGATGCGTCGAACCTCAGGGGCGGCTCGGTGAAGAAGCGCGAGGACACGCACCGCATGGCGGAGGCGAACAAGGCGTTCGCGCATTACCGATGGTGATGGTGCCGTTCGCCTCCGGCAAGGCGGGAGCCGCTTCTTGCGGGCGGCCTGCCGGTCGCAGGTTCGGGGGCGTGCGCGCACTGACCATGGCGAGTCTGGAGCGCACAGGCGCTCGCGTGACGGCCGAAGTCGCGGGAACGGAACGACGGTGAGTACGGCTCATTCGATTATCGCAACGCCGAAGAACGTGAAGTCGCGGCCCGCTCCGCGGCGGGCTACAGACGACATGTCCAGAGCGGTTTCGCTCGATCGAACCCGGAACATCGGCATCATGGCGCACATCGATGCCGGGAAGACGACCACGACCGAGCGCATCCTTTTCTATACGGGTATCACGTACAAGGTGGGCGAGGTCCATGACGGCACTGCCGTCATGGACTGGATGGAACAAGAGCAGGAGCGCGGAATCACGATCACGTCGGCAGCGACGACGTGTGTCTGGCGGGATCATCGAATCAACATCATCGACACACCCGGCCACGTCGACTTCACGGCGGAGGTCGAGCGCTCGTTGCGGGTGCTCGACGGGTCGGTCGCGGTTTTCGACGCCGTGGCGGGTGTGGAACCGCAGACGGAGACGGTCTGGCGGCAGGCAGACAAGTACCGTGTCCCGCGCATCTGCTTCGTCAACAAGATGGACCGTGTGGGCGCCGACTTCGTTCGCACGCTCGATGACATCCGGACCCGTCTCGGGGCGAATCCGGTGGCTCTTCAGCTTCCGATCGGAGCGGAGGAGGGGTTCGAGGGCGTGATCGACCTGGTGCGCATGAAGGCCGTACGGCACAGCGGCGCGCTCGGGGCTGAGCCCGAGCTCGGAGAAATTCCGGCGGAGCTGCGCGAGAAGGCCACGGAGTACCGGGAGCAGTTGGTAGAGAAGGTGAGCGAGGTCAACGACGATCTGCTGAACCGGTATCTCCACGGCGAACCGCTCCCGGAGGCTGAGATCCGGGAAACGGTGCGGCGGCGCGCCATCGAGTCGTTACACGGCGAGGAGGCGCCGTTCGTACCCGTGCTGTGCGGCTCCGCCTTCAAGAACAAGGGCGTGCAACCGTTGCTCGACGCCATCGTCGACTACTTGCCTTCACCGGAGGACGTCCCCTCGATAACCGGCTCCAATCCCCTGCGGTCCACGGAGGACGACGACTACCGGGTCGAGCGTTCGGCCGACGACGCCGCGCCCTTTTCGGCGCTGGCGTTCAAGGTGATGACCGACCCGTATGTCGGTCAATTGACCTTCATCCGGGTTTACTCGGGAATCATGAAGACCGGCGCGACGGTGCTCAATACGGGAAGGGGCCGCAAGGAACGGATCGGGCGCCTCCTGAAGATGCACGCCAACAAGCGCGAGGAGATCCGGCAGGTCTATGCCGGCGACATCGCCGCGGCGGTCGGCCTCAAGAGCGTCGGGACCGGGGACACGATTTGCGACCCGCAGCACACGGTGCTGCTGGAGTCGATGGATTTCCCGAGTCCGGTGATCAGTCTGGCCATCGAGCCGAGCACCAAGGCGGACCAGGAGAAGCTGGGGCAGGGACTGACGAAGCTCACAGCCGAGGACCCGACGTTCCAGGTGCGGACGGACGAGGAGGTCGGCCAGGTGGTCATCTCGGGGATGGGCGAGTTGCATCTCGAGATTCTCGTGGACCGGCTGCGGCGGGAGTTTGGAGTCGACGCAAGCGTCGGCCGCCCGCAGGTCGCTTACAAGGAGACCCTCACTCGCCCCGCGGACGGCGAGGGGCGTTACGTCAAGCAGACCGGCGGCCGCGGGCAGTACGGGCACGTGAAGATTCGCGTGACTCCGAACCAGCCGGGCGACGGTTTCGAGTTCGTCAACGAGATCGTCGGCGGCGCCGTGCCGCGCGAGTACATCCGGCCGGTCGAACAGGGCGTCCGGGACGCCATGACGACCGGGGTGCTCGCCGGTTACCCGATCGAGGACGTTCGGGTGTCGCTGTACGACGGCTCGTATCACGACGTGGATTCGTCGGAGGGCGCATTCCAGGTCGCGGGTGTGATGGCGTTCCGCAACGCGGCGCAGAGGGCCGGCGCGACGCTGCTCGAGCCGGTGATGCGGATAGAGGTGGTCGTGCCCGAGGAGTACATGGGCGACGTCATCAGCGACCTGAACTCGCGGCGCGGAAAGGTTCGCTCCATGGAGGCCCGGGGCGGGAGTCAGGTCGTGAACGCGCGCGTTCCGCTGGCCGAGATGTTCGGCTACGCCACCGAGTTGCGTTCGAGGACGCAGGGGCGTGCGACGTACACGATGCATTTCGACCGCTACGAGCCGGTGCCGGACAGCGTCAGCGAGCAGATAGTGGCCCGTATCCAGGGCAAGTAGCAAGGATTTCGAATCGATGGCGAAAGAGAAGTTCGACAGGTCGAAGCCACACGTGAACATCGGCACGATCGGGCACATCGATCACGGGAAGACGACGCTGACGGCGGCGATCACGCAGGTGATGGCGAAGCACGACCCGACGAACACGGTGCGTTCGTTCGACTCGATCGACAACGCTCCGGAGGAGCGGGAGCGTGGCATCACGATTGCGACGGCGCACGTGGAGTACACGACGGCGAACCGGCACTACGCGCACGTGGACTGCCCTGGTCACGCGGACTACATCAAGAACATGATCACGGGCGCGGCGCAGATGGACGGTGCGATTCTGGTTGTCGCGGCGACCGATGGCCCGATGCCTCAGACGCGCGAGCACATTTTGCTGGCGCGGCAGGTTGGCGTTCCGTCCCTGGTGGTATTCCTGAACAAGTGCGACGCGGTTGACGACCCGGAGCTTCTGGAGCTTGTGGAGCTGGAGGTTCGAGAGCTGTTGAGCTCGTATGAGTTCCCGGGGGACGACATTCCTGTGGTTCAGGGTTCGGCGTTGAAGGCTCTGGAGGGCGACTCTGCGGGCGAGACGTCGGTGGACCAGTTGATGGAGGCGGTCGACTCTTATGTTCCGCTCCCTGCCCGAGACATCGACAAGCCGTTTCTGATGCCGATCGAGGACGTGTTCTCGATCTCGGGTCGCGGGACGGTGGTGACGGGTCGTGTTGACCGCGGCAAGGTGATCGTGAGCGAAGAGGTCGAGATCGTCGGGTTCAGGGAGACGCAGAAGAAGGTGGTGACCGGGGTCGAGATGTTCCGGAAGCTGCTGGACGAGGGCGTGGCGGGGGACAACATCGGGGTATTGCTTCGCGGGACGGAGAAGGACGACGTCGAGCGGGGCCAGGTGTTGGCGAAGCCGAAGACGATCACCCCTCACACGAAGTTCAAGGGCGAGGTTTACGTGTTGACGAAGGACGAGGGTGGACGCCACACGCCGTTCTTCAACGGGTATCGGCCTCAGTTCTACCTGCGGACGACGGACGTGACGGGGGTGGCGAACCTTCCCGAGGGCGTCGAGATGGTGATGCCGGGCGACAACGTGACGATCAGCGTGGAGCTGATCACGCCGGTGGCCCTGGAAAAGGGTCTGCGCTTCGCAATCCGGGAGGGCGGCCGCACGGTAGGCTCGGGCACGATCACCGAGATCGTCGAGTAAGCGAACGGACACGGTTGAGAGGCCCTATCGAAGGCAGGGTGCGCGCGACATGGCAACGTTCAGCGACAAGATTCGGATCCGACTGAAGGCGTACGACCATCGCCTGCTCGATCAGTCGACGAGCGAGATCGTCGACACCGCACGGCGAACGGGCGCGCGGCTTGCCGGACCGATTCCGCTGCCGACCGACAAGAACAAGTGGACCGTGCTGCGTTCGCCTCACGTCGACAAGAAGTCGCGGGAGCAGTTCGAGATTCGTACGCACAAGCGCCTGATCGACATTTTCGAGCCGACCTCGCAGACCGTCGATGCGCTGATGAAGCTGGATCTGCCCGCCGGGGTAGATGTCGAGATCAAGGCATTCGGTAAGGAGCACGCTTAGAACCGCGTGCCGGGCACGCGCAACACCGCGTTCCAGCGGATCGGGAATCGAGCGATGGTGACCGGGATCATTGGGCAAAAGATCGGCATGACCCAGGTGTTTGGGGCCGACGGCGCGGCACGACCGGTGACGGTTCTCAAGGCCGGGCCGTGCGTGGTCATCCAGCGCAAGCAGGTTGACCGGGATGGCTACGATGCAGTCCAGCTCGGACTGGTCGAGGAGCGTCCAGCGCGTGTCACGAAGCCGGTGGCGGGTTTGTATGCGCGGGCGAACGTGCCCCCGACGCGACTGCGCCGGGAAGTGGCGCTCGACGGTCAGGGCGACGAGCCCGCCGAGGGCGACCAGGTGTCGGCTTCGCTTTTCTCCGAGGGTGATCAGGTGGATGTCACCGGCGTCAGCCGCGGGCGCGGTTTCCAGGGTGTCATGAAACGTCACGGCTTCGGCGGCGGAAGGGCGACGCACGGCTCGATGTTTCATCGCGCTCCGGGTTCGATTGGCCAGTCGTCGTACCCGTCGCGGGTCCTCAAGGGGATGCGCGCTCCGGGGCACATGGGCGGAGACCGCGTGACGGTGCGCAATCTGCGTGTCGTTACGGTGGATGCCGAGAGTAACCAGCTGGTCGTTACCGGTGCGGTGCCCGGCGCGGCAGGCACGTACGTGGTCATTCGCCGGGCGGTGGCGCCGCAACGGGTGACGGTGAGCCCGGTGGTGGCCGGCAAGAAGAAGCGGTGAGAGTGCCGGTGCCGTGCACCGAATCCTGGTTGAAGACAATGACGTGTGACGTGGTCAATGAGCACAACGAGACGGTTGGCGCGCTGGAGCTGAGCGACGATCTGTTCGAAGGCCCGATCGCCTCCAAGCTGGTGTGGGAGTCGGTGGTCCACGAGCAGGCGGGTGCCCGGCGCGGGACGCACGCGACGAAGACCCGCGGGCTGGTCAGCGGTACCGGCCGAAAGCCCTGGCGCCAGAAGGGCTCGGGCCGTGCCCGGGTCGGTGAAGCGCGCAATCCTCTGTGGCGTACCGGTGGAGCCGTCTTCGGCCCTCAGCCGCGCGACTACGGCTATCGTTTGCCGCGCAAGGTGGCCCGGGGAGCCCTCCGCGCCGCCCTGCGCGCGAAGTTTCAGGAGAACGCCGTCCTCGTGCTTTCCGCTTTCACCATAACCGAGCCGAGGACCCGGCTGGCGGTGGAGTTGCTCGAGGGTCTGGGAGTGCACGGCAAGGCCTTGCTGATCGACGTGGCGCCGGATGTCAACCTGCAACGCGCGGCGAGCAACCTGCCGGACGTGCGGGTGGCGGCGTCGGGCCGAGTGACCGCGCGTGACGTGGCGAATGCCGGTCGGCTCGTAGTGAGTCGGGACGCGGCGGAGCACCTGGCGCGGGTGGTGACGTCATGAAGCTGACAGACGTGATCCGGCGGGCGCTGGTGACCGAGAAGACCACGGTGATGCGCGAGGGCCAGATCGTCGCCTTTGAAGTTGCGATGGGTGCGACCAAGGTTGACGTCAAGCGCGCCGTGCAGCAGCTTCTGGGGGCGAAGGTGGCGGAGGTGCGAACCTCGATCGTGCACGGCAAGATCAAGCGTCAGGGACGTTTCGCCGGTCAGCGACCGGATTGGAAGAAGGCTTACGTTCGTCTGAGCCCCGGCGAACCGGTCCCGGAGTTTCTCGAAGGCGCGTAGCAAGTCTGTGCCGCAGGACGGTGCAGAACTGCTCCGCGAGGGTTGGTGGGGCGGCAGTCGGAGCCGCGGGCGGCGGTTGACGGGCTGGGAGCAGGCAGGAATCGGGAAGCGAGCCAATGGCGATTCGCAAGCACAAGCCGACATCGGCCGGTAGGCGGTTTCAGAGCGTGCAGACGTTCGACGAGATCACCGCGACTCGGCCTTATCGGCCGTTGACGCAGCCGCTCAAGAAGTCGGGTGGCCGGAACAACACGGGATCGATCACGATCTGGTGGCGCGGCGGCGGGCACAAGCGGGCCTACCGGGTCATAGACTTCAAGCGGGACAAGGTTGGGGTGCCGGCCAAGGTGTCGACCATCGAGTACGACCCGAACCGCTCGGCCCGCATCGCTCTGGTTACCTACGCCGACGGTGAGAAACGCTATATTCTGCATCCGCTCGGTGTGAAAGTGGGAGACACGGTTGTCGCCGGTTCGGACGTCGACATTCTGCCGGGCAACACTCTTCCCCTCAGCAGGATTCCGCTCGGCACGCAGGTTCACAACGTCGAGCTGCGACCCGGCAAGGGTGGACAGCTCGCCCGAAGTGCCGGCGCGTCCGTGCAGGTCGTAGCCAAGGACGGGAAGTACGTCACGGTTCGCCTGCCGTCGGGCGAGACGCGGCTCGTGATGCCGAAGTGCGTGGCGACGATTGGTCAGGTCGGCAACGTCGACCACGAGAACGTCCGGGTCGGGAAGGCCGGGCGCCAGCGCTGGCGTGGCCGCCGTCCCCACGTCTGCGGAAACGCGATGAATCCGGTGGATCATCCGCTGGGCGGCGGGGAAGGCCATGCGGCGGGCGGACGGCACCCGGTGTCGCCGTGGGGCGTCCCGGCCAAAGGCTACAAGACGCGTAAGCAGAAACCGTCCGATCGCTTCATCATCTCGCGCAAGAAGAGGCGATAGTCAGGAATCGAGGTCATGAGCCGCTCGCTGAAGAAGGGCCCGTTCGTCGATTTGCCGCTCCTCGAGAAGATCGAGGAGATGAACCGGAACGGTGTCAAGAAGGTCATCAAGACCTGGTCGCGCCGGTCGACGGTAGTTCCCGAGATGGTGGGACACACGGTGGCGGTTCACAACGGAAAGAAGTTCGTGCCGGTGTACGTCACCGAGAACATGGTCGGCCACAAGTTCGGTGAGTTCGCGCCGACACGCCTCTTCCGGGGGCATCCGACCAAGAGCGAGAAGTCTGCGTCGAGGGGAGGCGGGCGGTGACCGAAGGGCGCGCTACGGCACGGTACGTCCGCACCTCTGCCCAGAAGGCGAAGCTCGTCATTGATCTGATTCGTGGCAAGGACGTAGACAACGCGCTGGCGACCCTGCGTTTCGCGCGCAAGGGTGTCGCAAAGGATGTGGAGAAGGTTCTGCGGTCGGCTATTGCCAACGCCCAGCAGAAGCAGGGAGTTGGCGACGAGGTGGAGCGGCTGTACGTCCGCGAATGCTACGCCGATCAGGGTCCGAGCCTGAAGCGAATCCGCGCCGCGCCCATGGGGCGTGCCTTTCGGATTCTGAAGCGGACGTCGCACCTGACGGTCGTCGTCGAGGAGCGCCCGGAGGGGCCGGCGCCCCGGACCCGGCGGAGACGAGGCGGGCCCGGCGGGACCGGCTCGGGTGGGCCGGGCGGAAGGACCAGACGCCCCACGGCCGCGCTGCGGTCGCCGGCGTCGGACTCGGAACCCGAGGTGCTGGAGCCGGACGTGCCGGAGACGGACACGGTGTCCGAACGGGTCGAGTCGGAGCCGCCCGAGTTGGACCGGGAGTCGGATGGTGCGGAGCCGGAGCCGGAGGAGCAGCCGGAATCGTACGACGCGCCGGAACCGGAGGATCAGTCGGATCAGCCGGAACCGGAGGAGAAGCCGGAACCGGATTCGCCGGACGAACCGGACGATGAGTCGCCCAAGTTGCCGCCGGGTGGCATCCTCGGCATCAGGTGACGCGGCGCGACTGGGAAGAGTCTGAGAGCATGGGGCAGAAAGTTCATCCGTACGGCTTCCGCCTGGGTTTCAACAAGACGTGGCGGTCCCGTTGGTACGCGGACCGCGACTACGCGAAGCTGCTGCACGAGGATCTCGCCCTGAAGCGCGATCTGAAGAAGCGCTTCTCGCACGCCGGCGTGTCCCGGATCGAGATCGAACGGGCCGCCAACAACCTGAAGCTCGACATCTACACCTCCCGTCCCGGTATCATCATCGGCCGCAAGGGAACCGAGGTCGACAAGCTCAAGACCGAAATCCAGAAGCGCACGAACCGCGAGGTCTTCATCAATATCCAGGAGATCCAGAAGCCGGAGCTCGACGCGCAGCTCATCAGCGAAAACGTCGCGCTGCAGCTCGAGAAGCGGGTCGCATTTCGCCGGGCGATGCGCAAGGCGGTGGAAGCGGCCTTGCGGTTCGGTGCACGCGGCATCAAGGTGCGGGTCGGTGGACGCTTGAACGGGGCGGAAATCGCGCGTTCGGAGTGGTACCTGCACGGTCAGTTGCCGCTCCAGACCTTGCGGGCAAACATCGACTACGGTTTCGGCGAGGCGCGCACGACCTATGGGGTGATCGGCATCAAGGTGTGGCTCTACAAGGGGGAACGCCTCACGCCGCTGGTAGGTCGCGAGGAGGAGTATCGCGCACCCCGCCGGGGCGCCCGCGCATAGGCCGCGGTAAGGGAATGCGGGAGGAGTGACGCACCATGTTGATGCCGAAGAAGGTCAAGTACCGCAAGCAGCACCGCGGTCGGATGGCCGGCAAGGCGTGGCGGGGTTCGACAGTGTCGTTCGGTGACTACGGGTTGAGGGCGATGGAACCGTGCTGGATCACCGACCGGCAGATCGAAGCGGCGCGGGTCGCGATGACGCGGTTTGTCAAGCGCGGGGGCAAGATTTGGGTGAGGGTGTTTCCGGACAAGCCGATCACCAAGAAGCCGCAAGAGACGCGAATGGGTAAGGGCAAGGGTGCACCGGAGCAGTGGGTCGCCGTCGTGCGGCCCGGACGCATCCTGTTCGAAATGGAAGGCGTGAGCGCGGTGGACGCGAAGCGGGCCATGGAGCTCGCTGCTGCGAAGCTGCCGATTGAGGCCCGTTTCGCGACCCGATTCGGTGAGGCGGGAGCGTAATGGCCAAGGTGTCCGAGTTGCGAGACCTGGGGACGGACCAGCTTGAGCAGCGTGTGCATGAACTGGACGACCAGGTGTTTCGGCTACGGCTCCAGAAGTCGATGGGGCAGTCGGACGCTGCGTACAAGATGCGCGGGTTGCGCCGCGACCGCGCGCGGGTGAAGACGCTCTTGCGGGAGCGCGAGCTGGAGGCGGAGCGCGGGGCCGCCGTGGAGACGGAGCCGGCCGACTGACGGCGTGAGTAAAACCGATGGGGAATCAACGCGAGGTCGTGGGCATCGTGGTCCGGGACAAGATGGACAAGGGCGTGATCGTCGCGGTCGAGCGCCGGGTCCGTCACGACGTCTATCGCAAGATACGCCGACGGACACGGACCTTCATGGCGCATGACGAAGAGAACACCGCCCGGGTCGGCGACCGCGTCGCCATGGCGGAGTCACGGCCGCTCAGCAAGCGGAAGCGGTTCGTCGTCATGCGGGTGATCAATCGGGCCGAGGCGGTTTAGGAAGAGGACAGGCCCATGATCCAGATGCAATCGATCCTTGACGTCGCGGACAATTCCGGGGCGCGCAAGATTGCCGTGATCAACCCGCTGGGTGGCGCCACCGGCCGCTATGCGCGGCTCGGCGATCTGGTGACGGCCGCAGTCAAGGAGGCCGCGCCCGACGCCACCGTGAAGAAGGGCCAGGTCGTCAAGGCGGTCATCGTGCGAACGCGCAAGGAGCAGCGCCGCCGGGACGGCAGCTACATCCGGTTCGATCGCAACGCGGCGGTTCTCGTCAACGATCAGAACGAACCGGTCGGCACACGCGTGTTCGGGCCCGTGGCGCGCGAGTTGCGGGAGCGGAAGTTCATGAAGATCATCTCGCTTGCACCTGAAGTGCTGTGAGGATCTGAGACAGGAAAGAGCCCAGGAGCATGTCCCGACTACGCACCCCGGTGCGCAAGAACGACAACGTGGTCGTCATGGCCGGCAGGGACCGCGGCAAGCGCGGCCGTGTCCTCAAGGTGTTTCCCGACCGCAACCGCGTAGTGGTCGAGGGCGTGAACTTCATCAAGCGGCACACGCGGCCGAACCCGCGGGCGAACGTGAAGGGCGGCATCGTCGAGCGGGAAGCCTCGGTGCACGCGTCCAACGTGCAGATGGTATGCCCGGAGTGCGGTGTGCCGACGCGGATTGGCCGGCAGCTGCTCGGCGACGGCCGCAAGGTGCGCATCTGCCGGAAATGCGACGGAGCTGTGGACAAATGAGCCGTTTGCGCGAGCGCTACTACGACGATGTCGTGCCGGCCCTCCGCAAGGAGTTCGGCTACACGAACGTGATGGCGGTGCCGAAGATAGAACGCATTGTCGTCAACATGGGGTTGGGGGCGGCGACGCAGAACTCCAAGCTGATCGATGTCGGAACGAAGGAGCTGGCGCTCATAACGGGGCAGCAGCCGGTCACGCGCCGCGCGCGCAAGTCGGTAGCGCAGTTCAAGGTGCGCCAGGGAATGCCCATCGGCGTGATGGTGACCTTGCGCGGTACGCGCATGTACGAGTTTCTGGACCGGCTCGTTTCCATTGCGCTGCCGCGCGTGCGCGACTTCCGGGGCGTGCCCCCGAAGGGGTTCGACGGCCGAGGGAACTACACCCTCGGCCTGAAAGACCAGTTGATCTTCCTCGAAATCGACTACATGCAGGTCGATCAGGCTCGTGGAATGAACATCTCGATGGTGACCACGGCGGACACGGACGAGGAAGGTCGCAAGCTGCTGCAACTGATGGGGATGCCGTTCCGCAAGAACTGAGACGGACGAACAGCCTATGGCCACTACCGCGAAGATCGTCAAGGAAAAGAGGCCGCCGAAGTTTCGGGTGCGGCTACGGAATCGCTGCCGGCTGTGCGGGCGACCGCGCGGCTTCCTGCGGAAGTTCGGGCTTTGTCGCCTCTGCTTCCGGAAGTTGGCGCTCGAAGGCGAGATCGCGGGTGTGATCAAGAGCAGTTGGTAGCGGCGCCGCGCGTGGCGAGACGCAACCGTGCGTTGCCGCGGGTCGCGCCCGGCGCGGCCTGACAGGGTCGAAAAGGCGGGAACGAAGATAAGCATGGCTGATCAGATTGCCGACATGCTGACGAGGATTCGCAATGCGACGATGGGGCGCCGCCCGCGCGTGGACGTGCCGGATTCGCAGCTCAAGGCGAACATCGCGCGGATTCTGGAGAGCGAGGGCTACATCGCCGGCTTCAGGCAGCTCGAGTTGAGGAATCCGCGGGGCGAGCACCCGTTGCGGATCCTCAGGTTGTATCTGAAGTACGGACCGCACGGCGAGCGCGTGATCTCGGGACTCAAACGCGTCAGTCGCCCGGGACGCCGCGTGTATTACGGCCACGCGAAGGTCCCCCCGGTCCTGGCGGGTCTCGGGACCAGCATCCTCACGACGTCGCGGGGTCTGATGACCGGCCGCGATGCCGCCAAGGCGGGCGTTGGCGGCGAGGTGCTGTGCAATGTCTGGTAGGGGAAGTGGCATGCCGGCAGCAAGAGGAACGAGATGTCGCGCGTAGGCAAGAAGCCGATTCCTGTCCCACCGGGTGTCAAGGTCGACATCAGGACGGACGCGGTCGAGGTCAAGGGACCGAAGGGAACGCTGATCCAGGCGCTGCCGCCGGGTGTGAGGATCGAGGCTTCCGGCGACCGTTTGCTGGCCCATCTGGTGCGGGAAGACGCGTCGCTGGGGAAGTTCCACGGGCTTGGCCGCAGTCTGGTGGCCAACGCGGTGCACGGCGTGTCGGAGGGCTTCAAGAAGGAGCTGGACATCGTCGGCATCGGGTACCGCGCCGAGCACACCGGCAAGCAGGTGGTTTTCTCGCTGGGCTACTCGCATCTGATCGAGTTCGACATTCCGGCCGGCATCGAGATCGCGGTCGAGAAGCAGACCCACGTTACTGTCAGCGGGATCGATCGCCAGCGGGTGGGGCAGGTGGCGGCGAACATCCGCGCTCTCCGCAAGCCTGACCCGTACAAGCAGAAGGGTGTGAGGTACACCGGCGAGGTGCTGAAGAAGAAGGTCGGAAAGACCGGCGCATAAGCAATGAGAGTCAAGACGAAGAAAGACCGCCGCACGCGGGTGCGGCTGCGCCAGCGTCAACGCGTCAGCGGGACGCCGGAGCGCCCGCGGCTCGCCGTGAGCCGAAGTCTGGCGCATATCTCGGCGCAGGTGATTGATGACCGCGCGGGGCGTACCATAGCCTCGGCATCGAGCACCGAGCCGGCTGTCAAGGGACGGTTCGACAACGGGGCGCAAGGTGGGAACATGGCAGGCGCCCGGATCGTCGGAGCCATCGTGGCGGAACGGGCATTGAAGGAAGGCGTGACCCGCGTCGTGTTCGACCGCGGCGGCTTCCTGTACCACGGGCGGGTGCGTTCGGTCGCCGAGGCGGCCCGCAAGGGCGGGCTGGAGTTCTAGGAGCTTGCGCCGCAGAACGGAGCGAAGCGGAGATCCGGGGCGCAAGGTTGCGGTGAGGACGGGATGGGCCGAAACGCCGAGCCAGCGAGGCGTTTCGGGGCGCTAGGAAGCCCGGGTAGCGAGGTCGCAGAAGACGATGCGCGAAACACGAGCCAAGATCGACCAGACGGTGCTCGACCTGAAGGATGCGGTCGTTTCCATCAACCGGGTCACCAAGGTCGTCAAGGGTGGCAAGAACCTCAGCTTCAGTGCGCTGGTGGTCGTCGGGGACGGGGCAGGCCACTGCGGCTTCGCGGTCGGCAAGGCCAAGGAGGTCCCGTCGGCCATCAAGAAGGGCATCGAGGCAGCCAAGAAGGCCCTGATCCGGGTGCCGTTGCAGGCTACGTCGATTCCACACCCGATCCTCGGTCGATTCGGGGCCGGGCGCGTCCTGTTGAAGCCAGCGCCGGAAGGAACCGGTATCATCGCCGGGGGCGCCGTGCGGGCGGTTGTCGAACTGGCCGGGATTCACGACATCCTGACCAAGTCCCTCGGCTCCGACAATCCGCAGAACGTCGTGCGCGCCACGTTCGCAGGCCTCGCGGGGCTCAAGGATCCGGTCGAGGTGGCGAGGCTGCGCGGGCGGGAACTGGAGGAGTTCTCCGTCTAGACGCGCCGGCATGCGCGGCGCGGAGCCACGAAATGAGACCACCAGCCAAACGGAACCACGAGGCGAAGCGTGTTCGCGTCACTCTCGTCAAGAGTTGGATCGGGTACGAGAAGCGCCAGCAACGGATTGTCCGGGGTCTTGGCCTGCGCCGGATCGGTCATACGGTAGACGTGGTCGACAATCCCTCGATCCGAGGAATGATTCGGGCCGTGCGACACTTGGTGACGACGGCGGAGCACTGACGATGGCGACGGGGAAGCGACCGATGGACCTCAGCACGCTGCAGCCCCCGAAGGGGGCGCGGCGCAATCGGAAACGCGTCGGCCGCGGGGAGGGAAGCGGAACCGGGGTGACCGCCGGTCGCGGGCACAAGGGCCAGCAGTCCCGGTCGGGTTACTCCCGTAAACGCGGCTTCGAAGGCGGGCAGATGCCGATTCACCGGCGCCTGCCGAAGCGCGGATTCCACAACCCGTTCCGGACCTCGTACGAGGTGATCAACCTCGACACGCTCGAGGCGTATTTCGATGCGGACGCCGAGGTTTCCCCGGAGGTGCTGCGCGAGAGGGGGCTGATCAGCCGTACTGGCCTGGTCAAGGTTCTCGCGCGCGGCGAGTTGACCAAGGCGCTGTCCGTGACGGCGCACGGGTTCAGCGCAAGGGCGAGTGAACGCATCGCGGCCGCGGGCGGTCGCACGGAAGTGGCGCCACGCGTGGGGCCGAAGGCCAAGGAAGCGGCGGAATGATCGAAAGCGTCAAGAACGTCTTCGCGATTCCGGAACTGCGCAAGCGGGTGCTGTTCACGCTGGGCATACTCGGTGTGTACCGCGTCGGCAGCCACATTCCGACGCCCGGCGTGAATACCGAGGCGCTTCAGATTCTCCTCGAGCAGGCCGGCAATACCATGTTCGGCCTGTACAACATGTTCTCGGGCGGCAACCTCGCGCAGGCGACGATCTTCGCGCTGGGCATCATGCCCTACATCAGCGCGTCGATCATTCTGCAATTGCTCACCGTCGTCTGGCCGTATCTCGAGCGGTTGTCGAAGGAGGGCGAGCTCGGCCGCCGCAAGATCACGCAGTACACGCGGTACAGCACGATATTGCTCTGCGTCATCCAGTCGATGGCGATCGCCATCTTCCTGGAGCGGCAGACCAACATCGCGGGCGGGTTGCCGCTCGTCTACGAGCCGGGCTGGTCGTTCCGCCTGATGACGGTGCTGACGCTGACGACGGGCACCGCCTTCATCATGTGGCTCGGCGAGCAGATCACCGAGCGCGGTATCGGCAACGGCATGTCGCTGATCATCTTCGCGGGGATCGTCGTTGGCCTGCCGACCGCGGTCCTCACGACCCTGGATCAGATGCGCAGCGGTGCAATCGGCCTGTTCACGTTGATTGCACTGGTGGTCGTGATGGTCGCGGTGATCGCCGCGGTCGTGTTCATAGAGCGCGGCCACCGCCGCGTTACCGTGCAGTACGCCAAGCGGGTGGTGGGGCGTCGCATGTACGGCGGCACCAGTACGCACATCCCGCTGAAGGTCAATACCGGCGGTGTGATCCCGGTGATCTTCGCGTCCTCGATTCTGGCGTTTCCCGCGACGGCGGCGACTGCCTTTCCGGTGGGCGGCTGGTTCCAGACGGTGACCGACCAGTTGCAGAACGGGATGCCGGCCTACTATCTGCTGTTCGTCGGCGGCATCATTTTCTTTGCGTACTTCTACACCGCGATCATCTTCAACCCCGACGACGTCGCGGAGAACATGCGCAAGTACGGCGGGTTCATCCCCGGCATCCGCCCGGGCAAACGGACCGCGGAGCACATCGACACGATCCTGACCCGGATTACCTTCGCCGGCTCGATCTATCTGGCGCTCGTGGCGGTCATGCCCGATCTGATGATCACGGGATTTCGGGCCGACGCGGTCCCGTTCATCGGGGATCAGCTCGACGTCATGCTGCCGGGGTTCATCACCAACGGGCTCGGCGTGACGTTCTATTTCGGTGGCACGTCGCTGCTCATCATCGTCGGTGTGTCGATGGACACCGTGCAGCAGGTGGAATCGCAGTTGATCATGCGACACTACGACGGGTTCATGAAGAAGACGCGGATACGGGGGCGGCGCGCATAGGGAGCGCCGGACCGATGGTAGAACGTCGCGCGGGGGAGGTGGGCGATGCGGAGGCCGCACCTGCGCAAAGTACCGAGGAGACATGTTGGACGTTCGCGAACGAGGGGAGGACGGCGCCGCACTTGACGAGAGGCGGTGCCATTCGAATGTCACGGAGCTTGTGCCCAGGAGCATTCAGAGGCCGATGGCGTTGAATCTGATGCTGATGGGGCCGCCGGGGGCCGGGAAGGGCACGCAGGCGCGTCGTCTCGCCCGCGGATTCCACGTGCCGCATATCGCTACGGGCGATATCCTGCGCGAGGCGGTGGAAGCGAACACCCCTCTGGGTCGGGCCGCGGCGGCGATCATGGACGCCGGGCAACTTGTCGGCGACGACATCGTCATCGGGATCGTGCGGAACCGGCTGCAACGACCCGACGCGGCGACCGGCTTCGTGCTGGATGGTTTTCCGCGCACGGTTCCGCAGGCCGAGGCGCTCGACGCGATGCTCGACCGGCGGAACCCGCTCGTCGTGATCGACGTTGCCGTGGACGACGAGGACGTCATTCGCCGCCTGTCCAAGCGCCGCGTGTGCACGGGTTGCGGGACGATTGTCGGTGCCAAGGAAGGTCTCCCTCCGGTCGCATGCCCCGACTGCAACGGCGCGCTCGTTCAGCGCCGGGATGATCGCGAATCGGTGGTGCGGGAGCGGCTGACGGTGTATCGGCAGCGAACGGCACCCTTGATCGACTACTACCGAGAGCGTCCAACGTTCCGGTCTGTCGACGGCGGCCTGACCGAGGACGAGGTGGCCGCCGCGGTGGCGGACGCGGCCCACGGAGGGTCGGTCGTGCGACGGACCGCGTAGAGCCGAGAGAGCGCGTCAGATGATCTCCTGCAAGAGTCCCGCGGAACTTCGGCGGATGCGCACAGCCAATGCGCTCGTAGCCGAGGTGCTGGGGGAGTTGCAAGGGGTCGTGGGCGAGGGTGTGACGACGCAGGAGCTGGATGCGATTGCGGAAGACCGTGTGCGAGCGGCAGGCGCGATTCCGGCGTTCAAGGGATATCATGGGTACCCCGCCACGCTCTGCACGTCGGTGAATGAGGAAGTGGTCCACGGGATTCCTTCGGGCCGTCGTCTCCGCGAGGGTGACATCGTGTCGATCGACCTGGGGGTCGTGCTGGAGGACTACTACGGCGATGCGGCGGTTACTCTGCCGGTCGGCACGATCAGCGAGCCCGCGGAGATGCTGTTGCACGTGACCGAGCAGGCCCTTGCCCGTTCGATCTCGCAGGTTCGGCTGGGCGCGCACGTGTCGGATCTCGGGCACGCGGTACAGCGCCACGTCGAGGCACACGGCTACTCCGTGGTGCGGGAGTTCGTCGGACACGGCATCGGTACGAGCCTCCACGAGGAGCCGCAGGTGCCCAACTACGGCGAGCCGGGCCAGGGGCCGCGGCTCGTCGAAGGCATGGTCCTGGCCATTGAACCGATGGTCAGCATGGGCAAGCCGGCCGTGCAGGTGCTTGGGGACGGGTGGACCGCGGTCACGCGTGACGGGAGTCTGGCCGCGCATTTCGAGCATTCCGTGGCGGTTACCGCGGACGGACCGCTCGTATTGAGCCGCCCGCGGCAAGAGGCGGGGGCTGCCGGTGACGGCGCAGCCGCGATGACGTGGGCGCTGGGTGACGGCGCCTGAGAGATATCGTCAAGCTTGGCCGATCTACCAGGAGAGAGCGTTATGAAAGTGCGGGCGTCGGTCAAACGGATGTGCAGCAAGTGCAAGATAGTGCGCCGACGGGGTGTCGTGCGCGTTATCTGCAGCAACCCGAAGCACAAGCAGAGGCAGGGGTAACGGCTCATGGCACGCATCGCTGGCGTTGATTTGCCGCGCGCGAAGCGGGTTGAGGTCGGACTGACCTATATCTTCGGTATCGGGCCGGCCCGGTCGGTCGAAATCCTGGGCGCGGCCGGCGTGAATTCGGATACGCGCGTCAAGGATCTGACGGAGGAGGAAGTCCGGCAGATCGGCCGCGCTATCGAGGATTACGGGCGGGTCGAGGGCGACCTGCGGAAGGAAATTTCGCTGAACATCAAGCGCCTGATTGAGATCGGGTGCTATCGCGGTCTCCGCCACAGGCGCAATCTGCCGGTGCGCGGCCAGCGGACGAATACGAACGCCCGGACCCGAAAGGGCCCGCGCCGCGGAGCCGTCGCCAAGAAGAAGACCAGTTGACAGACGGTCCGACTTGCCAGACAGGCCGGTTGGGAGGCAATCGGAGTCGCAGCAGGCGACGATTGTCGGGCTTAGCGGGACAGCATCGAAGACGCGATTATGGCCAAGAGCGACAGCGAATCGGGAAAGCAACCGGCGGGTCGGCCGAAGCGCCGCAAGAAGGCGTTCAAGAAGCGTGGCGAGAAGCGGGTCGTCCATCACGGGGTGGTGCACATCCAGGCTTCGTTCAACAACACCATCATCACCGTGACGGACAGTGCGGGTGCCGTGCTGTCGTGGTCGAGCGCGGGCGGCATCGGCTTCAAGGGGTCACGGAAGGGCACCCCGTTCGCGGCTACCCAGGCAGCGGTGGCGGCGGGGCACGCAGCCAAGGGATTTGGCGTGCGCACCGTCGAGGTCAGGGTCAAGGGGCCGGGGGCGGGTCGCGAATCTGCGATACGAGCACTACAGACGTCCGTCGGCCTGGACATCAAGTCGATTCGCGACGTGACGCCGATTCCGCACAACGGATGTCGGCCGCCCAAGAAGCGGCGGGTGTGACGTCAGCAGTGGCTGAGTAGGGGGGATCTGGAAGCATGGCACGGTACGCTGGTGCGGTCTGCCGCTTGTGCCGACGGGAAGGCATGAAGCTGTTTCTCAAGGGTGAGCGCTGCTACGCCGAGAAGTGCGCGGTGGAGCGACGCAACGTGCCGCCCGGGCATCACGGCAAGGGCCGGAAGGCCAAGTTGCAGGGCTACGGGCTGCAGCTGCGCGAGAAGCAGCGCGTGAAGCGGATGTACGGTGTTCTCGAACGGCAGTTCCGCCGTTATTTCCACGAGGCTGACCGTCGCAAGGGGATCACGGGCGAGACGTTGTTGCAGTTGCTCGAGAGTCGACTCGACAACGTCATTTACCGGCTCGGGTTCGCCACCTCGCGGCCCCAGGCTCGCCAGTTGGTGCGTCATGGGCACTTTCTCGTGAACGGCCGGCGGGCCGACATTCCCTCTTATTCCCTGCGAGTCGGCGATCGGGTGAGCGTGAAGGGAAAGAGCGCGAGCAACTCCGTGATCGCGTACGCCCGCGAAGAGGTCAAGGGGCGCGGCATCCCGGAGTGGCTGGAATTGGGTGCCGACGGGCAAGAGGGACGGTTGACGGTCCTGCCGACCCGGGAGCAGTTGAATCTGCCCGTGCAGGAGCAGTTGATAGTCGAGCTCTATTCGAAGTAGGGCGCGGCGGAGCAGCGATTACCCGCGTTACTGCGCGGAAAGGACTGAACTCGATGTTGTGGAAAGGCTTCCAGCGACCGAAGGTCCTGGAGTACGACCGCGGGACGATCACGGACCACTACGGACGCTTTCACGCGCAGCCGTTCGAGCGGGGTTTCGGCACGACCATCGGGAACGCTCTGCGGCGCGTCCTGCTCTCCTCGATTGAGGGCGCGGCGGTCACGGCGGTCAAGATCGACGGCGTGCTGCACGAGTTCTCGCCGATTCAGGGTGTGGTCGAGGATGCGACCGACATCATCCTCAATCTCAAGCAGGTGCCGATCAAGATGCACGTGGACGGCGTGAAGGCCGTGTCCATACGGTCCGATGCGCCGGGTGAAATCAAAGCGGGCGACATTCAGACCGATGCGGACATCGAGATCCTGGATCCCGATGTCCACATCGCGACCGTGTCGGAGGGCGGTGCCCTCAACATGGAGATGCGCGTCAAGCGCGGCCGGGGCTACGTGTCCGCCGACAAGAACCTCGACGAGGATCTGGGCATCGGCTGGATTCCGGTCGATTCGGTTCACTCGCCGATCAAGAAGGTGAACTACCTCGTCGAGGCGGCTCGGCTCGGCCAGACGACCGACTACGACAAGCTCACGATCGACGTGTGGACGGACGGGACGATAAGCGCCCGCGACGCCGTGTCACTGGGCGCGAAGCTGGTACGGGATCACCTGAACATCTTCATCGACATAGATGAGGAGACCGAGGATGCGGAGGAACCGGAGCCGGAGCCCCCGTCCGCGGTGATGAACGAGCATCTCGACAAGAGCGTCGAAGAGCTGGAACTGTCCGTGCGTTCCTACAATTGCCTGAAGAACGCCAACATCCGGACTATTCGAGAGCTGGTTCAGAAGAGTGAGCCGGAGATGCTCCAGACGAAGAACTTTGGACGGAAGTCGCTGAACGAGATCAAGGAAATCCTGCTCGACATGGGGCTGAGCCTCGGGATGCGGCTGGACCAGCCGGCGGACAACGTGCCCGCGCAGGCGGAGTGAGCGAGCCATGCGTCATCGCGTTGCACACCGGAAGCTTGGTCGAGTTACCGAGCATCGTCTGTCCTTGCTTCGCAATCAGGCGCAGGCCCTGCTGCGTCACGAGCGCATCAGCACGACGGTCGCCAAGGCCAAGGAGCTCAGGCCGTTCGTCGAGCACCTCATTACCGTTGCCAAGCGGGGGATCGTCGACGGAGACGACACCATCCGTGCGGTGAACGCGCGCCGGTCGGTGCGCCGCGATCTGGCGGATCGGGCAGTGGCGTCCAAGCTGTTCGATACTATCGCGCCACGTTTCGCTGACCGTCCCGGTGGCTACACGCGCCTGCTGCGGATTGGATTCCGGCGCGGCGACGCCGCCGAGATGGCCCAGGTGGAGCTGATCGGCAGCGAGTACAACCCCGCTCTGGAGAAGCCCAAGGGCGATCGCAAGCCGGAGGAGACTCCCGAACGCCAGCAGCAGGACCAGCAGACAGGCGGACGCCTGAGCCGGATGTTCCGCCGCGGGAAGAAGCGCTAGGACCGCGCTATTCGTCGTCCGTGGCATCCCCTGCTTCGGATTTCGAATCGGCCACGATCTTGGCGTGGAGGTGCGCCGGCACTTCCTCGTAGTGCGAGAATTCCATGTGGTACGACCCTCTGCCGCCGGTGGCGGAGGTCAACTGCTGCTCGTAGGTCAGCATCTCCGACATCGGTACCTGTGCCTTGATGATCGTCGACGCACCGCGCGGCTCCATGCCGCCGATCCGGCCGCGCCGCCCGTTCAGGTCGCCCATGAGGTCGCCCGCGAAGTCGCCCGGCGCGTAGACCTCGACGTTCATGACCGGTTCGAGCAGCGTCGGTCTGGCGCGTTCCATCGCGTCGCGGAAGGCGAGGCGCCCAGCCATCTTGAACGACATCTCGTTCGAGTCGACCGAGTGGAACTGCCCGTCGTGCAGCGTCACCTTGAAGTCGACCATCGGATACCCGGCGAGGTAGCCCTTCGTACGGGCCTCCTGAATTCCCTTCTCGACGGCAGGAATGAACTGCCGAGGGATGGACCCGCCGAAGATCTCGTCCACGAACGCGAAGTCTTCTCCCCGCGGGAGCGGCTCGACCCGGATCTTGCAATCGCCGAACTGTCCGTGGCCGCCGGACTGCTTCTTGTGCCGGCCGTGCGCTTCGGTCGCGGCCATGATCGTCTCCCGGTAAGGGATTCGTGGCAGCTTCAGGTTGACCCCGACCCCGAACCGCCGCTTCAGCTTGGCGACGGTGACCTCGATGTGCAGTTGCCCCTGGCCGGAGAGCAGGAGTTGTCTGGTCTGGGGATCGCGGGTGTACTGGATGGTGGGGTCTTCTTCTCGCAGGCGCTGCAGCGCGCCGCTGATCTTCTCCTCGTCGCCGCGGCTCTTCGGCTCGATGGCATAGGACAGGACCGGGTCGGCGAAGGCGATGGGGGCGAAGCGTATCGGGCTGCCCTTCTCGCCGAGCGTATCGCTCGTGTGCGTCTCCTTCAGCTTGGCGACGGCCCCGAGATCGCCCGCCTTCAGTTCCGGCACCGGATGCTGCGTCTTGCCCTGCATGATGGCCAAGGTCCCGAAACGCTCGCCGTCGTCGCGGGTGACGTTGTGCACGCTGGTATCGGCCTTGAGCGTGCCCGCCGCGACCCGGAACATCGTGATGCGCCCGGCGAAGGGGTCGGCGATGGTCTTCCAGACGAACGCGGCAGCCGGAGCTCCGTCTCCAGCGTCGTAGGTCTGCGGCTCTCCGCTCTCGGGATCGGTCGCAGGGAGCGGATGATCGGCGGCAGCCGGGAGACAGGCGCGGATCGTGTCCAGCAGAGGCCCGACGCCGATGTTGGCCTGTGCCGACGTGCAGACGAGGGGGAACATCTGCCGATTCCGGGTCGCCGCGCGCAGCCCGCCCTCGATCTCGTCCTGCGTGAGGGTGCCCTCCTCGAAGAAGCGCTCCATGAGCGCCTCGTCGGCTTCCGCGACCATCTCGATCAGCGCCTCGCGGGCGGTTTCCGCCGGGCCGGCCAGCTCCCCGGCAACGTCTCCCGTCGCGACCGTTCCGCTGCCGTCGACCGGGAAGGTCATGCCCTGCATGCCGACGAGATCGACCGCGCCCCGGAAGTCCCGTTCCGAACCGATCGGAAGCTGGATCGGTACCACTTCCCGGCCCAGGCTTCCCTGCACCGATTCGAGCGCGCGCTCGAAGCTCGCGCGTTCGCGATCGAGCAGGTTGAGCACTACCAGGCAAGGCAATCCGAGCTCGTTGGCGATGCTCCAGACCTTCTCGGTCTGCACCTCGACGCCGGCTACCGCGTCGACGACGACGAGGGCGGCGTCGGCCACACGCAGGGCCGCCCGCGTGTCGCTCAGGAAATTGCTCATGCCGGGGGTATCGATCAGGTTGATCTTCGTGGAGCGCCACTCGGCGAACGCGACGCTCGCCGCCAGCGTGTGCTTGCGGTTGATCTCGTCCTCGTCGAAGTCGGTGACCGTCGTGCCATCGTTGACCTTCCCGAGGCGGTTGACCATCTTCGCGCCGAACAGCATCGCGGACACGAGTTGTGTCTTGCCGGAACCGCTGTGCCCGACGACCGCCACGTTGCGGATGTTCGACGCGTCATAGACCTTCATCGACAGTAACCTCCTTCGAGCACGCCTCCGGGAAGGGCAGCCGGCTCGCCGTCGTGCGTTCAAGGTTGTATCGGGAACGCGATGCGGGCCGAGCGCTTCGGGCTGCCCCGGATCAAACCAGTAATCGTACTGCGACTGGCCGGCCGGCTCAAGTAGGTGCGGCTACTCGTAGCGCAGCGCCTCGATCGGATCGAGTCCGGAGGCGCGGATCGCCGGCACGATGCCGAACACGATGCCCACCGTCGCCGAGAAGCCGATGCCGATAGCGAACGACCACCAGGGCAGGGATACCGGGAAAGCGGTGGCGTAGTGCACGCCCATCCCGATCCCGCTGCCGAAGAGGATGCCGAGGACGCCGCCGATGGCGGTCAGGAACACCGCCTCGAGGAGGAACTGCCAGAGAATCTCCCGCCGCCGCGCGCCGATGGCCTTGCGGGTGCCGATCTCGCGCGTCCGCTCCTTGACGGAGATCGTCATGATCGCCATTACCCCGATGCCGCCGACGAGGAGCGCGATGGAAGAGATGGCGACCAGGGCGAGGAACGTCGCGCTGCTGACCTGATCCCACAGCCGGAGGGCCGCGTCCTGCGTCATGAGGTCGAAGTCGTTCGGTTCGTCGAGGCGCAGGCCGTGCCGGATGCGCATCACCTCCGTGACGTCGCGAAGTGCGTCCTCGCGCGCCACTCCCTCGCGCGGCACGGCGGCGATCATCAGGAACTGCAACCGGCCGCGCCGCGATCGCGTGAGACGGACGCCGAACTGCCGCTGATAGGCGCTGTGCGGGATTACTGCGATATCGTCCTGGCCGGCGTCCAACTGGCCGATGCCAGGCCGCGCGCCCATCACGCCGATGACCGTGTAGGGCTGGTTGCCGATCCGTACCGTCTTGCCGATCGGGTCTACGTTCGGAAAGAGTGCCAGGTACGGCGTCTGGCCCAGCACCACGACCCGACGGCGGTGGCTCACCTCGCCTTCGGTGAAGAAGCGTCCCTGCTCGACGGTGATGTGAAACACGTCCGGATAGTTGTGCGTGGTGCCGGTGATCGTGAGCAGCTTCGTACGCTCGCCCCCGTAGAAGAGGCGTCTACGCGTCGAGCCGGGCCCGCCCTCGCCGATCGTGATGTTCACCTGGGCGATCGATTCGGCTTGCCGCTCGATGGCGCGGGCGTCGGCCGGCGTAAGGGTCGGCCGCTTGATGAGCTCGTTGAAGTCGGCGCCGGACATCATGCTCACGGCGGAGAACTGCGCGACGAAGATCGTGTCGGGGCCGATCTCGCGGATGCTGTCGCGCAGCGATTCGTCGAACCCGCGGATGAGCGACGTCATTCCGACGATCGCGGTGATGCCGATGACGATGCCGAGGATCGTCAGGCCGGAACGCATCTTCTGCGTCCGGATGGTTGTGAGCGCCATCACCACGATTTCCCGCAGGAGCGATCCGCGCATCAGTCGGCCCTCCCGAGCGCGTCGATCGGGTCGAGAGCCGCCGCCCGCGCCGCGGGGTACAGCCCGAAGAAGAGTCCGACGCCGGCGGTCATCGTGATGGCGAGAATCACCGACCAGGGGTGCACGACGGCAGGCACCGGGGCGAACCGGTCGAGCGCGAGCGCCGCGGCCGCGCCGAGCGTCGTGCCCGCAACGCCGCCGAGCACGGACAGCGCTACCGATTCGGACAGCATCTGCCACAGGATGTCCTGTCGCCGGGCGCCGAGCGCCTTGCGCAGACCGATCTCCCGGGTCCGCTCCGATACCGCCATCAGCATGATGTTCATGATCACGATGCCGGCGACGACGAGCGCGAGGCCCACGACGCCGACCAGCACCGCAAAGATGCCGGTGGTGGCCTGGTTGAAGATGCGGAGGGCGGTCGCGGACGTGAAGATCCCGAAGTTGTCGTCCTCGGTCGCTTTCAGGCGCCGCTCGATCCGCAGGGCGACCGTGGCCTCGCCGATCGCCCGGTCGATCTCGGCCGGATCCGCCGGTTGGACACGGAGCCCGAGCGAGGTGCGGCTGCCGAAGAGCCGCTGGAACGCGCCCAGTGGAATGACGGCGAACTCGTCCTGCGATTGTCCGAAGGACGAACCCTGGGGCCGGCTCACGCCGACGACACGGAACGGCACCCCGCGGATCCTCACTTGCCTGTCGATCGGATCGAGTGCGCCGAACAGGCGGTCGGCGGTGTCCCATCCGAGGACCGCGACGTTGCGCCTGCGGCGGACCTCGGTGGGAGTCATCAGCCGTCCGATCTCGGCGTTGAATGTGGAAAACCGGATGAACTCCTCGGTCACGCCCTGGATCTGGACCGACTCGAGCACGTGCTGGCGGTAGCGCACCTCTCCGCTGCGGCGTCCGAAGGCCATGACCGCGGTGACATTGGAGGCGAAGCGCCGGATGGCCTCCGCGTCGTGGAGGGTGATCCGCGGGTTGTTGCGCGTCCGCTCCAAGTCCTCCTCGCTCATCATGATGCCGCGGCGGTCGACCAGGAACGCGTCGGCGCCCACGTCCGAGAGGATCACATCCTTGACCTCTTCGGTGATGCCCTGGATCAAGGAGACGAGGGTGATGATCGACGTGACGGCGACGACGTTCCCGAGGATCGTCAGGAAGGAACGGAGCTTGTTGGTCCAGATCGCGCCGAGCGCGATCCGGAGCATCTCATGAATCAGAATCAGCTTCATTGGGATCCACCGGGTCGCCGTCGTCGAGGTTGCGGACCACCTCGAACGGACCGGTGATCACGAGGTCCCCTTCCTCCAGGCCGCTCAGGGCCTCGAAGTAGCGCTCGCCGGCGATGCCGGTGGTCACCGGCACGAAGACCGCGCGCCCCTGGCGGACCGCGAATACTCCCTCCCGCTCTTCCCTCGTGGTCTCTCCGCCGGCCAGCGCCGGATCGGAGGAGGCGGAGGCGGTGCGGGAGATGACGCCCGACCCGCCGTCATCGACTTGCCGCACGATCCGGCCGGACGCGTCCAGCTCGACCTCGCGCACGGTGGTCGCCTGGATGGGAACGGCCAGCGATGCGGTGCGGGTCGCCGTCGTGATCTCCGCCGTGCAGGTGAAGCCGGGCCGCACGCCGGGTATGTCGCCGTCGACAACGACGACCACCAGGAAGTTGGTCGCCTCCTGCGTGGCGCCGGCGGCCGCGTTCTGATTCTGGATCGGGCTGTTGCCAATCTCGGTTACGCGCCCGGTGTAGGTGCGGTCCGGCAGCGCGTCGATCGTGATCTCGACCGGCTGCCCGAGCCGCACGGCCGGGATGTCGGTCTCGTCGACTTCGATCTCGGCTTCGAGAACCGAGAAGTCCGCGATTGTCAGCAGCACCGTTCCGGGGTTGTTCATCGTGCCGATGACGACCGTTTCCCCCTCTTCGATGTTGCGCCGGGTCACGATGCCGTCGATTGGCGAGGTGATGGTCACCTGCGTGAGGTCGTAGCGCGCGCTGTCGAGCGTCGCCCGTTCCTGGAGAATGCGCTGCGCCGCTCCCTCGACGTCGACCTCCCGGGCCTTGAGCTCGGTCTCCCGCAGCTCGACGTCGGCCGTCGCTTGTTCGTAGGCCTCGCGGGAGACGAGACGCAACGACCAGAGATCGGCCTGGCGCTCCAGGTTCTCGCGGGCGACCTCGAGGTTGACGCGGGCCGTCTCCACGGCCACCTGCGCCTGCTCGTGGGCCGAGACGGTCGCGTCGAGGGACGCCTGGCCGCGGTTGACTATCGCCTGAAGGTTCTCCGGATCGATCTGGAGCAGGAACTGTCCGGCCGTGACCCGCTCGCCCTCGTCGACCGCCAGGCGCGTGACCCGGCCCATCGTGCTGGCGCTCATGTCGACCGAGAGTTGCGGTTGGATGGTGCCGGGCGCGGAGGCGATCGCGACCAGATCGCGCCGCTCGATCGCCTCGACGTCGACTTCCGCCGCGTCGGAGCGTTCGAACAGGAGATTGACGGCCACGAGCGCGGCGCCGATCAGGACGATCAGTCCGCCGATGAGTAGCTTTCTCGACATGTTCAGAAACCGAAATTCGTGCGCAGTACTGCGATGATCAGAACGATGCCGGCGTAGATGCCGAACAGGGCGGTGGCGATCGGGGCCGTCCGGCGCTTCCAGGCGACGGCCAGACCGATAGACAACAGCATGATCCACCACACGTTTACGAGGTCGATGGTGCCGAGCAGCTTGTGGGCGAACGCGTCGTCGTCGAGCATCGGCGCGAAGGCGGCCAGCGTGGTGGGCGACGTAATCGCCTCGCGCGCATAGTTTAGCGGGACGGCGACGAGCTGCTGCACCAGGAACACCAGGCCGGCGTGAGCGACGACGGCGAAGACCTGCCCGAAGCTCGCTTCCCCGCCCAGCAGGCCGTAGCCGACGCCGTGCAGCATCCCGGCCAGAACCACGCAGAAGATCGGCACGCCGACCAGCATGGAGCCGAACGTGGTGTACGCGGCGAACCGGCTGCCCTGCTCCATCTCGGCTCGAACCTCATCGGTCACCGGGGCCCCGAAGGACTCCATCGAGGAGAGCTGCTGTTCGAGCAGGGCCCGTTGCGCGAAGTCGGCGGTCAGGAGCAGGCTGCTCAGCACCGCCGCGCCGACGACGCCCAGCACCAGAACCCCGACCCAGCGCGGGTCGACCATCACGCGCTCGAACGTCTCGCGGGGCGACGTGAGGGTGCCGAGCAGGCGGCTGATCAGGCCGAGGCGCTCGACCGGCGGCTCGCCGTTCAACCCGTTCCGAGCCTGCATGATCTCTCCATTCTAGCGCCCCGGGAGTCCGTGTCCCGGCCAGCGGCGCGTCGATGACGCTGAAATGTGCCTGTGCCCCCCGCGTCCACATCCGCTTGATACGTTTGGCTGGCGGGGAAGTTTCATGCCGGCCACGCCGCCTTGACAGGGTGCGAGCCGTACCATAGGATGCGTCGCTCACTGGTGGCGCTGGACCTCCGGCGTCCGGATTCCCGTGTTTGGACTGGTACCCCGCGAGCTCTTCTTCACGAAGGGCGTCGGCACGCACCGCGAGAAGCTGACCTCGTTCGAGCTGGCGTTGCGCTCGGCGGGGATCGCCGCCTGCAACGTGGTTCGGGTCTCGAGCATTTTTCCCCCGGGATGCCGGATTCTTCCGCGCGAAGAGGGAGTGCAGCGTCTGCAGCCCGGGCAGGTGACCTTCGTGGTCATGTCCGAGGCGGCGACCAAGGAGCCGCAGCGTCTCATCGCGGCAACGGTGGGAGTGGCGATCCCGCGCGACCCCAGTCTGTACGGCTACCTCTCGGAGCACCACAGCTTCGGCGAGGACGAGGAGACGGCCGGAGACTACGCGGAGGACCTCGCCGCGGAGATGCTGGCGACGACCCTGGGGCTGAAGTTCGATCCGGAGAAGAGCTGGGACGAGAACAAGGAGGTCTGGCGGTTGTCGAACCAGATTGTCCGGACCCAGCATGTCACGCAAACGGCGATCGGCGAGCGGAACGGACTCTGGACGACGGTGATTGCCGCGGCCGTCATGGTCGGTTGATCGCGGCTGCCTGCGCGTCGGAACTCGCTTCGTTGCGTTCTGACGCGCAAGCTCCTACAATGGAGTTACCCCCTGCTCACCTTCGGACCTCCGGGAAGATGACGATGTCCCGGTGTCTGACCGTTTAGGCGAACTGCTGCTCGAGAAGCGGCGCATCACCCAGACCCAGCTCGAAGAGGCGCGGGCGTTTCGCGAGGCGAACGGCGGCGATCTCGGCGCCGCTCTGGTCCAACTCGGATTCCTGCCGGCCGAGGAGATGGCCGCACTGCGCGGCGCCCAGTACGGTGTGCGATCCATCGACCTTTCCGGGTTCGAGATCGAGTCCGCCGTCCTGGAGCTGATTCCGGCCGACACGGCCCGCAAGCATCGGATTGTGCCGCTCCGGCGCTCCGGCGCGACGTTGACGGTCGTGATGACCGATCCGCGCGACGTGGCCGCCCTCGATGACGTGCGCTTCAGGACCGGTTGTACGGTCGAGCCGCTGGTGGCGTCGGAGGCGGCCGTGGCCGCGGCCATCGCCCGGTACTACGATGGCGGCCCTGGCGCGGGCGAAGCCGACGGCGGGGGGCGCGCCCTCGACGTTGCGGTGCGCGAGATGGAGGCCTCGGGAGGCGGGCCGGACGAAGCGCAGTCCGCCGACGTCGCCCGGGATGTCGAGCTCGTGGCCGGGGACGAGGCTCGCGGGCAGGCGCCCGCTGTCCGGCTTGTCAACGTCATCCTGACGCTTGCCGTGCAGCGCGACGTCAGCGACATCCATGTCGAGCCCTACGAGAGAGACCTCAGAATCCGGTTCCGCATAGACGGCGTTCTGCATCAGGTGATGACGCCGCCCCAGCGCATGCGGGATGCCATCACCTCCCGGCTGAAGGTGATGGCCAGCCTCGACATCGCCGAGCGGCGCGTGCCGCAGGATGGGCGGATCCGGATCCGTTTCCGGGACGGCAGCGCGAAGAAATCGATCGATCTGCGCGTTTCCTCTCTGCCGACGCTCTTCGGAGAGAAGATCGTGCTGCGCCTGCTCGATCACGCTCGTCTCGTGCTCGACATGACGAAGCTCGGGTTCGAAGAGGCGTCGCTCCGGCGGTTTACCGAGAACATCCACCGGCCTTGGGGGATGGTCCTGGTGACGGGGCCCACCGGGAGCGGCAAGACCAGCACGCTCTATTCCTCGATTGCCGGACTCAACAGCTCGGACACGAACATCGTGACCGCCGAGGATCCGGTGGAGTTCAACATCGAGGGGGTCAATCAGGTGCAGATTCGCGAGGCGATCGGGCTGAGCTTCGCCACGGTGCTCCGGGCGCTCCTGCGGCAGGATCCGAATGTCATTCTCGTCGGGGAGATCCGTGACGTCGAAACCGCGGAGATCGCCGTCAAGGCGGCGCTCACCGGTCACCTGGTGTTGTCCACCCTGCACACCAATGACGCACCGAGCGCAGTCAGCCGCCTCCTGAACATGGGAATCGAGCCGTTCCTGATTGCCGGCTCGGTCAACCTCATCTGCGCGCAACGCCTCGTTCGCCGGGTATGCGGGGCCTGCGCGGCACCAGTGGCGGCAAGCCCGGCGTCGTTGGTCGAAATCGGGTTCGGCGATGACGAGGCCCGTATGGTGACGCCGATGAAGGGAAGCGGGTGCGATGCGTGCAACGGGACCGGCTACAAGGGTCGGATCGGTCTCTACGAAGTGCTGGAGGTGACCGACCGGCTGCGCGAGCGAATTCTCGCCGGCGGAACGGGGCGTGGCCTGCGGGCCGCCGCAATCGAAGAGGGGATGCTGACGCTGCGCCGGAGTGGACTGCGCAAGATCGCACAAGGCGTGACCTCGATCGACGAAGTGACGCGGGAGACGGTTCGATGACCGCGTCGGCCACGCTCGCGGAGTTGCTGGCCCGCGCCGCCGAGCGGGGCGGTTCGGATCTGCACGTGACCACCGGCGTGCCGCCGCAGATTCGTTTGAACGGTGTCCTGGAGGCGCAGGCGGACCTCGGGCCGCTCACGCCGGATGACGCCAGGCGCCTGATCTACGGAGGCCTGACCGCGGAGCAGCGGCAACGGTTCGAGCAGACTCTGGAGCTCGACGTTTCCCTCGGCATCGAGGGCGTGGGGCGGGTGCGCGCCAATGTCTTCAGGCAGCGCGGCACCGTGGCGGCGGTGTACCGCCTGATTCCCGGGGCGATTCCGGGATTCGATGAGCTTGGCCTGCCGCCCGCGGTGTCGGAGCTGGCCGCGCGGCCGCACGGGCTCGTGCTGGTGACCGGTCCGACCGGCAGCGGCAAGAGCACGACCCTCGCGGCCCTGATCGACCGGATCAACGCCGAGCGGCGGAGCCACATTCTGACCATCGAGGATCCTGTCGAGTACGTTCATCATCATCGGCGGTCGATCGTCAACCAGCGCGAAGTGCACCAGGACACCGCCGGCTTCGCGCCAGCGCTACGGGCGGCGTTGCGCGAGGATCCCGATGTCGTGCTGATCGGCGAGATGCGCGATCTGGAGACCACCGAGGCCGCCCTGCGGATCGCCGAGACCGGCCACCTGACTCTGGCCACGTTGCATACGAGCTCGGCCGTGCACGCCGTCGGCCGGGTTGTCGACCTTTTTCCCGCGGACCAGCAGCCGCAGGTTCGCACCCAGCTCTCGTTGGTGCTCGAGGGAGTGATCTGCCAGTCGCTCGTGCCGACGGCCGATGCCGGCGGGAGGGTCTGCGCGGTCGAGGTGCTGATAGTCACCCCGGCGATTCGCAACCTGATCCGCGAGGACAAGGCGCATCTGATCTATGCGGCGATGCAGGCCGGCCAGAAGCAGCGCGGCATGCAGACGATGACTCAGGCACTCGCGTCCCTGTATCGGCGAGGCCGCATCACGCTGGAGCAGGCGCTCGACCACGCCGCGAACCGCGAGGAGCTGGAAGCACTGATTGCTCGTGGACGGGACGAAGCGGAGTGGACGCCGCGACAGGGACGGATCCGATGAAGACCACTTTCGCGTTCACCGGGCGCACGCGCCAGGGAGAGCGGATCAGCGGGAAGCGTCGTGCCGCGTCCGTCGAGGATGCCGTTGCCGCGCTCAGGCGCGAGCAGATTCTGGTAACTGCAATCGACCGGGTGGAACGGAATGCTCCGGGCGCCGACTGGTTCAGGCGCTCCAGGGCCGTCTCGCCGCGAAGCCTCGCCGTGTTCACCCGTCAGTTCGCGGTGATGATAGATGCGGGGCTGCCGCTCGTGCAGTGTCTCGACGTGCTTGCGAAGCAGGAAGAGGACGGACGCTTCGCCGCGACCATTCGTGCGGTGCGCGCCGATGTCGAGGCCGGTGCGACGCTGGCCGACGCGCTGAGGGCTCACCCTCGCTCGTTCGACCGGCTCTACGCCAGCATGGTCGAGGCGGGAGAGGCGGGTGGTGTGCTGGACGCCATCCTGGAGCGTCTGGCGGTGCATATCGAGAAACAGGTCGTCCTCGGGGGGCAGGTGCGCTCCGCCATGATGTACCCCGTGGCGGTCCTTTCCATCGCCGCCATCGTCGTCGGGGTGATTCTCTGGAAGGTTATCCCGACGTTTGCCACGCTCTTCGAAGGGCTCGGCGCGGTGCTGCCGCTGCCGACGCGACTGGTGATCGCGGCCGGCGACTCGTTCGCCGCCGCCGTTCCGCTGCTCGGTCTCGGCGCGGTGGGTACCGCGCTGCTGTTTCGCCGGTACTATTCGACAACGGGCGGCCGGCGGGCGGTCGACGGTGCCGCGCTTCGCGCGCCCCTGGTAGGCGGTATCGTACGCAGAAACGCGGTTGCCCGGTTCTGCCGCACCCTGTCGGCGTTGCTCGGCGCCGGCGTGCCGATCCTCGATAGCCTGGACATCACGGCCGGAACCGCGGGGAACGCGGTGGTCGAGGATGCGGTCATGAAGACGCGCGCGGCTATCGAGCGCGGCGAATCGGTGGCCGTGCCGTTGCGGGAGACGCAGGTGTTTCCGGCGATGGTGACGCAGATGATCGCCGTCGGAGAGACCACCGGGGCCCTGGACTCGATGCTCGCGAAGGTGGCGGACTTCTACGAGGAGGAGGTCGATCGCGATGTCGCGGGCATGACGGCACTGCTCGAGCCTGCGGTCGTCGCCGTGCTGGGGATCGTCGTCGGGGGCATCGTAGTGGCCATGTACCTGCCCGTGTTCGACCTGATTGGCCAGCTCGCGGGATGAGAAGAGTGCGAACCGGTGAGGATATGTACGAAGGGGAGGGGATGATGAGGTGGGTCGTGAAGAAGCAGGAGGGTTTCACGTTGATGGAGCTGCTGATCGTCGTGGCGATTATCGGCATCATCGCCGCGATCGCCGCCCCAGGCCTGTTTCGGGCGCGGATGGCGGGCAACGAGGCATCGGCGATCGGGTCGCTGCGGGCAATCAACGGTGCGCAGGCGACTTACGCGGCGAGCTGCGGCAACGGCTTCTACGCGCCGACGCTGGCCAGCCTGGCGACGCCGCCGACGGTCGGCGGCGGTGACGGATTCATCGGTACCGACTTGGGTGCGGACCCGTCGATCAAGAGCGGCTACACGGTCACGATGACCGGCGGGGCCGTTGCGACCGGTGCGCCCGCGTCGTGCAACGGTGTCGCTGCCGGCGGGTTGGTCTCCACGTACTTCGTGGGGGCGAACCCGAATCCGGGCGGTGGTACGCGCTTCTTCGGAACGAATCAGGGCGCGACAATCTACCAGGGGACGGCCGCATTGCCGGTTACGCAGACAGGTGCACCGGCCGGCGCCACGCCGATTCAGTAGCCTCCGTCTTGACGGCGCGGCGAGATGCCTTTACAAGTGGTCTGGACAGTACTGCGGCGGAGGAATGGGGCACCTGCCTGGATCAACAGGGTGGAGAGACGATGACCAGACGGACGCGGATGTGGATGACGATACTGGCGTGCGCCGGTCTCGTGGCGGCGGCCACCTCTACCTACGTGCATGTTCGCATGCTCGGGGATCCGGGGTATGCCAGCTTCTGCGACATCAACGCCAACGTGAGCTGCACGCAGGTGTACCAGAGCCGCTACGGCTCGGTGTTCGGCGTGCCGGTTGCGCTGGGCGGTGTCATCTGGTTCGCCGCCGTGCTGCTCCTGGCATACGCCGGGGCGCGCGCCCCGCGGGGCTTCGCGCCGCACGTCGCGGGCTACCAGTTGCTCTGGTCGACGATTGGGCTCGCCGTGGCGATGTACATGGCCTATGCCTCCTTTTTCGTGCTCGGGACGGTCTGTCTGCTATGCGTCGTCGTCTACGTGGCAGTCGTCGGCATCTTCATCCTGTCCGGTGGAGAGGAAGCCACCCCGGCCAGGCGGCTGCCGGCCGCGATCGTGAGCGACCTGCGCGCCCTCGCCGGGGCGCCCGCAGGGCTCGGGCTCCTGGTGGTCTTCGTCGGCGGCTCCTTGGGATCGATCGGCTGGTTCACCTGGTCGCCGCCCGCTCCGGCGCCGGTGCAGGCAGTGGAAACCGCCGCGCCGCCGCCGGTGGTGAACGCGGATCAGCGGAGCGAGTTCGAGCGCTTCTGGGCGGCGGAGCCGCGCGTGGAGCTGGCCCTGCCCGCGTCTGCCGGGGCCGACGGTGCAGCCGTCGTCGTGGTGAAGTTCAACGACTACCAGTGTCCCGCGTGCGCCAACGCCCACCGGGTCTACGCTCCGATCTTCGCGAAGTACGCGTCGTCGCATCCCGGTCAGGTGCGGCAGGTGACGCTGGACTACCCGCTCGATCCGGCCTGCAACGAGCAGGCGCCTCGCGGCCAGCACCATGGGGCCTGCGCCGGTGCGGTCGCGGTGCGGCTCGCCGGTGCGGTCGGGGACGAGGAGCGCGCCGAGATGGAGAACTGGCTGTACTCGAATCAGCCGGGTCTGACCCGCGAGGCGGTCGTGGAGGCGTTGGGCGACGTCGCCGGCATCGACCAGGTGCGCTACGACGGCGCCTACGACGAGGCGGTTCTTGCGGTGCAGGCCGACATAGCCCTGGGAAACGGTCTTCCCGTCGAGGCGACGCCGACCTACGTCATCAACGGCGTCGTGGTGAAGGGCACGCTTTCGCCGCGGTACTTCGATGCGGCGATCGCGTACGAGCTCGGGCGCGCCGGAGGCGGCGAGGGAGAGTAGTTGACGCCGCCCGGTGAGGCCGTCGCGGTGTCCCGGCGGTCTCGGCTGTTCCCGCTGCCGGAGGGCGGCTTGCTTCCGGGTCGGCCGGCGCGGTGAGCGACTCCGGTATCGGTCTCGTCGTCGCGTTGCTCGGCCTGGTGGTCGGCAGCTTCCTCAACGTCTGCATCTACCGGCTGCCCCGGGGCGTTTCGGTTGTCGCGCCCCGCTCGTACTGCCCCGCCTGCCGCCGGGCCATTCGCTGGTTCGACAATGTTCCTGTCGTTGCCTATCTCGTGCTGCGCGGCCGGTGCCGTTCGTGCCGGGCACCCATCGGTTCCGTGTATCCGCTCGTGGAAATGGCGGCGGCGGGCCTGTTTCTGGCCCAGTGGCACGTCGTGGGGCTCCAGCCCCTGCTGGTCGCCCGCCTGCTGTTCACGGCGGCGATGATCGTCCTGTTCGTCGTGGACCTGCGCCATCACGTGCTACCCAATGTGATCACGCTGCCCGGCATCGTCGTCGGCCTGATCTGTTCGGTTGGTCTGGAGCCGGGCTGGTCCGATGCCTTGGTGGGAGCGTTGGGGGGCGGCGGATTGCTGCTGGGAATCGCCAGGGTCTATGCACGCGTCCGGGGGCGGGAAGGCCTCGGCATGGGCGACGTCAAGATGTTGGCCATGATCGGTGCATTCCTGGGGTTGCCGCTGGCGTTCGTAACGCTGGCCTGGGCATCCCTGCTGGGTGCGGCGGTCGGAATCGGGATGATGCGGTTGACCGGCGTCGGATGGCAGCACCCGCTGCCGCTCGGATCGTTTCTGTCCGTCGCGGCGGTGGCCGCTTCGCTCGCCGGCGAGGCGTTCCTCGACTGGTACCTGGGCGCGGCAGGCCGGATTCTGGAGCAGCTCGTCGCCCACGCGTGAGCGGCACCACCCCGGTGGGGATCCAGCGCGTGCGCACTGGGGGATCGGCCGCCATCGTCGCGACGGGTCCCCGATGGCAGGCGATTTCTGCCGGTGCCGGCCCGTTGGCGAGTGCAGACCAATCGACCGTCGTGGTCGCGACGGATCTCCGCTGGCAGGCGATTTCTGCCGGCGCCGGTCCGCCGGCGAGTGCAGATTTCGCCACCCGCGACGTCCGCCGCCGCATGACTGCGTGCTCGCCGGCTGGCCCGACTATTGCTTGTGTAGTTTGCATGCCCCGATCCGCGGCCGGCTATGCACTCATCGAGACGCTGGTGGCGGCCGGCATCGTCGTCGGTCTCGCAGCGGGAGTAGCGCAGGTTGCCGTGCTGACGGGCGCAGCGATCCGGGAGAGCAGCGCGCAGGCGCGGGCCTTGTTCCTTGCGGTCCAGAAAATCGAGCAGTTGCAGTCGCTCCTGTGGACCTTCGACGATCGTCTGGAGCCGGTCTCCGACGAGGCAACCAGTCTGGCGCTCGATCCACCGGGCCCTGGTGGCCGAGGTCTCCAGTCGTCCGGCCCGCCGGGCGGCGCCGGCTACGTGGACTACCTGGACCCGGATGGGCGCTGGGTCGGAACGGGCGCCCAGCCGCCGGCGGGCACGGCGTTCGTTCGGCGCTGGTCGGTCTCCCCGGTCGCCGCGCCGGGCGGCGATGCGCTGCTGTTGCAGGTGCAGGTCGTCGCCACGAGCGTGCGGGCACCGTCCGGGGCACTCGACCTGCGGCCCAACGATCCGGGAGTCACCTGGCTGGCCAGCGTGCGCGTCCGGCACTGAGACGTCATGCTGATCGAGCTGCTGGTTTCCGTCGCTATCGTCCTGGGGCTGTTGGGGGTCGTCTTCGAGCTGGTGGACCCTTCCGATGGCACGCTGGCCGTGCAATCGTTGGCGGCGGACGTGCAGCAGCGGCAGCGAGCCGCGCTCGCCGAGCTTCACCGCCACCTTCTGCTGGCCGGCAGTGGCCCGCACCCCGGGATGAACGGCAGCGTTGCGCACCTGCGGCCGGCGGTCGCGCCGGCGTTGCGAGGCATGTCCGCGGATCGCTCGCCGGGAACGGATCGCCTGTCCGTGCTGTACGCGCCGCCGGGCGAGACGGGGGCGCTGCTCGCGGGTGACCTCGCCGCCAGCCCGGCGGTGGTCGGGTTGGCGCCCGCGGGCGCCTGCGCGTTGCCGTGCGGACTGTCGGATCGTGGCGGGGGGCTGGCGCTGATCTTCGATGCGGCCGGCCGTTCCGATCTGTACCGGGTTACGGACGTGACCGGCACCTCCGCGGAACTGGAGCATGCCGGCGGCGGCGCGCCGGTCTATCCCGCCGGCTCGTTCATCGCACCGGTGCTCGTGCGCGGGTTCTACCTCGATCGAGATGCGGAGCAGCTTCGCGTCCACAACGGAGCAGGCAGCGATCTCCCGTTCGTGGACGGCGTCGTCGAGTTCACCGTACGCTATTTCGGCGTTCCGCAACCGGCACTGCCGCCGGCCGCGGGACCGGCAGCAGTGATGGCCCCCTGTCTGGCCGCCGCGGCCGCGGTGGCGCCTGCTGCATCAGGGGTCGGCGCCCTGAACCTGGGACTCCTTTCTGACGGCTCGTCGTGCGGCGGCAGCATCCCGTTCGATGTCGATCTCTTTCGCATCAGGCGGGTGCAAATCGAGCTGACGCTGCGGGTGGCGGATCCGGTGTGGCGGCGCCCGGCAACGGGGTCGCCGTTGATTCCGGTTCGCAACGCCGCGATTCGTGACGTCATCGCCAGGCTCGATGTCGCGCCGCGCAGTCTGGCCGACTGGTAGTGCGATGGCTCGTTCCGACGCCGGTGCGGGTGAACGCGGCATCGCGCTGATCGTGACGATGATGGCGGCGCTGCTGCTCGTCGCCCTGGCCGGGGTGCTGGCGCCGCTGGCGATGATCGAGACGGCGGTGGGCGTCAACCATCGCCGATCCGTGCAGGCGCTGTACGCGGCGGAGTCGGCGCTCGAGCTGGCGACCGCGGAGCTGGGTTCCTTCCCGGACTGGAGCGCGGTATTGAGCGGCGCGGTCCGATCGGCGTACCGGAACGGTGGCCTCGCGCCCGTCATGCCCGGTGGCGAGCGTATCGATCTGTCCGCCATCGCGGGCCGGCTGCGGTCGGATGGCGCAGGGGCGGGCGCTGCCGGTCGGGGGCTCGAATGGCGGCTGTTCGCGCACGGTCCCCTGGGCACCTGGGTGTCGATCCCCGACGGTTACGGACCCTGGCTGGTCGCGGTCTGGATTGCCGACGACCCCGCGGACCCCGATCCCGATCGACAGCGGGACGGAAACGACGCAATCGTTGCCCACGCGGCCGCGTTCGGTCCGCGCCGCGCCGCGCGGGCCGTGCAGGCGACGCTCATCCGCCAGACGGTGAACCCGCCGCCGCCCGCCCCGCCGGTTACGAGAGCGCGATTGGTGTCGTGGCGCATCGTCCGGTGAGGTCGGACGCCGCCTTGCGGGCGCGCGCCGAGGGTGCCTCGGTAGGCGTCGCCGCGGACTGTCCGGCCGACCGCATTACGGGCGCGCGCCGAGGGCGCACAGGGACTGCTTGAATTCGTCGTCGCTGACGTCGTTGACGATCCGGGTGGATCCGATCCGCGTCGGCAGCACGACGTGCAAGCGCCCCTTGCGGACTTTCTTGTCGCGCTGCATCGCTTCGATGAGCGCCTGCGCGGACAGGTCGCTGACGGAGGGCAGAGGTCCCAGCCGCGCGATGAGGTCGGCCAGCGCGGACCGTTCGGCCTCGGCGAAGGTACCGCGCCGGACGGCCAGATCGGCGACGACGAGCATGCCGTAGGCGACCGCCTCGCCGTGGCGGAAGCGCCGGTACTTCGTCACCGCTTCGATGGCGTGCCCGGCGGTGTGCCCGAAGTTCAGGATGCGCCGCAACCCGCTCTCGCGTTCGTCCTCGGACACCACCTGCGCCTTGATGCGGCAGGAGTCGGCTATCACCGGAGCCAGCGCGTCCTGATCGCGCCGGACGATCGCGCGCAGATCGTTTCCCACCCGATCGAACAGGCCGCGGTCGGCGATCATGCCGTACTTGATGACCTCGTACAGTCCGGCCCGGAACTCGCGCCGGGGCAGCGTGCCGAGCACCTCCGGATCGGCGAAAACCGCCACCGGCTGGTGGAACGAGCCGATCAGGTTCTTGCCGAGGGGATGGTTGATGCCGACCTTGCCCCCGATGGAGCTGTCCACCTGGGCGAGCAGCGTGGTCGGGACGTGCACGAGCCCGACGCCCCGCAGATACGTTGCCGCCGCAAAGCCCACGACGTCGCCGACCACGCCGCCCCCGATGGCGATGATCGTGACGCTGCGCTCGGCCGCCATGCGAATCAGGGCGTCGTAGATCCGCGCGACGGTCTGGGCGTTCTTGGAACGCTCGCCGTCGGGGATCAGGACCTGCTCCACCTTGCCGAGCGCTCGCGCCACGGTTTCGCCGTGCGCCTTCCAGACCGTAGGGCTCGAGACGGCGACGCGCTGGCCGCCGACTCCCGCCTCGTCCAGCAGCGCATGGAGCCGTCCGAGAAGGCCGGCGCCCACGTGGACGGGATAGGTGCGTGAGGTCGTGGCAACCTGGATGACGGTGGCGGGCATGCGCGCCGGTACAATAGCACCACCCGCCGCGGGCGGGGCGGCGGGGGCAGCGGTCGCACCGCCGGACAAGAGCGGAACGAGGACAGGAGCAGATGGCGCCGAAACAGCAGGCTTTCGTGACCGAGATCACCCCGCAGTCGGAGGACTTCTCGCGCTGGTACACCGACGTGATTCGCCGCGCCGAGCTGGCGGACTACTCGCCGGTGAAGGGCAGCATGGTGATCCGGCCGTACGGTTACGCCATCTGGGAGCTGATGCAGTCGGCGCTCGACCGCCGCTTCAAGGAGACCGGCCACGTCAACGCCTACTTCCCGCTCTTCATCCCCGAGAGCCTGCTCCGCAAGGAGGCGGCGCACGTGGAGGGCTTCGCGCCGGAGGTCGCCTGGGTCACCCGTGGCGGCGACGAGACGCTGGAGGAGCCGCTGGTGGTCCGCCCGACGTCGGAAGCGATCATCGGCACCATGTACTCGAAGTGGATCCAGTCGTGGCGCGACCTGCCGATCCTGATCAACCAGTGGGCCAACGTCGTGCGCTGGGAGAAGGTCACGCGGCTGTTCCTGCGCACCACCGAGTTTCTGTGGCAGGAGGGGCATACCGCCCACGAGACCGAGGAGGAGGCCGAGGCCGAGGCGCGCCGGATGCTGGGCGTCTACAAGGAGTTCCTGGAGACCGAGCTCGCCATGCCGGTGCTCGACGGGCGCAAGACCGAGAGCGAGAAGTTCGCCGGGGCCGCGCACACCTACTCGGTCGAGGCGCTGATGGGCGACGGCCGCGCGCTGCAGGCGGGCACCTCCCACCACCTTGGCCAGAACTTCGCCAAGGTCTTCGACATCACCTTCCAGGCGCGGGACAAGTCCGTGCAGCACGTCTGGCAGACCTCGTGGGGCATGACCACGCGGCTCATCGGCGCCGCTATCATGGTCCACGGCGACGACAGCGGCCTGATCCTGCCGCCCCGGGTCGCGCCGCATCAGGTGGTCATCGTGCCCATTCCGCGCGGCGACTGGCGCACCACCGTGCTGCCCCGGGCGAAGGAGATCGCCGCGACGCTGAAGCAGGCCGGCGTGCGCGTGATGCTCGACGACCGGGAGGAGTACAAGCCGGGGTGGAAGTTCTCGGAGTGGGAGATGCGGGGCGTGCCGCTGCGGCTGGAGATCGGTCCGCGGGACATCGAGCAGCAGCAGGTCCTGCTGGCGCGGCGCGACACCCGCGAGAAGCTCACCGCGCCGATGGAGGGACTCGAGACGCGCGTCGCCGAGCTGCTCGACGCCGTGCAGGCGGCGTTGTTCGAGCGGGCGGTGGCGTTCCGCGACGGCCATACCCTCCGGACCACCTCGAGCGACGAGTTCCGCCGCGCCTTCGAGGGCCGGCCCGGCTTCGTCATCGCGCCGTGGTGCGGATCGGCCGACTGCGAGGCGAAGATCAAGGCGGACACCCAGGCGACCATCCGCAACCTGGCGTTCGACCTGCCGCCGGCGACCGGCGACTGCGTACGCTGCGGGCAGGCGGGGATGACGGATGCGTGGTTCGCGAAATCGTACTGAGGAGGACTGCGTTACCCGACGTGCGACGACGGACGAGAATCGCTGGGTCTATTCCCGACATTGTGGGCTGTGAATTCGTAGGATGCGTGGTTATACGTGGTTGACATGGAGCATTGACACCTTGTCGGAATACGCGCTATACCACGTACAAGCATGTGCCGATACTCGGAGTATGCTGGGTTGTCGGTACGATTCAGCCTGGGGCGACGGGCGGGACGCGCATGGGGGACGTCAGCGACAGCCGATCCTTATACCGACACCTCTGAGACCGAGCGGCCGGGGGCCTACGCGGGCCTTCGGCTTCGTGCGTGGAGCCATCGGATGAGGCGGATAGGGCGCGTTACCGGAGCGAAGAGAGCGGACTTTCGCGCCGGCTCATGTCGACACTTGGATTGAGGATGCTGGACGAAAGAGAGGCTTCGAGATGATGGAGAGGATCGTGTCGGCATGGTTGTTCGGCGCGCTGGTGCTGGTGACCGCCCAGCCGGTGTCCGCGCAAGTGATAGTGGAGCGGTCCCAACGAATGACGTCGGAAGCTGAATCGGATTCGACCAACCTGTCCACGGATCCGACCGTTACCACGACTCCAAGTGCTCCCTACTGGGAGATTCGAGCCGAAGGCGGTCCGATCACGAGAGACAGCACGCTTCGCCTGTTCAGGTTGGAGTTCGGCACTGGCATTGTTCTGAGAGCAACCTGTCAACATATTCAATACTTCGACCCGTGCGCTGAGTTGCCGAGCCTTCTCGAGGGAACCGGCGCGGCGCAGAGGCTCGCTGAGAGAATCAAGAGGCGATTGGAAGAGAAGATCGAGAACGACCGAATCATCGAGGAATTGGAGCGCTCCACCATCGAGAAGATCCGGAGAGCCGCACGAGAACAGAGGTCGAGAGGGATCCCTCGCAACTACATTCTGGGGTCGGTGATGTTTGCTGGCGGCGGTTTTCTGAGCGCGTCGAGGAACGAGTGGCCAATCGACGAGGGTTACATCGGTGTGGCGATCGCGACAGTGGGGCTGGGTCTGATACTCAAGCCGCTTCTTGGCAAGTGGCGGGGCGCAGGGGTCAGTGGCTCTCGTACGGGGCTGGGGGTCGAGTGGTGACGCAAGGAGCACATCCCGCGGTCGAACGCGGGAGGGAGCAAAGGAGCTCCTGTGACCGCTTTCTCTGTGAGGAGAGGAGTGTGAGATGAGTAAGGGCACATGGATCGGAGTGGTGGTAACGCTATTGTTCGCATCGACCGAAATGGTAAACGCCCAGGGGGGGCGAACGCGGGACACGGTGCAAAGGGACTCGTCGCGGGACACGGTGGAGATGGCGTCCGTTCCGCTTGTAAGGGAAAGGGATCTCTTCACGCTGGAGCTCGACATCGGTGTGTTTGTGGAAAGAACATGCATCACGGTCGAGCCGCTGGAGAATGTATGCCACGACATTCTCGAGCTGCTCAGGGAGGTCCGGCTGGAACTCGTCGACGAGATGAGGACAGCGATGGAAGAGGAACTCGACGGTCACCTCAGTGAGAGGATGGAGGAATGGGTCAAGGAGGGGATCGGGAACAGCATCCTACGCGCGACCGCGGATGAACGCTGAAATGAGTATTGTGGGACGGACGTTGTCACCTCGGAGGTCTGTTCGACCAGATCTTGACAGGTGCAGTTGGTTCAGGCGGACGTGGCTCCCGAGTGCCTCCGTCGCTGCCGTTCTCGAACGCGATGCCGACCCGCGGGCGGGGAGGGGCGGAGCGGATGGGAGGAAGAGGTGCGGGGCAATTCTCGCTCCGACATTCGGGAGGGACAGGGGGGAACCACGGGATCTCCGTAGTTGTGTCAGGATTGATGCCGAATTCGTCCCTCTCTTCCAACAGCCTGAACCGGGGGGGCATATAAGCGTGGAGGGGCTGCGCGCCGCCGACCCTTGCTTCGACTGACCTCTGGATTTCCTCGTAGCCCTCTGCCCTGAACGTGACAACGTAGTTTCCTTCGTCGAGTTGATTGAACTCGTAGATGCCGTTACCACTCGTTGGCGTCGAAGCGACGGGGCTGCCGAGGCTTCCGGCTTGGCGTCGCACCTCAACCCTCACGTTGGCCAGCGTTTCGCACGTCCCGGTGTCACGGACGACTCCAGTAATGCGCGCGGCGGTCGAGAGCGCTGCCCCGGTGATATTGCGCGGCGCCATGCACACATCGATGCTTCTTTGCGAGTCGGGCGCCAAATCCACTAGTCTCTCTTCATTGCCTACACCTCCGGAACTGAACGTGACAGTATACCTGCCGGACTCCAGTGCTGTGAATTCGTAGTGGCCGTTCGCGTCGGTGGTCGCGCTTCGGCTGCGGTCGAACAAGGCTACCTCGACGTTGGCGCCGGATAGCGGAACTGGTCGGATGACGTCGCTGCCGTCGGTAACCGTTCCGCTGATCGTCGCGGTCTGTGCTCTCACCGCACTTGGTGACAGCGCGAGCACTGAGAGCGCCACCATGGCCGTGAATGACCACTTCATTGTGTGCCTCCTTCTGCTTTCACGGTCGCAGGAAAACTGTATATTGATCTTGTTCTGTGCGCAATACTTGGCGTGGCCTTGTGCCGTGCGGCAGCACACAGATTGTGGCCATTGAGGATGTCAGACGCGCTCCGAGGTGCCTCAGGTTGCGGCCGAGGCATCAGGCCGGCCGTCGCATGCGTGGCTAGCGCGAACAAGTCCGGCGTCAGGGGACCCCGTGAATCCCGACTGGCCGACGGCTAGTAGTGGGTCGGTCCGGACTACATGGGACTCGTGCTCGCGACAGCCCCCCGTCGGACCGCCCGTGTAGGGTCGCGTTTCCCGGGCGCGCCCCCGTAGAGGCGCTTGCCCGCGCTGGGGTTGTTGCCCGGCTTCCGGTCGAATCGACTGCGATTCTGAGGGGCGTTGGCGACCGGATGCCGACAACCCGCGGTCCGGCCTCCTAGCATGACCGTGTGCTCACCGTCGTCAGGGCGCGGCGTTACGCGGGGCCTCGGCCTTGACACCGCCCCCGCGCACGGTCAAAGCCAATCTCGCCCGACAGACGAGCACCTACCCTTCGCAGGAAGCGACGTAGCACAGACTATTGAACCGTTAACGCTCGTTATTGACAATGACCACATACGATTCCATTTCCCTGCCTCGTCGTGCGGTGACTACACAACGGCCCGGTGTGTGTGGCCGAAACGTAAACGTCCTCCCTGAATTGCCACCAACGGCCGTGCCGCAGCTAACAGACCAATTAGTATCCTCAGCGTCGACACCCCTTCGGGTTGTGTAGGTCGATATCCGTATGTTCTCTCCAACGTACTCGTATCCTGGTGGCGGCGACTGGTACACGTTCATGATGCCGCGAAATGTGCCGATCCGCTGCCTGTCTGGCGGCCGCAACGCTTCTGCAAGCTGTTCCTCCAAGCGATTACGCTCACGGGTCATCGCGTCCAAAGCAATTTGTGCTAGTTGGCCGCTATCACTCGCATTGGTCAACTCTGAGTCGAGTTCTCCCAGTCGGTCATTTAATCTGGAGTTCGCACCCCTCACCGCACGGAGTTCTGCGCGAGCTAGCTCGAGTTCCTCTTGAAGTGCAGGGTCTTGAACGGTACGGGTGACGACTTGTTGAGTGTCTACTGGCTGGTACACAAGGCGCGGAGGCTCGGCGAATGTGGGCCACGGGAGGGGCTCGTCGTCTAGCTGCGCGCCGAACATGAGAGGTACGCCAATGCGAGGAGGAGGAGCCGGAGAAGACTGTTGATTGGCCAAGGCAGCCGCAGCGATAGCAGCGGCGTGCAACACTAACGCAAACATAGTAGTCCGGCTGATCAACACTTCGAACAGGAACCGGGCCGCGAACTGCGCCATCAGGTCCCATAGCTTAGTAGTGTCGATCGGGGGCCGCCAGTCTGGCGGCATCCTGGGCGTCGTGTGGGAGATACAAAGGGACATTTCTTTAACCTAGCGTTGTGGTCTCTCTCTGTGGGCTTTCTTGAACAGATCCAACGCAAGTCGCTTCCGTGTGGCAACTAGCTGTCCGTGGTGAAATCCCGCGTCGCACCGAGAACGGCGAAGCGCCCGCTTGGCAAGGCGCGACGAGGAGGCATATTGAGCATATTCGACCGAGGAGCAACGCAGTCCGCGCGGAATGCATGGCCCTTCGAATGCAGCGGGGCTTTGCCGCGGGCTGCTAGTGGTGTGTCACTAGAACAAGTTTGCAGTTCGACTTCCGTGGAGCAGCACCGCTGCCGCCCACAATCGCCCGGAAATCGGGCGTTTCTGCAACCCGTCGGCCACACGAGGAAAGTGTAAAGCCAGTTCTGGGACACACCACTAGGGACAATCGAAGAGTCACTGTCGTGGCAGATTCCAGGGTTGCACTGGGTCGAGTTGGCGGTGTGAGACCCCTTTCTTGTGGGCCAAGGCGTGACACGGGTGCGCTGCGGGTAACGGCGTCTCCCAGAGAGTCCATGCACGGATCTTGACCACGGCACCTTTGACCATTGGGTGCCGATGATCTGCATGCCGCAGTCAAACATCTGCCGTATTGGACCAGCAAACCGCCTTGATTGCACTGACCTATGTCAAGCACGCAACCGCATGGGATCGGCGGTGTCCCGCTGGTTGTTGGAGTTTCCGGGTGAGGGACTCCGTCTTTGCCTGTTTGAACGAGTCTACATTTGGAATCTACCGAACGTGGGTGTCCTCAATGGGTGTGGGTCGGCTTGGAGCTGCTTGGGCGGTGGACAGGGCGGAGCGATGACGAAGCAAATGGCGCGGAACCGAGGCGGGTTCGGCGGTTGGCTACGAGCGAGCGACCGGCGTGTCAACGTGCTGCGCTCCAGCCGTCCTTGATCTTCCCGATCTTCGTGTCCGGATCCTGCGGTGATTTCCAATCCTTGTTCGATGTCTTCTTGTTCCTCCGCGACCGGTTGCACCGAGCCAGTTCGCCTGCGTCGATGTCTCCACACCAGACGGTTCCGCCAACCGCCGAATGAACGCCTCGTAGGAGCGCCCGGTGTCCCGCCGCTCGATGCTCCGCATCGATGCGTTCGCTTCCAGAGTCGTCGCATCGACCCCGACCGGGTTTCCCCGTAACAGACCCGCCGCCGACACTCGTTCCAGAACCCACGCGAACACCGCCTCGTGAGTCTCCACGTCGATGAACTGACGCGTACGTGACAGCGTCGAGTGGTCCGGCGACGCCTCGGTCACATCCAGGTCTTAGAAACGACCGCAGGCTCAGAGAGTCGGCCACCCGCCATGCAATCCCGCGCTCCGAAGACTGTGAGCATGATCGTGCTGCTGCCTGATCGGTTCTGACCCCTCCGACGACCGACTTCGTGTCCTGGGTCTGATCTGTCGACCCGGTTGGGCAGCACACATCCAGATGTTGACTGGCCGGGTGGGCAGTGACCCAATAGGGGCCTGTTTGGAGACCCGTCACAGTCCTGTCCGCCCGCCTGACCAGACGGCGTCGGCAGCCCGTGAAGGAGGCCGGCAACATGTCGAAGCATCGCGCCCGACGGTCCGCCCGTCAAGGTGATCGTCGGCGTCGACACCCACAAGCACGAGCATGTCGCGGTAGCGACCAATGACCTGGGCGCCCGGCTCGCGACGTTCCGGGCGCCAGCGAACGGTGCGGGCTACGCCGATCTGGTGGCCTGGGCGCGCACGCTCGGCGACCTCGAAGCCTTCGGGATCGAAGGCACAGGTTCCTACGGGGTCGGCCTCGCGAGCTTCGCGCGCCGACAGGGGTTCCGCGTCGTCGAGGTCAACCGTTGCGACCGGCGCAAACGGCGCAACAACGGCAAGAGTGACACGCTCGACGCCGAGGCTGCCGCGCGGTCGGTGCTCGCCGGCGTCGCGACCGGCACTCCAAAGACGGCCGACGGGGCGGCAGAGATGGTCCGCCAGATCAAGATTGCCCGCGATACGGCCGTCAAGGCCCGCACTGCCGCGATGACCACCCTCAAGACGCTCCTCGTCAATGCGCCGAGCCGGGTCCGCGAAGCACTTGAGCCGCTCACCGACCGAAAGCTCATCGACCGCTGCGCGGCCCTCAGACCAGGAGACATCATCGACCCGACTGCCGCCGTGAAGCATGCGCTACGGGCGCTCGCGGCCCGCTGGCGTACGCTGTCGGCCGAGATCGACCTGGTAGTGGCAACATGAAAAGGGACCTCGTGGCCACCTGAAAAGGGACCCCCTGAGCACTCAAGGAATGGCGTTCCTGCGGCGATGAATCGATGGACGAGACACGTTCGTCTCGTCGACATCGCCAGGAGGACGCGGAGGTGATCAGGATGAGTCAGTGGGCCGAGATCCGCCACCTGCATCTGGTGGAAGGGGTACCGAAGAAGGAGATTGCGCGGCGCCTGCAGCTGGACGTCAAGACGGTGCGCCGCGCCGTAGTCCGGCCGACGCCGCCGGTGCGGGTGTCGCCGCCGAGGGCCGGCAGCCTGGACCCGTGGCGGGACCAGATCGAGCAGTGGCTGCGGGAGGACCGGAAGTTGACCGCGAAGCGGATCCGCCGGTTGCTGTTGCCGTTGGCCGGCGCGGTCTCCCCGCGCACGGTGCGCCGCTACGTGGCGGCGCTGAGGAGGACTGTCACGTCGAAGGAGGCCTTCGTCCACCGCAGCGTGGCTGCTGGTACGACGATGGAGGTCGACTTCGGCGAGTCGTGGGCCGACATCGCCGGGGCGCCGTGCAAGGTGAAGTACTTGGTGGCGACGCTGCCGTTCTCGAACGCGTACTTCGCCAAGGCGTATCCGGTCGAGCGGCTCGAGTCGCTGCTCGACGGCATCGAGTCGGCGTTCAAGTACTTTCGGGGCGTCGTGGACCGCGTTGTCCTCGATAACACCTCGCTGGCGGTCAAGGACGTGTTGGCCGGACGGGACCGGGTGCAGACCGAGGCATTCGAGGCGTTTCGGGGCGCGTATCCGTTCCGGGCCGAGTTCTGTGCGCCGGCGAAGGGCTGGGAAAAAGGTTCCGTGGAAAACGGCGTCAAATACGTCCGGAACCTGGTGTTCCGGCCGCGGCTGGCGGTGGAGAGCTGGGCGGCGCTCAACGCGACGATCCGCACCGAGCTGGAGGCCGACCTGCCGACGCGCCACCTCGACGACGGGCGCCCAGTGCAGGAAGCCTTGGCGCTGGAGCGGCAGCATCTGCGAGCGTTGCCCGAGCATCTTCCCGCCACCTGCCGCATCGTCGCCCGGGTGGCCGACAAGTTCGGCCATGTGCGGGTGGACCACGTCACCTACTCGGTGCCGGTCCGCCACGCCTGGCGGCCCGTGTGGGTGAAGCTGTATCACGACCGGGTGGCGATCGCCGTCGGCGCCGAGGTGGTTGCGGAGCATCCCCGGGCGTTCAGCCGGGGCACCAAGGTCCTCGACCCGTTCCACGTGCTGCCGTTGCTGGAACGCAAGCACCGGGCGGTGGCCGAGGCGACGGCGCTGGCCGGCTGGCGGCTGGCGCCGGTGTGGGAGCAGGTGCGGGCCGAGCTGGCCAAGCACACGCGCAAGCCCGATCAGGAGTGGGTCCGGATGCTGCGGTTGATGGAGACGTACCCGGCCGCGGCCGTCGAACGCGCGGTGGCCGCCGCGCTCGAACGGCATTCGCCGCGCCTGGAGACGGTGCGGCTCCTCCTCCGGCAGCAGCAGGCCGGCCCGCCGCCGGTCTGCCCGCCGGTGACCCGGGTGCGCCCGGAGCTGGCGCAGATTACGGTGCCCGCCCCGACGCTGTCGGCCTATGACGCGCTGGTGGAAGGGGGTTGCTGATGGCGACTACGACTATCGAGCCCCCGCATCTGGAGACGGACCTGAAGACGTTGTGCCTGTCGACGGTCGCGGCGCAGTGGCGGCCGCTGGCCGAGCAGGCCGCCCGTCAGCGGCAGGCGCCGGCCGACTACCTGGCCCAGTTGGTGCATCTGGAGGTGACCGAACGCCGGGAGCGCCGTATCCAACGCCGCATTCACGATGCCCGCTTCCCGATGCTGAAGACGCTCGACGCCTTCTCCTTCGAGGCGCAGCCGGCGTTGGACCGCGATGCGGTGCTGGCGGTCTTCGACTGCCGCTTCGTCGCCGAGGCCGCCAACGTCGTGTTCGTCGGCGGCGTCGGCACGGGCAAGACGCACTTGTCCATCGCCCTGGGGATGGCCTGCTGCCAGCACGACTACCGGGTGCGGTTCGTGACCGCAGCCGAGCTGGTCACGATGCTCGTCGAAGCGCAGCAGGAAGGCCGGCTGGCCCGCAAGCTCGCCCAGCTCGCCCGCTTTGACGTCGTCATCTGCGACGAGCTTGGCTACGTACCGCTCGACAAGGCCGGCGCCGACTTGTTGTTCGGCTTCATCAGCCAGCGCTACGAGCGCTGCAGCCTCGTGGTGACGACGAATCTGCCGTTCGCCCGCTGGTCCGAGGTCTTCCTCGACCCGACGGCCGCCGCCGCGGTCATCGACCGCATCGTCCACCACGCGACGGTACTGCAGACCTCGGGCAACAGCTACAGGTTACAGGCTGCAAAGCGGAACCAGACGCAGGCGTCCGGCAAGGAGGGACCCCGTTGACGCCGGCGAGTCGTGCCGGCCCGCGTTCGACTGTCCGAAGTGCGGCGCCGGGGAGCCGCTCGTGGACCGATGCCGACGACCGAGCGGTGGGCCTGTCACGACGCTTGCCCCTTGATCGCGCGGCCGACCGCTTCCCCCTCCGTTACGTAACGGCGCAGGATTGACTTGTGGCGCTGACCAACGCGGAGCGGCAGGCACGTTACCGGGAGCGGCGCAAGGCCGGCGAATCCCGGCTCCGGTACCGCCGGCCGGCGGACCGGAGGTCGCGGCCACAACAGTGGAACGACGCGGTGCAGACACTCCTGGAGTTGCAGGAACAGTACCGGCAGTGGCGCGACGCGTTGCCGGAATCGCTGGCCGGGTCCGCGACCGCGGAGCTGCTCGAACAGGCCTGCGATCTGGATCTGTCGGCACTCGAGGCTGTCGAGCTGCCCAGGGGCTTCGGGCGTGACCGCTAGCGCGCCGGCCAAATGTAGTCGATGCCGAACACGCGTCGGCTCGACAAGAATGCTCAACTGCGTCGAGCACGGATATCGACAACCCGCGCTGTCGGGCCGACCAGTGTGACCGTGTGCTCACCGGCGTCAAGGCGCGTCGCTGCGCGACGCCCCCGCTACGCGGGGCTGCGGCCTTGACACCGGCTCCGCGCACGGTCACAGGCAATCTTGCCCGACAGCCGGAAACCACTCTTCAAGGAAGGAGGAGCTCACCTTTGACGCACTGAACGAGCCGGGTGCGGGGACGTCCCGGTACGAAGACGGCTTCGATTCCCGCGACGGCTCCCGTCAACGGGGGGTCCCTTTTCACGTGGCCACAGGGGTCCCTTTTGTACTTGCCATTTCCAAGATCGACCAGCACGACGAGTTGCTGGACATCCTTACCAGGGCGGCAGTGCCGACCCTGCGTGAGGCCATCGGGATTGGTCCCGAGTCCGCGGCCGAGATGATGACCGTTGCGGGCGACAACCCCGGCCGGATCCGGTCCGAAGCCGCGTTAGCGAAGCTCTGCGGCGCCTGCCCGATTCCCGCCTCGAGCGGGCTCACGAACCGGCATCGGCTCTTCCGCGGCGGCCACCGCCACGCCAACGCGGCGCTCTACCGGATCGTGATCGTCCGCATGCGCTGGCACCAGCCGACCATCGACTACGCTCGACGTCGCACGGCCGAGGGCTTGTCGAAGAGAGACATCATCCGCTGCTTGAAGCGCTTCGTCGCTCGGGAGGTCTACCACGCACTGCTCGACGACCACAGAGTCGGTGCGGCGTGTGTCACCGGTCACCCAATAATCCCCAGTTGTGGTCACTGAAAACTCCTCACCTCGATAACTGAGGGGAGGAGCAGATGTCGACGAAAACGGCGACGATCGACCCCGAGCGTCAGATGCTCGGGGAGGTCGAGGTGATCGGACAGGACCGGTGGGAGGAGATTCGTCGTCGGGCGGGCGAGGGTGCATCGATTCGGGCGATTGCTCGTGAGCTGGACCTCGATCGCAAGACCGTGCGGCGGTGTCTGCGGCAGACGGAGTGGAAGCCGTACCAGCGGGCGGCACGGACAGACACGCTGCTGGCCACGCACGCGGAGTACCTGCGGCGACGGGCGGCCGAGGTCGGCTACTCGGCCCAGGTTCTGTTCCAGGAGCTGAGAGGTCGGCAGTACGACGGCAGCTACGAAACGGTGAAGCGGTTCGTGCGGCCGTTGCGGGAGACGCAGTTGCACGCGGCGGTGACCCGTACGCGGTTCGAGACGCCGCCCGGGTTGCAGAGCCAGATTGACTGGGGCCAAGCGCGAGTCTGGCTGGGTGCGCAGCGCGAGGTGCGGCACATCTTCGTGCTGACGCTCGGTTTCTCGCGGCGAAGCTTCTACGTGCCGTGTCTGAGCGAGACGCTCGGCGAGCTGCTCGACGCGCACGAGCAGGCGTTCACGCACTTCGGCGGGCGCACGCAGGAGCATCTGTACGACCGACCGCGGACGGTCTGCGCGCCGCGTGGGAGCGGCGGCGTGCGGTGGAACACGACCTTCAAGGCGTTCGCCGACTTCTGGGGCTTCGAGCCGCGGCTGTGCCGGGCCTACCGGGCTCAGACGAAGGGAAAGGTCGAGTCGGGTGTGAAGTATTTCAAGCGGAATTTCCTGGCGGGCCGGCGATTCCGTGACGACCTCGACTTCAACGAGCAGTTGCAGGAGTGGATGGCGACGGTGGCCGACGTGCGCGTGCACGGGACGACGCACGAGCGTCCGATTGACCGGTTCGCTCGCGAGCGTGACTCGCTGGTTCCGGCGCCACCGGGCCGTGCGTTCCGACTCGAGGCGCCGCTGACGCGGGTGGTGGCGACCGACTACCTGGTCACCGTCGACACGAACCGCTACTCGGTGCCGTTCACGCTGATCGGTCAGCCGGTCGAGGTAATGCGACGCAACGGCTTCCTGCAGATGCGGCACCGCGGCCAGCTGGTCGCCACCCACCCGGTGCTCGACGGCCGACACCAGCTCCGGATCCTGCCCGAGCACGGTCCCGGACCAATCGCCCGCAATGCGCGCGTGCGCTATTCGACGGGCGGGCGCTCGACCGAGGCGGTCCCGCTCGACGTCGAGATCCGCGACCTCGCCTGCTACGAGTCGGCCTACGGCCTCGGGGGTGCGCAATGACGTCGCCGCAGATGGTCCGGCTCGACGAGCACCTGCAGCGGCTGCGCCTGAATACGGTCCGTGAGCGGCTCGAAGCGCTGCTGCAGGAAGCCACGAAGAAGGAGCTGTCGTATGCCGACTTCCTCGACGGCCTGTTGACCGAGGAGGTGTCGGCGAAGACCGCCAAGCACGTCACGATGAGGACGAACCTGGCGCGGTTCCCGTTCATCAAGGGGCTCGACAGCTTCGACTTCGGCTACCAGCCCTCGGTCGACCGGAAGCAGATCCAGAAGCTGAGTCTGTGCCACTTCGTCGAGCACGGGGAGAACCTGGTCCTGCTCGGTCCACCCGGGGTCGGGAAAACTCATCTGGCCGTGGGTCTCGGGCTCAAGGCGATAGAGCACGGCTACCGGGTGCTGTTCACCACGGCCGCGGCGATGCTGACGACGTTGACCAAGGCGCTGAACGAGGGCCGCTTCGACGAGAAGCTGAAGGTCTTCACGATCCCGCGGCTGTTGATCATCGACGAGATCGGGTATCTGCCGATCGACCGGCAGGCGGCGACGTTGTTCTTCCAGCTCATCAGCCGGCGCTACGAGCGGGGGCCGATGATCCTGACCAGCAACCAGAGCTTCGGGAGCTGGGGCGACGTCTTCGGCGACCGGGTGATCGCCAGCGCGATCCTCGACCGGATTCTGCATCACGCGACGACGATCAGCATCCGGGGCGATTCGTATCGGCTGAAGGACAAGCTGAAGTCGGGGGTGGTCAAGCCGACGACAGCGGGAGCGTGAGCGATGGGAGCCTGTGGACGCTGCCGGCTATGTGGACGCGCAGACGCGCCCACAACGCCTTGGACAGGCCGCAGACGGCCTGCCCACAGCCCCACAGGCACTCACTTCATCGATGTTTTCAACCAGGGGTGGGGGAATTTTCGATGACCGCGGGTGGGGGAATTTTGAATGACCGTTGACAGCGTGCGCCGAAGCTGCCTGACGTGGTCGTGTTCTCGACATCCGGCTACCGACGAGGCGCTCGCTGCCTTTGGCCGCCGCTCGCGGTAGGGCGCCGAAACGCAGTCGTTCCCGCCTGGTTCCGAGCAGCAGGAGACCAAGTGAAGCGGACGCCTGCAGGCGTTCGCGTAGCGCGGTAGCCGAGCGCGCGGTCACGGCGGCAATGGCTGAACCGTTGCTACGCGAGGAGCTGTGAGAGGATTGACAGCGGCTGGACGGATCGTCGTCGTCGCCCGTATCTGCAGCCGTCAGGGTCGCCAGGACCCCGCGCGCAGGCGCAAGGATGGGCCGGACGCCGGCTCGCGGTGCGGAGTCATCGGAGCCCCGCGCAGGGTCGGTCACGCCCCTGTCGATACGGACGCTCATCGGAGGTGACGTCGGGACTGGGTGCAACGTTCGACGATCGTCCGTATGGCGACAACCACGCCGGTTTCTGTGACGGCGGTTCCGAAGGAAGCCTCGAACTCGACGAGCCCCCTAAGCATTTCTTGACATATAGGGGCGTCAGACCCTCGAAGTAGCCGATAAACAGCATCCGGAAACACCGCCGGGGACGCAGATTCGGCCGGCCCATCCGCGCCGTGTAGAACACCGAGCAGAGCCCCTCGACGAATTGGTGGAACCGGGCCTTTCCCAGCACCCGCGGTTCAGACGCTCGAAGAATGGATGCCCGTCGTTCGTCCGCAAATCCGCCGTCGTCATTCATAGCGGGGACCCGTGCCGCGCCGTCGGTCTCTTGCCCATCGCCATGGGCCTTCAGTGTACGGGATTGGATCGCGCCGGGACCAAGCCGGAACCGCGACTCTCGCCGTGGACTGTTTGGCCCTGCCGGGTTGACACGCCGCCGGCGGGGCCCTCCGCTCAGAGAGCAAATATGGATCTTGCGGCCGCTCATGGGCGGGGCGTCCCGGCCCTCGACGTCTTCACGCTGGTCGCGCATCCTGCGGACGGGTGCTCGGGGTTGCCGAGGACCGTTACTGGGGCGCCGCGGAGGGCGTGAATGCGGTTCTTGGGCTGGGGACCGGAGCGACCCACGCAGATCGCAAGCGCGAAGGACGACGACCCGATTTCCGTCCGTCCCTTCGAGGCCATCACGTTCGGTCTGGGCGGGGCTGTGGCCCTGACCCGGATCAGTCGGCAGGATCGGTGCGCTTGACGGCGTCGATGACGAGTCCCCGCAACTCGCGGATGTCGCTGACGATACCGTCGATGCGCGCGTTGACGTCATCGAAGCGGTCGTTCATGCTGGCGTTGACGTCATCGAACCGGGTGTTCACGTTGGCGAACCGGATGTTCACGTTGGCGTTGACGTCGTCGATGCGGGCGTTCACGGCCGCGTTCTGCTGCAGCACCAGGCCGACGAGCATCAACAACAGGGTGGCGAGTCCAATCCCCGTGCCGACGATGCTCCGCATGATCGCCCGCGCTTCGCCAGTTGTGATGGCAGTCAACGAGTCGGGCCTCTCCGACGCGCTCATGTTCCTATCGTAGCCACCCGTGCGGGCGGCGCTCGCGCCGGACTCCTTGCAGCCTCGCAGTCGTCTTCGGACGGCGCGCCGCCGCCTACTCCGCCCCCCGCTTCCGGAACACCCACGCGATGCCGATGCTCAGCACGTAGAGCGCAATCATCGGCCCCGCCATCACGGTCATCGTGACCGGGTCCGGGGTCGGGGTCAGGATCGCCGCGAACACGAAGCAGAGCAGGAACGCGTACTTGAAGTTCCGGATCAGGAACTGGGGCGAGGCCACGCCCATCCGGGCCAGGAAGAAGACCAGGGTCGGGAGCTGAAAGATGACGCCACAGGCGAGCACCAGCCGGACGTACAGGCTGAAGGCGTCCTGCAGCCGCGGCGTGAATTCGACGTACTCGTTCTCGGCGCCGAAACCGGCGAAGAAGCCCCAGGCGACCTGGAACAGGATGTAGTGGCCGAAGAGCGTGCCGGAGATGAAGAAGAACGAGGCGAACACGACGAAGGGGATCGCGAACTTCTTCTCGTGCGCGTACAGGCCGGGCGCGATGAACAACCACACCTGCGACATGACGACCGGCGTTGCCAGGATGAGGCCGGCCAGCGCGGCCATCTTCAACTCGAGGAAGAAGTACTCGGGGGCGCTGGTGTAGATCATCCGCACGCCGTCCTCGAGGACCGCCGCCAGCGGCTCCATGATGAAGTCGAAGATCGGCGTGATGAACGCGAAGCAGGCGACGAAGCCTCCGGCAAGCGCCAGGAACGACGCGATCAGGCGCGTCCGCAGCTCGTCGAGGTGGTCGAGGAACGACATCTTGCCGCCGCCGCCGTCCTCGTCGTCATCTTCGTCCTCGCCGTCGTCGACGGGAGGCCCGCCGGGACCCGACGGACCGGCCGGAGCTGGTGGAGCGGGCGGTCCGTCGGGTCCCGGCGCCGGTGCCGGGAGTACTTCCGGAACGCTACCGGTGGTCGCCGGCGCGGCTTCCGGCCCCTCCCGCCCGGGTTCGGTCGCAGGGCCTTCCTGGTCGGCGGAACCGGTCGCGTCGTTCGGGTCGGAGGACCTCGCGGGAGCGTCGGACGGGCCGGACGCGGCAGGCGCGGTCTCGGGACCCGGCTCACCGGCGGCGCCGACGGCGGACGCCTCCTCCGGGGCGGTCGAGGCGGACGAAGACTGTTCGGAAACCGGAGCCTGAGCCATCGGGTTCGTTGAGCGTTAGGCGCCTGCGCTCGGCTCCGTCGGATGCGGATCCGGAGTCGGTCCAGCCACGGCCGCCGGTTCGGACGCAGCCGCCGGGTCTGCGCTCGCGCTCGTATTCGGTTCAACTACATCCGGTTCGGTTGCGTCCGGTTCCGCGATGTCGCCCAATGCCTCGGTCGCGGCGGTCTTCGGGGTCGCGGGTTTCGGAGCGGCAGCCTTCGGGGGGCGGCGCTCCTCGACCCGGATCTCTTCGTCGAGGGTGTTGCGGAGCTCGTTCGACGCACGCTTGAACTCGCCGAGGCTCTTGCCGAGAGACCGCCCGAGTTCGGGCAGCTTTCGCGGGCCGAACACGATCAAGGCAATCACCAGGATGATGACCATTTCCCAGACGCCGATCGGACCGAACATGGCAATGCTCCTGGTAGTGGATCTTCCGTAACCCGTTCTGGGCATTATAGAAACGCGCGTGCCGCCGGGTCAAGGGCGAGGGTGCCTTACGGATCGCTCGAAGTTGTTGCTGCACAGTGGCTTATCTGGTAGCATCCGCCTCATGCGAGCTGTGACATCTCTGGCGATTGGGGTGGGCGCCGTCGTGTTGTCGGCCATCGCGGGCGGGTTGTTCGGCGGCCAGGTGCTGGCGCGCCAGGACTCGATGACCCGCCAGTACGACGCTTTCGCTTCGGCGATTGCCGCGATAGAGGACAACTACGTCGGTGACGTGGACGTCGAGCAGCTCGTGACGCGGGCCATCGGCGGCATGCTGCAGACGCTGGATCCGCATTCGAACTTCATGGACGCCCGGCAGTACGCGCGCTTGCGCGAACGCCAGGAAGGGCGCTATTACGGGCTCGGGATCCAGATCAGCGTCATTGACGGCGGCATCACGGTAAACAGCATCTTCGAGGGGTCGCCCGCCTACCGCCGCGGAATCCGGCGCGGAGACGTCATCGCCCGCATCGAGGGAGAGAACGCGATCGGGATGAGCAGCGACGACGCGGTGCGTCTGCTGCGGGGCCCGCGCGGCAGTGCCGTCAACATCTCGGTTCGGCGCGAGGGGTACGAAGAGCTGATCGACCTGCGCGTCGAACGGGACGAAATCAGCATCGCGACCGTGGAAGCGGCGTTCTTGATCGACGACGCGACCGGATACGTGCGTCTGCGCGACTTCTCGGAGACCAGCAACGACGAGCTGTCACGGGCGCTGGCGTCGCTGCAGGACGCGGGAGCCGCACGGCTCCTGCTGGACCTGCGCGGCAATCCCGGTGGACCGCTCGACCAGGCGATCAAGGTCTCCAACCAGTTCCTGGCGCGCGGCGACATGATCGTCTACACGCGCGGCCGTGTCGCCAATTCCGATCAGGACTACCACGCCCGCGATGCCGGCAGGTACACGGACCAGCCGCTCATCGTGCTGGTCAACCGCAACAGCGCGAGCGCGTCCGAGATCGTCGCGGGCGCCATTCAGGACCACGATCGCGGGCTGGTGGTGGGAGAGACCACGTTCGGCAAGGCGCTGGTGCAGTCCATCTACCGCGTGAGCCACGGGGCGGGCCTGGCGCTGACCACGGCCCGCTACTTCACGCCGAGCGGGCGGATGATCCAGCGGCCGTGGGACACCGCCTTCGACGAGTACCTCACCTATTCCCTGCGTGAGCCGGAGACCCCGGCCCGCGCACCCGGAGATCGCAAGTTCACGGACGCGGGCCGGGAGGTCTACAGCGGCGGCGGGGTCGAACCGGACCATTTCTTCACCGGGCCGATCGAGGGCTTCGATCCGTCGCGCTTCGGACGGCTGCTCGCGGCCCGGCGAGACTTCGTGTCCTTCGCGCAACGGTTCGTCGTGGCGGGCGACACGCGAGTGACCGTCGAGGGCCGCGACCGCGAAGTCGTCGATCCCGGATTCGTCGTCGACGATGCGATGCTCGCGCGGTTCAGGGAGCATGTCCAGTCGCGTGGCCTGACGATCGACGAGGCAATGTTCGCGGCGGATGACGATTTCATCCGCGCGATGATCCACTACGAGATAGACAAGGACCTGTTCGGAGAGATCGAGGCGCGCCGCAATCTGTCTCGCCGCGACCCCCAGGCGCAGCACGCGTTGACGCTGTTCGACGAGGCGGCAACGCTGTTGCGTCTGTCGTCGTCGTCGGGCCGGGTCGCCTCCAGATAGGGGGAGCCGCACCGGGACCGGACTTGCCGTCCGGCGTGGTTGGTTGCTAGACTACGGCGCAAAGTTCAGGCGTTCTATCGTAGCGTTCCTGACCCGGCGTTGAGCGTTCCCAGCCGCTCGACAGGTGATGGTGGAGTAAGCCAGTGAACCTGTTCGTGCGGCTGTTTTCGCGTACTCCTTTTTCGCGTACTCCTTCCCGCGATATCCGGCGGTTCTGATGCGACTCAATCACCTGGAGATCGCAGGATTCAAGAGTTTCGCGGAGCGTGCCGCACTGGCTTTCGACGACGGCGTAACCGCGATCGTCGGGCCCAACGGTTGCGGCAAGAGCAACGTCATCGACGCCATCACGTGGGTCCTGGGCGAGCAGAGCGCGCGCAGCCTGCGGGGCGAGCGCATGGAGGACGTCATCTTCAGCGGGAGTGACGCCCGGCGTCCCACGGCGGCTGCCGAGGTCCGGATTCAGCTCTCCGAGGTGACCGCGGCGCTGGCGAACGGCGGCAGCGACAAGGCGCTGCGCGTCTCCGGAATCGGTACAGAGGCTGGCGAGAGCAACGGCAATGCCAACGGTAACGGCAATGCCAACGGTAACGGCAATGCCAACGGTAACGGCAACGACCGTACCGCCGGCGCCGGTCCGGCACCGGCGAGCATGCCGGCCGAAGCGGAGCCGGATGGACTGGGCCGCGAGGAGGATCTCGATTTCTCCGGGCCCTGCATCAGCCGCGACGTCGAGGTGGCGCGGCGGCTCTTCCGGTCGGGAGAGAGCGAGTATCTCATCGACGGCAGGGTCTGCCGGCTCCGGGACATTCAGGACCTGCTGATGGATTCCGGGCTCGGGGTCAAGGCCTACGCCGTCATCGAACAAGGTCGAATCGGACAGATCCTGAGCGCCCGACCCACCGAGCGGCGCCAGTTGCTCGAGGAGGCGGCCGGGATCACCAAGTACAAGGTGCGGCGTCGCACCGCTGAGCTGAAGCTCGAAGCCGCGCAGCAGAACCTGACGCGCGTCGACGACATCATCTTCGAGGTGGAGAGACAACGCAGCGCACTCAAGCGTCAGGCCGCCAAGGCGCGACGCTATCGCCGGCTGCGCGACGAATTGCGCAAGTGGCAGAAGGTCACGTTCGCGCGCAGGAGCAGGAGGCTCACGTCGGCCATCGAGACGGCCGGGCGGTGCCTGGACGAGGCCGCCACCGGCGAACAGAGCGCGGCGGCCGTTCTGGCGGGAGCGGAGAGCGGGCGGGAACGCCTGCGCCTCGATCTGGTCGAGACGGATCAGGCGGCGACGACGGTTCGGGAGAATGCTCATCGTCGCGAGCTCGAGATCGAGCGGCGGCAGCAGCAGATCGATTTCGGCAAGCGCCGCGCCAAGGAGCTTGCGGCCGCCCTGGAGGAGGGAAAGGCGACGCTCGCGGCGCTCGAGGCGCGCCGCATACCGGCGGGTAACGAGCTGGCGGCGCAGCGGGAAGCCCACGATCGGTGCGTCGTCGATCGCGATGCGACGCTCGAGCGTCTGCGCGAAGCCGAACGGGCCCTCGCGGAAGGACAGCAGGCGATAGAGGGGCGGGAAGGTGACGTGGAAGCCGCCCGCAGTGAGATGTTCGCCGCGGTGAACGCGGCGACCGCCTTGCAGAACGTCATCGACAACGCGGGGGCGGCCCAGCGGCGGATTGCCGAATCTGCCGTGAAGATCGATGCGGAGGCAGCGGACCTCGCGTCCGAGATCGAGCGGATCCGGCGTGATCGTGAGACCGCGGACGCCGCCCGTGACCAAGGACGGGAGCGGCTGGACGCGGTCTGCGCGGATCGCGAGGCGCAGGCCGCGGAGCTGGAGTCGGCCCGCGGCGCGGTCGAGGCGCGGACGCGCGATCTGCGGGAACGCGAGCAGCAGGTCGCGGTGATGCGGGCGCGCGTGGAGTCTCTCGAGGAGCTGGAGGCCGGCCGGGCCGCGTATGGAGAGGCGGCGCGGGAGATCCTGGCCGCGGGCAGCCAGGTCGCTCACCACGGATCGGTGGCCGACCATCTGGAGGTCGAGCGGCGCGACGAGTCGGCGGCCGAGTACTGTCTCGCGGACCTGTTGCAGGATGTTGTGGTGCCGTCGCGCGAGGCTGCGCTGGCCGGCGTCGCGCTGGCGGCCTCGCGGGACAGAGGGCGTTGCGGCTTTGTCGTCGCCGGCGAGTCGCCGGAGCGACGACCCATGCGTCCACCCCACGCGGCGCTCCGGGCCTTGACGGACGTTGTCAAGGTGACAGGCGCTGGTGCCGCCGCGGTGCGGCGCCTGTTGCGACATCGTTGGGTCGCGCCTTCACTCGACGACGCGCTGGCGGCGGCCGAGAAGACCGAGGATCCCATCGCGACACCGGCCGGCGTCGTCGTTCGAGGGCCGCATCGGGTTGCCGGGGGCGGCCGGCAGGGAGCTGGCGGCCTCCTCGCGACGAAGCGGGAGATCAAGGAGCTGCGTGCACGGATCGCGGCGGAGAGTGCGGCAGTCGACGAGGTCGGCCGTCTGATCGCCGCGGGCAAGGAGGACGTGGCGCGGGGCGAGCAGGCGCTTGGCGCACTCCAGCAGGACGAGCATGCCCTGGAAAAGGAGCTCGTCGGTCTGGACATGCAGCGGTCCCGGCTCGACGAGGAGCGGGCCCGCGTCACGGACAGACAGCAGCTCGTGAACACCGAGCGCGGCCAGTTGACCGAGGAAACGGTCGCACTCCAGGGGCGCGAAACGGAAGCCCGCGAGGCGGTCGAACGCCTGGAGGCGCAGCAACAGGCAACCGACGACCGGTTCATGGAGGCGGAGCGACGGCTTCACGAAGCGCGCGAGACCGTGGAGACGCTCGGTCGGGAAGCGGCCGGTGCGAAAGCCCGTCATGCGACGATGTCGGAACGTGTTGCTGCGATCGCTTCCGACGTGAGGCGGCTCGAAGGGCAGGTCGAGGAGCTTCGGGAGCGAACTGCGAAGTGCGCAGCCGGGAACGAACGTGCTGCAGCCGACAGACGAGAGACGCTGGGCGAAGTAGCCGGCGCGGAGCAGCAGCTCGACGCTGACGTCGCGGCGTTCGACGAGCTTCGCAAGGAAATAGTGGCGCTCGATGAACGCGCGGACGGGCTGCGGCAGCGGATCGCCTCGCAGGACGAGGAGGTGCGTACCGCCCGTCGGGCGTTGGAACTCGCGCGTGCGGAGGTGGGGAAGCAGGAAGTGGCGCTGGCCACGGCCGAAGCGGATCTGAGCCATCTGACCGAATCGTGCAGCCTGTCGCTGCAGGCAAGCCTGGACGATGTCCGTGCGGAGGTGGAGGTTCTCGAAGCGGAGGGGCCCATCGAACCCGACCCGGCGCTCGTGGGGACTCCGACGCCTGCCGATGTCGCGGGAGACGAGGCGGGCGCCGCGGCGACCGGATCCGACGAACACACCGACCGAACGGACATACCTCTCGCTGACGAAGACGTGGGGAAGGCGGCCGTGTCGCAGCCGGCCGACGCCGAGGCCATCGTCGATCTTCTGAACGCGAAGGTCGAGCGTCTGGGCGCGGTCAACATGATGGCTATCGATCAGTTCGACGAACTGGAGGAGCGGCACGGTTTCCTGACCAAGCAGCGCCAGGATCTGATCGACTCGATCTCGGCCACCGGAGCCGCCATCAAGCGTATCGACGCTACCACTCGTTCTCGTTTCCAGGAGGCGTTCAGGGTAGTCAACGAGCATTTCCAGTTGACCTTCGAAGCGTTGTTCGGCGGGGGGCGTGCCGAGCTGGTGTTGCTCGACGAGTCCGATGTGCTGGAGAGCGGTATCGATATCGCGGCGCAGCCACCCGGCAAGCGCCTCCAGAGCATTCAGCTACTGTCCGGCGGTGAGAAGGCGCTGACGGCAATGGCGCTGATGTTCGCGATCTTCAGGTACCGGCCGAGTCCGTTCTGTTTGCTGGACGAGATCGACGCTCCGTTGGACGACGCGAACATCGGGCGTTTCGTGGAGATGCTGCGAGGGTTGCAGGACCGCACGCAGTTCGTCCTGGTCACGCACAACCGCAAGACCATGGAGATCGCCGACCGCCTCTACGGCATCACGATGGAGGAGCCGGGCGTGTCGAAGCTGATTTCCGTCAACATGGCGCAGACAGTCGGGTGAACGAGGGCAAGGCGCGTCGTTTTCACCGGCTGAGGCGCCGGAGCCGTCAACTCGCGTTCCTTGCGCGGGTGGGGGTCCTCGTCGCGGCCGCCGGTTGGGGCTATCCGGCGGCCGTTATCGAGGCGTTTCTCGGCCTTCCGGACTTGCCGGCGGCACTGCAGGTAGTGCTCGGCGTCGGTGTTCTGGCCGCGGCGCTCGGCCTTGCCACCGAGTTGGCGGCGCTGCCGTTCGTGGTTCACGCCGAGTTCTTCCTCGAGCGTCGATTCGGGCTCTCGCGGCAGTCGCTCGGGGACTGGCTGCCTGGCCTGGGACAGACCATCGGCGTTCGCGTGGCCGGTTGGTCGGCCGCCGCGGTAGCCGTCTACGCGGCGATCGGAATCTGGCCCGACACGTGGTGGAAGGTCGCGGGGGCAGGTTACCTCCTGACGTCGGTGATCCAGGCCACGCTGGCGTCCGCGGCGGTCGCGAGGCGCACCAAGCCGCTGCGGCGACCCGCCTTGCAGGCGCGGCTGCAGGCGCTGACCCGCCGAGCCCGGGCGCCGGTCATCGCCATCCACGAATGGCGGGTCGGGTCCGCGACCGACACCGCCAACGCCGCGGTCGTCGGCATCGGGCCGTCACGGCGGATCCTGGTTTCGGATACCTTGCTGGAGGACTACAGCGACGAAGAGATCGAAGTGATCATCGCGCACGAGATCGGGCACCACGTGCACTGGGACCTGTGGCAGATGATCGTCTGCACTTCCGCGCTGTCGTTGGCGGCGTTCTGGACTGCGAACAGCGTGCTGGCGGCGTTGCTGCCGTTACCCGGGGTCGCCGGGTTGTGGGACCCCGCCAGCCTGCCGTTGCTGTCGCTCGTGTACGGAGCCGTGACGGTGGCGTCGGCGCCGATCGTGAACACGCTCTCACGCTGGCACGAGCGCAGGGCCGATCGGTATGCACTTCGGGTGACCGGCAACCTCGATGCGTTCGTGTCGGGACTGCGGCGCGTGAGCGCACAGTACCTCGCCGAGGAACGACCGTCGCGGCTGGTCGAATGGTTCTTCCACTCGCACCCGCCGTTGGCTACGCGCATGGCGGGAGCCCGCGCCGCAGCTTCCAAGGGGTAGGGTCGGGTCGACGGCGCCTGGGAGCTTGCGCCGTAGAACGCAGAGTGAGTTCTGCGGCGCAAGGTCATGGAGCGGGGGCGGATGGGCCGAAACGCCAAGCCAGCGAGGCGTTTCGGGGCGCTAGACTAGCGGCGGGCGGGCTCGCGGTTGCCGCGCTGTCGTGGCGGACGCGAGCCCCCGCCGGGACCGCCGTGTCCACCGGAACGGCGCGGCTGACCCTCGCCCTTGTCGCCGTTCTCGGACGGGCCGCCGGGGAGCAGTGCCTTGCGGCTGAGTCTGACCTTCCCGGAGGGATCGACGTTGATCACCTTGACGAGTAACTGGTCGCCCTCGGTCAACTCGTTGCGCACCTCGTTCACGCGATAGTGGGCGATCTCCGATACGTGCAGCAATCCGTCGATGCCCGGGAGGATTTCGACGAACGCGCCGAAGTCGGTGATGCGCTGCACCTTGCCGAGGTAGGTCTTGTTCAGCTCGGGGCTGGCGGTCAGCTCCTCGATGATGGCGATGGCCTTCTGCGCCGACGTCTCGTCCGTCGAAGCCACGTTGACCCGGCCGTCGTCCTCGACGTCGATCTTGACGCCGGTTCGATCGATGATGCTGCGGATGGTCTTGCCGCCCGGTCCGATCACGTCCCGTATCTTGTCCACCGGGATCTGAATCGTCACGATGCGCGGTGCGTGCGTGGAAATCGACTCGCGCGGTGACGCGATGGTGACGCCCATCTTCTCGAGGATATGGAGCCGGCCCGCCCGCGCCTGATCGAGCGCTTCCCGCATGATCTCCGTAGTGATTCCGGAGACCTTGATGTCCATCTGCAGCGCGGTGATGCCCTCGCTGGTACCGGCGACCTTGAAGTCCATGTCGCCGTAGTGGTCCTCGGCGCCGGCGATGTCGGAGAGAATGGCGTGGCGCCCGTTCTCTTCGTCGAGAATGAGGCCCATGGCGATCCCGGCCACCGCCCGTTTCATGGGAACGCCCGCATCCATCAGGGCCAGTGCGCCGCCGCAGACGCTGGCCATGGACGAGGATCCATTGGATTCCAGGATGTCCGAGACGACGCGCAGCGTGTAGGGGAATTCCTCCTCGCTCGGGATCATCGGCATCAGGCTGCGTTCCGCGAGGTGCCCGTGGCCGATTTCGCGTCGGCCCGGTCCGCGCAGGAACTTGACCTCACCGACCGAGAACGGAGGAAAGTTGTAGTGCAGCATGAACCGCTTGTACGTCTCCCCGTCGACCAGCTCGACTTTCTGCTGGTCGTCCGCCGTGCCCAAGGTCGCCGAGACGAGGGCCTGGGTCTCGCCGCGTGTGAACACAGCCGACCCGTGAACGCGCGGAAGGACGCCGATGTCCGATGAGATCTCGCGGACCTGATCGAACGCGCGGCCGTCGAGCCGACGGCCCTGGTCGAGGACCTCGTCGCGCAGCACCGTTTCCTTCAGGTCCTTGAACACTTGCTTGGCGTCCGCGCGTCGACCCGGATCGTCCTCCGGAACGGATGCAAGCAGCTCGTCGAGAACCCCGTCCACCCTGGCGTAGCTTTCGAGCTTGTCCTTGATGCGCATCGCCTCGGCAAGCGGCGCCAGCGCCTGCGATTCGAGCTCCTGCCGGACCTTCGCGTCGATCTCCTGCGACTCGATGGCGACCTTCTCCTTGCCGACCGCGGCGGCCATCTCCTCGATCGCTCCTATGATGTCGCGGATAGCCGCGTGGCCCGCCTCGAGGGCGCCGAGCATCACGTCCTCTCGCACCTCCTTGGCTCCCGCCTCGACCATGACGATGGCCGCCCGGCTCCCGGCGACGATGAGGTCGAGGTCGCTTTGCTTGCGCTCCGGGTAGGTCGGGTTGATGACGAAGGAGCCGTCGAGCAGGCCGACGCGAACCGCGGCAATGGGGTTCGCGACCGGAATCGACGATATCGCGAGCGCGGCCGACGCACCGGTCAAGGCGAGCACGTCGGAGTCGTTCTCGGGATCGGCCGACAGGAGCAGTGCGATGATCTGTGTCTCTCGATTCCACCCGGCAGGGAACAGGGGGCGGAACGGGCGGTCGATGAGTCGGCTCGTCAGTACTTCCTTCTCGGTCGGCTTGCCTTCCCGCTTGAAGAACCCACCCGGAATCCGGCCCGACGCGTAGGCATACTCGCGGTAGTCGACGGTGAGAGGTAGAAAATCGATGCCTTCGCGGGCACTCGGCGCGGCGCAGGCCGTGACGATGACGAACGTGTCGCCGTAGCGGACGGTGACCGCGCCGTCCGCCTGCTTGGCCAGCTTGCCGGTTTCTATCGTGAGGGCGGACCGGCCGACATTCACCTGGGCCGTGTGCATGGGGATGGGCTCCAGTTCTCGGGACGATTCTTGGTCCCGGCGCGTTGTGCGGAGAGGCGGGCAGCGGTCCGGTCGGGACCGGTCTTCGTCTCGCGCCTATTTGCGGATTCCGAGGCTCTTGATCAGAGTCGAGTACCGCTCGGAATCCTTACCCTTGAGGTAGTCGAGGAGACGACGACGCCGGCCGACCAGTTGCAGCAGGCCACGACGTGAATGGTGGTCCTTGGCGTGGGTCTTGAAATGCTCGGTCAGATACGTGATGCGTTCGCTGAGAATCGCAATCTGCACCTGCGGGGATCCGGTATCGCTGTCATGCAGGCGATACGAGCCAATCAATTCGGACTTCCGCTCCTTGGCCAGCGCCACGTGCAACTACCTCTCTACTCTTTCCTTACTCTGTACTCTGTTCAAACCGCGATCCTACACTAGAACGATAGTCGGGTGCAAAAGCCGGGCGGTGCCGGCCTTCGCAATGGCGATCAGGGTGCCGTCACCGCTGTACAGCTTGGCCAGCGCCGGGCCGAAGGTCGCGTCCCCCGCGGTCCACCCCGCGCTGGACGAGATCACGTCGGCGGCGGTCAGGTCGTTGCCGTGCCGCGCGCGCCGGGCGCCGTGCTCGGTCAGCACCACCCGCGGAACCTCCGGCAGCAGCTCGTCGAGGGGCACCATCCGGTCCGCGACGGCGGGCCCCCGCTCCGCGAGTTCGTCCAGCGGGACCGCGGCGCTCAGGTCGAACGCCCCGTTGCGTTCCCGCCGCAGTGTCTCCAGGCAGGCTCCACACCCGAGTGCCGCTCCGAGCTCGTGGGCGAACGCACGCATGTAGAAACCGGTGTCGCAGGTGACCCGGCATCTGACCCGCACGCCGTCGACCTCCAGAACGTCGATCGCATGCACGGTCACGTCGACCGGGTCCGGGGCGACCGCCTGGTTGCGGCGAGCCAGCTTGTACGCGCGTACGCCGTGGATCTTCTTTGCCGAGAACGGGGGCGGTTGCTGCGCCCGGGTGCCGACGAACGCTTGCACGGCCTCTTCGAGCACCTGTCGGTCCGGGGCCTTGACCAGGCCGGTGCCCATGCGATCCCGGGCGTCTGCGGTGACCGTTCCGGTGGCGTCGTAGGTGTCGGTGGAGACGCCCAGGAGGATACCGCCGTCGTAGGTCTTCCGCCCGGCGGAAAGCAACGACGCCAGCCTCGTCGCGCGCCCCACCACGAGCGGCAGCACGCCGGTGGCGATGGGATCCAGCGTTCCGATGTGCCCGACCCGCCTGACCCCGAGCGAGCGCCGGGCATGAGCAACGACATCGTGCGACGTCGGCCCGGACGGCTTGTCGACGACCAGCACTCCGTCCATTTTCAGGCGCGTGGTTCGGCCGGGCGCAGGTGTCCGGCCCGCTCGATCGCCGCTACCGTGCGCGAGACCAGGCGCCGCTCGATCTCGGAGGCAGGTGCCTCCAACGTGCAGCCGGCGGCGTTGCGGTGGCCACCCCCGCCGAATGTCGCGGCGACCGCGCGGACATCGACGACGCCCTTCGACCGCAGGCTGGCCCGGGTCACTCCGTCCGTCGTCTTGATCATGATTACCGCTTCGACACTGCGGGCTGCCAGCGGAAGGTTTATCACGCCCTCCATGTCGTCGGCGGGGCAGCCGGTGTCGTGGAGGAGGGTCTCGTCGACGCGGAGAATCGCGATCCGACCGCCCGCCTCGAGCCGCATCTCGTGCAGCAGGCGTCCGGTCAGCCGCAGCTTGCCGAGCGAGCTGTTCTGGTAGATCGCGGCCGCGAGGTCGGCGACGTCGACGCCGCACGCGGCCACGTTGCGGCAAGTCTCGAACGTTCGGGCGCTGATGTTCGCATGCCGGAACGAGCCGGTGTCGGTGAGGATACCGGCGTACAGGGCCGCGCCGATCGCCGGGGTCAAGGGAACGCCGAGCACGGCGATCAGGTCATGGACCATTTCGGCGCAGGCCGCGGCGCTCGGATCGAACCAGTTGAGCACACCGTACATCGCGTTACCCGCGTGGTGATCGATATTGATGACAGGTTGGCGATCCAGCCCGGTGACCTCGGTACGATCGAGCGTGCCGCATTCCAGCACGACTGCCGCGTCGAAGCGGTCGTACACGCAATCCGCCACTTCGACGTCCGTCACTCCCGGAAGCGTTTCCAAGTACGCGGGTGGCGGATCGTGGTTGACGATACGTACCGTCTTGCCGAGGGCCCGCAGGGTGTGCGTGAGCGCGAGTTGTGAGCCGATGGAGTCGCCGTCCGGCCGGGCGTGCGAGGAAAGCACGAAACTCGTTCCGTCCCTCAGGGCTTTGGCGATGGGGCCGATCGCCTCAGGCGCCATCCGTATCTTCCGTTTCGACAGGGTAGTCCGGCTCCTCGTTGGATGAGCTGACCGAGTTCCGCTGCTCTTCGATCTCCTCGAAGATCCGGGCGATGCGATCCTGCTGCTCGGCGGAATCGTCGTACACGAAACGTATCTCCGGAACCTGGCGAAGCTGAAGGCGCTGGCCGATTTCGCGCCGCAGGTAGGGTTGCGCCCGACGAAGCCCCCGCGCCGCGCCGCGCCGGTCGCTGTCCTCGAGGAGCGTGTAGTAGACGCGTGCAAGCTGGAGATCGGCGGTCATCCTGACGTCGGTGACCGTCAAGCCCAGGAGGCCCGGATCGCGAACGGAGCGGGCGAGGAGCACCGAGAGTTCCGTTCGCACGCGTTGCGCGACGCGCCGGATCCGATTGCCCTCTGCCATGCCTCTCCGGTGCCGTCAACTCAACCACTGCAGGTCGGTCGCCAGCACGAGTCCCGGATCCCGGCGCTCTATTTCCGTGACGACCCCGTCCAGCATGCGATCCACGTGATCCCGATGGGATGCCACCGCGACGATGCCCAGGCGCGTTCTCTGGTGGGCGTCCAGATGATCGATTTCCGCCAGCGAAACGTTCAGCTTTCGGACACGGTCCTTGACGCTGGCAAGAACCCGTCGCTTGTCCTTCAGCGAGCGCGCACCAGGAAAGTGGAGATCGACGGTCAACAACCCGACGGCAGGCATTCGATCGGCTGGCGCCTGGCGGAGGTGCCCTCGTCAGACGGTCGCGGCGACCTTCTCCACGGTGAACGACTCGACGACGTCGCCGAGCTTGAGATCGGCGAAGCGTTCGAACGCCAGACCGCACTCCAGGCCGCTCCGCACTTCGTTGACGTCGTCCTTGAAGCGGCGCAGCGATCCGATGCGTCCCTCGTGCACGACTACGCCGTCCCGCACGATCCGGGCCTGGACGTTGCCGGCGCGGGTGATGACGCCCTCGGTGACCATGCAACCGGCCGCCGTACCGAACTTGGGGACCTTGAACGTCTGCCGGATCTCGGCGGCACCCAGCTTGACCTCCTTCGTCGTCGGATCGAGCAGGCCGGCCAGTGCCTTCTTCAATTCATCGATGACATCGTAGATGACCGAATGGAGGCGAAGGTCGACCCCTTCGCGTTCCGCCACGGAGGTGGCGTTGCGGTCGGGGCGGACGTTGAATCCGATGATGATCGCGTTCGAGGTCGAGGCCAGCAACACGTCCCATTCGCTGATGGCGCCGACGCCGGTATGAATGATGCGGGTCTTGACACGTTCGTCGCCCAGCTTGCCGAGCGAGTCGGCCAGCACCTCGGCGGATCCCTGCACGTCCGCCTTTATGATGATTGGCAGCTCCTTGGCCTCGCCTTCCGACAACTGCTGCTGGAGCGACTCGAGGGTCAGCCGCTGGCCGCGTCCGCCGAGCGCCTTTTCCTTGGCCTGGTTCTGGCGCAGCACAGCGATCTGCCGTGCCTTTGCCGCATCCGCCACGGCCTGAAAGGCGTCACCGGGTTGGGGCAGTCCGGTCAGGCCGAGAACCTCTACCGGACTGGAAGGCCCGACCTCGTTCGTTTTCTGCAGCCGGTCGTCCAGCAACGCGCGGACGCGCCCGACCACGACCCCTGCGATGAAGTTGTCGCCGACGTGCAGCGTGCCGTCCTGCACCAGGATTGTGGCGACCGGTCCGCGGCCGCGGTCCACCTTCGCCTCCAGCACGGTACCGGTTGCGGCGCGTTTCGGGTTGGCCTTCTGCTCCTCGAGCTCGGTCACCAGCAGGACCATTTCCAGAAGGCCGTCGAGGTTGTCCCGCTTCTTCGCCGAGACGGGCACGGTGACCGTCGATCCGCCCCAGTCTTCAGGGGTCAGCCCGCGCTCCGCCAGTTCCTTCTTGACCCGATCGAGGTTGGCGTCCGCCTTGTCGATCTTGTTGATGGCGACGATGATGGGCACGCTTGCGGCCTGCGCATGGTCGATTGCTTCCTGCGTCTGCGGCATCACTCCATCGTCGGCGGCGACGACGAGGATTACCACATCGGTCACCTGCGCTCCGCGAGCCCGCATCAACGTGAATGCCTCGTGACCCGGCGTGTCGAGGAAGACAATCTTGCGGCCGTTTACCTGCACCGAATACGCACCGATGTGCTGTGTGATTCCACCGGCCTCGCCTTCCGCAACCTTCGTCTCGCGGATGGCGTCGAGCAGGGTCGTCTTGCCGTGGTCGACGTGTCCCATGACGGTCACGACCGGGGCGCGGACGATCAGGTCGTCGGGCTTCGCCTCCTCGGCCTCGATGACGACCATTTCCTCCTCGAAGGTGCGCATCTTCACGTCCGCGCCGAACTCCCGCGCGATGGTCGTCGCGGTTTCGGGATCGAGCGTCGTGTTGATGGTCATCATCACGCGCCGTTCGATCAACTTCTTCAGCACGTCCTTCGGCTTGACCTCCAGGCGCTCGGCCAGATCCTTGACGGTCATGCCCTCGGCCAGCGTGATGGTCCGCGTAATCGGAGGCGGAGGGGCCGGTGTGGCCGGAGTTTGAGATCTCGTGCGCCGGTAATGGGCGCGCCGTCCGCCCGGGCGGTGATGCGGCCGTGGCGGCGGCGGTCGGTAACCGACGGCCGGTCGGGGCGGCAACGGACGCACCCCCGGAGGGCGCACCGGTTGCGACGGCAACGGCCGCGGGCCTCCGAGTGGCGGTCGCGCGACCGGCGTGGCCGTGGCGGCCGGCGGCGTCGGTCGGACAACGGGCATTCTCGGTAATGCCGCCGGGGCCGTGGGGCGCGGCTTCGGCGGTTTTGGTTCCTCGATTCGCAGCCGCAGCCGTGGAGGGACCACGCGCCCGGTCGGTCGGAGTGCGAGTCGAGAGCTGGGCCGCCGTGTTCCGGAAGATGCTCCGGCGGTCGGAGGTGTCGACAAAACGTTCGACGAGACGGACGGTGCGGCCGCGATCGGTTCGACCGCGACGGGAGGTTTCTCCGCCTCGGGCGGCGGGGCTTTCAGTTTTACCGGGGGGATCGCCTCGGCGGCGACCCGTGCCATGTTCTCACTCTGCTGCAGCGGCATTCCTTCGACCTGGACGCGAGGCGGATCGACTGTCACCACAGCGGGCGCGTCATCGTCGGTACGAGGTGACTCGGCCTCGACCCGCAGGGACTTCTCGGATTCGACGCGCTGCGGCGCGGCCGCGGCGGCCGGAGTTCTCTCGACCTGAGTCCGGGGCGGTCCGGCCCCGGCGGGTGGTGCTTCCTTGGCCTCGACGGGGGGCGGGTCGGTCTCGACGCGCGAAGTTTCCTTGGCCACGACGCTCGGGAGAGGCGCTTCGACCTCGGCGCCGGGAGTCTCCGTTTCCGCCGGGGACGGTTCCTCTACACGGATGCGTGGCGTTTCGACCCGCAGGCGCGGCGCGCCCTCGACCCTGAGCCGTGGCGCCGACGGCAGCGGCCGCGGTGCCGCGGCGGGCGGCGCCGGGGATGGGGTCGGTTCCGCCGCTGATTGCGCGGCCGGGGACGGGGGAGCGGTGGCGGACGAGGGCGTTGCCGTCGGCGGATCCGCTGCGGGCGCCACCGGTGTGACCGCTGTTGCCTCGGCGTCGCTGGTCTCTACCTCGGCTGCCGCCTTGGCCGCCTTGGCGGACTTGACCAGCCGCGGCGGGCCGAGCTTCGGCGCTGCGGGTGCCACCGCTTCCGGTGCGGCCGCACCGCGCCCCCCACGTCTCGTGGCCGGCCGTTGCGAGAAGAGCGAGCCGGCCGGCAGGGTGACGTTTCGCTTGCGCGCGAGCCGCTCGGCGAACTGCCGGGCCACGATCTCTTCCACGGTGCTCGAGGCGCTCTTGGCTTCGATCCCGTGCTGGGAGCGCAGCAATTGGACGACTTCCTGGCTCGGAATGCCGAGAACTTCAGCGATCTTGTAGATGCGAATTGTGCCCACGGGCGCTCTCACTCTACTGTCGGTGTCTCGTCGGGCGCATCCGCCGCCGGCGGGGGCGTCGTTCCCGCCGGCTGGGCTATCGAGGCGTCATCCACGTCGTCGGGGGTGCCCGCTGCTCTCGTGGCGGCGGCAACCTGTTCCTGAACCGCGGCCTGCAGATCTCGGGCGGTGGGTTCGTCCACACCCGCCACCTCGGCCAGAGCCGCGGTTTCGACTTCGAGAAGACGGTCGGCCGTGTCCAGCCCTGCCTCGCTCAGGCGCAGGAGCTGCGTCTCGTCCAGTCCGGGCAACATGAGCGTGCCGGCCTCGTCGCCCTCCTCGAGCTCCTCGAACTGCGCTTCCACCTCACGTCGTTTCTCTTCCTCGCTCTTGATGTCGATCCTCCAGCCGGTGAGCTTGGCCGCGAGGCGGACGTTCTGGCCCTTCTTGCCGATTGCAAGCGAGAGCTGGCGATCCTCGACGACCACTTCGACGATCGATTCCTCGTGGTCGACGACGGTCACACGCTGGACTCTGGCCGGGCTGATGGCGTTGGTCACGAAAACCACGGGGTCTTCCGACCACTCGACGATATCGATCTTCTCGCCGCGCAGCTCGCGAATGATGGCCTGCACCCGCGTGCCCTTCATGCCTACGCAGGCACCGACGGGATCGACGTCGCGCTCGCGCGAGTGCACGGCGACCTTGGCCCGATCCCCGGCTTCGCGGACCGCGCCGCGAATGGTGACCGTCCCGTCGTAGATTTCGGGGACCTCCTGCTCGAACATCTTGACCAGCAGCGTCGGGTCGGTACGGGACAGGATGATCTGAGGGCCCTTCGTGTTCTTGTTGACCTCGCGGATGACCGCACGGACCCGGTCGCCGGTGGTGTAGTTTTCGGCGCGCGACTGTTCGCGCCTTGGAAGCAGCGCCTCGACCCGCTCGGTGTCCACCACGATGTCGCCGTTCTCGAATCGCTTGACGGTACCGCTGACCACCTCGCTCACCCGGTCGCTGTACAGGGCGTAGACGTTGTCGCGCTCCGCTTCGCGCACCTTCTGGAAGATGACCTGCTTCGCCGTCTGCGCCGCGATGCGTCCGAGCACGTCGGTCGGCTTGGGGAACTCGATCTCCATGTCGACTTCCGCCTCGTCACCGTAGAGCTCCTGCGCCTCGGCAAGTGAGATCTCCGTCAGGGGGTCGGTCACTTCCTCGACGATTTGCCGAACCGAAAACAACTCGACCTGACCCGTCTCATGATTGAACTTCGTTCGCAGGTTCTCGGTCGATCTGTAGTACTTGCGCGAGGCGGTCAGGACCGCGTCCTCAATGGCCGTAACGATGACGTCGGGCTCGATGCCCTTCTCCTTGGCCAGCGCCTCGATCGTCTGTTGCAGCGGATTGCTCATCACGTGCTCTCGCGCGCGCTTGCCCCGGCATGCGCCACGACTTCACAACTCCACTTCCAGCCGGGCCTTCGTCACCAGCGCCCACGGGATGCGGTGGACCCGCCGCCCGACGTTCACCACAACACGGCCCCGCGAATCCTGCGGTTCCTCGTCGCCCGGCTCGACGCCTGCGATCCGCCCGCAGATGAACTGCTGACCGTCCACGGCTTCCGACATCACGAACCGTGCTAGCCGGCCCCGAAAGCGCCGGCAGTCTCCCAGGTGCCGCAATGGGCGATCAAGGCCCGGCGACGACACTTCCAACGTGTACGGGTGCTCGAAATCGAACTCGACATCCAGTACGACGTTGACGTCCGTGCTCACCCGCTGGCAATCGTCGAGGGTGACTGACTCGCCCGTCGCGTTGCCATTCTCCCCGGTCGCGCTCGGTGGCCGGTCGATGACGATTCGCAGCAGCCAGCCCGCCGATTCGCGTCGGAGCTGGACGTCGAAGACGTCGAGACCGAAGTCACGGGCGACCCGCTCCGCGATGGCCCAGACCTGCGCAACCCGGCCTTCACCGGGCTTCACCCTGCCTTACCCCCGCGTTGACCGCTGTAACTGAGCCCTGAAACACAAAGAAGTGGGCAAAATGCCCACTTCTGCAGGACTTCGTTTCCCGTAGCCGACAGAGTATATCACGGAAGCCGGCAGCACACGGTCACGGCGTCAGGCGATAGAGCATGCGCGGGTACGGAATGGTCTCGCGGATGTGCTCCAGCCCGCAAAGCCACGCGACGACGCGCTCCACGCCCATGCCGAAACCTGCGTGCGGCACGCTCCCGTACCGTCGGAGGTCCAGGTACCACTCGAAAGCCTCGCGCGGCAGGTCGTGTTGGCGAATCCGGTCGAGGAGGAGCTCGTAGTCGTCCAGGCGCTCACCACCGCCGACGATCTCGCCGTAGCCCTCGGGAGCCAGCACGTCGACGGACAACGACAGCTCCGGTCTGTCGGCGTCCGGTTTCATGTAGAAGGCCTTGATTGCCGCCGGAAATCGTTGCACTGCCACCGGGCGGTCGAAGTGTTCCGCGAGAGCCGTTTCGTCCGGTCCGCCGAAGTCGCCGCCCCACTCGAACGGCAGGCCGCGGGATTGGAGGATCTCGACGGCTTCGTCGTAAGCGATGCGCGCGAACGGCGACCGGACCCGCTCGAGCGGTGCGGTGTCCCGTTCCAGCACCTCCAACTCTCGACGGCGCCGGTCGAGTACCCGCTCGACAATCGAGACCACCAGCGCTTCGGCCAGGTCCGTCGCGTCGTCGAGCGTGGCGTAGGCCATCTCCGGCTCGACCATCCAGAACTCGGTCAGGTGGCGCCTCGTCTTGGACTTCTCGGCGCGAAATGTAGGTCCGAAGCAGTAGACGCGTCCGAGCGCCATGGCGTTGGCTTCGTTGTACAACTGACCGCTCTGCGTCAGATACGCCGTGGCATGGTCGAAGTACGGGACGGCAAACAGGGTCGTGGTGCCCTCGCAGGCGGCTGGTGTGAAGATCGGCGTATCGGCCAGGATGAACCCCTGGTCGTTGAGGAAGTCACGGATGCCGTTGATCACCTCGTGCCGCACGCGCAGGATTGCCGCTTGCCGGCGGCTGCGGATCCAGAGGTGGCGCCGGTCGAGCAGGTAGTCGACCCCGTGCTCCTTGGGGGTGATGGGATAATCGCGGGACTCACCGACGATCTCGAGTGCGGACACGTCGATCTCGTAGCCGCCAGGGGCCCGCGCGTCCTTCCGCACCGTCCCCTCGACGATCAGTGACGTTTCCTGACCGAGGTGATCGGCCCGAGTGAACGTCTCGACGCCGACCGCGGCCCGGGAGACGACCGCCTGGATGAACCCCGTGCCGTCGCGCAACGTGAGGAAGTGGATCTTTCCGCTCGAGCGCTGCCGGTGCAGCCACCCGCGGATCGCAACCTGCCGGCCCACGCAGTCCGCAATTGCATCGACGGTTGTCGTCGTCGCGCTCATCCTCGCCATGTAGCGTACTACGAGCCGGAGTCCGCCAACACCGCTCCAAGCAGCTCGCCGAGGCGGCGACGCTCCGGATCCCGTCCAATCGCCCTTCGCGCGTAGGAGAGCGTGCGGGGTATTGCTTCGCGGTACCGGGCATTGCCGCGTACGGTAATCTGAAAACCGAAGGTGCCGAGGGCCTTGAGGGCTCGCTGCACGGTGGTCCGGACGAAGCGCCGCCGCAGGGCCGCACCGTCGTGCAGGTCCGTGACAGCCTGATAATGGGCGAGCAGGCGATCCACCTCGGCCGCTTCCAGCTCCACGTAGGCATCGCGCAACAGCGAGGTGAGATCGTAGGTGTCCGGCCCCATGCGAGCGTCCTGATAGTCGATGACGTGGAGGCGGTCCCGGTGCAGCATGAGGTTCCGGCTGTGGAAGTCTCGATGGCAGAGCACGCGCGGCTCGGCTGCCATGTCGGAGGCCAGGGCGCGGAACTCCTCGTCGAGGGTACGGCGCGCCCCCGCCGTGAGCGCGTGCCGCCGGAAGCCTGCGACGAAATGCTCGGCGAAGAAGCTCAGCTCCTGCGTGAGCTTCTCGACGTCGAACGCCAGGCCGAAGGGGCCCGCGTTCGATTGCGCGAGGCGGCGTCCCCCCTGTTGAATCGCCGCGATGATCTCCACTGCTTCGCGGTACCGGGCGCTGCGCTCGACGTCCGGCAGGTTGGCGGCCGCATCCTCCAGCATGGTGTCGCCGAGGTCTTCGACGACGACGATGCCCAGAGCCGCGTGGGCGCCATGGATGGCCGGTACCGGCACCGAGAGCCGGCGGAACAGCTCGCCGACACGGATCAACGGCAGCGTGTCGGGATCGATGGGTCGCTCATGAACGACGAGCACGCGGGTCGGCGCCCCGGGCGGAACAACCCGCACGAACCGGCGGTCGGAGGCATCTCCTGCCAGCCGTTCAAGGCGGGTCGCCGATGGCAGTCCGGCGTTCCGCAGCCAGGACTTGGCGCGCGCTTCGGTGGTATCGGGCAGGTGTGATGAATCCGTCATCGGTCAGGTAGCGTCGTGCCGTCGAGGGGGTGGACGACTGCGTTCCCGACGATTCGTCCGCCTCGTTCGGTTCCCGCGTCCACGGCTCGCACGCAGATTCGGCGCCGAAGCGTCGTGCCGGGAGGCAGGCGGACGCCGTCCGCAACGATGCATTCCTCGAGCCGGCAACCGGCACCGATGACGACATCGTCCCAGACCGCCGTGCGTTCGAGCGACGCCGACGGATCGATCGTCGAGCTGGCGCCGGCCGGCAACGACTGGCGCTTCTCGCGGCGGGCGACGGTCAGCGAGGCGGCCAGATAGTCTGCCGGTGTGCCGACGTCCAGAAACTCTGCATCGACCCGATGGGCGCGGATCGGTGTCCCCCGGCCGTGGCCGGGAGGAGAAAGGAGTCCGTTGTAGAGGCCACCGATTGTGGCCGCCGGTCGGCCGGCCGGCAGGTTCTCGAAGACCGCCGCCTCGACGACCTGCAGACCCAGGAAGTGGGAAGCCGGCCCATTGCCCGCTGGTGCGAAGCCGCGCACGCGACCGTCTTCCGCGACCAGGACGCCTCCGTAGCGGGCCGGGTCGGGATGAGGTGCGACGGCGAGTGTCACGGCCGCGTCGCTACGTGCATGCGCGTTGGAGAGGGCGCGGAGCGACAGTGTCGTCAGCGTGTCGCCGTTGACGATGAAGAAGCGCCGGCCGAGGAGCGGCAGCGCTTGGCGCGGGCCGCCGGCCGATCCGAGGATGACCGGTTCCCAGGAGTAGCGCACGCGCAAGCCGGCCGCTTTGCCGTGTCCTACCACGCGCGTGACCGTTTCCGGGCGGTGGTGCAGATTGAGGACCACTTCCTCGACGCCCTGTCCGGCCAGCCACTCCAGGATCCGGACCACCAGCGGCCGGCCGGCTACCGGCACGGCCGGTTTCGCACGGACGTTCGTCAGCGGCCGAAGGCGTGTACCGAGTCCTGCCGCAAGCACGAGGGCGGGCGGGGGCGGGCCGAGCATCGTGTTCGCGGGCTACTCGAAGACCATGTCGCCGGCCGGCCGGCCGCGCCTCGCGCAGTCCGACTCCCAGACCCGCCGATACGACGCCGTGATGTAGTCGCCGGGGGTGCGGCCGAGGGCCACGGCGAGGTGCGTGACGCCAGTTTCGCTCCCTTCCAGCTCGACGAAAACGCCGCACGGCGTCTCGTCGATGGCGACGATCGTGCCGTCGCGCTCGAATTCCTCGCGGTATTTCTGGTACCGGAACCACACGTCGAATCCCGCTCTGCGGAGGACCTCTAGCAGTACTTCACCGTTGCCCACCCCGGTTTCCAACTCTTCGCGCACCTTCATGACGTCGGACCTCGGCGGTCCCTTGAAAGTGAGGCTGGCGGTGCTTTCGTCATCGCCAGGCGCCTTCTCGACGCGCACCCGCAACGTGCACCACTCGTCCCGCAGGCGACCGGTGGCCGTGTCGAGGAGACGGTCGTCCTGCAGGCGCCGGGCGCGCAGCGGGACCGCGCCAAGCGCGGAGACCGCGCCGCGGGCGGCCTCGGCCGATTCGAAGGACAGCTTGATCTCGCGCTCGATCCGGTGGCTCATCGCGGGTCTAGTCTAGCGTGTCGCGCGGACACGATAGGAACACCCTGCCAGGGCCGGGGTTCCGACGTCCTTGCCGAAGATCATGGCCTTGTGCGTGCTGCCCAGACCGCCGGGGACGAGCAGCGACTTCAGGGCCAGACGCTGTCTGAGGGCGGGCACGCCATGCTCCCCGGTGTCCCGAAGTACTCGACCGGTTGCTCCGAGTCCGAGCAGGAAGTAGGTCTGGTCGAGCACGCCGAGCGTGCGAGCGCCTGCCTCCTCCGCGGAATCGCGCACGAGAGTAAGGTCGACGTGCGCGGTGATGTCGCACTCGCCCGGGTCGACGAGCCACGGCGGTGGGACGCCGTCGGCCGCGTCCGCGATCCGCTGCCGGCGGTAGGTCGCAAGCGTGCCCGACGCGTGGGTCTCGGAGTAGAGCTCGCTCGCCTCGTGGCCGTAGTCGATCAGAAGCAGAAACCCGCGCGCCAGCGAGGAGACCGCGTGCCTCACCCAGTCGGCCGCATCGGGAACGATCTCGGCCCGCCAACCGGGTCGGAGCGCAATGCTCCGACCGTCGATGTGCGCCTGCACGCGGGCGCTCGACAGTGGACCGAGCCGCTCGACGAAGTGCCCGGTCGCCTCGTCGACATCGACGTACACCTCCCGCAGACCGTCAGCGGTCATTGCCAGTGCGTGCGGGGCCAGCGCGTCGAGCAACTCGTTGGCGAAAATGGCGCCGTGAACCACCGGCGGCATCTTCGAGCCGGACGATGCCAGTTTGCAGGCGTGCGGGCCCAGGGTGGCAACCTGCGTGTCGCGCGCGGCACCGCTGCGTTCGACCAGATGGAGATCCATTGCGTCGTAGAAGGCCGGATCGTCCGTAGCGGCGGCCGCCAGCACGTCACGCGCGAGTCGCCCGTTGCCGGCGGCCGCCTCGACGAGGTCGAAGCGCTTGTCGGCGGACGTCGACCGCAGGAGGCGCCACATCTCGCCAAGCTGCGACGCCAGCAGGGCGCCGAAGAGCGGACCGAGGTCGACGCTGGTGAAGAAGTCTCCCGCGCGTCCGGAGCGCCGGTCCGCGCGGGTGTAGTACCCCAGGTCGGGGTGGTAGAGAGCGAGCTCCGCGTAGGCGGCGAACGGAAGCGGACCCGCCGCACGGATCCGCTCCCGGATCACCTCCCGCAACGTCATCCGTCCAACATGCTCCCTCGTCGCGCCTTGCAACGCGGGCGCCTCTCCGCTGGCGGTGTGGCGCGGGGTCTCACCATGGATTGTCAGTCCTTTTCCACCTGCAGGAATACGCGCGTCTCGCGGCGCTGGACCAGGAGAAACGCTGTCCGGCCCGATTCGATCTCGTTGAGTTGCGCGGTCGCCTCGCTGGCCGAGGCCACGTCGACACGATTGACGCTGAGAATCACGTCGCCGGGTCGCAAGTCGCTGGCCTCCGCGGTGCTGCCGCGGCCGACGTCCACCACTACCGCCCCGATCGTGCCGGGCGGCACGCGCAGGCTACCGATCATGTCCGGCGTCAGGTCCTGCAGCGTGATTCCGAAGCCCTCGCTGGTCTCCTCGGCCGCCACTCTCACTGTCCGGTTTTCGGCATCGAGATCGAGCTCGCCGATAGTGACATCCAGGGTCACGGACTCGCCGTTGCGGACGATCCGGATCGGCACTGTCGTTCCGGGTCTGGTAGCGACCACGCGATTCTGCAGCTCACGGGTGGCGCCCACCGGTTCACCGTCGTACGCGACGATGATGTCGCCCGGTCCCATGCCGGCCTGATCGGCGGGTCCGTCCGGCTCCACCCTCTGGACGAGGACGCCACCGTTGTCGTCGAGTCCGAGCAACCCGTACTCTTCTCGCGGAATGTCGTCGATGCCGATGCCGATTACTCCGCGCGTCACCTTGCCGCCGCGCAACTCGGGAAGCAGGTCTCGCACCGTGTTGATGGGGACGGCGAACCCTACGCCCGCGTTGGCCCGGCGGTCGCTCACGATCGCGGTGTTCATCCCGACCACTTCGCCGCGGATGTTGAGGAGCGGGCCTCCCGAGTTGCCGGGGTTGATCGCGGCGTCGGTTTGCAGCATGTCGTTCCAGCGTCCCCTTGCGGCGGGCAGGGGACGGCTGAGCGCGGAAATGACGCCGACCGTGACCGTGTGGCTCAGACCGAACGGTGCTCCTATCGCCATGACCCAATCGCCCGGGGCCACCTGACCGGAGTCGCCGAACGTTGCCGCCGGCAGCTCGCCGTCGGGTCGCTCGACAAGCTCGAGGAGCGCGCTGTCGGTCAGTCGGTCCCGCCCGAGCACCCGTGCCTCGTAGAGCTCGTCATCGTCGCCGAAGAACTGGATCTCGATGTTCGTGGCATTCTCGACGACGTGATTGTTCGTCAGCACGAGACCCGCGCCATCAATCACGAATCCCGTTCCGGTGGGCGCCCTGGGGGTCACGTCATTGTCATCCCGCTCCGGTGGTTCCTGTTCGGGTGCCTGCGGCTGTCCGAAGAAGCGGCGGAAGAGCTCATCGCCTCCGAACAGCTCGTTCATGTTGTCCTGCTCCGGCCGTTGGGTCCAGATGGTGACCACCATCGCCGTCTGCGCGTCCGCAATCTCGCGGAAGGTGGTCGCGGTCAGGTTGCCGGAGATCGGTGAGCTGTTGGAAGTCGGCGTTCGAGCGGGCTGCGCGGTCGACTGCGGCGCGAGGTTGAAGCGCGACGCGATAACCATTCCGAACGCCATCGCGGCCAGGGCTATCACCAGCGTGGAAACAAAAGTGGTCCTCGATCTCGACATCATTTCCTCCAGCGGGGCGACCACCCGCATCCTCGTCCCGCCCCTAAGTGTAACGCCGCGCCGCGCCCGTCCGGAGCCTGGCGCGGCGCCCTCCCGGACGGGTCAGCCCAAGGGCACGATTTCCGCCTGAAGCGGGCCGGTGACGGCAGCCTCGACGTTCCCCACATGCATGTTTATCTCGGTTCTGACGCCGAAGTCGTCCAGATAAATGCCGGGTTCTATCGTGAAGCCGGTACCGGCGATAAGCCGTCGCTCGTCGTGGGTCTCGTAGTCGTCCATGTGCACGCCGTTGCCGTGGACCTCCTCCCCGAGGCTGTGTCCGGTACGGTGCACGAAGCGGTCGCCATAGCCCGCATCTCCGATCACCTTCCGGGCGGCACGGTCCACCTCCCAGCCGCTGACGGGGCGTCCGCCCCGCACACGGTCGGCGACCAGAGCTATCGCGGCGTCCCGCGCTGCGCGCGCCGCTCCGAAGACGGCGGCGGCTTCGGCCGGCACGTGGGACCCGGTGAAGCCGACCCACGTGATGTCGGCGTACACGGCGCCCTGCATGTCGAGCTTGCCCCACAGGTCGAGCAGAACGATCTGTTCGGGCCGAATCGGGCGGTGATCCGCCGCGGTGGGCAGATAGTGAGGGTTTCCACTGCTCTCCTGCGCCGCGACTACCGGAGGACAGTCGGTGACCAGGCCTGCCTCCTCGAACCACCCGACCATCTTCTGCTGGACCTCGTACTCGGTCAGCGTCCCGGTGGCCACGCGGTGCCGGATCAACTCGAACGTGCGATCCTTGATGACGTACAGGCGCTGCGACGCCGTGCGATGCGTTTCGAGCGCCGCATGGTCCCAGACCGCTTCGAAGCGTTGCACCAGGTCGCCGGAAGACACCACCTCGGCACCGAGGGAGCGGATCCGCTCGACCGTGCCGGCGTCGACTCGCGACAAATACGGGATGGCGCACGCGGGCGAGTACTCCATGGCGACCCGGCGCACGCCCTGCACCAGATCGGCGAGCCCCGCCTCCAACTCGGCGCGTCCCGAGTAGATGCGGCGCTTTCCCGGCAGGTGCGCCAGGGTGTCCTGTTCAATGCGGTGAACGAGCGCGCGTGGTGTCCCGGACGCAGGCACCAGATAGTACCAACGCCGGGTCGTCAACTTCGCGGTACGGTTCAGGCCGGTGATTCTTCGCGCGACGGGATTGGAGCCGTGAAAGTCGTAGAGCAGCCAGCCGTCGAGAGCGTCCTCGCGGAGCGCCAGCTGAATCGCCGACGGGTCGAACCCCATGATTTGCGCTCCGTCCCGGCGGGACACGGCAGTGCCTCGCCAGCCTCCGATCGCTCAGGACAGTGGGTGCCGCGCCGCAGCCTGCGACTCGGTCCCGGATCCGATCCGAGCGGACAGGATATTCAGGCAGCAGCCGGGACAGGACGAAAGCACGGTTGAATCGGCTGCACGGGAGCCCAAGCCCGACCACCGTCCCCGTCTCCGCACGGAGCCATGGTGCGCCGGGCCCGGTCCGGCGGGCCCGGTCGCGGCCGGTCCCGCTTCCGCGGCAGGCTGAAGCTCAGGCGCCCTCGGCGGCTTCGTCCGTCTCGGCCTCTGCCGCTGCCGGCATCCCCTCGACCGGGCGGAGGCAAGTGAACTTGAGTGCGTCCACGTCCACCAGCTCCTCTTCCGATTCTTCGCCCTCCTCGGCCTCTGCTTCCTCGGCCTCTTCACCCTCCTCGCCCTCTTCGACCTCGGGCTGGGGCGGGAACTCGATGTCTTCCAGGAGGGTCGCCTTGATGTCGCCGTTCTGATGGGAGAACTCGTAGTTGCTGCGGTCCATCGCCGAGACCACCGGAACCCGAAGCTCGATGTCGCACACCTCGTCGACCAGGATCGGCAGACGCCGTCGTGCCTGATCGCCGGTCACGGTGTTGCCGTCGCCGTCGTACCAGAACTCGTCGACCTGGAATCCGGCGATCGCATTCTGCGAGAGGTTCCTGACCCGGATCGACGTGATGTTGAAGCCGCGATCCTCGCCGGTGCCGCGCCGGGCGGTCGGCTGCGTGTAGCCGATGTCGGCCTGCCCGCGCTGGGTTGGAACGAGCGTGATTCCCTCGGCGAGTCTGGCCGCCAGCCGGTCTGCCGCCGCTTGGGCCTCGGGGCTGACCTCGACCACTTCGGCCTCGGCCGCCGCCGCTGCTGCCGCCGCCGCTTCCTCCTCGCCGCCGCCGCAGGCGACCGCTGCCGCCAGCACGACCATCACACCCAAGAACAGTGCGCGGTTCACGGATTGCATCGCATGTCCTCCCGAAAGATCGTAGAGATGAGGCGAAAGTATAGCAGCCCCCGGCAAACGCGGCGCGCTACATTTCGCCGTTCCAGTCCTCCGGCTCCGCGCTCGCCGAGCGGAAAACCTCCAGATGCCACTTGCCGCCACCCCAGGGTTCGATTACCTCGGCGGCGACGACATCGACCAGCAACTCCGAAAACGCCCGCCCTTCCGGATCCCCTTCGAGGTGGTAGGCCGGGTCGTCCCAGGAGAAGGTGGGGTAGAGAATCAGGCTCAGGAACAGGTCGTAGCCGTCGTCGACGACGATCAACTGGCCGCAGGGCCGCTTCTGGGTGGAGTGGTACACGAGGTACTTTTCCGCGCTGTGGGCTCGGATGTACCGCTTGAGCGCAAACTCCTGGGCGACGACGTCCTCGACCGCCATCTTCTTGACCCAGCACTCGTGGCAGTATCTTTCCTCGCCGCGAGGTTCGGAAACCTCCTTGGTGCCGCAGAGGGCACACCGGGTGCGAGCGGCCGAACGTGGAGCCATGCCGCCGATTCTAGCAGTCCCCGGGGCGTGGGCGCCGCCGGGTTACGATTGATGCATGCCGAATCGCCCGCCGCGATCCATGCCGAATCGTCCGCCGCACCGCGGTCTGCGGCATCTGGCGCTCCACGCGAGCGATTTCGGGGCCATGAGGCGGTTCTATACGGATGTGCTCGGCTTTGCCGTGGAATGGGAGCCGGACGAGGACAACGTGTACCTGACTTCCGGGGTCGACAATCTGGCGCTCCACCGCGTGCCGGGCGGCCGCGGTCCGGAGCACGCTGGTTGCGCGCTCGATCACCTGGGTCTCGTCGTGCGACGGTCTGAAGACGTCGACGCGTGGGCCGACTACCTGAGGTGGTGCGGCATAGAGCTCGCCGCGGCGCCGAGGACTCATCGCGACGGTGCGCGGTCGCTATACCTCTCGGATCCGGATGGCAATCGCGTGCAGATCATCCACCACCCGCCGATCAGCGACAAGTAGCACGGGCTGTCACCGGTTCACTGGCCCCGGCGGGTTCAGCGTTCGCCCCACTTGAGCTTTTGCCGGAGCACCGCGAAGTAGTCGCGCGACGCCGCGCTCACGAGCCGTAGTGGCCGCTCCGATCGTTCGACGACTACCTTGTCGCCTTCCTCCAGCGCGACGCTGAGTTGACCGTCGAAGCTGGCAAAAGCGTCGACGTGCGTTCCGCCCAGCCTCGGCTCCAGCGTTACCGGCTCGCGCGCCGGGATGACGACCGGGCGGTTGGTCAGGGTATGCGGCGCGATCGGGGTTACGGTCAGGGCATCCACGGTCGGGTGCACGATGGGGCCGCCGGCAGCCAGGCTGTAGCCGGTCGAGCCGGTCGGTGTCGACAGGATTACGCCGTCAGCCCGGCAACTTGTAACGAGCCGGTCGCGCAGGGTGATGGTCACGTCGATGATTCCCGAGTCGGCCGATCTGCCGATTACGACGTCGTTGAGCACGGTCCTGTCCGCAATCTCGCGCCCGCCCCGTTTCACGAAAGCACGGACGGTAAGGCGTTCGTCGATGCCGGCCTGGCCGGCCAGCACGGAATCGAGGGCCTCGTACATCTCGGGTCGGGTGATCTCGGTAAGGAAGCCGAGACTCCCGCAGTTCACTCCCAGGATGAGCGTCTCCGGGGCCAGGCGCGCTACCGGATGGGCAACGCTCAGGAGGGTGCCGTCGCCGCCGAGGACCAGGAGCACGTCCGCCTCGGCCGGCAAGTCCGTCCGTGAAGCCGTACGGTTGCTCAGACCGGCCCGGCGCGCCGTCTCGGTCTCGACGACCGTGGGAACTGTCCGCCTTTGCAGCCATGACGCCGCATCCCGGGCGGCGGAGGTTGCGTTGGGGGCGTTCGGGCGGGCGACGATGCCCACCGTGGTACGGCGTTCAGGGTGGCTTGGAGCAGGGGGCGCAGGCGCCATCAGGATGAGGCCGTCGCACGGTGACGGAGGTGGACGAAGTACTCGCGATTGCCGGTGGCCTCACGCCGCGGTGCCGGCGTGGTCGAAACGCACGTCAATCCTACCGCATCGGCCTTCGCGCCCACTTGGCGGATGACGCGGCGCCTGACCGCGCGATCGCGGACGATTCCGCCCCTGGCTACCTCGCTGCGGGTCGCTTCGAACTGTGGCTTGACCAGCGCCACCACGTCGCCGTCTTCCGCTACCAGTGGCGGGATTGCAGGCAGGACGAGCCGTAGCGAGATGAACGAGACGTCGATGGTCACGATGTCGACCGGGTGAATCCCTTCCGGCAGGACTTCCGGAGTCAAGTGTCGAGCGTTGATTCCCTCCAGCGGTATGACGCGCGAGTCCCCCCTCAGCTTCCAGTCGAGCTGGCCGCGGCCGACGTCGAGGGCCATCACGAGGGCCGCGCCGCGCTGCAGCATGGCATCGGTGAAGCCACCGGTCGAGGCGCCGATATCCAGTGCGGTCCGTTCCTGCACGCCGATGCCGAAACGGTCGAGTGCGCGGGACAGCTTCACGCCGCCGCGTCCCACGTAGGGATGGTCGGGGACGCTCAGCGCGATCCGTGCGTCGGTGGCGACTGCGGTCCCGGCCTTCGTCCGAGTGCTGTCGTCCACCCGAACCCGCCCGGCCAGGATGAGGGCGCGCGCCCTCGCTCGCGTCGTCGCCAGGCCGCGTGCAACGACCAGCGCGTCCAGCCTCGTGCGGCCTTCCATATCAGCCCGTGGCAAGAGCCCCGCTGCATTCGAGCGGCGATGCATCCCGCGTGGACTGCGTTGCTCCTCGGTCGAATATGCCCAATATGCTTCCTCGTCGCGCCTTGCCACGCGGGCGCCTCGCCGTTCTCGGTGCGACGCGGGTTCCACCACGGACTGATCTGCGGGCTCCCAGGTCTCCGTTCGACTCAGCGGGTCCGGCTGAGGACCCAGTCGGCTATCTCGAACAGGCGTCCGCCTATTCCGGCAGTCCGAAGTTCCGCTTTCGCGTCGGCGATCGACCGTGCTGCGAGGTGGCGCGACTCCTCCAGGCCGAACATCGCCGGGTACGTCGGCTTGCCGGCATCCGCGTCCTTCCCCGCCGTCTTGCCCAGGTCCTCCTGGACTCCCTCGATGTCGAGGATGTCGTCGACTATCTGGAACGCCAGCCCGAGGTGCGTCGCGTAGCGGTCGACCGCATCGGCAACCGGGTGGGAAGACCCGCCCATGAGGGCGCCGGCGACGGCGGCGGCGCGGATGAGGGCCCCTGTCTTGCGTTCGTGCGTGGCACGAAGTCGCTCGGTGTCGAACACCGCGGAGGTGGTGCCGGTGGAGGAAACGTCCATGACCTGCCCACCCACCATCCCCTCGGGGCCGGCGGCGGCCGCGATGTATTCCAGCGTGCGCAGCCGGCGCGCACGGAGGCTCGCGGGGTCGGACTCCGATCCTCGGGCCAGCACCCGAAACGCCTCGGTCAGGAGTGCGTCGCCGGCGAGGATGGCGACAGCTTCGCCGTAGACGACGTGCGCGGTTGGCTGCCCGCGTCGCAGGGTGTCGTTGTCCATTGCCGGCAGGTCGTCGTGTACCAGCGAGTAGGTGTGAATCAACTCGACCGCGCACGCGGCGGGAAGGACCTCGCCGTCGTTCGCCATCCCGCCCGGTGTCACGCTGTCGGCGGCTGCCAGCGTAAGGAGCGGTCGCAGTCGCTTTCCCCCCGCGAATACGGTGTAGCGCATCGCTTCGGCAATCAGGGGAGGACAGGCCGGCGGCGACGGGAGGAGGCGGCCGAGCGCCTCGTCGACGGCGGCCCGCCGACCGCGCACGTAGTCGGCGAAAGTCGTCACCCCCGCCGTGGACTCAGAAGGGGGTGTCATCGTCCGTCGGGCCATCGGTCCTGCCGTCGTCCGCCGTGCCCTTGCCGGGCGGGTTCGGGGTCCCGGTGCCGGCGATCTCGGCCGGCGCCGGGCGGGTCTGCCCGCGCTCGGTAAGCAGCTCGATGCGGCGTTCGGCATCCTCCAGACGCGTGTGGCAGAACCGCGACAGCGCGATTCCACGTTCAAAGCGTTCCAGCGACTGCTCCAGCGGAAGCTGGCCCTCCTCCAGGGTCTCGACAATGGTCTCGAGCTCGGCAAGGGCGGATTCGAAGTCCTTGATGTTCGGGTCGTCCATGATTCGCGGTTCCTCGACACGCCGCGTCGGCAGCAGTAGCCCTGCGGCTGCGCTCGGCTCAGCCGACGTGTCGTTCTACGGTACAGGCTCCTCGTCCCGCGCCGTTACCTCGCACCGCAGTGTTCCTTCGTGCAGAGTGATGCGCACGGGTTCGCCGACGGCGACATCGGACGCGCGGCGAACGATGGCGGTTCGATCATGGTTCCAGCAGACCGCGTAGCCGCGCGCCAGCACGCCGAGCGGGCTTAGCGAACCGAGCTTCGCCACGACGGTCTCCAATTGCCGCCGCGCGCGGGTGTGGCGGTTGCGCATGACGTGCTCCAGGCGCTCGCCACCCATCGTCAGCCGCCGCCTGCGCGCCGCGTGGCCCCCATCGAGCGCACGCGTCAGGCGCTCTCTCGCGTGCGTGAGCCTGGTCCGGATGCGGACCAGCCGAGGACCGACATCGAGCGCTTCCAGCCGCAATCGAAGCGCGGCCCGCCGCCGCTCGAGCCGACCGACGTCCGCCCGCGCGCGCTCTATGAGTCGGCGGGTCAGTTCGTCCACCCGGCGGCCGTGGAGGGCGAGTCGGGTCGGAAACGATGCGAGGCCCGGTCGGTGGCGTGCAGTCTCGACAAGTGCGCGGCGCCGCTGGATGGCGGTGCGGGCCGCCGTACCGAGGCGGCCGGTGGCGCGGTCCAGGCGCGCCGCCAGATCGGTTTTCCGTGCGACGACCAGCTCCGCTGCCGCAGATGGAGTCGGAGCACGCAGGTCGGCGACGAAATCGCTGATCGTGTAGTCCGTCTGGTGCCCCACGGCGGAGATCACCGGCACCTCGAATGCGGCTATCGTTCTGGCCAGCCCTTCTTCGTTGAACTCCCAGAGGTCTTCCAGCGACCCTCCGCCGCGCGCCAGGATCACGACGTCCAGTCCGGCGACTCCGGCAATGCGCGCGAGTGCAGCGGCGATTTCCCGGCCCGCGCCGTCGCCCTGCACGCGAGTCGGACTGATGATGAGATGGACGTTCGGGAACCGGCGGCCGAGCACGTTGAGGACGTCGCGGAGTGCTGCCCCGTCGAGCGAGGTGACGATGCCTATCTTGCGCGGCAGCGTTGGAAGCGGACGCTTGCGCGCCTCGTCGAACAGGCCCTCGTTCTCGAGTCGTCTGCGAAGCTGATCGAAGGCCAGTTGCCGCGCGCCGAGGCCGAACGGCTCCAGGTGCTCCGCCACGAGCTGGTACTCGCCCTTCGGCTCGTAGACGCCGATCCGACCGCGGGCCACGACTCGCTGACCGTCGGCCGGCTCGAATCGGAGGTAGCGAAACGCCGATCGGAACATCACGCCCCGGATCTGGGCGCTACCGCCCTTCAGGGTGAAATAGAGATGTCCGGTGTTCCAGCGGCGGCAGTTCGACAGCTCGCCTTCGACCCAGACGGTCGGGTAGGCCGACTCGAGTTGCAGACGGATGCGGGCCGTCAGCTCCGGGACGGTAAGCACCTGACGTCCCGGTCGTGCGCTCGCCGTTGGCGTCGGTGCCGGCTCGCCGAATGGCAGTCTCGTCACCGTTGCGTCTCCGTCCGCGGGTCGCGTGCGTCGATTTCGTCCGCGGAGAGATCCACGCGCGCGATCGATTGGGCCCGCCCGGTTTCGGGATCGGCGGTCACGACAATGGCATTGACTCTCGGATTCCGGGTCGCCGTATCGAATCTAGCCGGCATGCCGTCGAGAAAACGCTTCAGTACGGGCCGCGGATCGACGCCGATGATCGAATCGTGCGGACCGGTCATGCCGACGTCGGTGATATAGGCGGTACCGTTCGGCAGGATGCGTTCGTCGGCCGTCTGCACATGGGTGTGCGTGCCCGCTACGACGGTCACCTCGCCGTCGAGATGCCAGCCCATCGCCTTCTTCTCCGACGTCGCTTCGGCGTGGAAGTCGATGAAGACGATCCGTGCGCCGTGCTCGGCGCGCGCCATCGCGATCTGTTCCCGAACGACGTGGAAAGGGTTGTCCAACGGGTTCATGAAGATGCGGCCCATCACGTTCACGACGCCGATCGCCACGCCGCCCCGCGTCAGCACGCTGCAGTGCCCGCGACCCGGGACGCCGTCCGGATAGTTGCCCGGCCTGAGGAGCCGCGGCTGGTTCTCGATGTATGCGATCGCTTCCTTCTTGTCCCAGACGTGGTTGCCGGTGGTCATGACCTGCACGCCGTAGTCCAGGAGCGTCTCCCCGATGTCGCGGGTGATGCCGTTGCCGCCGGCTGCGTTTTCGACGTTCGCGATAACGAGGTCGATGCCATGCCGGGCGACAAGGCGGGGAAGGGCGAGCCGGGTTATCGCCCTGCCGGGCTTGCCGACGATATCGCCGATAAACAGCAACGTGACCAGATCCGACATCCGTCCGAATGATCGCACAGGTTGCCGGACCCGGGCAGAGGGCGGGCGAGGATACGCCGCATGGATCAGTGTTAGCGTAGAAGACTAATATTTTATAGCCTTAAAACGCTAAGATTATGTGCTACGATACACGCCATGTCGAGTGCAAGAGCGGCTCTGAAGTGTGCTGACCTCGACGCTCGCGCAATCGTGCCCATCGAGGACGAGATTGGCGGCGTAGTCATCTACGCGGGCGGGCGAGCCGCGTTCTACGTGCTGAACGGCGAGTGGTTCGAAGCGTTGCCGGAGCCCGGGCCGAACCTGCGCGTCCACGCCGGGGAGACGGGGACCGCGACCGCGGATGTCGACCCCGCGGCTGTTCTTCGCGTATCCTAATATCCATGGAAGAGGGGCCAGAGTTTCTCGATAGCGTCGAGCAAGCAGAGGATGTCGGAGGCGCGGCGTCGGACGGTCCGGAGTCCGATCGGGAGTTGGCTCCGCCCATCGAGAGCCGGTTTCTCTACGTCGACGTGGCCGCGCAGCGCGCCAAGCAGTTGCGACGGGGCGCGTTGCCCAAACTCGAGGAGTTGGCCGGCGATCCGGGTCCGGACGCGCCCGTGACGCTGCGTCACAAGCTCGAACGCATCGCGATGCGCGAAGTGGACCGGGGCAAGATTCATTACGACGTGCCGGAGCCGGCGCGTAGGGAGTGATCGTGGCGCCAGATGTGCAGTCGCTCATCGGCGGGGCCGTTCAGACCCTGATGGGGCTGGCCATCTCCACCGGTTTCTTGCTCTCGCTCTTCATCGGGTTCCTGGTCGTTGCCGGATTCACGAAGTTGCGGCAGACGGGGCGAGCGTCGCTCGTCGTTCGCAACCTCGTCGACCGGATGGATGGCGAGCGGGTTCGGTATCTGCAGCCCGCAGCGCGGAGTGGGTTGGCAGACCAGTTGAGGACTCCCGAGTTGCTGGAGCAGGCCCAATCGGCGGAAGCCGGAGGCCCGCCGGCCGAGCATTCGGCGGAGTCCTAGCGCCCCGAAGCGTCTCGCTGGCTCGGCGTTTCGGCCCATACCCCCGCTCCATGACCTTGCGCCTCAGTACTGCGCTGCGTCCTGCGGCGCAAGCTCCTTGCTTGCCGGGAGTCTGCGCGGTGGAAACCGCGCTGGCGCGGACGACCTTGGCCGCAGCGTCGCTGACGCTCGTCGTCACTGTCTCGACCACCATCAGTCGGGAGCGCGCGCGGGGCGTCGGCTCCCGCCGGCCGCACGCTCGTATGCGTGCGAAAGGCGCAGCAGCGTTGCCTCGTCGAACGCCCGGCCCACCAGTTGCAGGCCGATGGGCAGACCGGTCGCTGTGAAGCCGGCGGGCACGCTGATCGCCGGCAGTCCGGTCAAGTTGGCGCTCACGGTGAAGATGTCGCCGAGATACATTGCCAACGGATCCTGGAGATGCTCGCCCAGGCGGAAGGCAGGAGTGGGTGTGGTCGGCAAAGCCACGACGTCGACTCCCGGCCCTGCATTGCCGTCGAAGGCGTTGCTGTAGTCACGGCGAATCAGGCTGCGCACGCGTTGGGCCCGCCGGTAGTAGGCGTCATAGTACCCGGCGCTCAGCGCGTAGGTGCCCAACATGATTCGGCGCTTTACCTCCGCGCCGAAGCCGGCGTCGCGCGTCCGGTCGTACATTTTCGCGAGCGGTGAACCCCGGTCGTTGTCCTCGGCGCCCCCCGCCGCGGCGCGGGAGCCGTAGCGGACCCCGTCGTAGCGGGCGAGATTCGAGCTCGCTTCGGCCGGCGCGACGAGGTAGTAGACCGGCACCGCGTACTCGGCGTGCGGCAGCTCGATGTCGATGAGTGCGACTCCCGCGTCCCTCAGCGCCTCCATGGATCGTCGATAAGCGCTCAGTATCTCGCCGTCGATGCCTGCGTCGGCCAGCTCCAGCAGGGCTCGAGGCATGCCCACCCGCAGCCCGGCCGCCTCCCCGGTCAACGCTGCCGTGTAGTCGGCGACCGGTGCATCGGCAGACGTCGCATCGCGCGGATCATGTCCCGCCAGCACGTTCAGGACGAGGGCCGCGTCGTCCACGGTTCGCGTGAGAGGGCCGATCTGGTCGAGCGACGAAGCGAAGGCCAGCAGACCGTAACGCGAGACGCGTCCGTACGTCGGCTTCAACCCCACGATGCCGCAGAACGCAGCCGGCTGGCGAATCGATCCTCCGGTGTCCGATCCGATGGCGACCGGCGCCAGACCGGCCGCGACGGCGGCCGCCGCGCCGCCGCTCGACCCGCCGGGCGTGTGGTCCGGATTCCAGGGGTTGCGGCTCGGTCCGTACGCGGAATGCTCGGTGGACGACCCCATCGCGAACTCGTCGCAATTCGTCTTCCCGACGACAACCGCGCCGGCCTCTCGGAGACGGACCGCTACGGTGGCGTCGTAAGGCGGCCGAAAGCCGGCGAGGATTCGCGAAGCAGCCGTGGTGAGCTGGCCGCGGGTGCAGATGACATCCTTGACGGTGATCGGCACGCCGAGGAGTGGCCGGTCGCGCCATTCGTCCCGGCGCCGGTCGATATCGGCCGCATGGGCCAACGCCTCGTCGCGGAACACGGCGGTGAGCGCGTGCCAGCATCCGTCCTCGTCGGCGATTCGGTCCAGGTAGCTCCGGCATACGTCGACCGCCGAGCGGCGACCGGTTCGGATGTCGTCCCGGATCGATGTGGCGGTCTCCATTTCCGCCGGCCGCGACGTGCCCGCCATCACCCGAGCACCCGCGGCACGCGGAAGAACCCGCCATTCTCCGCGGTACCGCCGGCGGCACCATCGGGCGCATTCGACAGCGTGTCTGCGCGGTCGAGCGACGGTTGCACGGAGTCCGGTCGCCGCGGGCAATCGGAACCGCCCGGATGCCAGGCATCATCGGCGGCGCTCACGTCGACGGCCTGCAGTCGCTCCGCGTACTGCAGGATGTCGGCGAGCTGGGGCGTGAACAGGTCGATTTCATCGGGAGTGAGATCGAGATGCGCCAGCGCGGCGATTCGCTCCACGTCGGCACGGGTGAGACGGTCGGGCATGGACACGACCCTAGCATAGTCACCGTAGGCAACCGCATGCGGGAGCGCCGGCTCTGCGCCGGAAGCGGAACGCACGTGCGATCATTGGGCGTGCCGCGTTCACTCTTCGGACGCCCGCGGGTGGAGGTCGAGGCTGCCCTGCCGGATCGGGAGCCCGTCGACTGCCCGCTGTGCGGCCGGGAGCCGCGGCAGTTCGGCGTCGACTTCCAGGGCCTGCAACTGGCCCGCTGCCGCTCCTGCGGACTGGAGTTCCAGCATCCCCGGCCGGTGTTCGAGCAGCTCGCCGATGCCATCTATACCTCCGACTACCATCCGGCAGGACATGAGGCGGTCGACAGGGACCGGGAACGGACGTTCGCCAGACAGATGGAGCGGATCGAGCGTTACGTTCGACGGCGCCCCGCCGCGCTGCTCGACGTCGGGTGCGGGGCAGGCGCCTTTCTGGGCTATGCCCGCGGGCGCGGGTGGGAGGCCGGCGGCACCGACATCAGCGTCACGGAGGCCGCCCGGCGCCATGAGGCGCGGCTCTGGCAAGGACAGTTGCCGGACATAGACTTCGACGGCGCACGCTTCGAGGCCGTGCGCCTCAACCACGTGCTCGAGCATACGCAGGATCCCCTCCGGGAGTTGTGCCAGGTGCGGCGCATCGTCGCCGACGACGGGGTACTGCTGATCGGCGTGCCGAACATCGCCGGGTTGAGCATCCGCCTCAAGAGCTGGCAGAGCCGCCTCGGTCTGAAGCGTCGGTGCTGGAAGCACTACGGCGCGCTGCACCACCTCTGGTTCTTCACGCCTCTAACGCTGGCGGCGCTCGTCCACGCGGCAGGGTTCACGGTGGCGCACTGGGAGACCCCGACGGAGGCTCGGCCGCGACGATACGGTTGGATGAGGGCGCTCGTCGGCAGGCCGCTGGAGGCAGCGCGGATGGGCGGGATACTCGACCTGTACGCACGACCGCGGTAGACGGGCCGCGCCGGCGTGCATTCCGTGCCGGATCGAGCGTTCCGCACCGGCCGTCGGTCAGTGCGAGCCGTAGTCGAGCTCGCCGGCCTCCACCCGCACCGGCAGCCGGTTCTCCTGCGGCGGCAGGGGGCAGGTGGTGTGCGGATTGAACGCGCACGGCGGGTTGTAGGCCCGGTTGAAGTCGACCGTCGTCCGGCCGTCCGCGTCCGGCGCATCCGCGTACAGGAACCGCGCCGCGGGGTAGGTTTCGCTACCGCTCGTCAGGTCGCGGAAGATGAACCACAAGCGGCCGCCCGAGTCGACCGCGGTCATGCGCAGCTCCTCGCCGTCCACCGTGAGAGCCACCGATCCGCTGGTACGGAAGGTCTCGACGTCGCCGAGGATGTTGGGCAGCCGCATGGTGCGCGGCTCGTCGTGCGGGATGTAGAGCCCGGGGACCCGGAAGGACCCGTTCACCGGATACCAGCGCAGCCCGGTGAAGTTGCGCCGAATTCCGCTGTCCTGGTCGCGCATGCGGATGGCGAGCCGGTCTCCGCTGTAGTGGCCGAACAGCGACAGCGGACCGATGGCGATCGTCGGGCGCTCGCGCCCCTCGTAGGGCCAGAGCTGCGCCGCGGCGACATCGCGGCCGTCTATCGAGAGCGTCTCTCCCTCCGGGGCCCGCACCGTGATGGTTTCGTCCCGCAGGGTGAAGACGCCTGCCTGCACGGGTCCGGTCCGCAGCAGGATGTCGTTGAGCGGTGACGAGCCGAAGCTGTTGTCGCCCTCGTTAAGGAAGAAGAGTCCAGCCACCGTCAGCCAGCCGTCGTCCGCCTTCAGGCGCTCTTCGCGCTCGACGCGCCAGGCTTCGAGCTCCGCCGCGTAGTCCTGAGCCGCCGGCAGCCCTGACATCATCAGCACCGCGAACGCGCAGAGAGCGGCTCGCCCACAACGTCCGACCGCGTGTCGCACAGGCCACTTCCTTTCGCGAGACGTTTCCCGGCATCGTAACACGCGCGGCCGGGAACCCGGCTTGCCTCGCGGGACGGTAGTGAAGGATTATTAGCGGTTCGTCTGCCGGGGCGGCTCACCGCCGTGAGGCGCTCGGCGTGGTTCGTGCCGCCCGCGGTCGCTGTCAGGCAATCCGCGCGCCGGAGCGGAGGAGAGTCGGTGTCAGAGAGAATACCGTAGCCGGGAGTCTGCGCCGCGGAACGGCGCTGACGCGGAAGAAGCCGCTTAGATCGAGAGCCCCATCCATGAGCAAGAATTCATTCGGCACCCATCAGTCCCTGCCCGCCGGCGACGGCACGGCCGTCGATGTCTACAACCTGCGCGCGTTGGAAGCGTCGGGCTATTCCGGGGTCGGCCGCCTGCCGTACTCGCTCAGGATTCTGCTGGAGAACATGCTCCGCCGCGAGGACGGCCGGGCGGTGAAGGCGGACGACATCGAGGCGCTGGCCCGCTGGGAACCGGGCGTCCGCAAGGAGATTGCGTTCATGCCGGCCCGCGTCCTTCTGCAGGACTTCACCGGGGTGCCGGCAGTCGTCGATCTCGCCGCGATGCGCGAGGGCATCGCGCGCCTCGGCGGCGATCCCGGCCTTGTCAACCCGCTGCAGCCGGCCGAGCTGGTCATAGACCATTCGGTGCAGGTCGATCACTTCGGGACCGAGAACGCCTTCGAGCTGAACGCGCGGCTCGAGTTCGCACGCAATCGCGAGCGGTACGCCTTTCTCAAGTGGGGGCAGGACGCGTTTCGCAACTTCAAGGTGGTGCCGCCCGATACCGGCATCGTCCACCAGGTCAACATCGAATATCTGGCGCGGGTGGTCTGCCGCGACACGTCGAACGGCAGCGTGGTGGCCTATCCGGACACGCTGGTGGGGACCGACTCGCACACGACGATGGTCAACGGACTCGGCGTCGTCGGTTGGGGCGTCGGCGGCATCGAGGCCGAGGCGGCGATGCTCGGGCAGCCGATCTCGATGCTCATTCCCGACGTCGTCGGATTCCGGCTTGTGGGCGAGCTGCCCGAGGGCACGACCGCGACCGACCTCGTGCTGACCATCACCGAGCGGCTGCGGCAGTTCGGCGTGGTGGGGAAGTTCGTCGAGTTCTTCGGACCGGGTCTCGGGTCGCTGACGGTGGCCGACCGGGCGACCCTCGGCAACATGTCGCCGGAGTACGGCTCCACCGTTGCGATCTGCCCGATCGACCGCATGACTCTCGACTACCTCACACTAACCGGGCGCGATCGGGGGCAGGTGGATCTCGTCGAGGCGTACGCCAAGACGCAGGGGCTGTTCGCCTCCGACGCCGACAATCCCACCTACACCGACGTGGTCGAACTGGACCTGGCGAGCGTCGAGCCGAGCATCGCCGGACCGAAGCGCCCCCAGGACCGGGTGCCGCTGCACGGCGCGAAGTCGGCCTTCGTCTCGGCGCTCGGGGACCTGGCCCGTGGGCGCGAGCGGCCGGCCGCTCGCGCGGCGGCGGCGGGCGGACCGGCGACCGGCGACAGCGAGACGGCGCTGGAGGACGGCGCGGTGGTCATCGCCGCCATCACGAGCTGCACGAACACGTCGAATCCGAGCGTGATGATTGCCGCGGGGCTGCTCGCGCAGAAGGCGGCGGCTCGCGGCCTGCGGCCGAAGCCATGGGTCAAGACCAGCCTCGCGCCCGGCTCGCTGGTCGTCACCGAGTACTTGCGCGCGGCCGGCCTGCTGGAACCGCTGGAGGAACTCGGCTTCGATCTGGTGGGCTACGGCTGCACCACCTGCATCGGCAACAGCGGCCCGTTGCCCGCGCCGGTGGCGGCGGCGATCAAGGAACGCGGCCTGGTGGTCACCTCGGTGCTCAGCGGCAACCGTAACTTCGAGGGCCGCGTGCAGCCGCTCGTGCGAGCCAACTACCTCGCCTCGCCGCCGCTGGTCGTCGCCTATGCGCTGGCCGGCCGGATGACGACCGACCTGACGACCGAGCCGCTCGGACGGGATGCGGACGGCAACGACGTGCACTTGGCGGACGTCTGGCCGTCGGCGGCGGAGGTGCAGAAGGCGATGGCGGCGGCAGTCCGGACCGAGCAGTTCACCGACAAGTACGCGCAGGTCTTCGACGGCGACGACCGCTGGCGGGGACTGCCGGCCCCGGCCGGTGATCGGTTCGACTGGACGGACGATTCGACCTACGTGCGCCACCCGCCGTTCTTCGAGACGCTCGCGCCGTCGCCCGCGCCGCCCGCTGACGTCGCCGGTGCGCGCGTTCTCGCCCTGCTCGGCGACAGCGTCACCACCGACCACATCTCGCCGGCGGGCACCATCCCGCCGGACGGTCCGGCCGGGCGGTATCTCATCGCCAACGGCGTCGAGCCGCAGGACTTCAACTCGTTCGGCAGCCGCCGGGGCAACCACGAGGTGATGATGCGCGGCACGTTCGCCAACATCCGGCTGCGCAACCGGCTCGCTCCCGGCACCGAGGGGGGCTGGACCCGGCACCAGCCGGACGGCGAGCAGATGGCGATCTACGACGCGGCGATGCGCTACAAGGAGGAGGGCACCCCGCTCGTGGTGCTGGCGGGTGCGGAGTACGGCTCCGGGTCATCGCGCGACTGGGCCGCCAAGGGCACCATGCTGCTCGGCGTGCGGGCGGTCATGGCTTCGAGCTTCGAGCGCATCCACCGCAGCAACCTGGTCTTCATGGGGGTCCTGCCGCTGGTGTTCAAGGAGGGCGACGACGCCGGCAGCCTCGGCCTGACGGGCGAGGAGTCGTTCGACCTGGACGGGATCGCGGACGGGCTGGCTCCGGGAAGCGACGTGCGGGTCCGAGCGACGCGCGCCGACGGGACCGCGGTGGAGTTCGCGGTAACCGCGCGCATCGACACGCCGGACGAGCTCGACTACTACCGCCATGGCGGCATCCTGCCCTACGTCCTGCGGCAGCTCGCCGCCGCGTAGACATTGGGTGGCCGAAGATACGAGAATGATGACAGCGACTAGTCGAGCCATCCGTCGGCGGGCGTAGCGGGAGGATGTCGAGGGAGGACGCCTTGTCAAGAACAGCGCACCCGGTCGTGTGTCGTCTTTCGAACTGTGAGGTCGGCGACATTGGGGAGCTCGCCGCGCGGATCTACACGAACGACGAGTACTTCGTAATCGAGACAGGAGTTCTGTCTGTTGCGCTGATCTCCCGCGACGAGCTCGACGGGTATCTCGAGTGGCGCGAGGAACGCATGCAGGAACCGGACGTACAAGAGGCACTGGCTGAGATCGAGCAGGACGCCGCGGAGGACACTACCCGTCCGACCGACGTTCGCCGGGTTTCGATCGACGAAGTCAACGATCTCAGAGACATCGCTATGCGCATCTGCCGGAACAACGAGTGCATCGTGTTGGAAAGGGACGGAGTGTTGCCCGTTGCCTTCATCGATCCCCTCGACCTCGATGACTATTTGGAATGGCGCAGGGAACTCATGGAGTCACTCGCCGAGAGCGAGCGGGATGCCCGAGAGGGTAGAACCCGGCCGGCCGAAGTGCTGCTCGCGGAGCTGAAGCAGGACGTGGGACTCGTCCCCGGCGGGTCGACGACGCGGCGAGATTGATGCCGCTCTTCGAGGTCCGAGCAACAGCCTCGTTCGAGCGACGCCTTCGGAAATACGCGAGCCGGCACCGGGATGTCGCCGCCGTGTACGAGGATATGCTGCGAGTGCTGGCCGCAGATCCGTACAACCGCAGTCGTTCGCATCCCATCAGGCCGCTTCCGGTCTTCCAACGCTATCGCTATCGCAAGCAGCGCTGGCGCTTCGTCTACAGCATCCGTGATGACGTCGTCACGCTCGACTACTGCGACTTGAGGCGGGAGCGCACGTACCGCCGGCAAGGGCAAAGATGACGACTGCCAACGCCGCCGGCCTCGCGCCGGCGCAGATCGAGTGGAACCTGGCGGAGATCTACGACAGCCTGGAAGCCTGGCGGGCGGACAAGGCGCGCCTCGAAGAGGCGGTGAAGAGGCTGGCGCGGTTCAAGGGCCGCCTCGGCGAGAGTGCCGCGGTCCTCTCGGAGGCGCTCGACGCGGTCAGCATCACGGAGAAGGATCTCGTCCGGCTGTTCGTGTTCGCGTTCCTGAAGGCCGACGAGGATCGGCGGGTGTCCGAGGCGCAGGAGCGGCGGGGCGAGGCCACTCTGCTGCTGGCGGTGTTCGAGGAGGCGACGAGCTTCGTCTCCCCGGAGCTGCTGCGCGTCGGCTCGGAGACCGTCGAGGGCTTCCTGGAAGCAGAGCCTCGCCTCGCCCGGCACGCCTTCAACGTCCGCAACATCCTGCGCAAGGCGCCGCACACGCTGTCGGACGAGGCCGAAGCGGTCATCGCCGGCACCAGCGCCATGCGACAAGGGCCGGAGCGGGTGTTCGCGATGCTCACCAGCTCGGACATGCCGTTTCCGACCGTGACGCTGTCGACCGGCGAGCTGGTGCGACTCGATCAGGCCGCCTACGGAAAGCATCGCGCGTCCCGGGTGCGGGCCGATCGCAAGCTGGTCTTCGACACGTTCTGGAAGATCTGGAAGGGCTACGCGGCGACGCTGGGGCAGACGCTGGACACGCACGTCAAGGCGCACGTGTTCGAGGCCCGCTCGCGGCGCTACGCGAGCGCCCTCGACGCCGCGCTGGCCGGACCGAACATCCCGCAGGCCGTCTACCGGACGCTGGTCGCGGCGGCCAACCGCCACCTGCCGTCGCTGCACCGCTACTTCGGGCTCCGCCGGCGGATGCTCGGCCTCGACGAGCTGCGCTACCACGACATCTATCCTTCGCTCGTCGCGTCGGAGCGGTCTTTCGATCTCGACGAGGCCGAGGCCCTCGCCCTCGCCGCCGCCGCGCCGCTCGGCGACGAGTACGTCACGCGCCTGCGCGAGGGGTTCGCCGGCGACTGGATGCACGTCTATCCGCAGTCCGGCAAGGCGCCCGGCGCCTACATGTACGGCGCGATCTACGACGGGCATCCCTATCTGCTGCTCAACTACAACGGCGAGTACGACGACGTCACCACCCTCGTCCACGAGTGGGGCCACGCCATGCACACGGTGCTGGCGAAGCAGCAGAACCCCTACGAGACGGCCAGCTACGTGACGTTCACGGCCGAGATCGCGTCCATCACCAACGAGATCCTCCTGCAGGAGCACCTGCTCTCGCAGGATCTCTCAGACCGCGAGCGTCTCTTCTATCTGGGGACGGCGCTGGAGGGAATCCGGGCCACGTTCTTCCGCCAAGTCATGTTCGCCGAGTTCGAGCTCGGGATGCACGAGCTCGCCGAGCAGGGCGAGGCGTTGTCGGGCGAGAAGCTGAGCGACCGGTACGAGCAGCTCGTGCGCCGCTACCACGGTTCGGACGAGGGGGTGCTGGAGTACGACGCCGCCTACGCCATCGAGTGGGCGTTCATCCCCCATTTCTACAGCAACTTCTACGTCTTCCAGTACGCCACCTCGATCGCCGGGGCGGCGCTGTTCGCCGAGCGCCTGCTGGCCGGGGACGAGCGGGCGCGGGACGACTATCTGGCCGTGTTGCGGGCAGGCGGGTCGCGCTATGCCCACGAGCTGCTCCGCGAGCGCGGCATCGACCTGGCGACCGATGCGCCCTACGATGCGCTCGTCGCCCGCATGAACCGCGTGATGGACGAGATCGAGGCGATCCTCGACCGTCAGGCAGAGTAGATTTCTCGGAATCCGCGCGTGTCGAGTGCGAGTCCGGTTGAGGGCTACGCTCACCGACAACTCACGAGAGGAGGCGGTACATGCGATCAGCAACCTGCCGGCGGTTCCGCGGGGCCATTCTCTGCACGGTCCTGACCGTGGTGCTGGTTGTACCGAGCCCGATCGAGGCCCGCGTCGTGCGGATCGAGATCGAGCGGGTGGAATCGCCGACGTTCGAGGGTCGCTCGTTCGGGGGCGTGGGGCCGTACGAGAAGCTGGCCGGCCGCGTCTTCGGGGAGGTCGACCCGGAGGTACCGGAGAACGCGATCATCACCGACATCGAGCTGGCTCCGCGGAACGCCCGCGGCATGGTGGAGTACGCGGCCGATCTCCTCATTCTGCGCCCGGTCGACCCGTCGAAGGGCAACGGCCGCGTCTTCTACGAGCTCAACAACCGCGGCCGGATGCTGTCGCTGGGCCAGTTGAATGACGCGCGCTCGGGCGGCAACGACCCGACGGCGGCGGCGGATGCGGGCAACGCGTTCCTGATGCGCCGCGGCTACACCTTCGTGTCGAGCGGCTGGGACGCGACGGCGGCGCCCGACGGCACGCGGTTGCGCATCGCCGTGCCGATCGCGGTGAACCCGGACGGCTCGCCCATCGTCGGGCCGGCCCTGGAGGAGTTCGTCGTCGACAACGGCTCGACCCTGACCGGAGGGTTGACCTATCCGGCGGCGAGCCGGGACTCGACGCGGGGGAGCCTGACGGTACGGACCCGCTACGCGGACGCTCCCGAGCCCATTGACGCCGGAGGGTGGGAGTACATCGACGCCCACACCATCCGGTTGCGCCCCCCGGGGACGCCGTTCGACCGGGGCCGGCTGTACGAGCTCGCCTATCCGGCCCGCGATCCGCAGGTGGCCGGCCTCGGCCTGGCCGCCGTGCGCGACGCGGTTGCGTTCCTGCGTCACGCGGCGACGGACGATGAAGGCACTTCAAATCCCCTGGCGGGCTCGGTCGACCATGTCCTGACGATGGGCATCTCGCAGGCGGCCCGGTTTCTGCGCGACTTCGTGCACCTCGGCTTCAACGGCGACGAGGGTGGCCGGCGGGTGTTCGACGGCGTGCTCAACTGGATCGGCGGGGCCAGCGGCGGTTTCTTCAACTATCGATTCGCCCAGCCGTTCCGGACTCACCGGCAACACATCGCGCGCTGGTTTCCGGAGCGCGAGTTCCCGTTCGCCAACCATCTGCTGACCGACCCGGTGACCGGGCGCACGGACGGGCGGCTCGAACGCTGCCGGGCGAGCGGCACCTGTCCCCGGCTGATGGAGGCCAACTCGGCCAACGAGTACTGGGTGAAGGGGGCGTCGCTGCTGCACACCGATCTGGTAGGCAACGACCTGCCGGACCCGCCGGAGGTTCGCTACTATCTGTTCTCCAGCCTGCCCCACGCGGCCGGCATCGGTTCCACCGGGCTCGGTATCTGCCAGCATCCGCGGAATCCGCTAGTGGCTAACGCCGGGTTGCGCGCGCTGCTCGTGGCGCTCGACGAATGGGTCGCGACCGGCGCCGAGCCGCCGGCCAGCCAAGTGCCGCGCCGCGCCGACGGTTCGCTCACGATTCCGCTGCCGCGCGAGATGGTTGGATTCCCGAGTATTCCCGGCGTCGAGTACACCGGGCTCACAAGCACGGGCGACCTGTTCGACTACGGTCCCGGCTTCGACGAGGGCATCCTGACCACGCTGCCGCCGGAATCCGCCGGCTCTCCGTATCCCGTCTTCGTCCCACGCACCGACGCCGACGGGAACGACCTCGCCGGCATTCGTCTGCCGGCAGTGGCGGCCCCGCGGGCCACGTTCACGGGCTGGGCGCTACGGGCGCCGGGGTTCGGCGGACCCGACCTGTGCGATGCGGCCGCCGGCCAGCGGATCGACTTCCCGGCGACCCGTGACGAGCGGCTCGCGAGCGGGGATCCGCGCCCATCCTTGGAGGAGCGTTACCCGCATTCCCGGGCCTACGTGGAGGCCGTCGCGGGGGCGGCGCGGGAGTTGGCCGGCCAGCGGCTGTTGCTCGCCGAGGACGTCGGCCGAATCGTCCGCGAAGCGGAGACCGCGGCCGGTCGATAGCTGCGGCGTCCGCTCCGAGGCGCGTCGACAGGTGCCTGACGTCGGTCTGGTGTCGGGCGCCGATTCGTGCGTTCGTTGCGGACTTGGGCCCTGGCGGCGCTAGCGCCCCGAAGCGCCTCGCCGGCTCGGCGTTTCGGCCCATCCCCCCCGCCCCAAGAGTCTGCGCCACATGACTCACTCCGTTGCGTTTCTGCGCCGCAGACTCCTAGAATGTGCCATTCCCCTATGCAGACCGATCCCGCCGAGGAGGTGAACCATGAGTCGTCACGTGCTCGCAGTCCTGCTCACCGTGCTGGCCGTTGTCGCGTTCGTGCTGCCGCAAGCCGGCGCACAGACCGCGGCGTCGATGGAGTCGCCGCGCACCCCGTGGGGCGCCCCGGACCTGCAGGGGGTCTGGGACTTCCGCAGCCTCACCCCGATGGAGCGGCCCGAGGAGCTTGCCGACACCGAGACGTTCACGGCCGAGCAGGCGGCGGAGTTCGCCGAGGAAACCATCCGCAGCCGTAGCCGGGACAACGACACCTCCGACCGCGTCGTGCCCTACAACGACTTCTGGTTCGACGAAGGGACCTCGGTCACTACCGAGCGTACGTCGCTGGTCGTCGATCCCCCGGACGGGCGGATCCCGCCGCTGACGCAGGAGGCCATGGACCGCCAGCAGGCGGCGGAGGAGGCGCGGGCCGGGGTGGGCGGCCACGAGCCGACCCCCGGCGGTTTCGTCGAGGACCTCGGACCGGGCGGGTTGCAGGTGCGCTGCATCCTCGGTTTCAACTCCGGTCCGCCGATGGCGCCGAGCGCGTACAACAACAACGTGCAGGTGTTCCAGACCGAGGACACCGTCGTGCTGTACAACGAGATGAACCACAACGCCCGCGTCGTCCCGCTGGACGGACGGGATCATCTGGATGCCGGCATCGGGCAGTGGACGGGGGATTCGCGCGGCCGCTGGGAGGGCGACACGCTGATCGTGGAGACCACGAACTTCCTGCGCGAGACCAACTTCATGCGCGGGGCGACGACACCGAACCTCACGCTCATCGAGCGACTCACGCGGGTGGACGCCGACACGCTGCAGTACGACGTCACCGTCGACGACCCGACGGTGTGGACGCGGCCCTGGACGTTCTCGGTGCCGATGCGGAGCAATCCGGAGCCGCTGTACGAGTACGCCTGCCACGAAGGGAACTACGGCCTCTTCAACATCCTCGCCGGCGCCGTGGCGGGGGGCTCCAACTAGAGCCGCGCCACGCCGTATTCCCGGTGCGCGTATCGCTATTCCCGGCCTTCCTTCGCCTGCCGGGCGGGGGAGGGCCGTTCGACCCGTCCGGAGCGCCGGAGCATTGGCGTGCCGCGGCCCGGCAGCCATCCATGTCAAGCGCCGCCGCCCACCAGCATCTCGACGAGATCCGCCCGGCGGAACGTGGCTGACAGTCGCTGCAACGTCCGCTCTCGGTTCCTGAACAAGGGATCGAGTGCGTCACCGATTTGCCGTTCGGCTCGACTCACGTAGTCGCTCGCCTTCTGATGGACAAGGTCTCGAGCCGCCGCGAAGTTGCGGTGGTCGAGCTCCCGGAGTGAGATGCCCAACTCGTCCAGCAGATAGCGCCCCATCAGCATCGCGATGAAACGCGAGCCGTACGCGAGGAAATCGGGCGCGCCTTGCGGGGGGCGCTTCCGGTGGTTCTCGGAGTGTCGGTGCAGTAGAGCGGCGACGATCGCCTGAGCTCCATTCAGATCGGGGGTGAAGATCCGGCGGTACAGCGCGCCGAAATGCTGTCGGCTTCTGAAGCGTGCCTGGTGCGGTTTCTCGCGCCAGATCGCCAGAACGGCCTCCGCGATGACGGCGCTCGTGAACTCGTCGGAAGAAACCGGCCTGTCCTCGCGTTTGGCGCGGTACTTGTACCCCAGCGCCGAGATCGACTGCCCGAGGGTCTGCTGGCGCGCATCGTTTGCCTTGAGATCCCGCAGGTCGACCGGGTTCTGGCTGTTCGTGGCGAACGTGATCGCCTCCACCAGTTCGGCATCGTTCTGCTCGAGCTCGTACAACCGAACGAGCACCTCCGCGTCGCCGATCAGCGGACCGATTTCCCTCGCTATGTGCTGAACCGTGCGCGCCGTCTGTCCGCCGTTGACGATCTGCAGGTCGCTCACCTGCACGCTCCAGTTCTCTTTCTGCAGCGCATTGTGGCGGAACTGGGAGCAGGTGATCGTGATTCCGTTGTTGTAGAAGTAGAAGTTGGACCGCTGGTTCCTTTCGCGCAGGGTGGCCGCGACCGCCTCGTTCACGCGGTTGCCCGCCAGTCCCAGGTAGCGGCGGATATTCCTTTCGAACAGCCGGTTGTCGTATTGGTCGGTCAGCCGTGCGAGCTCGGCGACGGACATGCGCCCCGTCAGTACGCGCCGGAAGTCGAAGGTCTCGACCGTAGCGGTGCCGGTGAGCTTCAGCTCGGCATTGATGGGTTTCCGCGCCTGCAGGAGAGCCAGGATCTCCTCGGCACCGATGTGGCGCCACTCGACCTGCTCGCCGAATTCCCTTTCGGCATTGTCGATCCGCTGCTCCGCCTGCGCCGTCCAGCGTGTTCCGTTGATTGCGGCGACCGCGGTCACGCGGGGGACCGCGCCGTCCCTGACGAAGGACCGTAGTTCTTCGATCCGCTCGTTCAAGCGCCTGTTCAATTGCACCGGTCGCGCCGGGTCGAAGAGCGTGCCGATGGCGTCGATCATCCTGGCGATACCGTTCTCGGGAAACGCCGACACACCACTGAGATCCGTCCTGTACTTCCCCTGGATGAGGGTGATGTGGAGCTCGCCGTCGTCGGGCGGCTCGAAGTACAGCGCATCGATTCCGAAGTCGTTGCCCCCGTCGACGATGCCGTCGATGGTTTGTTCGTCGGTCAGGTCGAACGCGGTCTTCGCGACGAGGAACAGGAACGCGATCGAGCGTCTCCTGGGTGCATCGTTGCCCAGTCTCAACTCGTTGTCGAAGGCCTCCGACTGTCTCTCGACGATGCCGGACACCTGCTGGTCGATGATCTGAGCGGCGAGAGACATCGCTCCCATTATCGGCCAGTCGGCCGACCCGCGCACCGCTGGCGGCTATCGGCTCACAAATCGGTCGGGATGATCAGCATCGCGATCACGCTGATCAGCACGCAGACCACCGCCACGATCCCCGTATAGCCGAGCACGTCGCCGAACTTCAGGCGGGTAACGGTCAGGATCGGAATCGCCCAGAAGGGCTGGATGAAGTTGGTTGTCGCGTCGCCGTAGGCGTAGGCGAGCACGGTGGTGGTGGCGGACACGCCGAGTTCTCTTGCGGCCGGCAGCAGGTAGGGCGCCTCGATGAGCCACTTGGAGCCGCCGGACGGCACGAAGAGGTTCACGAAGCCGGAATAGAAGTAGACGACCAGCGGGTAGGTCTCGGTGGTGGCGAACGTGACGAACAGCTCGCCGAGCCACGCGCCGAGGCCGGTGTTGTTGATGACGCCGAAGATGCCCGCGTAGAAGGGGAACTGCAGGATGACGCCGGAGGCGGTCCGGGCGCCGTTGGCGAACGCGCGAACGAGGTTGGCGGGCCTTCCCTGCAACAGCAGCGCCGCCACCAGGAAGACCGCGTTGTAGGCGTTGATGGTCCAGGTGGCGCCGAAGCCGCGGGTGACCATCGAGTAGCCGAGGGGATACCCGATCAGGATCGCGGCCAGGACTATCCAGCCGCGGGACGCTTCCATGCGGGCGGCCGGCGTTTCCGGCGCCTGGTCCTCGGGAAGCGTCGGCATCATCCGGTCGATCTGGTCGGGCGTCAGCGTCTGGACGTTCTTCCGCGGGTGGAGCAGCATCACCATCGCCAGGGCGACCGCCCCGAGAATGGCGATGAAGACGAGGTTGAACGGAATGAACAGCGTTTCGGTGACCGGGATCAGGCGGTCGATGACCGGCTCGCCGCTTGCCGGGGCGAGCAGGGGATTGCCGGGGGTGGCGAGAATGAGGGGCGCCGAGCCCGACAGGCCGCCGTGCCAGATGGTGCAGATCCCGAGGTAGGCGGCCGCGATGATCACCCGGATGTCGGCCTTCGGATTGCGCCGCGCGACGAAGGGCACGAACAGCGCCGACGCCACCACGCTGAGCGCCCAGTTCAGATAGCCGGTGACCAGCGCGTAGGCGCCGATGAGGAAGATGGCCTGAACTGGCTTGTTGCGATCCGGCAGGCCGGCCAGCCAGTCGAGGAACCGGTAGACCGGGCGGGACGAGACGCAGGCGTGCGCCGCGATCATCGCGATCGAGAACTGCATCCCCAGCTCGAGCAGCGCCCACATGCCGTCGCCCCAGGCCAGGACCGACTCGTTCAGGCTGGCCCCGGCGCCGAACATGGCCAGCAGGAGCGCCGCCACGGTCAGGAGCATGCAGACGACCCACGAGTCGGGAATCCAGCGCTGGGTGAACCGGCAGAGCCGGTCGCCGGCGTCGCCGACGACGGCGATTATGCTTCCCGTGCTGCTTGTCGATTGCTCAGGCATGGATCCGTCCGAATCCCATCAGGAAGCCTGCGCCGGCGCCTGCGGCTGCTTCGCCAGCATGAGCGCCCCGAGCGCGACCACGGACAGGCCGGCGGCGAGATAGAACGCCATCTCGTAGTTGCCGGAGGCGTCGAAGACGCGTCCCGCAATGACCGGGCCGACGATGCCGGCGACACCCCAGGCGGAGAACAGCAGGCCGTAGTTCACCCCCATGTGCTTCGTGCCGTAGAAATCGGCGCAGGTGGAGGCGAAGACCGAGAGCAGCGTGCCGTAGCAGTAGTAGATGACGACGAGCAGCAGATAGAAGAGGACGACCTGTCCCGCGAAGAGCGGGAAGAGCGGGAGCGCGGCGGCCGAGAGCAGCACCATGATCCGCAGCGTGTTGAGCCGTCCGAACGTGTCGGACATCCAGCCCGAGAGGACCCGCCCGCCGGTGTTGCCGATGGCGCCGATCGTCAGCCCGAGAGCCGCCGCCGCGCCCAGTCCCGCCGCCGCACCCACCGGGACGAGCTGGCTGATTACCATCAGTCCCGCCGCCGCGCCGAGGCAGTAGGCGATCCAGAGCAGGTAGAAGGTCGGGGTGCGGACCATCTCCGGCGTGGTGAAGTCGCGTGCCGTCGCGGGGGCCGCCTTCGGTGCGCCGCCCGCGGCAGGTGCCGCCGCCGGGGTCGGAGGCCGGTAGCCCGCCGGCGGGTTCTTCAGCAGATAGGCGGCCGCCAGCGTCATCACCAGGAAGATCGCCGCGGAGATCTGCATCGTTCCCTGCCAGCCGTAGGTCGGGATCAGCCACTCCCGCGCGAGCGGTCCGTAGATGCCGGAGCCGGCGCCGTAGCCTCCCACGACGAGGCCGACCGCGAGGCCGCGCCGGTCGGGGAACCACTTCGAGCAGACCGGGATGGGGATCGCGTAGCCGAAGCCGTTGCCGGCGCCGGCGAGCGCCCCGAAGGTGACGTAGAGCCAGATGAGCGACTCGGTCTGACTCGCAAGGAAGAAGCCGAGCGCGTAGAGGATGCCGCCGAACGCCGCGACCTTCTGCGGTCCGAAGCGGTCTTGCAGGAAGCCGGCGACCACGAACCAGGAGCCGACCGAGAGGATGGCGATGGTGAAGACCACCGAGACCTCGGTTCGCGTCCAGCCGAAGTCGGCGTCGAACGGGGCCACGAAGACGCTCCAGGCGTAGATGACGCCGAGGGCCAGGTTCATCAGCACCCCGCCGATGAGCGGCAGCCAGCGGTTCGGCGAGGGATCGGCAGTGCTGGTGGATGCGCCGGTCGTCGCGTCAGTCATTCGGGCTCTCCTCTCGCTTCGACGCCCGGCGGCGTCGCGGTCTGGTTCCCGTCGATGCGAACCGGCCAGGGTCTGTCCGCGGTGGGGCAGGGTGCGGGCCGGCCTGACATTCTACCCGCGTTACAGGCCTTGCGGATGATTCGGGGCCGCCGGGAGCCTGCGTCGGGGAACGGCGGAGGTCTCCTGTCGAGGGTTGGTCGGGCGGAAAGCTGCGTCGCCGGACGATGGTTTCCGGGCTAGAATTGCGTCCGCGCCACGAGCGGACAGGAGTGAAGATGACGAGACGCACGCTACCGACAGCCATCCTGGGATTTGCCGTTCTCGCCCTTGTTGCCGGCCTCTTCGGCACCGGTCTCCACGCGCAGTCCGATGTGACCGGCGTCTGGCAACTCGATCTCGACACGCAGACCGGCGAGCAGACCTGGACCGTCACCTTCGAACAGAAGGGATCGACGCTCGGCGGCGAGATCGACATGCACGACGGCGAGGGCACCCTGCCGGTAGAAGGCTCGGTCGACGGCAACACGATCGAGTTCGTGTTCATAGTGCCGGATCTCGACGGCGACATGCCGATCAATCTCTCCGGCGAGGTCGACGGCGTCACCATCACGGGCGACGAGGGCCACTTCGTCTGGTACGGCTCCGGCAACTGGACCGGCACGAAGCAGTAGCCTCGGGAGCGTTGCGCGCACGGCGCCCGCGTGCGCCGCCGGGGCAGGGAGCCTGCACGCCGCGAGCGGCATCGGCGTCGACGTCGACGTTACGCGGCCAGGTCGACGAGCATCGCCGCCTGCATCATCAGGTTCAACCGGAGCTGCTCGACCGTCACGAACTCGTGGTCGCTGTGCCCGGTGTAGGCCGCGCCGGGCATCGACGGCCCGAAGTTGACCCCGTTCGGCAGCAGGCGCGCCTGCGTGCCGCCGCCCACCGCGACAGGACCCGCGTCGTGCTGCCCGGAGTAGTGGCGATAGATGTCGACGAGGACCGGCACGTGGGGCGCCCACTCCACATGGTACGGGTCTCCCATCTCGATTCGGCAACCCGGTGGTATGCCCCCGCGCCGCACGGTCCACGTTTCGATCGCGGTGCGCGCCGCCGACTCGACCTGCTCCCGACTCCGGCCGACCGGACAGCGAATGTTGAGGCACGCCTCCACGCCGCCGTCGTCGAGCTCGTACAGCCTGGTGAGGACGAGCGTGAGCGGGCCCATGAACGGATGGTCGCACGCGAGGTCGCCGAAGCGTTCGGCGCAGTCGCCGGTGCCGACGAGATCGTCGATGAGCTGCACCATGCGGCTCGCAGGGGTCGGAGGCCAGTCGTGGCGCGCCAGCATCGCCGCCAGATGCGTGATTGCGTTGCGGCCCTCCCATGGCGTGGACGAGTGCGCCGCAACGCCGTGCGCACGCACCGTGAGTCGGCCGCCGGCCGATTCGAGGTCGAATCTCACCCCGGACGAGGGACTGGCGCCGGCGCGCAGGTTTGCCGCCGGACCGGGCTCGATGTCCGCGATTACTGCCATCGCTTCCGCGGGTACGCGCGTACGCGCCTCGCCGCCGATCAGCGAAAGAAGACGCGCGCGGCGCGCTTCCGGACGGGCTTCAGCGGGCGGGCCCGGCGGGAAGGTCAGAAAGATCCCGCCGGTTCCCTTCTCGGCGGTCACGACGGGATACTTGGCGTCGAGCGCCACGTTGAGCGCGGGCGGATTCCATTCCTGGAGGAACTGCCGGAACGGCGTCCAGTCCGATTCCTCCGTCATCGAGACGATGAGCTCGATCCGGCGCCGCAACGGCACTCCGAGCTCCTGTACGGTGCGCATCGCATGGAGCGCAGTGGCGACGGACGCCTTGTCGTCCTCCACGCCGCGGCCGACGAGCCGTCCCGGCTCGCTGGTCCTATCCAGGGTGAACGGGTCGCCGCGCCACCGCTCCCGGTCCGCGGGCTGCACGTCCCCGTGAGTCAGGATCCCCAGGCGGTCTTCGGCCCGCCCCAAGCCGATTACGACCGCGGCACCGTGGTCCTGGAAATCAAGGCTCCACTCTCCGCACAGTCCCGCCAGGTACTCCTTCAGGTGCCGGAATGGAGGCAGTTGCACGTTGGGTGTCGGAGGCGCGGCCACTGTCGGGAAGGCAACAAGCGCAGCCAGCGTGGCAACGGCGTCGGCGACCCGCTTCGCGGCGCGCCGGGCCGCGAAGCGCGCGAGTAGAGACGGGTGGCCGCTTCCCGCCGTTCGGTTGCCGTGGCCGATTCCGGAGGACGTCACGGTCGTCGAGCGGTCGCGTCAGCCGCGAGTGGACGGCCGCGGGCCGGGCTGGCGTTGGGCGGCGTCCACCCTTTCAGCCAGCCAGACCTTGATCAGCGACTGATAGGGCACGTCCCGCTGATTCGCGGCCACCTTGATTCTCTCGAGCAGATCGACCGGGAGTCTCAACGAGATCGCTTTGGTCGACGGCTTCAGGTTCGGGAACCGAGTCCGCGTGGCCCGGCCCCAGTCCACTTGTCCGCTGGAGTCATGGGTCTCCCAGAAGTCTCTCTCCGCGGATTCGTTCCGGAACCGGGGTCGCCGCTCATGCCTGGTCATATCGGGCTCGCTCCGTACGGTGCATGTCGCGGGCGGAAATCACGCGGATCCTGGTATTGTCGTCCCGCAACGTGAACGTGACGTGCAATCGCCGCCCCCGTCTCGTCACTCCGAGCGCGTGAAAGCGAGGCTCGGACTGGCTGTGACGAACGTCCTCGACGATCAGCGGCGGCTCGGTGAGGAAGACCTGCTCGGCCTCAGAGCGGCTGACGCCGTGCTTGAGGGTGCTCTTCCGAGCGTTGCCGTCATTCCATTGGAATCCGACGATCGAGCCGACGTCGATCACCGCTGAGTCGTATATTACCTTGATATACACGGCGAGTGGGACGGCTTGGGGCAGCAAAGAAGTTCGGTCCCCCGGGCTGGAAGCAAGATGAATGCCTGAATCAGCCGACCGCGGCTCGTACCGCCGCATCTGGGCGCTCGCCTGGCCCACGCTGGTCTACAGCGTCCTGGAGCTCAGCCTGGGGGTAGCGGACTTCGTGATGGTCCGTGGGCTCGGCAGCGAGGCGACGGCGGCCGTCGGGCTCAACCGCCAGATCACGTTCCTGCTGGAGTCGGCCGCGCTGGCGGTGGCTACCGGAGTGATCACCCTCGTCAGCCAGGGTGTCGGGGCGGGGAATCGCGAGCAGGTCGAAGGGGCCGTCCGGCAGAGCTTCCGTCTGGTCGTTCTGCTCGGAATTCCCACCACGCTGGTGGGGTACCTCGCGAGCCGGCCGCTCCTGGTCGCCCTGCAGGCGAGCCCCGAGACCCTCGCGCACGGCGTCCCGTACCTGCACATCTACTTCCTGGGCACCCTCTTTCTGTGGGCGAGCCTCGTTGCGGCGGCCGTCTTCCGGGGTACCGGCGACACGCTCACGCCGCTGAAGCTCGCCGCCGCCGTCAGCGTGCTGAACATCGCCCTCAACTACGTGTTCGTCTTCGGTGCCGGCGCGGTGCCCGCCTACGGGGTGGCCGGGGCGGCCATCGGCACGGTGGCGGCCCGCGCGGTCGGCGCCACGATTTACCTGGTTCTGCTCGTGCGGGGCACCTCTCACGCCCGTCTGCGGCTCCTGCCGTGGGGACGTGTCGACTGGGGGTTGGTGCGGCGAATTCTGCGCATCGGCTGGCCGCCGGCCCTGGCCGCCATCGCGCGCAACGGCGCCCGCGTCGTGTACCTCGCCCTGTTGGGGGCCGTGCCGCTCGGCGCCGCGCTGCACGCCGCGGTCGGCGTCGGCCTGCAGGTGCGCCTGGTCAGCGTGCTGCCGGCGCTGGCGTTCCAGGTGGCCGCCGCGACGCTCGTCGGCCAGGCGGTGGGCGCGGGTCGCTACGACCTGGCGCAGTCGGTGGGGCAGCGTGCGGTGCTGCTTCTCGCACTGATCATGGCAGGGGTCGTAGCGGCGACATTTCTTCTCGCGGGCCCGATTGCGGCTCTGTTCATCGTCGATGCTGAGGTCGCGGCGCTCGGGGCCACGGTGCTGCGCTGGTTCGCGGTGGCGCAGTTCTTCAGCTCGCTCAGCATCGGCACGCAGGGAGCGCTGACCGGTGCGGGCGATACGAAGCCGATTTTCCGCTACACGATCATCACGCAGTGGGGCGTGCTTCTGGCGCTGACGGCGGTCTTGCTGCTTGGCTTCGGCTGGACACCCGAGGGAGCGCTCCTCGCCTGGGTGGCCGCGCCGGTACTGCAACTCGCATTGATGCAGCGTCTCTTCCGCAGCGGGCGCTGGCGGACGCTGCGCATCTGAGAGCACGTCCGTGCCCGCAACACGAACCGCCGGGGCGGCGATCCGGCGGGTGGTCTCGTCGAAATCAGGACGGGACGGTTGCGTACCCTTGACGGGAGTGGTATGCTCCCGCATTCACGGTTCACGGCGTTTTCTCGGAACTACCAAGGAGTAGCCAAGATGACCTGGACGAAGCCTGAGTTCAAAGCGATCTCGTTGTCGATGGAAGTCACCTTCTACGTCAACAGCCGCTAGGCGGGATCGACAGGGTCGTTCGCTGTGCGCGTTCGGATCCTGGGCTCGGCGGCCGGCGGCGGCCTGCCGCAATGGAATTGCCGATGCCCGAACTGTTCTGGAGTGCGTGCGGGATCTTCTGAGATTTCCGCACGCACCCAATCTTCCCTCGCCATTACCGCCGACGGCGCTCGGTGGTTCCTCTTCAACGTTTCTCCGGACATCCGACAGCAGATCCATGCCACGCCCGAGTTGACGCCGCCCGGCGGCGGCGGGCGCGCGACGGCCATTGCGGGATGCGTCCTGACCGATGCCGAGCTGGACCACATGTCGGGGCTGCTGCTCATCCGTGAGGGCTGCTCGTTTCCCGTCGTCTCTACGCGCTTGGTGCGCGAATGGCTGACCGAGCACTTTCCGGTGGCGCCGGTACTGTCGCACTTCGCCCCGCGCCCCTGGATCGATCTACCGCTGGACGATTCGATAGAGATGCCGGCGGGCGTGGACGGGACGCCGAGCGGACTCCGGCTGCGTGCGTTCGAGGTGGGGCGTGACGTGCCGCGCTTCGTCGTCGGCACGGAGGCGGCCGACGCCGTCGGGTCCGTGATCGGTCTCGAGATCAGCGACGTCGCGCGCGGCACCCGGCTCGTGTACGCGCCCGGCGTGCCAACCGTGAACGATGCCCTGCGCGAGGCCGCCGACGGGGCCGACGCCCTCATGATGGACGGCACCTTCTGGTCGGACGAGGAGCCGCGCGCGACCGGCATCACCGACATCACGGCCCGGGAAATGGGACATTTACCGGTCGACGGCGGCAGCCTGTCGTGGATCGGCGGGCTGCCCATCCGCCACCGGGTCTACGTGCACATCAACAACACGAACCCCATGCTGAACGACTCGAGCCCCGAGCGTCGCCGTGTCGATGCGGCGGGGGTCCGGGTCGGTGCCGACGGGGACGTATTCGATCTCTGATTAGAGCAGGGAGCGGCCACGGGCGGCGAAACCGTCGCCGCTCGGTCGGGAGCACCAATGAAACCGTGGTCACGGGACGAGTTCACCGAGCGGCTGCGGGCCATCGGCCAGGCCCGCTACCATGACAAGCATCCTTTTCACCGGTTGATGAACGACGGCCGGTTGAGCAGGGAACAGCTTCAGTTGTGGGTCGCCAACCGCTTCTATTACCAGAAGAACATCCCGATCAAGGACGCCATCCTGCTGTCGAGGTGTCCCGATCGCGCGATCCGCCAGAAGTGGATCCAGCGGATCCACGACCATGACGGAACGGAGAGCGGCCCCGGCGGGATCGACAAGTGGTTGCGGCTGGCCGCCGCTACCGGCGTGGCCCCGGAGGAGCTCGAGGACGACCGCCGGCTGCTTCCCGGCGTGCGCTACGCGGTTGACGCCTACGTGAAGTTCGTCGAGACGCGCCCGTGGGTGGAGGGCGTCGCCTCGTCGCTGACCGAGCTCTTCTCGCCGAACCTGATGGCGACGCGGTTGGCGGCGTTCGAGGAACACTACACCTGGATCGATCCGGAAGCGCTTGCCTATTTCCGGTCGCGCCTCACGCAGGCGCCGCGCGACACTGACCACGGGCTCGGAATCGTCCTGGACCACTGCGCGACGCGCCCGGAGCAGGAGCGGGCGGCGGCCGCGTTGGGCTTCAAGTGCGATTTGCTCTGGGCGCAGCTCGATGCCATCTATCATCAGTGCGTGACTCCGACCAACGGGGCGGCCGGGTGACGAGGGACGGCGGCATCCGCCGTCCGGTGCTGGCGCCCCACACCCGTTACCGCTGGGACAAGGTGCGCAAGGAGCACCAGCTCGTCTTCCCCGAAGAGATGATGCTGCTCAACGAGCCGAGCGCCGCCATCGTCAAGCTGTGTGACGGAAGGTCGCTGGAGGAAATCGTGGCGGCGCTCAAGGAGATGTTTCCCGGGGCCGAGCCCGAGGACGACGTGCGGGAGTTCCTCGGCCAGCTCGCCGAGAGAGGACTGGTGAATGATGCCGCCGCCGACTGAGCTGCCCCGGCCGCGCGCGCTGCTGGCCGAGATCACCTATCGCTGCCCGTTGCAGTGTCCGTACTGCAGCAACCCGCTGGAACTCGCCCGCTACAAGAGCGAGCTGGACACCGCTACCTGGGTGCGGGTCTTCGAGCAGGCGGCGGAGCTGGGTGTGGCGCAGCTTCATCTCTCCGGCGGAGAGCCGCTCGTCCGCCGCGACATCCTCGATCTGTGCCGCGTTGCGCGCGACTGCGGGCTGTACTCGAACCTGAGCACCGGGGCCACGGTGGCCGACGCGAAGATGATCGAGCGTCTGCGTGAGGCGGGGCTCGACCACCTGCAGGTGAGCCTGCTCGACACCGAGCCGGAGTCGAACGACCGGCTGGCCGGCGCCCCCTCCTACGACCGCAAGCGCGACGCGGTGCTGACGGCCAAGCGAATCGGGTTTCCGGTGACCCTCAACGTCGTGCTGCACCGGCACAATCTGGAACGGATCGGCGAGGTCATCGACACGGCGTTCGCCTGGGGCGTCGACCGGCTGGAGCTGGCCAACACGCAGTACACCGGCTGGGCGTTCCGCAATCGCGCGGCGCTGATGCCGACGCGTGCGCAGGTCGAGCGCGCGCGGCGGGTCGTGGACGAGAAGCTCGCGGCGAGCACCGGCCGGCTGGACGTCGTGCACGTGCTGCCGGACTACTTCGAGGAGTTTCCGAAAGCGTGCCTGCACGGCTGGGGCATGGTCTTCATGGCCGTGGCACCCGACGGGGCGGCACTGCCCTGCCAGACGGCACGGGAGATTCCCGGCCTCGAGTTTCCCAACGTGCGGGACTCGTCGCTGGAGGAGATCTGGTTCAGGTCCGACGTCTTCCAACGCTTCCGAGGAACCGACTGGCTGCCGGAGCCGTGCCGAAGCTGCGACCGTCGCGAGATCGACTTCGGCGGCTGCCGCTGCCAGGCCTATCTGATGACGGGGGACGCCACTGCGACCGATCCGGTCTGCCACCTCTCACCCCAGCACCATCTGATCGCCGAGGCCCTGGCCGAGGCGGAGAAGCCGGCCCCGCCGCTCGCGTTCCGCGTCATGCGGACCTGATTCCGCCGCTCGGAACCGGTTCGCCCGGTCGCGCCGCCGTTTCGTCCGCGGTGCCCCGCAAGCCGCCGCCAGCGTTCCGACCCGCCCGCGGGTTCCACGGGCCGTACGATAACATGTTGTTACTTTGTTGGAACGAGAAAGGACGCGCATGCGGGCAAGGCTGCGCCAGGTCGGCAACAGCATCGGGCTGATCGTCCCCGCCCACGAGTTGCGCGCGATCTCCGCAACGGCCGGTGACGTCGTCGATCTCGAGATCCGCAGCGTGGTGCGGGGAGCGCGTTCGGGATGGAGCGACCCGTCACGTTGGGCGGGCGCCGTCGACGAGCCGTTGCTGCTGCTCGGTGCGTCGGAAACCGTATTCGATGACGGTGAGTGGGAGTGGTAGGTGTTCCGCGGTTCAGTGTCTGGCGGGTGGACCTGAACCCGACCCGGGGTAGCGAGCAGGCCGGCCACAGGCCCGTGCTCGTGGTCTCGCCGGACGAAATGAACGCCAACCTCAACACGGTGATCGTCGCCCCATTGACCACTCGGCTCCGGGGATGGCCCACGCGGGTTAGCGTGGAACATGATGCGAAGAGTGGCGAGGTCGCTCTGGATCAACTGCGTGCGATCGACAAGTCCAGGCTGGGTCGCGGCCTCGGACATCTGAGCGCCGCGCACCGCGCGCCGGTATTGAACGTGCTGGCCGCGATGTTCGCCGAGTAGGCGCGGTCCTGCCATCCCGTTGGGGTTTCGAAATCAGGCGTCGATTCCCGCCAGCCGCTTCGCATAGCGCACGCGCGGCTTGATGTCGTGCTGCCGCCAGATGGTCATCTTCTCGGCCTCGATGCTGCCTTCCGCGTGCACCGCCAGCACCGCCTGGTAGCCACCGAAGTCCGTGGTCGTGATTTCGGCAATCAGGTTCATCAGGCGCAGGCGGTCGCGAGCCGGCGCTCCGGCGGCGCCGAGGTACTTGTCGATCAGCGCACCCAGCTTGGGGTCCTCGAGATCCTCGGCGCTCGGACCCGTCGCCAGCAGGCCCCCGGCGATGTCCTGCACCCACGCCAGCGCCTGGTGGTAGTTGGTCGCGAAATACAGCTTGGCGATGTTGATGAGCTCGGCATTGGGCACCGCGACGCCGTCCACGACGCTTGCCTCGCGCGCGGCCTCGCGGGTCATGCCGCGGCAGATCTGCGCGTAGCTGATGAGCTTCGCCAGCTTGTCGCGTACGTGGCCGGCGCGCAGGATGCCGTTGTACTCCGCCATCAGGTGCGAGGCGCCGACGAACAGGTCCACGAGCGGAAGCTTGTAGCTGACCGCGGTGAAACGGTGGAACTCGACGAAGGTCTTGGCGAGCGGTCCCGCCATTTCCACCTCGCCGTTCAGGAAAACGCGATCCCACGGCACCTTCACGTCGTCGAAGACGGTCAGCGTCTCCATCATCTTGTGCTGTGCGCTGATCGGATTCTCGAAGGCGTTGCCCGAGCGGCCGAAGCCGCTGGCGAGCATCGTCAGCCCCGGTGCGTTGGCCGGCACTGCGCACGCAACGGCGTATGCTTCCTCGCCGGACGCCAGGTTGCGGGTGGGAAGCACGATGATCTCGTGCGCGTTGGTCGATACCGAGGTATGCACCTTGGCGCCGCGCAGCGTCAGCCCGTCGGAGTCCTGCCCCACCACCCGCACGTAGTAGTCCGGGTGGGCCTGCTCGGTCGGTCCCTTGCTGCGATCGCCCTTGACGTCGGTCTGCGCTACCGCCACCGCAAGGTCGCGGTCCCGGCAGTGGGCGTGGAACGCCTCCACGCGCTTCAGGTAGCTGGTCTTGTTCTTGCGGTCCATGTGGCCGGCGATCAGCCGCAGGGCGAACAGTGCGTCGGTGCCGATCTCCTTGACCAGGACCACCAGCGTACCGCCGAGGGCCGTGGCCCGCTCGATGAGCGCGCTGCGCTGGAGCAGGTCGTCCGGCGTGGCGGGAATGGCGTAGTACCGCGAGCAGGGGCCGTCAGGTCCGTCAATGACGGCCAGCGGTCGGTCCGAGGCGTCGTGCGCCATGCGGTAGTCGATGGCGGCGTGCTCGACCGCGCGGCCGATGACGGGATGAGTCGTGACGTCCTCCACGCGCTTCCCGCGGTAATAGACCGTTCGGCCGTCTCGCAGGCTGTTCTTGTAGTCCTCCGCCGTCATCAATGGCATCTTCCGTTCCTCCCGGTTCCTGGCGTCCAGTGCCGGCTGCTCGTCGCGCCGGCCGAACCTTCCATGTTGCCACTCCGCCGGCTGGATGCCAAGTGCGGCGGCTGCCCGACAACCGTCGCCGGCGGTTCCGACTGGCCGTTCAACCCGGCCTGACTCGGCGTCGGTCCCGTTTCTCCGGTGCGGCGCCAATCCTAGCGCGGAGTCGGCGACACTGATATGCTTTGCACTTTTCCAGAGCGTTTCCTCCGTGTGAAAGGCGGCTCGTACGAGCGATGACTGTCGAGACCAGACCGGCCGTTGACCGAGATCGCGCCAACGAGGTCGTGCAGCGCTTCCAGAGAGAGTCCACCAAGTGGCTGTACGGGCTCGACGACGCGGCGCGGATTCTTTCGTGGGCGTTCTTCACGCTCCTGCCGTACACGGACAAGCTGAGCCAGGGGAAGAAGCTGCGCCAGCCCCACATCATGTTCCGGGGGCCGACAGGGACCGGCAAGACCGACCTGGTCAGCGCGTGTGCAATGGCGATCGACGCCAAGTTCGAGCGCATCCAGGGGCTGCCCACCTACATGCCGGAGGACATCCTCGGCTACGAGACGATCGTCGAGGAGGTGGACGGCAGCCGCAAGATCCACTTCAAGCCGGGCAAGTTGATGGCCCACATCGTCCTCATCGACGAGGACAACCGCTTGTCGGGGAAGACCAAGGCGGCGGTGCTCGAGGGGATGGAGGAGAGCTCGGCGACCCTCAATTCCGACTACGGCGACATGGCCGAAGGGAAGATGCTGCCCCTCTTCCCGCTGTCGGGCGACTACAACGACATCGATGGCCCCCGTTTCTTCATGGTGATCTGCACGGAGAACATCTTCGGCGAGGAGGAGGGGACGTTCGCCAACCCGGTGGCGCAGCTCGACCGCACCACGCTCTCGATCAACATGATGGACCCGGAGAGCGAGGACGACGAGCTGAACATCACCTCCGGCAACGTCGTCGGCAAGCACGTCGAGAAGCTGACGAACCTCCACGAGGTGCTCGACATCGCCCAGCACATCTTCGACACCGTGAAGATGTCGGATTACGGGCAGCAGTACAAGGTGCGGCTGATCCGCAACACGCGGCCGCACCGCGTCCAGGGGCGCGCCACGCGCACCGTCAGGGAGTACATCCGGGTCGGCATTTCGCCCCGCGTGCACTTCCATCTCGAGGCGGTAGCGCGCACCTTCGCTTTCTTCAACGGCGACACCGTGATCACGCCGGACCACATCAAGGCCGTGGCCGAGCCGGTGCTGGCGCATCGCCTGGTGCTGCGCGAAGGGATGGAGTTCTCGGTGAACAAGGAGGATCTGCTCCGCCAGATCGTGGCGGACATGGAGATCCCGCCGTGGAAATAGAGGAGGTCTTCGCGCGATTCCGGAACATCAAGCACGGGATCAAGACGCGCAAGAAGTCCACCTCGATCCACTACGGCGACCACAAGAGCGGCTTCAAGGGCGCCGGCTACGACATCGTCGGTGTCGACCAGTGGCGGCCGGGCCAGCCGCTCAAGGACATTGCGTGGGTGCTCAGCCTGCGGACCTACCCGGAGAAGCTGTTCCGCATCGAGCGGATGGAGCCGAAGGAGCTCCGCACTCTCTTCGTGGCCGACCTGTCGTCGTCGATCCTGTTCCAGCTCTCGCAGGCGTCGAGCAAGGCCATGCTGATGCTGGATCTGATCGGCAACATCGGGCTCACCCGCGCCAACGTTCGCGATCCGGTGGGCCTGCTCGGCTTTTCGGACCGCATCGAGACGTTCGTCAAGCCCAAGCTCGGCAACCCGCAGGTCTTCTACATCGCCAAGCAGATCTTCGAGAAGATCGAGCTCCAGCGGCAATTCCCCGAGAAGCGGGCAGCGAACTTCACGGTGCCGTTCCGGTTCATCGCGTCGCGCCTGAAGAACCGCCACACGCTCATCCTGATCTCCGACGCGGTCGACTTCGTCAACGACCGCGCGTCGCTCGATTTCAAACTGCTGGGCACGCTGGCCGCGAAGCACGATATGATGATGCTCATCGTGGACGATCCTGAGGAATTCGAGGTCAGGAGCAGTCTCGGCTACATCCGGATCAACGACATGGAGACCGACCGGCAGACCGTCATCTCCGCCCGCAAGGCGGGCGCCATCCGGCGCACGATCGAGGAGCGGATGTCGGAGCTCCAGTACATGCTGAAGCACAAGAGCGGGGTAGATTCGGTCGTGCTGACGCCCCGGAACCACGCCGACGCACTGGCGGAGTTTCTGATCGCGCGGACCGCCCGCTAGCTTGGAACGGAAGGAAGCATGGTGAGACGCGCCGCCGTCGTGACGTTCGTAGTGTCCTTGGCGTTTGCGGGTTCCGCGGCCGCGCAGTCGCCGATCGCCGTCGAGACTCTCGAGCTCGAGCCCACCGTCGTCAAGACCGGGGACGTCATCTCGCAGACCTACCGCCTGCGCTTCCCGGACCTCATCTCCGAGGGCCGCGAGATCATCATCCTCGAGGATCGGATGGTGCCGGAGAACCTGCCGGTGCATCCCTTCGAGGCAGTGTCGCTCAACGTGGTGAAGCGGCAGATCGAGGACGAGCACATCTGGGACTTCGAGTACGGGCTGCGCATCATCGCTCCGGAGAAGGCCGTCTACCTCGTCCCGTCCTTCGCCTTCTACTACCTGATCCGCGACCTCGGCGAGGACATCGAGGAGGCGGAGATCCAGCAGGTGGACGGCGGACAGGGTCTTGTGCGTTACGTCTCGACGATGACCGACGTGCCGGTCCTCGACATCCGGGACACGATCGAGCTCGGCGAGTTCGGCGGTCGCGCCACGCTCTTCAGCACGGCGGCCTGGACCGTGGCCCCGCTGCCCCTGCTCCTGTGGCTGGTGTTTCTCGTGCGGCAGTGGCGCAAGAAGGAAGTGATTCCCACCGAGGTGGCCCGCGAGCTCGAGGAGATCGAGCGGCTGGAGGCCCAGATACCCGCCCCGCCGTCCATCTGGGAGGCCCGCCGGACCCTGCAGGGCTACGTGCGCACGCTCGATGCGGCCGGGGGCAACGGGGCGCTCGGCGATCTCAAGCAGGATCTGGTCATCTCCACGCGGGAGTATCTGCGGGCCGAGTTGCCGGCGTTGCGCAGCGGCGACACGCCGAAGGACATCCTGCGGCATATCGAAGGACTCGACGACGGCGGACGCAAGACGGCGTTGGCGACGCTCGCATCCCGGCTCGTCGAGCACCATGCGGGGCTCGAGCAGGGCGAGGCGTCGACCATCGTGAACCCCAAGGAAGAGGCCCGGCTGCTGGAGGACGCGCTGGCGGCGCTCCGCCCGCATGTGCGCCTCTGGCGCGCGTTCACGGGCATGTTCGACGAGTAGTGCCATGCTTCAACCCTGGAACGAGTTCGTCGCGTTTCTGAACACCGGCCTGGTCGAACTGCTGGAGACGGAGTTCGCTCAGGTGCGTTACGGCGACATCGGGATGGCGACGGCGCTCTCGATTGCCGTAGGCGTCGTGATGGTGGCTTCCGCGGCCCGCCTGATGTTCCGCCGCCGCAAGCACGTGCGCCAGCACTCGGGGCACGTGATCGACCGCAGGCACACCAAGCGGCTGTGGGTCCAGACGGCGCACTCCTTGCCGAAGGTGCTCGTGGGAAGCGCCCTGGCCCTGATGCTCTTCGCCGCGGCCGACCCGTTCCTGACCGCGACCGAGGAGGTGAGCGGCTACATCGAGTCGCGCGTGCGGGTCGACCTCGTCGACACGTCCGGCTCGATGGCCTGGGAGTTCCCCGACACGGGGAAGTCGAAGGCCGAGGTGGCGCGCGACGCGCACCTGCGGTTCCTCGACATGCGCCAGGGCAAGAACGACCGGGTCTCGCTGTGGCTGTTCTCGACCTATCCGTACATGGTGGACGACTTCGTCATGGACGACGAGTTGTACTACTTCCAGGTGTGGGACGCGCCGTACGTGATGACCCAGCGGCTCGACAAGGCGATGGTCGTCCCGCCCGACAAGGTGCGCATCGTACCCGCCGAGGGGGACACCAACATCATCCGGCCGCTGCAGTCGATCACGCGGCAGCTCGATCAGGACGAGGCGGCGCTCGGCGGCGACCAGGTCAACCGCGCCGTGCTGATCGTGACCGACGCCGCGGTCGACGAGTTTCCGGACGCGGAGTTCGCAGCGCTGAGCCAGCGCAACGTCACGCCGTACATCATCTATATCAACACGAGCGACATCCGGACAGCGATGATCGGGCATCCGAGCACGCCGCGCCTCATCGAGATGATCCGGGAGTACGGCGGCGACTACTTCGACGTGACCGACGAGGACAGCCTGCTCGAGGCCTACCAGGCGATCGACGAGCGCGAGGCGGTGCGGGTCGAGCAGCGCCATCGGGCCCTGAAGGTCCCGATTTACGGTCGGTTCCTGTTGCTTGCGATGGGGCTGCTGGTGGTGGGCATCCCGCTCGGGTTCGTTGCGGAGCTGTTCTGGGGGACGAGTCCGTAAGGGCAGTCCAGCCGGTCACAGGGGGAATACAGACGTGGCATTGACGGACCTTCTCGACAAGGAACGGTCGTTCAAATTCCTGCTCGGCTTCGTCCTGGCGATCGTGTTTCTGGCGCTCGTGGCGATTCCGTCGCGCAGTCTCGGCGGCTTCTACGCGAACCTCGACGCGCTGAGCGACTCCGTCGACCGCGGCGACTACGAGGAGGCGGATCTGCAACTCGCCGAGGTGACCGGGTTCTACGAGCGCAGCCGAAGCCTCGGGCTCGGCTGGTTCTCCGACGCCTATCTCTTCGCGGATGCGTTTCTGCAGCAGGCGTCGTACAACTACCTTACCGGGGACTTCGAGGCGGTCGTTCGCGACCTGGCCGACGAGATCGACGACCCGCGGGCATCGCACCTGCTGGCGAGCGCCAAGTTTCAGCTCGCACGGCAGCGCTATCGGGCGATCTCCGACGACGACCCGGATGGTCAGCCGAAGAAGGCGGCCATCATCGAGGAGGTGCTCGACGACGTGAACGCCGACTACGAGCGGGCGTTGCGGGCCGATACGTCAGGCCGCTTCGACTTCAAGTGGAACTACGATCTGACCAGCGATCCCGAGGCGGTGCGCCGGGCGCTGGAACCGTTGCGCGAGGCCGAGCCGCCGCAACTCGAGCAGATGCGCGGCGAGGGCACGCCGGTGCGCCGCCGGCGCGGATGACGCCAGACGGGGGGCGTTCGGGATGGGCGAGCTGCAATCCGCGCTGCGCGAGAGTGTCGAGTTCCAGAATCCCGAGTACCTGACGTTCGTACCGGTGGCCGGGATTCTGCTGCTGTTCGGCATCGGGATCTTCATCCTCCGGTTGCGCCTCCGACCGCCGAGGACGGAGGGCTCGTCCTATCCGCTGTTCGGACACATCAAGTTCTGGTTCCTCGGCGTCCTGGCGCTGAGCATTCTCAGCCTCGCCGCGGCGAGGCCCTTCTGGGTCTACGGCGGGTCGAGCTTCAAGCGCGGCGACGTCGACGTGGCCGTCATCATCGACGCCTCCGCGTCGATGTGGGTCCGCGACCTCGGTCCCTCGCGGCTGGGGATCGCGGTGCGGGAGGCCCTCGGGCTCTACACCGAGGAGATCCTGACGCCGGGCGATCGGGTCGCCCTGTTCGTCTTCGGCACCACGGCGTTGCGGCAGGTGCACCTGTCGTCGAACGCCGAGCGCTTCGTCGAGCAGTTGGGGCAGATCGCGCCGCCGCAGGCGCTCTCGGGGGACGCGTTTCCCTGGGACAGCGACATCGCGGCCGCGTTCGAGCACGTCTACCAGTCGCTCGACAACCAGGACCGCTTCGACAGCGGGGACGAGGACTGGCAGCCGACACAGCGTTCCGACAGGGTCGTGCTGCTGTTCACCGACGGTGACTTCGCGGCCGACAACCAGCAGATTTCCCGCCTCGACCAGGCGCTCTCGGAGTTCGGCCGGCGCGGGCTGGCCGTCTATCCGGTGGTGATCGGCACGCGAACCGGCGTCGACGTCGACATCGTGCTGCAGGACTACGTCCGCGGCATCGACTTCGACGAGACGCTCGAGGCGGATCTCGAAGGCATCCGCACGCGGGTCAACCCGGAAGGCGTCGCGATGTTCGACCAGCGCTCCGGGGGCGGCTCGTTCGTTCTGGAGAGCCTCGGCCTGTCGGCGGCGCCGTTCCTGCGCAATGCCATCGACGCCCACCGCGCCATCACCTTCCAGCTCATTCCGTCCGAGGACCAGCAGGAGATCTGGCAGTGGTTCGTCATCCTGGCGATCCTCCTCGTCGTCGTCGCGATGCTCTTCTACTAGGAGCTCGATGCAGCGACGGATTCCGCGTGGCGGCCGGCGATCGCACGTCGGTCCGGCGGTTTGGGTCGGCACCGGGTCGGCCTTGCTGCTGCTGCTGCTGCTGATCGCGGCCGTGCTGTACGCCCTGCGGCCGGGCCTTGTCGTTCCGGCGCCGCCGCCGGATCTGGTTCCCGATGGCGCCGGCGACTGGTTGCAGAGCCGCATCCGACGGTTGCCGCTCACGGGCGGCGCCGCCGCCATCGCGGCGCCACGGCGCCGAACGTTCGCGTTCCGGCCGCCGCGTCTGCCGCTGCCGGGCGATGTCGGTCCCGACTGGGCAGTGGTGGAGGAGTATCTCGAGAGGCAGCGAGCCTGGACGGATCTCGAACGCGAGCTCGCCCTCGCGGACATCCCGGCCGAGGCGAAGTGGCGCCGGCGGCAGGATGCGTGGTCCGAGCGTCCGAACACCCGTCGCGCCATCGCGGCGGCGACGGCGATTGTAGAGGCGGGCGGGGCGCAGGAGCGGCTGATCGAGGCTGCGGGGTTCCTCGTGGCCCACACGAACGCCGAACCGGACGCGGACTGGCACATGGCGGTGGGGGCACGGACGCTGGCCGCCCACGCGCCGCACTTCGAGGAGTGGCCGCGAGTCATGATGCAGTTGGACGCCGGTCGGACATTCGCGCCGAACGGGCAGTCGATGGCGCGGGAAATCGACGCGTTCTTCGAACAGATGGCGGCGAACACTGCCGATCCGGCGGTGCGCGCCATGGCGCGGTACTACGTTGCGGTCGGCCTGATGCGGTCCGCCAACGGCTTCTGGTCGCAGCCTCGCGTCCGCGAAGCGAGCCGGCGGCGCGCTCTCGAGGCGGCGTCCGGTCTGAGCGCCGGGGTGGAGCAGGAGGCGTTCGCCCCGGCGCAAGAGCCGGGCAGCTCCTTCGCATCCATGCCGCCGACCTTCGCGGCGGCGGAGGCGAGCCTGATCCACGGCATCCGGCACGCGACCGTCGGGGGTGCATTGTCGGAGATGGTTGGCAGGCGGCTGGACGGGTCGGAGGATCGCCTGTCGGCCTACGCCGGCCGGGTGGTGCTGATCGAATTTTGGGCGACCGGGTGCCGGCGTTGCGCCGTCGAGCTGCCGGCGCTGCGCGAGCTGGTCGCCGAGTTGCCCGCGGATCGATTCACCCTGCTCGCGATCAGCGTTGACGAAGCGCCGGAGGCGGTCATCGAGCTCGGGCGGGACGAGCCGATGCCGTGGACGAACTGGCACGCCGGCCCGGCGAGCGACATCGCGCGGCGTTGGGACGTTCGCGCCCTTCCCACCTATGCGCTCGTCGACCGGGAAGGCGTCATCCTGGCTCGCACGGACGGTCTCACCGATGCGTTCACGTCACTGATCCGAAGGACGGTCGCTGCCGTCCGATAGCGCCCCGAAACGCCGCGCCGGCTCGGCGTTTCGGCCCATCCCCCCGGCTCCACGACCTTGCGACCCGGAACTCCGCTTCGCTGCGTTCTGCGGCGCAAGCTCCTGGTCGTGCGGCCGCGTGCTGCTGGCTCGCAGCGCCTTCCGGTCCACCTTGCCCACCGCGTTGACAGGCAGCGATGCCAGGAAGCGGACCGCCGTCGGCGCGTCGACCCGGGACAGCCCGTCGCGAACCAGGGCGGTCAGCTCCGCGGCGTCCACCGGCTCGGCGCCGCTGCGCACGACGAACGCCACCGGCGTTTCGCCCAGGTCGGGATGCGGCGCGCCCACCACGCAGCACGCGGCCACGCCCGGATGCCGTGCCAGGACGTCCTCGATTGCCCCCGGGGACAGGTTCTCGCCGCCGCGCACGATCAGATCCTTGAGGCGGCCGGTGACCGTGAGGTATCCATCGCCGTCGAAGCATCCGAGGTCACCCGTTCGCAGCAACCCGTCGCGGATCGGAGATTCCGGCTCTTCTCCGGTTTCCGGCTCCTCTCCAGCATAGCCTCGCATCAGGCAGGGGCCCGCGATGCGGATTTCTCCCTCTGCGCCGGCCGGCACTTCCGCCTCCGTTCCGGGTGAGAAGACCCGGACGTGTTGGCCGCGCAGCACCGTGCCGACGGTTCCGACGCGGCGCGCGCCCACGGGGTTCATGGTTGAGGTGCACGTGGCCTCGGACAACCCGTAGGACACGACCAGCGGCACGCCGAAGGCGGCTTCGACCTCCTCGTGCAAGCGCACCGTGATGGGCGCCGACCCGCAACGGAGGAATCTCAGCGAGCGCAGCCGCGCCTGGTCGCGCAGATGCGGGAGCATCCGCGAGTACATCGTCGGCACGCCGGTCAGGTAGGTGATGCCGTGAGCGGCGATCTGGTCCTCGACGTCCTCCGCCCGGAACCGCTCGGCCAGCACGACGGTCGCCCCGACCAGAAACGGTGCGATGAGCTGGTTGTTCACGCCGTTGGTATGGTGCAGCGGCATCACGTGCAGCAGGCGATCCGCCGCGGTCAGCCTCGTCCTCTCGATGATGCCCGCCGCGTGCCGCAGCAGGTTGCCGTGGGTGAGCAGGGCGCCCTTCGGCAGCCCCGTGCTGCCCGAGGTCAACTGCATCATCGCCAGGTCGGCACGACCGACCGACGCGCGGATGACCCTGGTGCGTCCCGACCTGCGCGACTCGCGGAGCAGGTCGGTCCCGCGATGCACCTGCAGGCCGCCGTGTTCGAGATCCTGCACGGCGGTTTCCGCCTCTTCTTCGACCACGATCCGCCGCATGCCGACGGCGTGCGCTCGGAGGATCAGGGGCTCCGGCTTGAGCCCGGGTTCGACGAAGCAGGGACAGCCGCCCGCCTGCATGACGCCGAAGAAGCGTGCGACCGAGTCCGCGGAACGCGACGCGGTCAGGCCGACCGGCTCACCGCGGGCGACCTGTCGGAAAGCGTTCGCGTAACCGTCGATCCTCGCACCGAGCTCCGCGTAGGACGTCGAGCCGGTCCGGCCGAGCAGCGCCGTCCGCCCGCCCGGCGCGTGCCGGGAGATCCTCTCCCGCAGCAGGTGGCTCAACGAGGATGCCGCCATGGCCGGTGCTCTCGTCCCACGATCTGAGGGGCCGTTGTGCAAGCCTTTTTCAAGCGTCCGTCCGTCCAAGTCTCGAACGTGTTCCTGGTGGCGTCCCAGCACGAAGCCCGCCGTGGTGTCGCTACCGTAGCGCCACGTTCGCCTCGCGTTCGAACTGTCCATCAGGATCGAGAGAGCGCAGCGCGGCGCTTTCTCGAGCACCCGGAGGCGGCGTCGGAGCCGCGCCGGTGGCGTCGAACGCGAAGCCCGTCCGTCGCTGCACCTCGACGAGCGAGGCTTCCGGATGCCAGGAACGCAACGCGAGGCTGCCATCGCGCAGCTCGAAGACCGCCAGCGGAGTGACGACGCCGTGGAGGCCGCCCGCGGCGGTCACGAAGTCCAGCTTCTCCACCAGCGTGCGCCTCGAGTGCTCGGTGCGCCACGTCACGGCCCGCCGGGCGGTGGGCAACATCACGGCGCCGCCGCCGCCCCCCGGCAGCCGCACCTTTGGAGCGTGCCAGTCGCCGATGGCCGATACGTTCGTGCGGCCCAGGCCATCGACCTGCGCGGCCCCCAGGAAGCACAGGTCCATCCCGCCGCGGGTACAGAGATCGTAGAAGTCCTCATTGGAGAAGATGGCGGTGGAACCCTCCGCCAGCACCGGGTCGGAACTCGAGCGTGGGATTACCGATGGAGTCGGCTGTACGCCCCCGGCCACGTTGATGTAGACGAAGTCGAAGTCGTAGGCCCGCTTGGCGAGCAGGCAGGCAAGCATCGGCGGCGTCGAGTTCACGCCGCTGAAGGTCACCTCGTCCGGCCGAATGAAGCGGGCGAGATTCGTGACCAGGTACGAGAACGCGGACCAGCGCTCAGGCATGGACGGGCTCGCGACACTCGGGCGCCGCCGCCAGGTGCGCTTCCGGCAGACCCTCGGACTGCATGTAGGTTTCGACCGCCGGGTAGTCCACCTCGTAGAGCGGCCAGCACGATCCGGGCCACGCACCGTGCGGGACCACGGTCACGGCTTCGACCATGAACCCGGGGATGAGCGTGAGCTCGGGGCGTTCCCGGAACGACGCGACGGGGGCGAGCTTCTCCGCCACCACGAAGACCCGTTTCGCCGCACGGCTCAGGATGCGGTCCCAGTGGGAGGTGCCGTAGACGCGGGCATCGCCCCGCTCGTTGGCTTCGTTGACGTGAATGACCGCGATGTCGGGTCGGATCGCCGGAATCACCCACACGTTCTCGCCGGAGCCGTACGGATCGGGAACCGAGGCCCACTGGTTGAGGGCAGGCAGATCCGAGCCGTGGACGCCTCCGACCGGCTGGAACGGCACTCCGTAGGCCGCCGCCCGCAGGCCCGCGGTGAGCGTCATGCAGGCGTGCTCCTCCAGCTCGATTTCCTGTCGCTCGACCGCCCGGCGATACGCGGGCGCCAGGCCGAGATGACCCTCCATGGCGACGATGCCGGCACGCACCCGGGCCACCGCGCCGGCGCGGCACAGGATGTCGATGTCGTAGCCGGGAGACTGCTTGACGATTTCCAGGTACGTCCTGTGCTGGCGGATCAACTCCCGGACGAGAGCGAACGGGCCGCGGTGGAGAAAGCTCCCGCCCAGGGCGACCGACGCGCCGTCGGGCACGAGGGCGGCCAGACCGGCGAGTGGGACGACTTTGGAAAAGGGCATGGGGATCATGGTAGCGTCGAAGAGCCGTGACGAGCCAGATCGACCGTGTGCAGTTGGAATTCACCCGGCAGGCGCCGGGTTTCGCCGATCCCGGTCTCACGCTGGGCCGCGAGGAGCTTCTGCGCTGGGTGGTCGAGTCCCTGCCGCTGGAGGCGACGACGGTCGCGCTCGATGTCGCCGCCGGCACCGGTCACCTGAGCCGCGCGGCGGCACCGCACGTCGGGTCGGTCGTGGCCGTCGACGTCACGTCGGCGATGCTGCAAGCGTTGCGCGCAGAGGTCGAGCGAGCAGGTCTGGACAACCTGCGTCCGATGCGGGCGGATGCCGGCCGCCTGCCGTTCGCGGATGGGCAGTTCGACCTCGTCCTGTGTCGTCTCGGGCTCCACCACTTCGCGGAACCCGCGGCAAAAATCGCGGAGATGGCGCGCGTCGTGGGGGCCTCGGGCACCTTGGCCATCGTGGATCTGCTTTCTCCCGACGACGCGGATCTCGCCGTGCGATACAACACCTTCGAACGGATGCGCGATCCGTCGCACAACCGGGCCGTCACCGCCGACGAGCTGCGCGGCCTCATGGACGCCGCGGGGCGACCGGTAACCGACTGGTCTGCGCGCGTTGTCGAGGTCGCCCTGGACCCCTGGTTCGATCTCACACGCACGCCGGATGCCACGCGGCAAACGATCATCCGGGCACTGGAGCGTGAGCTCGAAGGCGGGCCGCCCACCGGGATGCGGCCGCGCGAGCGCGCGGGCCGGCTCTCGTTCCTGCAGACCTGGGCGCTGGCGCAGTCCGGTCCCCGGGGCTGATCCGGTACCGACGGCCTCTGGACCGCCCAGGAGCATACGCCGCAGAACGCCACGAAGTGAGTTCTGCGGCGTATGCTCCTGGGGCGGTGGGGGCTGGGGCCGAACACGGAGCCTCGAGACGGGTTTGGCGGCGCTGGCGGCGACCCCGTATGATGGCCCCCAGCCGCTGTTCCAGCGGATGGGAAGTTCCCCGTTGCGCCGGTTCGCGGCCGGACGCGGACCATTGGAGGCTGATGATGAAGAAGACGGCTGCTCTCCTCGCGGTGCTTCTGGGATTGGGGTCGAGCCCGGCGTCGGCCCAGACCGACGAAGAGCTGATCGACGACCCACGGACCCCGGAGGACGTGCTCGTCCACAGCATGGGGTACGACCGCAAGAGCTACAGTCCGCTGGAGCAGATCGACAAGTCCAACATCCACCGGTTGGTGCCCATCTGGAGCACGAGCCTGATGAACCAGTCGGGCGAGCTGGCCGCGCCCGCCATCTACGACGGCGTGCTCTACGCCATCAACGGGAGCTGGACCTTCGCCATCGACCTGGAAACGGGCCGCCAGATCTGGCGCACGCCGGTCGTCCTGGAAGAGGGATCGCGGCGGCGCAGCAGCTTCAACCGCGGCGGGCCCGTAATCTACGACGGCCGGCTCTTCCGGGTGACCGTCGACAACCACGTCCTCGCGCTCGACATGGAGACCGGCGAGGAGCTGTGGAACCAGAAGTTCGCCGATGCGTCTGAGGGGTACTACGCCACCGGGGCCCCGATCGTCGCCAACGGCGTGCTGATCTCCGGGATGTCCGGCGGCGAGTCCACCACTCGCGGCTTCCTCGACGGCTGGGATCCGGCCACCGGCGAGAAGCTGTGGCGCCGCTACACGATCCCCGGGCCCGGCGAGCCCGGCCACGAGACCTGGCCGGCCGGCACCGACGCCTGGATGTACGGCGGCGCGCCGACATGGCGCTCCGGTTCGTACGATCCCGAGCTCGACCTCGTCTACTGGGGGACCGGCAACGCGGAGCCGTACGATCCTGCCCCGCGCGGCGCGCTGGACAGCCTGTACGCCTCGACCGTGCTCGCCATCCGCCCGAAGACCGGCGAGATCCACTGCTACTACCAGTACACGCCCAACGACGTCTACGACGTGGACGGCATCGACGAGAACGTGCTGGCGGAGCTGGAGGTCGACGGCGAGATGCGGAAGGTGATGATCCAGGCCAACAAGAACGGGTTCCTGTACACGCTCGATCGCACCGACTGCTCGTTGATCGCCGCGCACCCCTATGTCTACGTCAACTGGGCCACGCACATCGACATGGAGACCGGCCGGCCCGTGCTGACCGACATCTACCGCGACTTCCTCGCCGGCGAGCAGGTCTACATCTGGCCGTCGCGCGGCACCAACGCCGTGCCCATCGCCTTCAACCCGAACACGGGGCTTATCTATTCGACCACGTGGCACGTGCCGCGCATCCAGCGGCTTCTTCCGGAGCCGCAGGAGTTCGTCCTCGGGGCGAGCTCGACCGGGGTCACCAACCGCTTTCCGCCGGTCGAGCCGGGCGATCTGCTCGGGCACATCGTGGCCATCGACCCGCTGACCGGCGAGAAGAAGTGGGAGATCCCGATGCACGACTTCCCCAGCTCGGCCGGCGTGCTGGCGACCGGCGGCGGGCTGCTGTTCACCGGGAAGATCACCGGCGAGTTCGTCGCCCTCGACGAGGAGACGGGCGAGACGCTCTGGGAGTTCCAGACCGGATCCAGCGTCAATGCGACGGCGATCACCTATACGTTGAACGGGCGGCAGCAGGTGACGGTGGCATCCGGGCTCGGGGGCGGGCTCGCCAACCGCTACGCGCGCGGCCAGGTGCCCGCCGGCGGGTCCATCTGGACGTTCGCGCTCATGCCGGAGTAGCCGGCTTCCTCCGTGTTCGATCCGTTCTCGCGGAGCTACGCAGCCGCCCGGGAGCGCTTCCGCGAGGCCGCTCGCGCGGCGGCGGGAGTGCTCCAGGGCCACACGCTGGCTGGCCACGGGCCGGACGGGTGCGAGTTGGCCGTCGATGTCGCGCTGGTTGGCGCCCGGAATCCCCGGCGCGCCATCGTGGTCTCTTCGGGACTCCACGGCGTCGAGGGCTACTTCGGCTCCGCCGTCCAGCTCGGCTGGCTCCGCCGCTTGCGGGAGGGAGCGTCCTCGATACCCGGCGGCACGCTCGTCGTGCTGCTGCATGCCGTCAACCCGTTCGGCTTCGCCTGGCAGCGACGGGCCAACGAGCACAACGTCGACCTGAACCGGAACTTCCTCGATGACGGCGAGTCCTACGGCGGCGTGCCCGAGCACTACTATCGTGTACACGATCTGCTGAATCCGCCGACACCGCCGTCGCGGCTGGACGCTTTCCGTCTGCGGGCGGTCTGGGCCGTTCGTCGTCACGGCCTGTCCGTGCTTCAGGACGCTGTTGCGACGGGGCAGTACGAGCATCCGCGGGGGCTGTTCTTCGGGGGGCGCGAGGCAGCCGCATCCACCCGTCTGGTCCAGGAGGGATTCTGGGAATGGACCCGAGGGGCCGAACAGGTGGTGCATCTGGACCTGCATACGGGGCTCGGCCTGTACGCGGACTACCGGCTCCTGATCGAGCCGCCGCACGCGCACGATCTGGGCTGGTACCGCTCGCGGTTCGATCCCGAACGCGTCGTGGCGGTCGGCGGCGACACGCCCTACGCCGCCCGCGGCGTGATGGGTGCGTGGCTCGCGCGCCACGCGGCGCGGAGCGCCTACCGCTTCGCCTGCCTGGAGTTCGGCACGTACGGGCCCCTGCGCGTGCTGGCCGCCCTGCGGGCCGAGAACCGGGCGCACCACCATTCCATGCCCGGCGCTTCCGCGCATGGGCGTGCGAGGCGGGGGCTGGTCGAGTGCTTTTGTCCGGCCAGCCGACTCTGGCGCCGAAAGGCGCTCGGGCGCGCGCTCGAGGTTGTCGGGCAGGCCGTCAGGGACGGCTGAGCGTCAGAGGCTGAGCGCGCTTCGCATGCGGCGATGCCGCTGCGGACGTTCGCGCTCCTCGGCGCCGTCTTCGCGATGTTTCGGCTGCTGCCCGAGTCGTAGCCGTAGACCGGTTCGGTGTGCCTCAACGCGACCTGCCGAGCGCCGCGCGGGCGCACAGCCCGCCGGCGAGCAGCCCGAACAGGTGCGCCTCCCACGAGACCTGGTCTCCCCGCGGGATGACGCCGGCCACCATGCCGCCATAGACCACGACCACCACGATCGCGACCGCGATGGATTTCAGGCTCCTCTCGTAGTACCCGCGGGCGACCAGCAGGCCGAAGTAGCCGAAGATCAGGCCGCTGGCGCCGATGTGCGCCGCGTTTCTCCCGAACACCCACAGCCCGAGGCCGCCGAGCACGACGATGGCCGGGGTCACCGCGAAGTAGTAGGCGACCCCGCGGGCAACCACCATGCCGCCCAGAATCAGCAGCGGGATGGTGTTCGCGACGAGGTGGGCGAACGAGCCGTGCACCAGCGGTGTGCTCAGAATGCCGGGCAGGCCCTCGATGCTGCGCGGCACGAGCGCCAAGGCGTAGATGAGCCGCTCGTCCACGAACAGGCCGTACAGGGACACGGCCCAGACGAGGGCGACCGAACCGAACAGCGTTGCCGCACGCGACTTCCAGGCGGACAGGTCGATCATGAATCGTGGTTCCCTCTCTCGATCATGATCGAAACCGAAGCTGTTCTCAAATGCAGTTGTATATTCTTCGAGACGATTCCCGTCATCGTCTGAAGTTGGTCGCGTTGGGCAGATCATCATGTGGACTCTCCTCCGCAACGAACGTTGGTCGCTTCTCATGCTGGCGTCGATGTTCGTCCTGGCCGCTGTGAACGCGCCGTACCTGCCCGACCGATTGCCGAGTCACTGGACCGGCGGTCAGGTCGACTCCTACGCCGCCAAGTCCACCGTGCTGCTGTTCTGGCCGCTGTTTGCGTCCGGGATGTACGCGGCATTCCTGCTGGCGACGCGGCACCACGGTACGGGACGGGAGATCGAGCCGGTGTTGTGGTGGTCCAGGACGCTGCTCGCAACAGGCGCGCTCGTCATCTCCTGCGGCCGGCTGGCAGCGTATTGGGGGCTCGGTCTGCGCACGGGCCTGAGCCTCGGAATCGTGGCGGCGATTGTCGGCGCCGCGATGCCTGCCATCATCCGCGATCGATTGGCTGCCTCGCGGCTGCAACGGGAATCGCGGACCGAACCGTCGTGGGTGCGCTCGTACCGCCTCGGCGGCAAGGCGTTGCTGGTGTGCGGAACGGGGATGATCGGAGGCAGCCTGCTCGGCATCACCGTCAGTCCGCCCGTGGCCCTGGCGGCGGTTGCGGCCGGCGCCGTTGCGCTGAAGGTGGCCTGTGCGCGCCTGGAGAGGTGAAGCAGCTGGATTGCCGGGCGCCGACGCCGTTCAACGGGAGAGTATGGACGGATGGATGCGATGACTTTCGGCGCTCCGTGGGGCTCATCGCTCGTCGGCTCATCCATCATCGCCGTCTTCCTCTTGTTCGCGACCAGCGCGGCCGTGTACTTCGGGCCGGAGCTGAACCGGATCCTCTATCCGGAGCGGAAAGTGAGAGGGGAAGCGTTGTGTCGGCGGCTCGCAGTCTGTATCCCGGTCGTAGTGCTGCTTGCCGCAACGCTGTTCATGGTCCGCGGCTACACGGTGACCACTGACACCATCCTGGTCCACCGCCTGGGGTGGTCGTCGACCGTCCCGCTGGCTGGACTCCAATCCGCGACGGTCTCGCCCGACGCAATTCGAGGAGCCTCGAGGACGCGCGGAAATGGGGGGTTCTTCTCGTACACAGGGAGATTCCGGAACCGGAGGCTCGGGTCGTTTCGAGCGTTCGTCACCGACTCCGCGCGCGCGGTGGTGCTGCGGTTTCGGGACCGGGCCGATGGGGATGACGTGATCGTGATGTCGCCGCACGATCCGGATGCATTCGTGGCGCTGCTGTCCAGAAGGGTCCCGCCGGGGTAACGTCATCGCGCCTTGCCACGCGGGCGCCTCACCGCTCTCGGTGCTACGCGGCGTTCACACGGACTCCTGGCGAAAGACCGTTGACAGCGCATAACCGCCCCGCCAGAATGAACGGGTTATGAGAGTCGTGGGAATACTGGCGACTGCCTTGGTCGCGCTGGCGGTGGCAAGCTCTGGTGCGGCCCAGCCGGCGGCAGGCTCCGGTGCGGCCCAGGCGGCGGCTTCCGCTCAGGGTGCGGTTGAGGAGCCGAACGCGCCGGTCGCGGCCCACCAGGCGCTGCTCGACCGCTACTGCGTCACCTGCCACAACGAGCGGATGAGCGACCGGGGAACCGTTCCCTTCGCCTTCGACGGGCTCGACCTGGCCGACGTGGGCGCTCACCCGGAGGTCTGGGAGACGGTCGTTCGCAAGCTGCGGCTCGGCATGATGCCGCCCTCGGGGCGCCCGCGCCCGGACCGGGCGGCGCACGATCGCTTCGTGGCATGGCTGGAGACGGAGCTCGACCGCGCGGCGGCGGCCAAGCCGTATCCGGGCCGACCCGCGGTGCGGCGGATGACGTCGGCGGAGTACATCAACGCCGTCCGGAGCCTGATCGATCTCGATCTCGACGAGAGCTGGCTGCTGTTTCCGGCCGACGACGTCGACCAGCAGGGTTTCGATACCAACAGCGAGGTCCTCTCGGTCTCTCCCGCTCTGTTCGAGCGCTATCTGGCCGTGGCCAACCGGGTGAGCCGCCTCGCGGTCGGCGACCCGACGATCGGTCCCGGTTACGTGGCCGCCACCTACAGCACGCCGCGGCTGCAGTACCAGGACGACCGGGCGAGCGAGGCGCTGCCGTTCGGTTCGCGCGGCGGGATGGCCATCCACCACTACTTCCCGCTGGATGGGGAGTACGAGATCCGTGTCCGGCTGCGTCGGATGATCTACGACTACATCGTCGGGATGGGCCGGTCCCATGCGATCGAGGTTCGGCTCGACGGTGCGCTCGTCGGCAGCTTCACGGTGGGCGATGCGGACCAGTACGGCTACCCGTCGGCCTACAGCTTCTTCGGGACCATCCGCGGCGACCCCGCTTGGGAAGACTACGTCTCCAACGAGGCGGACGCCAATCTGGTGCTGCGGTTCCCGGCGCCGGCCGGTCCGCACACCCTTGGCGTGTCGTTCGTCGATGCCCGCACCGAGCCGACCGGGGTGCTCGAGCGCCGCCTGTCCGGGTTCTCCCTGAGCGGGCTCGGCTTCTACCACGGGAACGCCGCGATCGATCGGGTGGAGATCGCCGGTCCGCACGACGCCACCGGACCCGGCGACACGCCGAGCCGCCGGAGGCTGTTCACGTGCCGGCCCGCCGGCGGCGCGGAGGCGGAGGCGGAGGAGTGTGCGCGACAGATCCTCGCGACGCTGGCGCGCCGCGCCTATCGCCGGCCGGTGACCGGCGCCGACGTCGACACGCTGATGCGCTTCTACGCGGCGGGCCACGCCGAGCGGGGCTTCGAGGGGGGCATCCAGAAGGCGCTGGAGCGGCTGCTGGTGGCCCCGGAGTTCCTGTTCCGCGTGGAGCGCGACCCGGTCGACATCCCGGCGGGATCCGCTTATCGCCTCACCGACCTGGAGCTCGCCTCGCGCCTCTCGTTCTTCCTGTGGAGCGGGATTCCCGACGACGAGCTGTTGCAGGTGGCGGAGGAGGGCCGGCTCGGCGAGCCCGACGAGCTGGAGCGGCAGGTGCGCCGCATGCTGGCCGACCGGCGCGCCAGCGCCCTCGTCGAGAACTTCGCGAGCCAGTGGCTGCAGCTCCGCCGCATCAGGGGCGTGGCGCCGGATGCCGACATCTTCTTCGACTTCGACGAGAACCTGCGGGCGGACATGGAGCGGGAGACGACGCTGTTCCTGGAGAGCCAGCTCCGCGAGGACCGCGGCCTGCTGGAGCTGCTGACCGCCGGCTACACGTTCGCCAACGAGCGGCTCGCCCGCCACTACGGCATTCCCGGCGTCTACGGCGAACGCTTCCGGCGGGTGAGCGTCGATCCGGGTCAGCGCGGGGGCCTGCTGGGCCACGCCAGCCTGCTGACGCTGACCGCCTATCCCAACCGGACCTCTCCGGTGCTGCGCGGCAAATGGGTGCTCGACAACGTGCTCGGCATGCCGCCGCCGGAGCCGCCGGCCGACGTGCCGGCCCTCGAGGAGAACCACGGCGGCCGCAAGGTGCTGTCGATGCGCGACCTGATGGAGCAGCACCGCGCCAACCCGGCTTGCGCGTCGTGCCACCGCGTGATGGACCCGCCCGGCTTCGTGCTGGAGAACTACGACGCCATCGGGCGCTGGCGCGCCACCGACGAAACGGGAGCGCCGGTCGACACGGCGGGTGCGCTCGCCGACGGCACGCGGGTCGAGACTCCCGCGGAGTTCCGCGAGGCGCTCCTGGCCTACGACGTCAGCATCGTGCGGACCATCGCCGAGAAGCTGCTCGGCTACGCCGTCGGGCGCACGATGGAGCACTACGACCAACCGGTGATTCGGCGGATTGTTTCCGAGGCCGAGGCGGACGACTACCGTTGGTCGTCGATCGTTCTGGGCATCGTCAAGAGCATGCCGTTCCAGATGAGGAGTGCGGAATCATGATGATCACGAAGAAGGCGATCTCGCGCCGGACGATGCTTCGCGGAGTCGGTGCGGCGGTCGCCCTGCCGCTCCTCGACGGGATGGTGCCGGCCCTCAGCGCGCTGCGGAAGACGGCCGCGAAGCCGGCGGTCCGCTTCGGCTCCGTCTACGTGCCGAACGGCATGGTCATGCAGAGCTGGACGCCGGCGACCACGGGGGCCGGTTTCGAGATGACGCCCATCCTGCAGCCGCTCGCGCCGTACCGCGACCGTCTGCTCGTGCTGTCCGGGCTCAACAGCACGCCGCCGCCCGGGATTACCGGCGGATCGCATTCGCGCGCCGCCACCAAGTTCCTGACCGCCGAGCATCCGGGCAAGTGGATTCCGGACGCCATCTCGATGGACCAGATCGCGGCGCAGGAGTTGCGCAAGCAGACCCCGCTGGCGTCCCTGGAGCTCGGCCTCGAAGGCGCCAACTTCGCCGGCTCGTGCGACAGCGGCGGCTTCAGTTGCGCGTTCTCGTACACCATCTCGTGGGCCAGCGGCTCGACGCCGCTGCCGATGGAGCACAATCCGCGCGCGGTGTTCGAGCGGCTGTTCGGCGACAACGACAGCACCGATCCGGCCGCCCGGCGCGCCCGCCGCGAGGCGCAGCGCAGCATTCTTGACTCGGTCGGCGAGGACGTGGCGCGGCTGCAGCGGGAGCTCGGCGCGGGCGACCGCGTCAAGGTGGGGGCCTACCTCGACGCCGTGCGCGACGTGGAGCGGCGCATCGAGATCGCCGAGGCGCAGGGCGAGCAGGAGGTGCCGCTGCTGGAGCGCCCGCGCGGCGTCCCGGCGACCCTGGCCGATCATGCGGGGCTGATGTACGACCTGCAGCTCCTGGCCTGGCAGACCGACCGCACCCGCGTCTGCACGTTCATGGCCGGGCATGAGCTGAGCGGCCGGACCTACCGCGAGATCGGGGTGCCCGACGCGCACCACCCGCTCTCGCACCACCGCAACGTGCCGGAGTCGCTCGCGAAGCTGACGAAGATCAACACGTACCACACGACGCTCTTCTCGTCGTTCCTCGAGAAGCTGGCCGCAACCCCCGACGGCGACGGCTCGCTGCTCGACCACGCGATGATCATGTATGGCGCGGGCATGAGCGACAGCAACCGGCATTCGCCCTACGACCTGCCGATCCTGCTGGCCGGCGGCGGAGCGGGCCAGCTCAAGGGCGGCCGGCACCTCGTCTACCCGGCGCGGACGCCGTTGGCGAACCTGCACGTCTCGCTGCTGGACAAGCTGGGCGTGGACATCGACCGGATCGGCGACAGCACCGGGGCGCTGCCGCGCCTGGCCGGGCCGGTGGGGACGGCGCCGCGGTTGACCGGGGTGTAACGGTTCGATGCGTTTCTGGTTGCCGGTCGTCATCGGTACGCTGGCGCTTGGCTCGGTGGATGCGAGCGCGCAGGCGCCCGACCTGCGTCTTGTCGACGCCGTCAAGCTGCAGGACACCACGGCGGTGCGGCGGCTGCTGCTGGACGCCTCGGTGGACGTTGACGCCACGCAGACGGACGGTGCGACTGCGCTGCACTGGGCGGCCTATCTCGACGACCTGGAGACGGCGCGCCTGCTGGTCGACGCGGGCGCCGACGCTGGGGCTGCGAACACGCACGGCATCGTCCCGCTGTCGCTTGCCTGCACCAACGCCAACGCCGCGATGGTGGGTCTCCTGCTGGCGGCGGGCGCCGATGCGAAGGCAGCCGTCGGGACCGGCGAGACCGTGCTGATGAGTTGCGCCCGCACCGGCAATGCCGCGGCGGTGAGCGCGCTGCTCGCCCACGGCGCGGACGTGAACGCGGCCGAATCCGAAGAGGAGCAGACTGCGTTGATGTGGGCCGTCGCCCAGCGGCATCCCGCCGTCGTGCAGATGCTGATCGACAACGGCGCCGACGTGCACGGACGGTCGCGCGTCCGCCGGTTCGTCATCAGTAGGCGGCTCCAGTCGAACCTGCGCTACGGGGAGCTCGGGCGGCGCTACGGCACCGATGCCGAGGAAACCGACCTTGGCGGCTACACGGCGCTGCTCTTCGCGGCGCGCCAGGGAGCGGTCGACTCGGCGCGGCTGCTGATCGCTGCCGGCGCCAACGTCAACGACACGGCGCCAGACGGCCGGAGCGCACTGCTGGTTGCGGCGCACAGCGGACACCGCGCGCTGGTCGAGTTCCTGCTCGCGGAGGGCGCCAACCCCAACGCGTCGGCGGCCGGCTACACGGCGCTGCACGCCGCGGTGCTGCAGGACGACCTCGGCATGCTCGATGCGCTGCTTGAGGCCGGCGCTCGCCCGGATGCGCAGGTCACCGAGGCCACGCGCGTCACCCGCAACGGCCAGGTGCTGATGATCGGCGAGCACCTGCTCGGCGCCACGCCCTTCGCGCTGGCCGCCAAGTTCGCCGAGGCGGACATGATGCGCACGTTGCTGGCGTCCGGCGCCGACGGCGTGCTGCCGCTACGGAACGGCTGGACCCCGCTGATGCTGGCGGCGGGTGCGAGTTGGCGCTACGGCGTCTGGGACCGTCGCGAGCGGACGCTCCACCGGGACTTCGCGTTCCAGGCGGAGCACGCCGACGAAGAGGGCACGCTCGACGCCGTACGGGTGGCCATCGCTGCGGGCGGCGAGGTCAACGCCGTCGACGAGACCGGCAGCACCGCGCTGCACTACGTCGCCGACAAGGGCTTCCCCCAGGTCATTGAGCTGCTCATCGAGCACGGCGCCGGGCTGAACGTGGCGAACTATCGGGGTCAGACCCCGCTGGCGGTCGTCATGCGGGGGCGCGGCAACATCGAGGCCGCCCCGGCGACCGAGGCGCTGCTGCGCGCGCTGGGCGCCGAGGAGCGGGTCGTCAGGTAGAGTGCGTTCTCGCTTGGGGCCGGAAGTATCCGTCGGGATTGCCTGCGAGATCCGACTGGCGTACGCTTGGTCCAATGAAGCGCCTTGATCGGATCTCGATTGACCCGACTGTCAGGTTCGGCAAGCCTTGCGTTCGAGGTACGCGGGTCACGGTCGGTGACGTACTCGAGTACCTGGCCGGCGGCACGTCCGAGGATCAGCTTCTGGCGCAGTTCCCCCAACTGTGCCGCGACGATATCCGAGCCTGCTTGGCTTACGCTGCAGAACGGGAACGCCGAACGCTGAACGTTCCGGCCGCGTGACCCCGTGCGGCTGCTGTTCGACGAGCCCCTTGCGGAGAAGCTCATCGACCTCCTGGACGATCTGTTCCCCGGGTCGCTGCATGTCAGGCAGTTGGGGGCTGGCGGAGCACCGGATCCTGTCGTTTGGCAACTCGCCCGCGAACACGAATGCGTGCTCGTTACAAAGGACGAGGACTTCCATCGGCTGAGCATCGCCCGCGGAGCTCCGCCCAAGGTCGTGTGGATTCGTCTGGGGAACTGCACGACGCAAGACGTGGCCGACGCGCTTCGACGGCGCCATCAATCCATGCTTCGCTTCGTCAGACAGGACGAGGCCACGTTTCTGGTTCTCGGCTGACGCCTTGCCGCGTCAGCGATACGGATCGGCGCGGCGGCGAGCGCGCCTCCGCAGGTAGCGATCGACGAGTCCCCACGTGATCATCAACGGCATGAGCCACATTGCCGAGAAGATCGCGATGCTGGTCCGTCCGGGTCCGGTGAGCATCTGACCGATCTGGTCCCGGAACGGGTTGTCGTTCACCAGGTAGGTCCACGTCGATGCCGGGCCCCTGACGCCGACGCTCGCCAGGTCCAGGTGCCGCCCGTTTACCCGGATGGCGTGCAGGGCGGTGCGCACGGCGTCGTCGATCTCCACCTCCATGCGGTCGTAGATGTCGACGACCTCGTCCGTGAAGCGGGCCAGGGGGTCCTGCTGGCCGAGCCGGACCAGGTGAATGCCTTCCCGGAGGTCGGCGCATCTGGCGAGGTGCTCGGACCACGCCTGGTCGATCTCGTGAAGCGTCACTGCGACCTCGGCCCGGCGCACGACCTCAGCGCCGCAGGCCTCGACCAGCTCGCGGTACCGATCGGGCACGGTGCGCCAGACGTCCGGCGACGCGCGGCCATGCAGGAACGCCTGCCGGCGTTCCATCAGCCTTCTGCGCTGTTCTTCGACGATCTCCGTGTAGCGCGACAGCGTGCCGCAGATCTCGTGGTTCTGCCCTTCGATGATCCGTTGCGCGCGGGCGATCTCACGCCGCACGAGCGGCTGCTCGACCGGTTCGTCGCTGCGCGCCGGCATGAGCCGCGCCGGAATGAGATTCCGGATGCCGTAGCGCACCAGCAGGTCGTCGTCGAGACTCACGAAGAAGCGGGTTGTCCCCGCGTCGCCCTGCCGGCCGGCCCGCCCGCGGAGCTGCAGGTCCACGCGACGGCTTTCGTGACGGTTGGTGCCGATGACGTACAGCCCGCCGAGCGCCATCACCTGCTCCCGTTCCGCTTCGTTCGCGCCTCCGAGCCGGATGTCGGTGCCGCGGCCGGCCATGTTGGTCGAGATGGTCACGGCGTCGAGCCTCCCGGCGTTCGCCACCAGACGCGCCTCTGCCGCGTCGTTTCGGGCGTTCAGGACCTCGCACGCCACGCCCGCGGCTCGCAGCCGTCCCGCCAGGCGTTCCGATTCCACGACCGAGAGCGTGCCGACGAGGACCGGCCGCCGCCGGGCATGCACACGTCGAATCTCGTCGACGACGGCCTGCTCCTTGGCTTCGCGATGCGTGAAGACGACGTCCGGCCGGTCGATGCGCACCATCGGCCGGCACGTCGGAACGACGACGGTTTCCAGCCCGTACAGGTCGTGAATCTCGTGCGCGGCATCCTGCGCGGTCCCGGTCATGCCGCACAGGAGCGGATAGCCGCGGAGATAGTGCTGCAGCGGCATCGAGCCGAGGATTCGGCCGTCCGCATCCGGGGCGATGCTCTCCTTCGCTTCGAGCGCGGCCTGCAGCCCGTCCGGCCAGTGGCGGTCCGGGACGACGCGGCCGGTGAACTCGTCGATCATGCCGATGCGTCCGTCGCGGACCAGATAGTCGACGTCGCGGCGCAGCAGTACCCGTGCGTGCAGGGCGCAGTTGATCTCCGTCAACAGGGGGTAGTGTCCCGCGTCGTGCAGATTGGATACGCCGAGCTCCCGCTCGAGGCGGGCAAGTCCGGCTTCGGTCAACTCGGCGCTCCGGCCGTATTCGTCGGTGTCGAAGTCGACGCCGGCCGTGAGCGTCCCCACGAGCGCCGCGAGCCGCGGCGCCCGCGAGTCGTGCGGCTCGGCCCGTCCGGCGATGACCAGCGGCACGCGGGCCTCGTCGATGAGCAGCGAGTCCGCTTCGTCCACCAGCGCCATGTGAAACGGCCGGTGCACGATGTCGCCGGGGTCGGTCGCCCGCAGGTCGCGCAGGTAGTCGAAACCTGCTTCACGGGCGGTGACGTAGGTGACGTCGGCGCGATACGCGCGGTGCCGGGCGGCCGGGGTCATGCCCTGCTGGACCGCGTCCACCGAAAGGCCGAGCATGCGGTAGATCGGGCCCATCCACTCGGCGTCGCGGTGGGCGAGATAGTCGTTGAAGGTCAGAACGTGCACGCCGTTGCCGGTCAGCGCGTGGAGGGCCGCCGGCATGACCGCCACCAGCGTCTTGCCCTCGCCGGTCTGCATTTCGACCACCCGGCCGCGGGCGAGGGCGAGCGCCGCGACCACCTGCACGTCGAACGGCCGCAGGCCGAGGGTGCGGCCGGCAGCTTCCCGCACCAGCGCGAAGAACGGCGCGCGCAGCACGTCGAGGGCGAGCCCGGCCTCCGCTCCGGCACGCAGCTCGGCCCCCCGCCGCGTGATCTGTGCGTCGGACAGGCCGGCGACCTCCTCTTCGAGCCGGGCGATGTCGGCGAGCGGCTCGTCGAACGCGCGCAGGTCGAGATCGACCGGGGAGCCTCCGAGGCGGGCGAGGCGCTGCCGCCATCCGATGGGATTGCGTACGCGGGGACCGACACGAAGCGCTGCAGTCATGGAAAGCCTCCTGTTGATTCATGCACCCGGCGCGTTGGCGAGCCGTCACCGCCGGCGAAGCCGCTCGCCGGCCGTCGGGAAGACGGCGACTACACGAGGGCGAATCGAGCAGGAGGAGCGCGCGGAGGAACGAGTGCGAGCAGCGCGAGAAGACGTTCGTCGCGGCGGACGCCGGTGCGCCGCCTCACCCGGACCGCCAAGGCCGCGCAAAGCAGCCAGAGCGGCGTGAGCAACGCGACGAGCTCGCCGGCGACGGACGCGGTGACCGCCGCGAACACCACGAGGCCGAGGCACAGCCACGTGAGCGACTTCCGCATGTGGATCATGGCGTCATTTCGACGCTACCGCGGAGCTCGACCGAAGTCAAGAGCGGCCGCCGCGTGGCCGCGTGCGGCCGCAGACCTGGCACGACGGGCCAATTCCGGTGCCGGCTGCCCTACGTCCACAGCCCCAGCACCACCGCCATGATCGCGATAGACGCCACCTGGTAGCCGGCGTCGATCAGCCACACACTCAGCGGCTTGTTCGAGAAGCGGTTGCTGGTCAGCCCCACGGTGGCCGAGAACCCGAGCCACATGTGCAGGCCGACGCCGAAGATCGTGCCGGGGCCGTCCCCGAAGTGCGGGGCGATCATCTCCAGCATGCCGGCCATCACGAACCAGCAGACGAACGAGATGGCGTAGTTCGGGCCCATGCTGGACTGCAGCGTCTCGATGTCCGCCTGCGTGTAGCCGTGGCCGGCCATCCACGCCTTGCCGAACAGCAGGGGGGAGTACCACAGGGCGCCGAGGCCGAAGGTGAGAACCGTGGCCAGGCCCACCGCCAGGAAGTTCACGTCCGAGAGGTTCATGGGTTCATCCTTCGCTGTTCTTCTGGTTTGTCGACCGTGGCCATGCGCACCATGCGTCGAGCGAGACGCGACCCTTCGATCATCGCGTACAGCGCCCCCGACGCGCACGGAGGGCCGGTCCGTCTGCGTGCCGGGTCGATTGGACTGAGCGAAGTGCATGAGCGGCTCTGCAATCCGCGGGCTTTCGCGATCGCACCCACGGAGCAGGGTTCCTGAGACTCTCCCGTCCGCCTGGTCGGCAGGCGGCAGACCGCTCCCTCATGATCTCAGCCGGCGGGCTGCCCGCCACCGCGTCAGGACCGGCGCCGCCGCGGCGAGAACGGCCAGGAGGAGCAGGGCCGCCGAGAGGGGGCGGGTGACGAACACGGTGGGGTCGCCGCCGGCGATCGCCATCGCCCGCCGGAACTCCTGCTCGAGGAGCGGGCCGAGGACCACCGCCAGCACGGTCGGAGCGAGCGGAAGGCCGTAGCGCCGCATGACGCAGGCGAGGAGTCCGAGCACGTAGACCACGCCGACGTCGAAGATGTTGTTGTTGAGGGTGTAGACGCCGAGGGTGGCGAAGGCGAGCACCGCCGCGAAGAGCAGCGGGGTCGGCACGCGAAGAAGCAGTACCCAGACCCGGATGAGGGGCAGGTTCAGGATCAGCAGCAAGGCGTTGGAGACGTAGAGGCTGGCGATCAGGCCCCAGACCAGCGTCGTGTCCTGCGTGAACAGCAGCGGACCCGGCTGCAGCCCGTACATCTGGAAGGCGGCGAGCATCACGGCGGTGGTGCCGGAGCCGGGAATCCCCAGGGCCAATAGCGGCACGAGACTGCCGCCGGCGCTGGCATTGTTGGCGGCCTCCGGGCCGGCCACTCCTTCGATGGCGCCGTCGCCGAATTCTTCCGGCGTCTTCGACGCGCGCCGCTCGGCGTCGTAGGCGAGGAAGCTCGCCACCGTGGCGCCCGCCCCGGGCAGCACGCCGCAGAAGAAACCGATGACCGTGCCGCGAATCCACGCCGGCCACGATCGGCGCCACTCCGCACGGGTCAGGCGCACCGGTCCGCCAACCGACTGGCGCGTCTCGGGGGAACCGGAGCCCGCGCGCCGCCCGCGGGTTGCCGCGTACCAGAACACCTCTCCCACCGCGAACAGGCCGACGGTGACGACCACCACGTTCACGCCGCCGAGCAGTCCGGCCATCCCGAATGTGAAGCGCGCCTGCCCGGTCTGCACGTCGATGCCGATCGTGCCGATGGCCAGGCCGATCAGCGCCGCGGCCAACCCCCTGGCTAGCGAACCCTGCGAGAGGCCCGCCAGGGCCGTCAGCGCGAAGACCATCAGGGCGAAGTACTCGGCGGGGCCGAAGGTGAGCGCGACCTCGACCAGGACCGGCGCCATCGTCATCAGCATCAGGGTGGCGAAGGTGCCGGCGATGAACGAGCCGATGGCGGCGGTCGCCAGCGCCGCGCCGCCGCGCCCCTTGCAGGTCATCCGGAAACCGTCGAGAGCGGTCATCACGCTCGAGGCCTCGCCCGGCATCTTCACGAGGATGGAGGTTGTCGACCCGCCGTACATCGCGCCGTAGTAGAGGCCGCCGAACAGGATGAAGGCGCCTACCGGATCGATGCCGAAGGTGAGCGGCAGCAGCATCGAGATGGCCAGTGCGGGACCGACGCCGGGCAGGACGCCGACCGCCGTGCCCAGGGTCACGCCGATCGCGCCGAGCAACAGGTTGACGGGTGCGAGCGCGGCGCCGAAGCCGGTCGCGAGATTGTCTCCGAGCTGCGCCAGGGCGTCCATGTCACGGTCCGCCCAGGAAGCCCGCGGGCAGCCGAAGCCCGAGCAACAGGCTGAACAGGGCATAGACGGACGCTGCGACGACGAGAGCCGCGAGCAGATCGCGGCGCCAGCGCCGGCTGCCGAGCAGGCGGGATTCCAGCGCGATGAACGCGGTCGTGGCGGGCAGGTAACCCAGCGGCTCGAGCAGTACGATGTAGCCGAGGAAGAGCAGCGCGCTCGGCGCCGCGGTGCGCCAGTCGGCGTCGGGCGCCGCGAGAGCGCCGGCCGCGGAAACCGTTTGGGCGGCCGGGGCTCCGGGCGCCGCGGACGCGCCGGTCTTGCTCCCGCGGAGCGCGAGCCAAAGAGCGACCGCGACCAGGGTGCAGCCGATGACGATCGGAAACACGCGCGGTCCGACGGCGGCGTAGCCTCCCTCGGGCTCGGATATCAGGAAGGCCGCGGCGAGGTAGACCGCGCCGGCGGCCAGGAGGCCGGTCCCGAGGCTACGTTCGTCGCGCCCGGCTCGATTCTCGGGATGCGCGCCGGACGCCGCCTGCCGCCGGGCCATCGGCATTGCTCCTCCGTCGTCGCGCCGGGTCAGCGAATGAGCCCGATCGCGCGCAGGGTCGCGTCGACGGTGGCGACCTCTTCCTGCAGGAAGGCGTCGAACGCCGCGCCCGCCAGGAAGCTGTCCTCCCACTCGTTGGCGACGAGGATCTCCCGCCACGCCTCGGATTCGCGCATGCCCTCCAGCGCCCGGATCAGCCACTCGCGGGTTTCGTCGTCGGTCCCGGGCGGCGCGGAGATGCCCCGCCAGTTCGACAGGACGACGTCCAGGCCGCTCTCGCGCAGGGTCGGCACGCTGCCGTCGCCGGTGCGCTCGGGCGACGAGACGGCTATCGGCCGCATGCGGCCTGACGCGATGTACGCTTTCCATTCGCCGACCCCGGACAGGCCCAGGGTGACGTGGCCGCCCATCACCGCCGCGGCCGCCTCGCCCCCGCCCGAGTAGGCGATGTAGTTCACCAGGCGCGGATCGACACCCGCCGCCTGGCCGATGAGACCGGCGAGGATGTGGTCGATGCCGCCCGCGGAGCCGCCCGCCCAGCTCACGGCCGCGGGGTTGCGCCGA
>CATQHX010000024.1 GCA_958296065.1 Vicinamibacterales bacterium | reverse complement strand
CATGCCGCGTCCCACCTGACGAATCCGCCGGTTTCGCCGCACGTGTTCATCGAGACGGGCCGCGGCACCATCGAGATCGAGCTCGCCGTGCTGGACGCGCCGCTGACCGCGGACAGCTTCTCGACGCTCGCGCGTCAGGGCTTCTTCGACGGCCTGACGTTCCAGCGCGCGGTGCCGGGCGAGGCCGTGTACGGGGGAGATCCGCGCGGCGATGGCCACGGCGGGCCCGGATTCACGTTGCGCGCCGAGCCGAGCGAGTTGCCCTTCATGCGGGGGACGGTCGGGCTGGCGAGCGATCACGCGGATGCGGGGGGCAGCCGGTTCTTCATCACGCTGCTTCCGCAGCCCCAGCTCGACGGCCGCCACACGGCATTCGCGCGAGTCGTAGCGGGGATGGAGGTCGTCGACGCGTTGCAGACCGGCGACCGGATACGACGCGTCCTCGTGTGGGACGGCGTGCGGCCGCTCCGAGGCGTGGACGGTCCCTGACTCAGTCCTCCGTGAAACTGGTCCGCAACCGCTGGCGGCGGCGGTGCCGCGCGAGCGCGAGCTCTATCAGCCGGTCGATCAGCGCCGGATAGGGCAGGCCCGAGGCCGCCCAGAGCTTGGCGTACTGGCTGATCGCGGTGAATCCGGGCAACGTGTTGGCTTCGTTGACGTACAGGCGGTCGCCGGCTTCGTCGAGCAGGAAGTCGACGCGCGCCATGCCGCCGCAGTCGAGGGCGCGGTACGCGTCGATGGCCAGGGCCCGTACCTGCTCCGTTCGAGCGGTCGAAAGACGGGCCGGAATGACGATCGCGGAGCGGTCGTCGACGTACTTCGCCTCGTAGTCGTAGAACTCCCCGGACGGAATCACCTCGCCGGGCACGGAGGCCTCGGGGGATTCGTTGCCGAGAACGGAGCACTCGATCTCCCTTGCCGCGGGAACCGCGACCTCGACCACCAGCTTGTCGTCGAATGTCCAGGCCAGCCCCAGCGCGGCGCGGAGGCTTCCGGGGTCGGCCGCCCGGGATACGCCGACGCTCGATCCGAGATTCGCCGGCTTGACGAACAGCGGATAGTCGAGCGCGGCCTCCAGGCGCTCGATGACCCCGTCCGGGTCGGTCTCCCATTCGAGACCGCCGACCACGCGGCCGGGAACCACCGGCAGCCCATGCGCCCGCAGGAGCACCTTCGCCACGGCCTTGTCCATGGCGACGGCCGAGGCGAGCACGCCTGCCCCGACGTAGGGCACGTTCGCCAGCTCCAGCAACCCCTGCAGCGTGCCGTCCTCGCCGTATGGACCGTGAACGATGGGGAAGACGACGTCGAGGCCGAGCTCGGCAACGGTCGCGCGCTCCGTGTCGCGCCCTTCCGCGGCGGCCGGCGCGTCCCGGACGATCGTCAGGAGCGGGTTCCGGGCCGGGTGCGCAACCAGATGCGTCTCGGCCGTCGTTGCGGCCGGCAGGGCCCCGGCGCGCGCGCCGGCGATCACGGCGGCGGCCGACTCGGTGGACGGCGGTCTCGCGGGGATGGACCAGCGGCCGGACTTGTCGATCAGGAGCGGGACCGGCTCGTAGCGGTCACGATCGATGTGGCTGAAGATGGCCGCCGCCGACGCGAGCGACACTTCATGCTCGCTCGATCGGCCACCGTAGATGACGCCAACGCGAAGCCGCCTCACAGGTAGCGGTAGTATACGTGACCGGGTGACCCGGACCGCCATGTTCGAGCTGACCGCGCGCGACGGGCGCGCGCGCGCAGGCCGCCTGCGTACCCCGCACGGCGCGGTGGAAACGCCGGCGTTCATGCCGGTGGGGACCGCGGGCGCCGTGAAGGCGGTGACGCCGCGGGAGCTGCGGGCGGCCGGCGCCGACATTGTCCTGGCCAACACCTATCACCTGCACCTGCGCCCCGGCGACGAGCTCATCGCCCGGCGGGGCGGGCTGCATCGCTTCATGGGCTGGTCCGGGCCCATCCTGACCGACAGCGGCGGCTACCAGGTGTTCAGCCTCGCCGCCCGCCGCGTGATCGGCGAGGACGGCGTGCGCTTCCGGTCGCACCTCGACGGCAGCGAGCACGAGCTGACACCGGAGACCGCGACCGATATCCAGGCGCGGCTCGGAAGCGACATCGCCATGGCGTTCGACGAATGTACTTCCTGGCCGGTGCCGGTCGATGTCGCGCGCGAGTCGATGGAGCGCACGCTGCGCTGGGCGCGGCGCTCCCGCGCGCGGCACGCCGCACTGTCGGGATCGCCGCGCGGCGCCGGCGCCGCGATGACGACGCCGGGGCAGCTCCAGTTCGGCATCGTGCAGGGGGGCATGTACCCGGAGCTGCGCGAACGCAGCGCGCGAGAGACCGTGGAGCTCGGCTTCCACGCCTACGCGATCGGCGGGCTGAGCGTCGGGGAGCCGACGCCGGTGATGTACGACGTGGCGGGCATCACGGCCCCGATGCTTCCGTCCGACCGGCCGAGGTACCTGATGGGCGTGGGCATGCCGGACGACCTGGTCGAGTCGGTGGCTCGCGGGATCGACCTGTTCGACTGCGTGCTTCCGACCCGCAACGCGCGGAACGGGCAGCTCTTCACGCGTGCAGGACCGCTCTCCATCAAGGCCGCCGCTTACGCCGAGGACGACCGCCCGGTCGAAGCGGAGTGCGCGTGCTATACATGTACGCACTTTTCGCGGGCCTACCTGCGGCACCTGCACGTGGCGAAGGAGATGACCGGCGCGGTGCTCAACACGGTCCACAATCTGCACTTCTACCTTGACACGATGCGACGGATCAGGGACGCTATCCAGTCGGGCGGTTTCGAACGGTTCCGGCAAGCCTTCCACTACGCGTACTGCCGCCGGCAGAGACCCGAAGCCCCGGAAGCTCTGACGCAACAATGAGTGTGCACCACATCGAAGCGGTGTTTGCCATGGCCCAGCCGGCCGGCCAGCCGGGACCATTCATCCAGTTTCTCCCGCTGATCCTGATCCTGGGGATCTTCTACGTGATCATCTGGCTGCCCATGAAGCGGCGGCAGAAGAAGATCCGGGAGTTCCAGGGGGCACTGAAGGTCGGGGAGAAGATCGTGACTACCAGCGGCATCTACGGTTCGATCACGAAGCTGCACGACAAGTCCGTGCAGATACAGGTCGCCGACCGGGTACGGATCGAGATTGCGCGCAGTGCGATAGGCGGCTATCAGGGCCAGGACCCCGTGGTGCAGGACGGGAGCGGCTCGTAGGGGGCGACATGCAGAGGAACCTGCAGTGGAAGCTGCTGGGCATCGTGGCGGTCACCGCGCTGGCGGTCTGGGGCGTCTACCCCCCCGGAGAGCAGATCAGGCTCGGGCTCGATCTGAGCGGCGGCGCGCACCTGGTGCTGCGGGTGGAGACGGCCGACGCCCTGCAGGTGGAGACGGAGACCGCGGCCGAGCAGGTCGGCGAGCAGATGTCGCTGCAGGGGATGGATACCGCGACGGTGGTGCCGGTCGACGCGACCACGATCCGGGTGGAGGGCGTACCCGGCGAGCGGGACGCGGCTTTCCGCCAGTTGTCGGACGAGCGGCTCGCCGCCTCCTACGATCGGGAGCCGGGCGCGGGGGGGACGTACACGTTCCGGATGCGCGGGCCGGTGGCTTCGTCCCTGCGCGACGAAGCGGTGCGCCAGGCGCTGCAGACCATCGAGCGGCGAGTCAACGAGCTGGGGGTGTCCGAGCCGATCGTGGCCCCGCACGGCATCGGGGGCGACCAGATTCTGGTTCAGCTTCCCGGAGTCTCCGACGTCGCGCGCGCCAAGTCGCTCATTCGTTCGACCTCGCTGCTCGAATTGAAGCTCGTCGAGGAAGGGCCGGCGGTCAGCCGCGAGGCGCTGCTGCAGACCCGGAACGGGGTGGTGCCGCCGACCATGGAGGTGGCGACCCAGCCGGGCGGCGTCGGGGCCGAGCCGTTCTACTACCTGGTACGGCGGGTGGCCGCGGTGACCGGCCGCGATTTGCGCAACGCGCGGCCCTCGCTCGACGAGTTCAACCAGCCGGCCGTCAGCTTCACCCTCAACCGCGAGGGAGCCCGCAAGATGGGCGACATCACCGGCGCCAATCTCGGTCGCGGCCTGGCGATCATCCTCGACGGGCAGGTGCGGTCTGCGCCGACCATCCAGGGCCGGATCACCGACAGCGGCCAGATCACCGGCGTCGCCCAGCAGGAGGCGGAGGATCTGCAGATCACGCTCCGGTCCGGCGCCCTGCCCGCGTCGCTGACGTACCTGGAGGAACGGACCGTAGGTCCCACGCTCGGCGCCGATTCGATTCGCGCGGGGGTCGCCGCGTCCATCGCCGGACTCGTGCTGGTGGCCATCTTCATGCTCGGGTACTACAAGCTGGCCGGCATCAACGCCGTCGTCGCGGTGGTGCTGAACCTGCTGATCCTGATGGCGTGCATGGCCTATATCGAGGCTGTGCTGACGTTGCCGGGCATTGCCGGCCTGATCCTGACCATCGGCATCGGCGTCGACTCCAACGTGCTGATCTTCGAGCGCATCAAGGAAGAGATGCGCTCGGCCAAGAGCGTCCGCTCGGCCGTGGCCGCCGGTTTCGACCGCGTGCTGCTGACGATTATCGATACGCACGTCGCGTCGCTGATCGCGGCGGCTTTCCTGTTCCAGTTCGGGTCCGGGCCCATCAAGGGGTTCGCGACCACCCTGTTCTTCGGTCTGGTGTCGAACGTGTTCACGGCAGTCTTCGTTTCGCGATCGCTGTTCGAGGCCGCCCTGTCGCGTCGCCGCGTCGCGACGCTGAGCATCTGAGATGGCGTTCTTCAAGCAGCCCCGCATCGATTTCGTCAGTCGGCGCTGGCAGGCGTTCGGCCTGTCGGCGCTCGTGGTCGCGGCCGGTATCGTGTTGCTGGTCATGCGCGGCGGGCTGCCCCTGGGGATCGACTTCTCCGGCGGCTCGCTGATCGTGCTGCAGTTCGAGCAGCTCACCGGCGAGGGGGCCGTCCGCGACGCTCTCGCGAGCGTGGAGGAGAAGGTCGTTCAGCAGTACGGGGACCCCGAGGCGAACGAGGTGCTCGTGCGCCTGCCCCTGGCCGGTCCGGAAGTGGGCGCGAGCCTGGAAGCGGGCGCGAACGAGGTCGTCGACGCGTTGCGCTCCAGCAGCCTGGGCGAGTTCGAGGTCATCAGCCAGGAGCTGGTCGGTCCCGTCATCGGACAGGAGCTGCAGCGCCGGGGCGTCAACGCGTTCGTCTTCGCGATGGCCGGGATTCTCGTCTACATCGGCCTGCGGTTCCGCTTCAGCTTCGCCGTGGGCGCCGTTGTCGCGGTCGTGCACGATATCGCCATCACGCTCTCGCTGCTGACGTTCGCCGGTTACGAGCTGTCGCTCAACGTCGTGGCCGCCATGCTCACGATCACCGGCTACTCGGTCAACGATTCGATTGTCGTCTTCGACCGCGTGCGGGAGAACCTTCGCCTGATGCGGCGCGACGCGTTCCCACAGCTCGTGAACACCAGCATCAACCAGACACTCGCGCGCACCGTGATCACGTCGGGTACGACGGGGTTCGCGGTCCTCGCTCTGTTCGTGCTGGGTGGCGAGGTACTGCGCGGTTTCGCCTTCACCATGCTGGTCGGCGTCATCAGCGGCACGTACTCGACGATCTTCGTGGCGGCGATGATTGCCATCGCCATAACGGAACGGCGCAGCTCCAGGGTGCAGCGCGCGGTAGCCGCAAAGCCCGCGCCGGAGGAAAAGCCGGAGCAGGCGCCGGCGCAGCGCTCCAAACGACGGTCGCGGCGAGCGCGGGCGTCCTGAGACGGCGTTCCCCAAGGCACCCGGACCGCCACGATCCGTGAACGCGCTGGAAGCCGCGACGCTCGGGACGCTGCAGGGGCTGACCGAGTTCCTGCCAGTCTCGAGTTCGGCGCATCTGCTGCTGGCCCGGGCCTTCTTCGGCTGGGACACGCAGGCGCGGTTCGGCCTGGCATTCGACGTCGCGTGTCATATGGGCACGCTTCTCGCCGTGCTGGCCTACTATTGCCGGGACGTGGCCGAGCTGGCCCGGGCGGCGGTCCGGCCGCGTACGTGGCTCGGCGGAGCGGGCGATTCGGCTGCGCTGGTGCGTTCGATCGCCATCGGAACCGTGCCGATCGGGGTCGTCGGCCTTGCCGCCGCGGATTTCGTGACGGGAACGCTGCGCACCGAGGCAGTCGCCGGGGTCGCCCTGGTGCTTGGCGCGGTGCTCATGCTGGTGGCGGAACGCGCCGGATCGCAGACGCGCGAGGAAACGGGACTCGGGGCGTGGGAGGCGTTCGGGCTCGGCCTCGCTCAGGCGTCGGCGCTGGTTCCCGGCGTTTCGCGGTCGGGCGCCGTGCTGGTCGTGGCGATGTTGCTCGGCCTGCGCCGCGAGCGGGCGGCCCGTTTCGCGTTTCTGCTGGGCATCCCGGCGATTCTGGCCGCGGGTGGAAAGGCGGCGCTGGATCTGGCGGCGGAGGGCGTTCCGTCGGGAGGTTCCGCCCTGCTCGCGGTCGGTGTCGTTTCGTCGGCAGTCGTCGGTTACGCGGCGGTGAGGTTCTTCATGCGCTACGTTTCGCGTCATTCGCTCGGTCCGTTCGCCGCCTATCGCCTCGTGCTCGGGGCCGCGGCGCTGGCCTGGGTCTACGGGTCGTGACGGACGTTGGGGTCATAGAAGTCCGATGCAGTGGCTCCGCCGCAGTCTGATCGCCGGATTCGTAGTGATCGTGCCGCTGGTGATCAGCGTCGCGGCCTTCGTCTGGCTGTTCCAGTTCATCGACGGCGTGATGGGGCCGGTGTACGTGCGGTGGATCGGCCGGGAGATACCGGGATTCGGCCTGGCGACGCTCCTGCTGCTCGTGGTGGCGGTCGGGGCGTTCGCGACCAACGTGCTCGGCGCCAGGCTGCTCCGCCGCGGCGAGGCGTACCTGATGAAGCTGCCGGTGTTCCGCGGCATCTACTCGCCGGTCAAGCAGCTCGTGGAAGCCTTCTCGCCCGACAACGAGCTCAGCTTCAAGCGGGTCGTCCTCGTCGACGACCCCAAACGCGGCCTCGTGCTGGGCTTCCTGACGAAGGAGTTCACGATCGAGGGGAAGGACGACGCGGGTGTGCACATCGCGGTCTACGTTCCCACCAACCACGTCTACTTCGGAGACGTTCATATCTATCCCCGCGAGGTCGTGTCCTTTCCCGCGCTGACCGTGCAGGAGGGGTTGCAGGTGTTCCTTACAGGCGGAATGGCGCTGGCCGAACGCCTGCAGGTCGAGAAACAACAGGTCGAGAAGTGACAAGCGGCAGGCTGAGGCGTCCGGCCCCTGCCCGCCCGCTTGACGGATGTGGAACGGTGGCGGACGAACGCCCCCAACGGCAGAGGATCGAATGGAGCAGCAACTGTATTACGTACTCGGGTTCGGGATGCCGGTCGCGGCGGCGGCCTTCGCGTTCTTTCTGATCAATCGCATCAACGGTCACGAGCCGGGCACGGAGCGGATGCAGCGCATCGCGGCGCTGATCCGCAGCGGCGCCATGGCCTTTCTGAAGACGGAGTACACCGTGCTGGCGGCCTTCGTGGGCGTCATGTTCGTCGTGCTCGTGACATTGCTCCCGGGCAATTCGGTGTTGACCGGGGTCGCGTTCCTGGTCGGCGCCGTGCTGTCGGCCACCGCGGGGTGGATCGGCATGCGAACCGCGACCAGCGCCGCGGTTCGCACGACGCATGCGGCGGCCACCAGTCTCTCCAGCGCGCTGCGGGTCGCGTTCTCGAGCGGGGCGGTGATGGGGCTGACCGTCGTCGCGCTCGGGACGCTGGGCATCGCCCTTCTGTACTACCTGTACGGGGGGCTGAGCGGCGCCGGGGCCAGCGCCGTCGAGTCGCTCTTCGGGTTCTCCCTGGGCGCCTCGTCGATAGCGCTGTTCGCACGCGTCGGCGGCGGCATCTACACGAAGGCGGCCGACGTGGCGGGCGACCTGTCCGGCAAGGTGGAGGCCGGCATTCCGGAGGACGATCCCCGCAACCCGGCCACGATCGCCGACAACGTTGGCGACAACGTCGGCGACGTCGCGGGAATGGGGGCGGACCTGTTCGAGTCCTACGTCGGCAGCATCATTTCCTCCATCGCGCTCGCCTGGGCGCTGACGGCCGCGTCGGCCAATGCGCTGTGGGGCGTGGACGAGGCGGCGTTCGGCGCGCTCCAGTCTACGCTCGTCGTCTTTCCGATTCTCCTCGCCGGCGTCGGCATCCTGGCCTCCATGCTCGGGACCTTCGTCGTCAATACCGACGACGAGTCGAAGATCGGCGGCGCCCTGCAGCGTGGACTGCTGGTGGCGTCGGTGCTCGTGTTCCTGGGCGCGGGCGGCCTGGTCACGGTGCTCGAGGTTCCGCTCGAGGTGCTCTGGTGCGTCGTGGCGGGCGTGGTCGCCGGCGTGGCGATCGGCCATGTCACGGAGTACTACACCGGGAAGGACAAGCCGCCGGCACACCGGATCGCCCAGCAGTCCGAGACCGGGCCGGCCACCAACATCATCGCCGGGCTCGGGGTGGGGATGATGTCGTGCGCCATTCCCATCCTGATCATCTGCCTGGCGATCTACGCGAGCTTCGCGCTGGCGGAGCTCTACGGGATTGCGATTGCCGCGGTCGGAATGCTCTCGACGCTGGGGATCAGCCTCGGCGTCGACGCCTACGGACCGGTCGCCGACAACGCCGGCGGAATTGCGGAGATGAGCGGACGCGAGGCTTTCGTGCGCGAGCGGACCGACGCTCTCGACGCGGTCGGAAACACGACCGCGGCCATGGGCAAGGGTTTCGCCATCGGGTCGGCGGCGCTCACGGCGCTGGCGCTGTTCAGCACCTTCCGCGCGACGGCGGATGCCGCGGTCGCCGAGGCCGGCGGAGCGGGTGCCTTCGAGCCGCGGCTGCTGAGTCTCGCGCTCGACAATCCGAACGTCCTGCTGGGCATGCTGCTGGGCGGCATGCTGCCGTTCCTCTTCTCCGCGCTCACGATGAACGCGGTGGGTCGGTCTGCGAACGACATGATCGAAGAGGTTCGCCGGCAGTTCCGGGAGATCGACGGGCTTCTCGAAGGCAAGGCCGAGCCCGATTCCGCGCGCTGCGTGGAGATCTCGACCCGTTCCGCGATCCGCGAGATGGTCGCTCCCGGGCTGATCGCGGTGCTGGCGCCGGTGCTGACGGGCTACCTGCTCGGAGTGTCGGGGCTCGGCGGCCTGCTGGCCGGCGCGCTCGTCACCGGTGTGCTCATGGCCCTGATGATGGCCAACGCCGGCGGCGTCTGGGACAACGCCAAGAAGTACATCGAAGAGGGCCACCACGGCGGCAAGGGGTCGGAGCCGCACAAGGCGGCGGTCATCGGCGACACCGTCGGCGACCCGTTCAAGGACACGTCGGGACCGAGCCTGAACATCCTCATCAAGCTGATGACCATTGTCGCCGTGATCTTCGCGCCGCTCGTGGTTGCCTGGATGCAGTAGCCGGGGGTCGCGCCGTGGAACGGTGCGGACCATGGAGAGGGTTGGCCGGGGGGGAAGCGGAGCCGGCAGGCGGCGGTCAGGTTGACGCTCCGTTTCACGCCGGTTAAGATGCCGCACCTTGCGCGGCGCGCCTGGACGGCCGATCGCCGCATGGCGTCCGGTGTCCGGGGAAGTCGCGTGGGGAATCGTTGGTCCGTTTCCGTTCGGTCGGTGTCTAACATGGGGTAAGCGGGATGTCGTTCGGCTCGTTGACACGGAGTAGCGGCCTGCTATAATCGGCGCTTCCAATACGGGGGCTTTCGCGCATTTGGCAGGCCAGGAGGCGTGCTATGGCTGACACGAGAAACAAGAGCAACCCGGCGAAGGGGGCACCGGCCAAGAAGGCCACGCCTGTGATGTTCGGGGAGATCTCGAATCCGTCGATTCAGGTCGGCGCGCGCAAGTGGTACACGCTGCCGCTGTCGATCGTCGCGCACGTCGTCGCGATCGGCGCGGTGGTGATCGTCCCGCTGATGGCCATGGACGCCTTGCCGACGCCGGCATCCATGATGGCGTTCGTCGCGGCTCCGCCGCCTCCGCCGCCTCCGCCGCCTCCGCCGCCTCCGCCGGCTGCCGCCGAGGCAGCGCCCCCGCCGGTGCTCGACGTGAACCCGAACGCGGCGCCAATCGTCGCGCCGGAGCAGATCGTGGAGGAAACCGGTTTCGACATCAACCGGGTACAAGGCGTCGAGGGTGGCGTGGCCGGTGGCGTCGTAGCCGGTATCGTCGGTGGATTGCCGAGCGCGCCGCCTCCGCCGCCTCCGCCGCCGGAGCCGGTTCGCGTCGGTGGCAACATCAGCCCTCCGACCAAGATTCGGGACGTTCCGCCGGTCTATCCGCCCGTGGCGCAGCAAGCGCGAGTGCAGGGCGTCGTGATTCTCGAAGCGGTGATCGGTCCGACGGGCGGGGTCACCGACGTGAACGTGCTCCGGTCGGTGCCGTTGCTCGACGAGGCAGCGATCACGGCCGTGAGGCAGTGGCAGTACACGCCGACTCTGCTGAACGGCGTGCCGGTTCCGGTCATCATGACCGTGACGGTGAACTTCCAGTTGTCGTAACGCAAGGCCCGGGAATTCTGAAACGATCGAGAGACTGGCGACCAACACGTCGCGCCGCAGGAGGAACAGATGGACTTTCTTGAGTTGTGGGAGCAGATGAGCTGGGCCGTGAAGGCTCTGATGTGGGTGCTGGTGATCATGTCGATGGCATCGGTCGGCGTGTTCTTCGAGCGGCTGTTCACCTTTATGCAGGCGACGAATCAGTCGAAGCTGTTCGCGCCGCAGGTGGCCAAGCATCTCAAGGACGGCAAGCTCAAGGAAGCCATCGGCGTCTCGCAGTCCAAGGACTATCGGTACAGCCACCTCGGCAAGGTCGTCCTGGCCGGGCTGCAGGAGTACCAGTTCCAGCAGGACAGCGGCGTCGACCTGCACAAGGACGACGTGGTCGACAGCGTCCACCGCGCGATTCAGCGCGCCGCGGCGCTCACCTCGTCCGACCTGAAGCGGGGCATGGGCATCCTGGCGACCATCGGCTCCACCGCCGTGTTCGTCGGCCTGCTCGCGACCACCCTGGGCGTCATCAACGCGTTCCAGGGCATCGCGGCCACCGGTTCCGGTGGTCTGGGTGCGGTGTCGGGCGGTATCTCCGAAGCGCTCGTCGGCACGGCGATCGGCCTCTTCGTGGCCATCCCCGCCGTCTGGTTCTTCAACTTCCTGACCGGGCGGCTCGAGTACTTCTCGGTCGAGATGGACAACTCGTCGTCCGAGCTCGTCGACTACTTCATCAAGAAGTCGTAGACCGGATTCGGTTTCCGTCCTGGATCGGACCAGCCGCCGGGCGCCGGAACGCGCCCGGCGGCATCGGTGCTAAGGAGAGTTCATCATGGGAATGTCAGTCGGCGAGAAGAGCGGCGGCTTGAACTCCGAGATCAACATCACCCCGCTGGCCGACGTGATGCTGGTGCTGCTCATCATCGTCATGCTCATTGCGCCGCTGTTGACGGCCGGCGTGACGCTGACCCTGCCTGAGGCGACCAACACGGGCGACAAGCCCGACAACGACAACAACACCACTGTTGCGGTGACCTCCGACGGCCGATACTTCGTGGACAACGTGCAGACCACCCAGCAGGACTTGCTCAACTCCATCAACAATGCGCTCGATCGCAAGCTGGAGCGGATCCTGCTCGTCAAGGCTGACGTCAACTCGCAGTACTCGGCGGTGATGGAGCTGATGGACCAGTTGCAGCGGGCCGGCATCGAGAACATCGCGCTCATCACGGAGCGTGAGCTCGCCGGCGCCGGGGGAGGCGAATAGACACATGGCGAAGAAGAAGCACCACGGTGCCGACACCATCCAGGAGGCTGTGCAGCCTCACGCCAATTCGGAGATCAATATCACGCCGTTCATCGACGTGCTGTTGGTGCTGATTGTCATCTTCCTGGCCGCTCTCCCGCTCGGACAGCGAGGGTTGGACATCAACCTGCCGCTCGAGACGCAGGGCGCGCAGCAGACACAGACGGACAGCAGCCAGATCCTGCTCGAGTACACGGCGGACCGCCGCATTTCGGTCAACCAGCAGCCGATGAACATGGCGACGCTCGAGGGCGAGTTGCGGCAGATCTTCGAGACGCGCCGCGAGAAGACGATGTTCATCGCCGGTGCAGGGACGCTGACCTACGGCGAGATCATCGACGTGATCGACGCGGCCAGAGGCGCTGGCGTCGAGAAGGTCGGCATCGTCACCGAGGGCATGCGGCGCGCGGCGGGTGCGGCGCCCGTGGGCTAGCGAAGACCGGAATTCTGTTTTTCGCAAGAGGCCGGGACCACCCTCTGTGGTGGTTCCGGCCTCTTTTTTTGCGTACACTTCTTGGCGCGGACCCTTCCTCTCCCGGAGACCTGGGGCCCCAGGCAGCGGCCATCGGCAGGGTAAGCTATTAGCGGCGTTCGGTCGTCGATTGACACGGCCCCAGCCCTCACGCGGTAGCACCCGGCCGCCGCGGGGCGGCTCGACGATGCCGAGAAACGAGTCTCTCAGGCGGGACCTCCTGGCGATGGCGTCGCTGGACCGCGTCACGCGGGCCGAGCTCGCGGCCTCGGGCGACCTGTTCGACACCGGCTACGAGCCCCGAATGGCCCGCGTCCATGCACGAAATGCGCAGCGTCTTCGGCGGGTGATCGAGTCCGTCGGATGGCCGGGGACAGACCTTGTCGGTCCTGACGGAGCAGAGGCTGCCTGGCTGATACTGCAACACGCGATCGCCGAGCCCGACCTGCTCCGCAGCGCGTCGCCACTCCTTGAGACGGCCGCGCGGGAGGGAAGGGCGGACCCAGTCCACGCGGCAATGCTCGAGGACCGGATCCGGTTCTTCGAGGGCCGGCCCCAGCGCTACGGGACCCAGCTCGATTGGGACGCCGAGGGGAATCTCTCTCCAGGCGAGGTGGAGGACCCCCATCGGCTGGCCGACCGCCGACTCGCCGTCGGCCTCCCCCCGCTGGAGGAACAGATCGAGAAGGCGCGCAGCCGGGCGAAGGCCGAGGGAGAGCGGCCGCCGGCGGCTCATCAGGCGTACGCGAAAGCGCGGGACGAATGGGCGGCAAGTGCCGGCTGGCGCGGCAGCTGAGTCCACTGTCGGCGCATGGAGAACAGCGGGCAGCCGCTCAAGCCGCGCGCCGTACAAAAGAAAGGCCGGCCACCACAGGGAAAAATGTGGTGGCCGGCCCCCGGTCTTGCGGAACAGTTCCCGGCGTTCGGGTCGTTCCGGTTTCGTCCTATTGCCCGGCCGCTTGGGCGGCTGCGCCGCGGGCCTCGTCCTGAATCTGCTGGGCGCGGTCGCGCAGCTCGTCGGCTTCGGCGATGAGCGCGTCCTGCTCGCCCTGGTCCTCGCTCATGTTGGCCTGCATCCGGAGCAGGATGTTCTTGTACACCAGCGCGTCGACGTAGCGGTCGTTGAGGGCGATGGCCTGATCCGCAGCCTCTATGCCGGCCAGGACGTAGTCGGCCTTCTCTTCCTGCGTGATTCGAAAGTCGCGGAACGCCTTCTCCCAATAGAAGGTGGAGATGGTGTAGAAGGCCTCGGGATTGTCCGGCTCGATAGTGGCGCGTTGGCGCAGGGCGTCGATGGTCTGATCGAAATCGCCGGCACGGTTGTAGAACCCGGCCAACTGCAGGTAGACCGTCGGATCGTCGGCCAGCATGTTGCGAACTTCGAGATAGATGCTTTCGGCGTCCTCGAAGAGTCCGGACTCCTCGAAGAGCTGCGCGAGCACGAAGTAGTTGTCGGGGTTGCCGGGATCGAGCTGGATCATCTCCTGCAGCAACAAGGCGCGATTCGTCGGGTCGTTCATCTTGTCCGGCCCGTACGCGGCGACGAGGTACTGCATCGACAGCGTCTGGAAGTCCCGGTTGGGAATATTGTCGGCGGCCAGCCGGTAGTACTCCACCGCCCGATCGAGCAGGGCGTCATTCTCCGGCTCGCCCGCGAACGCCGGGGTGTACAAGTTGTCGTAGCAGTTGGCGATATAGAAGTACGCCACGCTCATCGCCTGCGACAGTTCCGCCGCGGGATCCTCGTTGACGACGTCCACGACGTGCTGGTACTCCTCGATCGCGGCCTCGTAGTCGCCGCGGCCGTACAGGAGATTGGCTTCCTTGAACGTGCGCATGGCGCCGAGCTGGTCGAAGAAGCCGCACGAGACCAGCGGCATCACCATCGCGACAACGAGGATCACTCTCAACAAGGTCCGTCCCGTCTGCATGGTCATCTCCCCCATGAGCCTGTCAGATTCCCGGCCGCGCTCTCTCTGCCGAATCCACCCGGTCGGACGGACGGCTGGACGCGAACACTCGATTCGTCGCCCGACGGCAAACCGTCGGGTAGTCTGTTCCACCTTCAGCGAGCCGTTATAGTGAAGCAAAAGGAATAGCAAGTCAACCGCTGCGCGGGGTTCTTGACCCTCCGGTGCGCTGCCCGTATCGTCCTTTGCAGACAACGGTTTCCATGATCGATTTCGCGAATCTGCTGGGCGCGGTACGCGAGTACAACCCGGAGACGGACGCGGACCTGCTGCACCGCGCGTACGAGTTCTCGGCGCTCGAGCACGCGGGCCAGACGCGGCGGTCCGGCGAGCTGTACATCACCCACCCGCTGGAGGTCGCGCGGCTCGTCGCCGAGATGCAGCTCGACGACGTGACGATCGCGGCCAGCCTGTTGCACGACGTGGTCGAGGACACGCTGACCACGATCGACAACGTGCGGGCGCTGTTCGGGCCCGAGATCGCGCACGTCGTCGAAGGGGTTACCAAGATCAGCACCATCCCGTTCTCGTCGAGCGAGGAGCGGCAGGCGGAGAATTTCCGCAAGATGCTGCTGGCCATGGTCGACGACGTGCGCGTCATCCTCGTCAAGCTGGCCGATCGTCTGCACAACATGCGCACCCTCGGCCACCTCGGAGAAGGCCGCCGGCTGAAGATCGCCCAGGAGACGATCGACATCTACGCCCCCATAGCCCACCGTCTGGGAATGAACAAGGTCAAGCACGAGCTCGAGGAGCTCGCGCTCAGCTACCTCGATCCGTCGGGGTACGAGTCCCTCCGGACGCGGGTGGACGAACGCCGCCGGTCGACCGAACGGACGGTGGACAGGCTGAAGCGAACGCTGACGGAGAAGCTCCGGGAGGCGGGGGTCCCGATCATCACGCTGGAGGGGCGGATCAAGAGCATCTTCAGCATATGGAAGAAGATCAGGCGACAGAGAATCTCGCTGGAAGAGGTCTATGACCTGATTGCCGTCCGGGTCATCACCGAGTCGGTTCGCGACTGCTACGCGGCGCTGGGCATCATTCACCAGACCTGGGCTCCGGTCCATGGCCGCTTCAAGGACTTCGTGGCCATGCCGCGCCCCAACGGCTATCAGTCGTTGCACACGGCGGTCATCAGCGATCTGGGGCTTCCCTTCGAGGTGCAGATCCGGACGGAGCAGATGCACCAGGTGGCCGAGGAGGGCATCGCGGCGCACTGGAAGTACAAGGAGGGACGAGTCGGGGCGGAGCCGGACGAGAAGTACTTCCAGTGGTTGCGGCAACTGCTCGAATGGCAGCAGGAGGTACCCGACCCCAGCGAGTTCATTCACAGCCTGAAGCTCGACCTCTATCCGGAAGAGGTCTACACCTTCACGCCGAAGGGCGAGGTCAAGGCGCTGCCGAGGGGGGCGACGCCGATAGATTTCGCGTACGCGATTCACACCGATGTCGGCAATACGTGCGTCGGAGCGCGCGTCAACGGGCGCATGGTGCCGTTACGCACCCCGCTGCAGAGCGGCGACATCGTGGAGGTGGTCGCCCGCCCCGGCAACCGGCCCAACCGCGACTGGCTGAACATCGTCGCCACCACGCGTGCGCGAAACAGGATCAAGCACTTCATTCACGTAGAAGAGAAGCTGCGGGCCATCGAGCTGGGGAGAAAGCTCGTCGAGAAGGAGATTCGACGCTTCGATCTCAAGCCCAGGGCCGTGCTCGAGTCCGAGGCGGTCGCCAGGGTCTGCGCGGCGTTCAACGCCTCGAAGCCGGACGACCTCTACGCCACCGTCGGCTACGGCAAGGTCTCGGCCCGCTCCGTGCTCGAGGCGCTGGTTCCGCGCGAGCAGCGGGCCGGGCGGAAGCCGCAGAAATCCATCGCGTCCGTGGTGCGGCGGGTCCTGCAACCGAACCAGGGCACGATCAAGGTGCGCGGATTCGACGATCTGATGGTGTTCCGGGCCGGCTGCTGCAACCCCATTCGCGGAGAGAAGATCGTCGGCTTCGTCACCCGCGGCAAGGGCGTCTCGGTCCATGCGGCGAGTTGCTCGAACGTCGTCAACCTCTTCTACGACCCGGAACGGCGCATAGACGTCGCCTGGGACAAGGCGAACGACGACTCGGCCTTCACCGTGTGCCTGACCATTCAGGTGGAGGATCGCCGGGGCATGATCGCCGACGTGACGTCGCGTCTCGCGGACAGGAAGATCAACATCCGCAAGGTGGAGGCGTCCGCCAACGAGGACCAGCACGGCCACATCAGCGTTACGTTCGACATCAGCGACATGGGGCACCTGCAGCGCGTCATCAAGGTCGTACGGGGCGTCGCCGGCGTCCTCGACGTCGAGCGCGTGCACCGCAAGCCTTGAACGGGGGACGGGCTCAGTCCGCGGGGAGCCGGACGATCGCGTCTATCTCGACCTGCGCGTCCTTGGGCAGACGCGCCGCCTGCACGGCGGCGCGGGCCGGCGCGGGATCGGCGAACCAGGTGGCGTACACCCGATTCATCGCGACGAAGTCGTTCATGTCCGCGAGATAGACGGTCGTCTTGACGACATCGCCGAGCGTGGCGCCGGCCGCGCGGACGACGGCGTCGAGGCTCGCGAGAACCCGGTGGGTCTGCGCGGTCACGTCGCCTTCGACGAGTTGGCCGGTCGCCGGGTCGAGCGGGATCTGGCCGGAGACGAACAGCAGGTCGCCCGACCGGACGGCCTGCGAGTACGGGCCGATGGCCGGTGGCGCACCCCTGGTGGTGATTGCGATCCGCGTCACTGGTAGTCGGGTTACGCGGCCTTGGTGATCCGGTTCGACCGAATGCAGCGGGTGCACACGCGGAGGCGCTTGATTCGGCCGCCGACGACGGCCCGAACCGACTGGATGTTGGCCTGGAACCGCCGGGGGGTCACGTTGTGGGCGTGACTGACGTTACGTCCCACTACAGGTCCCTTTCCACACAACTCGCAACGTTTCGCCATCTCTTTCGACCAATCCCCTCGCGTGATGAGCGGGACATTATATCACCGGGACGCGGCTACGGAGCTTGCGCCGCGGAGCGCAGCGCAACGAGGTGCCGCGGCGCAAGGTCGTGGAGCGGGGGAAATGGGCCGAAACGCCGAGCCGGCGAGGCGTTTCGGGGCGCTACGGGGGCACGATCAGTCCGGTGCGCGTCGACGCGCCCGCTGCGCCGGCATCCGCCTCCCGGCTCTCATCGCCGCCGGCGCCGGTCCAGGCCCGCTTGAGCAGCGACAGGTAGGCGCGGTCGTCGTCCTCGCCCAGGGCCCGCCGCGCTTCGCGCGCACCGGCTTCGATCCGGCGCAGGACGCCGGCGGCAGCCTCGTCCGACAGATGCGCGCCATTGCCGCGGTGGGCCTCGATCACCTGTTTCATCTCGCCGGCCAGCCGCTGAGCGGCCGCGGTCGCGGCGGCATGCTCGTACACGATGCCGCGACTCGCCGTTTCGTGGGTCTGCGCCAACGCCAGGGCAGCCTGCTCCACGTCGGCATCCGCCAGCCCGGGAGCGTCCGGCCGGTCGCTGGCGAGGAACTCGAGCAGCATCACCGTCAACTGCTGCTGCGGTTCGGTCAGCCCATGCACCAGCGCCGCGAGAAATCCTCCATCGCGCTCGCGTCGACGCTGGACCACCGCCGGAGGATGCGCCGTTGCCGATTCCAGGTACACGCAATCCGGCGGACAGGCAATCTGGGTCCGGCGCTTGGTCCCGCAACAGGTGGAGCAGATCGATTCTCCGAGAGCGGGGCAGGACCGGCGTCCGCGACGGCGAGCACACAGGGAGCAGGCAGGTTTGGCCATGTCGGTGGTGTCGGCGCTTCAGCTTCGCACAACCCGTGGCAGCGATCAATGGGCGGTCGTCTGCGCCGCTGGTCGAGCCCGGAGAGGACGCCCTGTCCACTGGAGAGGCCGGCCAACGGATTGAAGAAACCGAAATGTGCTTCCAATCGTCTAAGTGTATGGAATGCTCGGGCAACGCCCTGATCGATCTGGTGTCGGCACGGGGTTTGCTTCGAGACATGACGGAAGGAGCCGTCATCATGAGGACGAAGACGAACGATCGGATGGACAGGACCCGCTACGACGAGCTCAAGTGCATTCTGGAGGCACGGCGTCTCGAGATCATCGGGGAAGTCCAGCACAAGATGCGCGACGTCCGGACCGAGGGCGCCGCGGCGCTGCTGCATGACGTCCGGGACGACGCGGAGAATTCCGAGGCCGATATCCAGGACGACATCGAGTTCGCCCTGTTGCAGATGAAGGCGGAGACCCTGGAGAAGATCACCGTGGCGCTCGCCCGTCTCGAGGAGGGGACGTTCGGCTACTGCTACGAGTGCGGGAAGGAAATATCGAGCCTGCGCCTGCGGGCGTTGCCGTTCGCCGTGCGTTGCACGGATTGCGAGTCGATCCGCGAGGGCGAGCTCGAGCGCGACGTGAGCGTCGCGCGCCGCGGAGCAGTATCATTGTTCGCGGACCTGGCTGGCTGAGCGCGGCACGATGAACGACGAAGCGGACCATCAGGACACGGCGGGGACTCCGCCGGGAGAGGGGCATCTGTCCGTCCCGGCGGAGCTGCCGATCCTGCCGCTTCGCGACACGGTTCTCTTTCCCAACTCCTTCATGCCGCTGGCGGTAGCCAGGGAGAGCTCCGTGAGGCTCATCGAGGCGGCGGTGGAGGGCGATCAGCTCGTCGGCGTCTTCACGCAACGTGAAGCGTCCACGGAAGAGCCGGGTCAGGACGACCTCCATGAGATAGGCACGATCACCCACATTCACAAGATGTTCAAGCTGCCGGACGGCAGCCTGCGGCTGATCGTGCAGGGACTCGCGCGCGTGGCGTTGGACGGGATCACCGACTCGAAGCCGTTCCTGCGTGCGGCGGTGCGGGCCGCCGCGGAGGTCGTGGCGGACGACGACGATCTCGAGGTCGACGCCCTGCAGCGCAACATCAAGAACAATTTCCAGCAGGTGGTTTCGCTTTCCCCGTTGCTCTCCGACGAGCTGCAGGCGCTGTCGGGGAACATCTCCGAGCCCGGCAAGCTGGCCGACTTCATCGCGTCCAGCCTGACGACGCTGGCGACCGACGCCAGGCAGCAGATTCTCGAGACGCTCGACGTGCGCGCCCGCATGGATCATCTGAACCGCATCCTCGTCAAGGAGCTCGAGGTGCTGGAGCTCGGTTCGAAGATCCAGTCCGAAGTGCAGTCGGAGATGGGCAAGAACCAGCGCGAGTACCTGCTGCGGGAGCAGCTCAAGGCCATCCGCAAGGAGCTGGGAGAGAACGACGATCAGGCCAAGGAGATAGAGGAGCTGCGGCAGAAGATCGAGGCGGCGGGCATGCCGGAGGTTTCGCTGAAGGAGGCCCTCCGCGAGCTGGACCGCCTGTCCCGGATGCCGGTCGCCGCGGCCGAGTACACCGTGTCGCGCACCTACATCGACTGGCTGATCGTCCTGCCGTGGGACAAGCGTACCGAGGAGCGGATCGATCTGGCGCGCACGCGGGAGACCCTCGACGGCGATCACTCGGGTCTCGACAAGGCGAAGGACCGCATCCTCGAGTACCTGGCCGTGCGCAAGCTGAACCCCGGCGTGAAGGGCCCGATTCTCTGTTTCGTCGGTCCGCCCGGAGTGGGCAAGACGTCGCTGGCCAAGGGCATCGCGGCGTCCATCGACCGCAAGTTCGTGCGCGTCTCCCTGGGGGGCATGCGCGACGAGGCCGAGATCCGCGGCCACCGGCGGACCTACATCGGCGCGCTGCCGGGGCAGATCATGCAGGGGCTGCGCCGCGCCGAGTCGAAGAACCCGGTCTTCATCCTGGACGAGATCGACAAGCTGGGCATGGACTTCCGGGGGGACCCGGCGTCCGCGCTGCTGGAGGTTCTCGACCCCGAACAGAATTCGACGTTCCGCGATCACTACGTCGATCTGCCGTTCGACCTCTCCGAGGTGCTCTTCATCACGACGGCGAACGTGCTCGATCCGGTTCCACCGGCGCTGCGCGACCGGATGGAGGTCCTCGAGCTGCCCGGCTACACCGAGGAGGAGAAGCTGGTCATCGCCACCGAGCATCTCCTGGGGCGGCAGATCGAGAACCACGGGCTCACGGCGGAGCAGATCCACTTCACCGCGGAGGCGCTCCGGGCCGTGATTCGCGGCTACACGCGCGAGGCGGGTGTGCGCAACCTCGAACGCGAGATTGGCGCCCTGTGCCGCAAGGTCGCCCGCCGCCGGGCGGAGGGCGACGAGTCGCCGGTCGAGATTGCCCCGGAGACCGTCGTCGAGATGCTGGGCGCGCCGAAGCACCTGGACGAAGAGGTCGCGGAACGCACGAAGCGCCCCGGGGTGGCCATCGGCCTGGCATGGACGCCGGTGGGCGGCGACGTGCTGTTCGTCGAGGCCCGCCGGATGAGCGGCGGCGGTACGCTGACCCTCACCGGGCACCTGGGCGACGTGATGAAGGAGTCGGCGCGGGCCGCCCTGTCGTGGCTGCGCGCGAACGCCTCCCGCTACGACGTCGATCCGTCCTTCTACCGCGAATCCGAGGTGCACCTGCACGTGCCGTCGGGCGCCATCCCCAAGGACGGGCCCTCGGCCGGGGTCACGATGGCCGCCGCGCTCGTGTCCGAGCTCACCGGGCGTCCGGTGCGGGGCGATCTGGCCATGACCGGCGAGATCACCCTCTCCGGGAACGTGCTCCCGGTGGGCGGCATCAAGGAGAAGGTGCTTGCCGCGCGCCGGCTGGGGATCGTCGAGGTCGTCCTGCCGAAGCAGAACGAGAAGCACGTCAACGAGGATCTCAGCGAGGACCTGCGCCGCGAGATCGACGTGCACTACGTGTCGATGATCGACGAGGTGCTCGACCTCGCGCTGCTTCCCGCCCCGCCGAACGCGCCCCGCGCGGAAGACCCGGCCGCCGCCGGGCAGGTTCACGGCACCGTCCAGTAACCAACGGCTCGTTCCGTTGAGTGCGGCAGTCGCCTCAGTCGGCCATCACTTGAGCCAGTAGCCGAGGATCAGCCCAACTACCCCGTACGCCCATTCAGATCAGCGCGGGTCTGGCTTGCACCAGCCGCAGCCCCAGCGCCGTCTTCATGTCGGCCACCGGCCCCTCGGCGATCATCCGCCGCGCCTCGTCCAGCGTGAAGGTCCGGGGCTCGAGCACCTCGTCCGCATCGAGCGCGAGGCCGGACGCCGCGGTGAGCCCGGTCAACCGGTAGAAGATCATCACCTCGTCGCAGTACCCCGGGCTCGGATAGAAGGCGCCGATGCGCTCGACGGTTTCCGCCGACCAGCCGGTCTCCTCCGCGCATTCGCGGCGCGCCGCCGCTTCCGGGTCCTCGCCCGGCTCGACGTTGCCGGCGGGCAGCTCCCAGATCCAGCGGTCGACGGCGTAGCGGTACTGCCGGACGAGAATCACCCGCCCGGGGTCGGGCATGGGCACGAGGATCGCCGACGCGGAGTGCCTGACGACGTCCATCGTCGCCTCGCGGCCGTGCGGCAGCCGGACGCGGTCCTGGCTGGTGCTGAAGGCCCGCCCCTGGTGGACGGCGCGGCTGTCGAGCGTGGTGGCTGGCCGTTCCTTCATGCCTGGTCCTCCGGTTCCGCCGGGAGCGCGGCAAGCCCCCGGGTGTTGCGGCTCAATGCCGCCGCCGCCCGGTCGATGTCGCGCAGCCCGCGGCAAGCCCTCGCCAGCCGCCCCGCCGTCGACAACTGGTCGAGCGTGACGTCGAGGTTCGTCGACCACGCCGCAGCCGGACGTCTTCGAGTGGCGGCGGTGCGTTCCTTCACTCCGGTTCCGATGCCAGTGCCGCCGGGTGATGTCGTCCCGCCGCCCGATTCCGGGTGACGGTCCGAATCAAGTCGGCAAGGTTCCGAAGATCGTCGGGCAGCGCGCACGCGACCGCGACGCGCCGCCCGTCCCGCGGGTGCGTGAACGCCAGGCGCGCGGCATGGAGAAAGGGACGATCCAGCCGCCCGACGATGCGCAGGTGGGGCGGCGGATGCCGTCGCAGGCCGCCGTAGACGGGATCGCCGACCACGGGGTGACCGATGGCGCTCAGGTGCACGCGGATCTGGTGCGTGCGGCCGGTGGCGATCGCCACCCGGACGAGGGTGACGCCGTCGAGCGGCTCGGCCGTGACCACCCGCGTGACCGCTTCGCGCGCCCGCCGCGAACGGACCGAGATGCGCTTCCTGTCGACCGAATCGCGGCCGATCGGCAGGTCGATGCGGCGTCCCTCCTGTACCAGGCCCCAGACCAGGGCGACGTACTCCTTCTCCACCTCGCGGTCCGCGAACTGCCGCGCCAGCTCGGCGTGCGCCTGGTCGTGCTTGGCCACGACCATCACGCCCGACGTCCCGCGGTCGAGGCGGTGCACGATGCCGGGGCGCAGCTCGCCGCCGATGCCGCTCAGGTCCCGTACGTGGTGCAGCAGCGCGTTGACCAGAGTGCCGTCCGCGTGACCGGCGGCCGGATGCACGACCATGCCGGCCGGCTTGTCGACGACGACCAGATCCGGGTCGTCGTGGAGGATATCGAGGGGCAGAGCCTCGGGGCGCGGCGTCGCCGGGGTGGGCGCCGGGATGTCCACGCGCACGACATCGCCGGGGCGGACGGCGATCCCCGCGCGTGCGCGGGTCCGGTCCAGCCCGATCCGTCCCTCCCGGATCAGCTTCTGGATCTGCGACCGCGTGCGGCTGCCGAGACGGGCCGCGAGAAACTGATCCAGCCGGACGCCGGCGTCGTCCGGCGGCACCTCGAGGTCGACGTGCTCGGCCCGTGGCGTCTCGGGGTCGTCATCCTGGGAACCGTGGCGACTGTCTCGACCGTCGGGTGGGGCCATTCCGGATCGGCTCGGCGGGTATGTCGAAACCTCGATCGTCAGCTACCTTGACGGTAATCGGGGCGAAGACGGGTTGGTGTTGACGGTGATTATCTTGCTGGTCAACAATATGACCAATCGTGATCAGGGTCAATCTCGCGGACGCCAAGTCCCGCCTCTCACAGTACATCGACAGCGTCGAGCGTGGTGAAACCGTGATCATCTGCCGACGCAACGTGCCCGTGGCGGAGATTCGCTCGTTGCCAAGGCCTCTTGTGGAGCCTCGCCCGGTCGGCACCGATCCCGGCCTCGTGATTCCGGACAGCTTCTTCGATCCTCTTCCCGAAGATCTGCTCGACGCGTTCGAGGGCGGTGGTGCTGTGCGCGGGGCAGCACCGTCGACGCAGGAGGGCGAAAGCGCCTTCGAGCAATCGGAGCGGCAGTGGGCCGAAAGATTGAGGGCGTTCTACGACCAGAAGCACCGCCCACCGCAGTACGACGACTTGTCGAGGTTGAGCAAGGTTGTCGCGCTCCTTCAAGCACCGGAATCCATGGACCAGGATCTACTTGTGGCGAGTGCCGAGAAGCTCTTGCTGGCGGCACAGGGAGGAGGCGCCAAGTGAGCGGGCGGCTGCTCGATTTCACGTTGTACCGTGCAGGTTGGGGCAGGGGCCAGTCGCTTGAGCTGGACGTGCAGCAGATCGAAACGGAACGCGACCCCGAAATCCTACCGAACCTTCTTCGGGTAAAGGCGAGTGGACCGCTGTCCCATCTGGTCTCCTGGCCGTCTCGTTCCGGTTGTGCCTTGCAGTGCCTGTACTCGCTCTCGCCGATGGAACACGGCCCTGCAACGCTCAGGAGTGCAGAAGCCGTAGGAGGAAGCAGTGGCGACGAGACGGTCGAAATCGAACTCGTCCAGGGGTGGCCCGGCGAGCCGCACTACTGGGGCAACCGGTCGGTTCATGAGGAAGAGGTCGAGGCCGCGATCCACGGCTTGATGCCCGACGACGAACTGGCGTTGCTGAGCGTCCCGGCAGGGCGTGCCGCCCACGGCGGAGCCCGCACGCGGATCGTGAAGTGCGAGGATGACGCGGCGGTGTTGTTCATCGCGTGCTCGCTGGAGGAGGCGAGCATCCTTTCGGGCGTCGTTGACCGATTGTGCGATACCGGCGTGTTGGTGCGATGCGCAAGTGAGGCCTCATCGTCGGCGGATTCGCAAATGGTCGGCGCCAGGTGCCAACGGACCGACAAGGGCGCGCCGCGGGTCACACGCTGGTTGGGCGGCCACGGCACACGCTCGCAGCAGGCAATCGAAAGGCGAGGCGGAGCCCTGTGGCCGCCCCCGGACCGCTGGCGCGGAGTGTCGCCGTGACGCTTCTGCTTGACACTTGCACTTTCCTCTGGCTGGTCTCCGAGGATCCGCGCCTTCCGCTACGCACCAGAACGGAATGTCGTGATCCTGCGAACGCGGTGTACTTCAGTTCGTTGTCGACGTGGGAGATAGCGATCAAGTATCGACTTGGTCGGCTACCCTTGCCGGAATCGCCGGAGTCATTCGTTGTCAGCCGCCGCCAACGGCTGCAGATCGAGCCGTTACCGTTCGACGAGCGGGACGCTGCGCACGACGTAGTACTTCCACCACATCACCGGGATCCATTCGACCGCGGCCTGGTCTCGCAAGCGATCTTGCGTGGCCTGACGATCGTTACGCCGGACCCCTTGATCGCGCGCTATCCGGCCGCTGTGTTCTGGCGGTAGGTTCTCGGCCTCCGGTACCAGTTGCCGTTCCGGATCGGGGTTCGGCGAACTCCGACTCGCGGTCAGCCGCGGGCGCGGGCCGGAGCGTGCCGCGGCGGCGCGCCGCCGGAGCGTGCGAGCAGGACGAGCATGACGATGCTCAGCGGCACCAGCAGCAGCGAGACGAACTGCGAGGTCGACAGGACGTTGAAGACGGCGCCGCGGGGGTCGCCGCGGAAGAACTCGATGACGAAGCGCACCGCCGGATAGAGCAGCAGATAGGTCCAGAACGTGCGGCCCGCGAACGGACGGCCCCGGCGCTCGAACGCCAGCAGGACGCCGAGGATGACGAGCGCGGCGACCGACTCGTAGAGCTGCGTCGGGTGCAGGCTGACGTCGAGCGGCGTCCCGACGTTGGCCGCGGCCAGCGGGTTGGTGAACGTGACGCCCCAGGGTACGTCGGTCGGGTGTCCGTAGCAGCAGCCCGCCAGCAGACAGCCGAGCCGGCCCACCGCCTGGCCCGCCGCGATGCCGGGCGCGAACGCGTCGCACGTCGCCCACAGCGGCAGGGCGTGCCGCCGCATGTACCAGAACGCCACCGCGACCGCCAGCAGCAGGCCGCCGTAGAAGACGCCGCCGGAGCGGACCAGGGTCCACAGCTCCGCCGGGTTCCGGGTGAACTGGTCGAACTCGACGACGAACAGCAGCAGCTTCGCGCCGACCAGGGCGCTGACGATGATCGCGATGCCGAGGTCCATGACCCGCTGCCCGTCCAGCCCGCGCGCCCGGCCGCGGGCCACCGCCACCTGCAGGCCGAGCAGGTACGCCGTGACCAGCAGCAGGCCGTACGAGTAGACGGTGATCGGGCCGAGCTCAAGCAGTTTCGGATACATGCGCGTTCAGGAACACCATGTCCAGGATGAGGCAGCAGGCCCCCACCGTGATCGCCGCGTCGGCGACGTTGAAGGCCCAGAAGTGCCAGCTTCCCCA
>CATQHX010000023.1 GCA_958296065.1 Vicinamibacterales bacterium | reverse complement strand
TGATTCATGCCTCCCGGCTGTCCGATGCCGCGCGTGCCCGACTGCGGGCGCTGGCGGACACGACCGACGGGTTCGAAATTGCGGAGCGCGACCTCGAACTGCGCGGACCGGGCGATTTCTTCGGGACACGGCAGTCGGGTGTTCCGTTGTTTCGCGTCGGCGATCTGCTGAGGGATCACCGGTTGATGGAGGAGGCGCGCCGTACCGCGGCGGCCTGGCTCGCGGGTCCGGACGCTACCGAGCCGCGGCTCGCCCCGGTGAGGCGCACGTGGGCCCGGCGCTTCGGCCTGGCCGGCGTAGCATGAGACGGCATGCGCAATCATCGGAGGGGCTCTGAAGGGACGTCGTCTCCCGTCGCCGACCTGGTCCGGGCTGCGGCCGACAGCGGATCGCCTGAAGGAGACCCTGTTCAACGTTCTCGATGCCGCGGTGACCGACGCCCACGTCCTGGACGGTTGCGCGGGGACCGGTGCGCTGGGGCTGGAGGCGCTCAGTCGCGGAGCGGCCAGCGTGACGTTCATCGACGAGGACGCGCGGGCCGTGGCCCTCATCGAGGCGAATCTGGAGCGCTGCCGCGTGGTGGATCGCGGCACGGTGATCCGCGGCAGGTTGCCCCATGCGCTGGACCTTGTAGACGCCGCCACCACTTTCGATCTCGTGCTGTTGGATCCGCCGTACGAGTATGATGACCGGGCGCTGGGTGAACTGCTTTCCGCGGCCGGCCGGCGTACGGCGGCCGGCGGGCAGGTGGTGGTGGAACGGACACGGCGTGCGGAGAGGCTGGCGGTTGCGCCATTGGTGCATGTCCGCCGGGGTGAGAGCGGGGAACAGCATTCTCGATTTCCATGTCAGAGCCGAGGAGTAGGCTGGCCGTCTATCCGGGGTCGTTCGATCCGCTGACCAATGGTCACGTCGACATCATTCGACGCGGCGCCTTGCTGTTCGATCGGATCGTCATCGCGATCCTGGTCAATATGGACAAGTCCCCGCTGTTCTCGGAGGATGAACGCGTCGAGATCGCCCGGGAGGTGTTTCGGGAGGATGTCAACGTCGAGGTGGAGACCTTCCACGGCCTGCTCGTCGACTACGCGGCCCGTCGGGGCGCCGACGTGATCGTGCGCGGTCTGCGCGCGATCTCGGACTTCGAGCTGGAGATGCAGATGGCACTCATGAACCGTCGTCTCAGTCAGTCGATAGAGACCGTGTTCATGATGCCGGACGAACGGTACACCTACCTCAGCTCGCGTCTGGCCAAGGAGGTCTTCGCGCTCGGGGGATCGCTCCACGGCCTGGTGCCGGCAGTCGTCGAGACGCGGCTGCGGCAGAAAGCGGGTGCGCGCGTTCCGGGCCTTCAGGCCTGATCCTCCTCGCCGGAATCGCGTGCAGCCAGGAGTCCGCGCCACGGGACGCAGCGCAGCGAAGTGTTGCGGCGCAGGGTCATGGAGCGGGGGGAGGGGCCGAAACGCCGAGCCAGGGAGGCGTTTCGGGGTGCTACCGGTTGGCGACCAGCACGATTCGTTGCAGGTAGATGTCCGGGTCGGGGTTGAGCAACGTGCGCAGGTTGAGATTTCCCGTATTCAGGTAGCGCACTTCACCGAGGCGTTGCAGCCGAAGACCATCGCGCCGGAAGTGCGCGGCGTCTTCCTCGCGCAGAACGCAAAGAACCCGTCGGGATGACTCGAGAAAATTGCGGGCGGCCTGCAGCGCCGGCAGTTCCACGTGCGGTCTGCGCGTGTAGTAGACCAGGTTGCGGTTGAAGACACGGTGGCGGCCGTAAGGCTCGTCGCCGCCGCGCGTTGCGGCGAGCATGGCGGCAACGCGCTCGACCGGGGCGGGGCCGGGAGAAGCCAGCACTACGAGGTGCGCTCCGACCGCCATCACAATCGCGGCCGCGGCGACCAGCGCCGGGATGCCGCCGGCCCGCGGCGCATGGCGCCAGGCGGCCAGCGAGGCCGCCACGATTGCGGCCCCGGCCAGGAGCACGGCCGCGGGCACGCCGACGGTGACCGCGGGACTCCATTCGACGAGCAGCGGCCGGGCGCGGTAGGTCAGTCCGCCGATCGATAGGACGAGGACCCCGGCCGAGGCGCCGGCGGCCACGAAGATCTTGCGGGTCGTTGTGGAACCGTCGAGGGCACGCACCATGGCGCGTGCGAGGAGAATGGCCAACGGGGTCAGCAGGGGCAGTATGTACCGCGGCTGCTTGCCGACCGACAGGGTATAGAAGGCCAGCGGGGCAGCGGCCCAGACTGCGAGCCGCAGAGCGCAGGAATCGAGTGTCCCGCGGCGGCGGACGCGCCGCAGGGCCGGCAGCCAGAGAATCATGAACGGGGACCAGGGAAGCAGCCCTCCCGCCACGATGGGCAGGTAGTACCACGCGGGCCGCGGCGCGTTGTAGCGGTCGGTGGCGAAGCGGTCGAGGTTCTCCGCAAGGAAAAAGCGCTCGAGATAGCCGGCGCCGTGCTCCGCCGCCATCGCTGCGTACCATGGCAGCGCGACGATCAGGAAGACAGCGGAGGCCAAGCCCAGGTCGACGGCCGTTACTCGGAGGAGCACGCCGTGTCGTCTCCAGTCGAGGGCGAGCAAGGGCAGCACGATGACAGCCGTGAGCGCGGGTCCGACCGGACCCTTGACGAGAAAACCGCCGGCCGCGGCCAGACCCGCCAGCAGCAGCCAGAGTCGCCGTTCGCTGCGGTCCAATGGTCGCCGCGGGTCGTCGAGCAGGGCGACGAGCGCGGCCCAGGTGGCGAGCGTGACGAAGAAGGCGAGCGGCAGATCGGGGAGGGCCTGTCGAGCCGTGGCGACGATCCCGGCGCTCGTGGCGCCGATCAGGCCTGCCAGCAGCGCCGTGGGTCCGTCGTACCAGCGCCGTGCGCAGAAGAACGTGACGAGCACGAGACCGACGCCCGCCAGCGCGGCCGGAAACCGCGCCGCACCGGGTGAGGAGCCGGCCGCCACGTACGAAGCGGCGACGAGCCAGTAGTACAGCACCGGCTTGTCGAAGCGGGGTTCACCGTTGTAGTAGGGGGTGAGCCAGTCGCTCCGCTCGATCATCTCGCGGGCGCTCTCGGCGTAGAAGGCCTCGTCCGAATCGGTCAGGGCCGGCCTGCCGAGCCCGACGAAGAACGTCAGCGCGCAGACGCCGACGAGGACGAGCGCGTGACGTGACACCGCGTCGGATTGTACATCGCCGCCGGCGCGGATCCGCTCGCTGCCGGCTTGCCGTCCCGCGCGATACCTGCGAGACTGGATTCATGAGGGTCGCGGTCATCGGCGCTTCGGAAGATCGCTCCAAGTTCGGGAACAAGGCGGTTCGGGCGTTCCGTCAGGTCGGACACGACGTCGTACCGATCAACCCCCGCTGCGGCGGCGCCGCGCGACCCATCGAAGGCTTGGAGACCTACTCCTCGGTCGCCGACGTGCCGGGCCGCCTGGACGTGGCGACCCTGTATGTCCACCCGGTGGTGGGGGAGCAGGTGCTGGAGGAAATCGCCGCCAAGGGCATTCCGGAACTGTGGGTCAACCCGGGCGCCGAGAGCGACTCCCTCCTGCGGCGGGCGCAGGCCCTCGGACTCGACGCTCGCCTGCAGTGCAGCATCCTTGCCATCGATGAATCGCCCGCTCTCTATTGAAGGGCGAACGGCGCCCGGGCTTCTTTCAGGGTTGACAGGTTCCAGCCGGCTTTTTATGCTAGGGGCCACGACGTTGAACGCATCCTTCATGCTGGCCGTTGCATCTCAACGTTTGAGTCTTCAGACGGCCCCGTGTTTCGGCATTCTGCAATGAGAACGCCACGCCCGGTCGCGCCGGGTGGGCTGAGTCCGAACGAGTTCGCGACGAGAACCGACACCGGAAACCTGTAAACCCTTGCTCCGGGCGGCGCCCCGGAGGAATCGCCCCTCCCGTCCTCAACCTTGGCCGTCACGGCCCGACTTCAACCCGTAACCGAGAGTTCTAGCCAAGACATGCCGACCAACAACAAACGATCATCCTCCCGAGCGCCCCAGGGTGCCGCCGCAACGGAAGCACCGCCGGCCGAGGCGCCCCGGCCCGCCCGCCGCGGCAAGGACACGCTCAACATCGGCGAGCTCAAGGAAATGAGCATCGGCGCGCTCACCCAGGTGGCGAAGGACCTCAACGTCGCCGGCGCGACCGGAATGCGAAAGCAGGAACTGATCTTCCAGATTCTGAAGGCGCAGACGGAGCAGAGCGGGTTCATCTTTTCCGAGGGGGTGCTCGAGGTCCTGCCGGACGGCTTCGGCTTCCTGCGCGCGCCGGACTACAACTATCTGCCGGGCCCCGACGACATTTACGTTTCGCCGTCCCAGATCCGCAAGTTCGACCTTCAGACCGGTGACACGGTCTCCGGTCAGATCCGGCCGCCCAAGGAAGGAGAGCGCTACTTCGCCCTGATCAAGGTGGAGGCGGTCAACTTCGAGTCTCCGGATCAGGCGCGCGACAAGATCTTCTTCGAGAATCTCACGCCGCTGTATCCGCAGGAGCGGGCGCAACTCGAAACCGCGCCGGACAATCTGTCGGCGCGCGTCATGGATCTGATGACCCCCATCGGCAAGGGGCAACGAGGTCTGATAGTCGCCGCCCCGCGCACCGGCAAGACGATGCTGCTGCAGAGCATCGCGCAGTCGATAGCGCGCAACCACGCGGAGGTCTATCTCATCGTCCTGCTCATCGACGAGCGGCCCGAAGAGGTGACCGACATGCAGCGGTCGGTGGACGGCGAGGTCATCTCGTCGACCTTCGACGAGCCTGCCCAGCGCCATGTGCAGGTGGCGGAGATGGTGATCGAGAAGGCCAAGCGCCTCGTGGAGCATCGGAAGGACGTCTTCATCCTCCTCGACTCGATAACGCGGCTCGCCCGCGCTTACAACACCGTGATCCCGCCCTCCGGCAAGGTGCTTTCGGGCGGACTCGACTCGAACGCGCTGCAGAAGCCGAAGCGGTTCTTCGGTGCGGCTCGGAATATCGAAGAGGGCGGCTCGCTGACGATCATGGCGACCGCGCTCGTCGACACAGGATCGCGGATGGACGACGTGATCTTCGAGGAATTCAAGGGCACGGGCAACATGGAGATCCACCTCGACCGGAAGCTGGTGGACAAGCGGGTTTTTCCGGCCATCGACATCCAGAAGAGCGGCACCCGGAAGGAGGAGCTGCTGCTCGGCAAGGAGGATCTCAACCGCGTGTGGGTGTTGCGGAAGGTGCTGAACCCGCTGTCGTCGGTCGAGGCGATGGAACTGCTGCTGGACAAGATGGGCAAGACGCGATCGAACGCCGATTTCCTGGCGTCGATGCAGAAGATGGGATGAGGATGGCAACGATCAGAATTCGAGACAATGGACCGTGTCTGGTGGACGGCGACGATGTGCGTGTCGTCGATGCCGACGGCAACGAGTTTCCGATCCCGCGCCGGCCGTTCGCGCTTTGCCGCTGCGGCTACTCTGCCAACAAGCCGTTCTGCGACGGCGCGCACAACCGGGAGGGGTTCGACTCCGCCGTCCGCGCGGGAAGCTGAGCGCAAGGAGCGGACTGCTACGCGTCGACCGTGGTCTGCGGCTTCGCGGCCGCTCCGGCCCGCGTTCGGCGGCTGAACGTCAGTCCTCCGGCGCCGCGATCGACAAGCACGGCGTCGCCCTCCGAGTAGTTCCCGCGCAGCAGTTCCATGGCGAGCGGGTCCAGCACCTTGCGCTGGAGCGTCCGGCGCAACGGGCGCGCCCCGTACGCCGCGTCGTACCCCTCGTCGACGAGCTGGCTCAGCGCGGCGTTGGTCGCTTCCACGGTGACCTGCCGGTCGGCGAGCCGCCGCGCGAGGGCGTCGAGCTGAATTGCCGCGATGGCCTCCAGATGGCGTCGTTCGAGCGCGTGGAAGACGATGATCTCGTCGACGCGGTTGAGGAACTCCGGCCGGAAGTGCCGGCGCACGACCTCGTCGACTCGACGTCGCGTGCTCTCGTCGAGGTCGCGGCTGCCCTCGGCTCGCGCGGCGATGAGCTCACTGCCGAGATTCGAGGTCATGATGACGACCACGTTCCGGAAGTCGACCGTCCGCCCCTTGCCGTCGGTCAGGCGGCCGTCGTCGAGGAGTTGCAGCATGACGTTCAGCACGTCGGGATGGGCTTTCTCGACCTCGTCGAAGAGGACCACCGAGTAGGGGCGTCGCCGCACCGCCTCCGTCAACTGTCCCGCCTCGTCGTATCCCACGTATCCGGGCGGGGCGCCGACGAGGCGTGAGATGGCGTGCTTCTCCTGGTATTCCGACATGTCGATGCGCACCATGGCGCGCTCGTCGTCGAAGAGGAACTCGGCCAGCGCCCGGGCCAGCTCGGTCTTGCCGACCCCGGTCGGGCCGAGAAAGATGAAGCTGCCGAGCGGCCGGTCGGGATCCTGGAGGCCGGCGCGGGCGCGTCGTACCGCGTTGGACACCGCGGTCACGGCGTCATCCTGGCCGATTACCCGCCGGCGGAGACGATCCTCCATCTTCACGAGCCTCTCCACCTCTCCCTCGACCAGCTTGGCGACCGGTATGTGGGTCCACTTGCTCACGACCGCAGCGATGTCCTGCTCGTCGACCTCCTCCTTCAGCATGCGCGAACCGGACCCGGTCGTGTCGCGACTCCGGCGCAGCTGCCCTTCCAGCTCCGGAAGCCGTCCGTACTGCAACTCGGATGCACGGGCGTAGTCGCCCTCGCGCTGTGCCCGTTCCACCTCGTGGCGCAGGGCCTCGAGCTCGCCCTGAATGCGGCGCGTCCCCTGAATCTCGGATTTTTCGTGCTCCCACTGCGTGCGCAGGCGGTTGCGCTCCTCCTGCAGGTCGGCAAGCTCCTTTTCCAGGCGGTCCAGCCGGGCGCGAGACGCGTCGTCGGTCTCCTTGCGCAGCGCCTCCCGCTCGATCTCGAGTTGCATGATGCGCCGTTCGGCCTCGTCGAGCTCGACCGGCAGCGAATCGATCTCGGTGCGCAGCTTGGACGCCGCCTCGTCGATGAGATCGATCGCCTTGTCGGGCAGGAATCGGTCGCTGATGTAGCGGTTGGAGAGCACCGCGGCGGCGACCAGCGCGGCATCCTTGAATTTGACGCCGTGGTGAATCTCGTACCGCTCCCGCAGGCCGCGTAGGACGCTGATGGAGTCCTCGACCGACGGTTCGGCGACGAGCACCGGCTGAAAGCGGCGCTCGAGCGCGGGGTCCTTCTCGATGTACTTGCGGTACTCGTCGAGGGTGGTTGCGCCGACGGTATGCAGCTCGCCACGGGCGAGCAGTGGCTTCAGCATGTTCGAGGCGTCGATCGCGCCCTCGGCCGCACCCGCACCGACCACCGTGTGGAGCTCGTCGATGAAGAGCACGATGCGTCCGTCGGCGTCCGTGATCTCCTTCAGCACGGCCTTGAGTCGTTCCTCGAACTCGCCGCGGTACTTGGCGCCCGCGATGAGCGCACCCATGTCGAGGGCGACGAGACGCTTGTCGGTGAGGCCCTCCGGGACGTCGCCGCACACTATGCGCTGTGCCAGGCCTTCGACGATCGCGGTCTTTCCGACGCCAGGCTCGCCGATGAGGACCGGGTTGTTCTTGGTCCGGCGCGACAGCACCTGGATGACGCGGCGGATTTCTTCGTCGCGGCCGATGACCGGGTCGAGCGTGGCGCCCCGGGCCAGCGCCGTCAGGTCGCGAGCGTAGCGCTCGAGCGCCTGGTACTTTCCTTCGGGATGCTGGTCGGTTACCCGATGGGAGCCACGGACTGCGGTCAGCGCCTCGTAGAGCCCGTCCTTGTCGAGCCCGCGCTCGGACAGCAGGCGAGCCGCCGGTGCGGTTCCGGGCTCGGTTGCCAACGCCAGGAAGAGGTGTTCGGTGCTGATGAATTCGTCGGTCAGGCGTTCCGCCTCGCTGCCGGCGGTGGTGAGGACGGCGCGCAGTCGGGCAGAAGGCGAAGGTGGCGCGCCGCCGGTGGCCGAGGGCAACCGCTCCAGCACGGCTCGCGCTCCAGCGGCCAGGGATGCGGGATCGACGCCGAGATTCCGCAGCAACGCCGGCACTACGCCGTCCTGCTGCTCGACCAGGGTCAGCAGCAGGTGCTCCGGCTCCATTTGAGGATGTCCCGCTCTCTCGGCGAGCTGCTGGGCCGCGACGACGGCCTCGTGCGCCTTCTCGGTCAGTCTGTTGATGTTCATGGTCATGCCTCGGGTCGTCGATGCATCGATCCTCTTCCTGCTTGCGTCAGGCCGACGACCTCGCTCAGATGCTGCAGTTCCCGGAGCAGGCGGCGATGTCCGCCGCGTCGGCTGAGCGCGTCGCCGGCGGCGAGCGGACGGAGCCGCCGAACCGCATCGGCCACCGCCAGCAGATGCTGCACGCCCGCCAGGTTGATTCCGCGTTCATCCACCAGATGCTTGATGAAGCGCAGGCGTTCAATCTGCTCCGGCGAGTAGAGCCGCATGCTGCCGACGGTCCGGTCGGGTCGCACCAGTCCCAGTCGCTCGTACTTGCGGAGGGTCTGCGGATGCATGCCGAGCAGGCGCGACGCCGTGCTGATGAAGAGGATCTCGCTCATGATGCGTCAATTCGACTATATGCATTGATATGAGACGTATCAATGCAGCACAAGGTTCCGCGTGCCTGCGAAATGTGGGTGACGGGTCTCGACGGCCACGAAGCCACCCGCAACGGGACCGCAGTGTGCCGGGTCTCGCCGTCGCCCGGCGAGAAGCACTCGGCGGCCGGCGCCATCTCCGCTTACACTGTTGGAGGCACCGCGTCAGGAGCATCCGATGAAGACGTCCGATTTCTTTTCGTCACGCTGGGGAATCATCCTGGCCGGTCTCGGAATGGCCGTTGGTACCGGCAACCTGTGGCGTTTTCCACGCATCGCGGCTCAGAACGGCGGCGGCGCGTTCCTCATTCCGTGGCTGGTGTTCCTGTTCGCGTGGTCCATCCCCCTGCTGATTGCCGAGTTCGGACTCGGCCGCGGCGCGCGTCGGGGGCCGATCGGCGCGTTCGCGAAGCTGACGGGCGGGCGGACCGCCTGGATGGGCGGCTTCGTCGCGGTGACGAGCGTGATGATCATGTTCTACTACTCGGTCGTCACCGGGTGGATGCTCAAGTATTTCGTGGCGTCGCTGAGCGGCGACCTTGGCACGGTCGATGCTGCCGCGTATTGGGACGCCTACAGCGCATCGGTATGGCAGCCGGTGCTGTTTCATGTCGCGGCGGTGTCCGGGGCCGGTCTCGTGGTCGCGCGCGGCGTAACGGGGGGCATCGAGCGAGCGAACCGAATCCTCATCCCGCTGCTGTTCGTGCTGCTGCTCTTCGCCGTGGTGCGAGCCGTCACGCTGCCGGGCGCCGGCCAGGGGTTGGCCTACCTGTTCACTCCGGACCTCGATGCGCTGACGAACTACCGGACCTGGCTGGAGGCGCTGACGCAGTCGGCATGGTCCACCGGCGCCGGATGGGGGCTCATTCTCTGCTACGCGATATATGTGCGGGAGCGTGAGGATGTCGTCACGAACGCCGCAACGATCGGATTGGGAAACAACGTGGCCTCCCTGCTGGCCGCAATGGCGATTCTGCCGGCTGCTTTCGCCATCCTGCCTCAAGGTGAGGCGACTGAGGCGTTGGCGGCGGGCAACACCGGTCTGACCTTCATATGGATACCTCAGGTGTTCGCCCGCATGCCGGCCGGCGGTCTTTTCCTGCCGCTCTTCTTCCTCGCGATGTTCTGCGCCGCGCTGTCGTCGCTGATCGCGATGGTCGAGCTGGGGACTCGCGTACTGATCGATGCGGGCGTCACCCGCTCCCGCGCGGTCCGGCTCGTGGTCGGAGCGGCCGTGATCTGCGGAACCCCTTCGGCGGTGAGCATGACGGTCTTCGAGAACCAGGACTGGGTCTGGGGGCTGGCGCTGATGGTCAGCGGCCTGTTCATCGCCAGCGCGACGATATGCTACGGGGTCGACAGGTTCCGCGACGATTTCGTGAACACGCACTCGGGTCGCCGCGTCGGGCCGATCTGGGCATGGATACTGAAGTACCTCGTTCCGGTCGAGTTCGCGGCGATGTTCGCCTGGTGGATGTACCAGGCGGCAACGGTGTACGACCCGGAGCACTGGTGGAACCCTCTGCGCATGTACAGCGTCGGCACCTGCGTGCTGCAGTGGGGTATTGCGCTGGCGGTTCTGGGCGCGTTCAACCGGCGTCTCGCCGCCCGCAGCGCGGCGGACCATGCTACGCTTACAAGTTGAGAATCAGGTCGCGCGCCGCCAAGGGCGCGCCGGACGTGAAAGGAGCGCAAGCGTGTACCCAGAGTTCTTCATCGCCCCGATGCGCGAGGAGTTGACCCGGCTCGGCGTGAAGGAGTTGCGAACCGCCCAGAACGTGGACGACGCGGTGACCGGGCAATCCGGCACCCTGATGCTGGTGGTCAACTCCGTCTGCGGCTGCGCGGCCGGCAAGGCGCGGCCCGGCGTGGCGCTTGCGCTCCGACACGCGATCAGGCCCGATGCGGTCGCCACGGTCTTCGCGGGCGCCGACATCGATGCGACCCAACGCGCGCGGGACTACTTCACCGGCTATCCACCGTCATCGCCGGCCGTCGCCATTCTCCGGGACGGCAAGCTCGTCTACATGATGGAGCGACATCAGATCGAGAATCAGGAGGCGGACGTCATCGCCCGGGACCTCGCTGCCGCGTTCGACAAGTACTGCGCACCGGCCACCGTCTAGGAGTTTTGCGCCGCTGCACGCAGCGAAGCGAAGTGTTGCGGCGCAAGGTCATAGAGCGGGGGGATGGGCCGAAACTCCGAGCTTGCGCGGCGTTTCGGGGCGCTAGCAGCGAAGCAAGGCCGGGCCGAGCGGTCAGCGTGCGGGTGGCGGCGGCTCCAGACGTGGGGGAGGCACTTCCGGGACGAGCGCCAGCGGTCGTCCTCCCCGCGCCGGCGAGCAGGCCCGGCGCGTGATGTCGGCGAGAGTGTCGATGAACGCCGGGTGGTCGTTGACCGCCGCGGCACGGCGCATCGGGAGTCCCAGCTTGCGGCAGACCTCGGCCGCTTCGGTGTCGAGGTCGTAGAGCACCTCGATGTGGTCGGCCACGAAGCCGATCGGTGCGATCACCGCGGCCTGCATTCCGTCGGCGTGGGCGGTCCGCAGGTAGTCGCAGATATCCGGTCCGAGCCAGGGATCCTCGGGGCGCCCGCTCCGGCTCTGGAAGACGAGAGTCCAGTCGTTGATCCGCAGACGCTCCGCCACCAGGGTTGCCGTTTCGCGCAGCTCGGCCTCGTAGCGGCAGTTTGCCGCCATCGATGCGGGAATGCTGTGTGCCGTGAAGATGATCCGTGCGGCCTGCCTCGCATCCGCGGGGAGCTCGAGGCGGGCGGTTTCAATCTGTCGGGCGTTGGCCTCGATGAAGCCTTCGTGCGCATGCCATGCGGGCGCGAACAGTACCTCGACGTCGGCAGCGCCGTTCTCCCGTAGCGTCTGTCTGGCCTGCGCGACGTTCTGGCGGTACTGGCCGCAACTCGAATAGCTGCGGTGGGCGGCCAGAACGATGCCCAGTGCCCGTTCGATGCCCGCTGCCGCCATTTCGGTCAGCGTATCGTCGAGGAAGGGGTGCCAGTTGCGCATGCCCACGAACACCGGAAGGTCAGGCCCGCCCGCGGCCAGGCGCGCGCGCAACCCGTCGGCCTGGAGGCGCGTGATGGAATTGATCGGCGATACGCCTTCGAACAGATCGTAATGTTGCGCCACCGCCTCCAGGCGCGCGAGCGGAACGCGCCGCCCCCGCAGGACATTCCGGAGGAAGGGGCGGATGTCGGCGCGGCAGGCAGGGCCGCCGAAGCTGATGAGAAGCACGGCGTCGAACGACGAGGTGTCGCGGGGCATGGTCAGAAGTTCGTGGTGAGAATGATAGCGGCGGGGGAGGCGATGCAGCGACTTCCGGCGGCGGTTGCGGGGATCGGGATGGCGCGTTCGTACGGTATTGCCCCACGTCGGTCGCAAGTGGGGTAAGATAGGCACTCTGCGTCGGGGCGTGGCTCAGCCTGGTAGAGCACTCGGTTCGGGACCGAGGGGTCGGAGGTTCAAATCCTCTCGCCCCGACCACTTCGTTTCTTCCCGCAGTTCGTTTCCTCAACGGGCCGCCGTTGAAGCATCCAATGCGAGTTCCAAGCGTTGACGTCCCGGGACTGCCGGGACCGGGCAGGGCACGCGGGGCTGCGCCGGCCAGCGCCCTTTCGGGCGCGGGCCGGCAACCGTCGGCCAGCGGGCGAATTCAGTTCTCGTTGGTGGAGGCGATGAACTCGCGTGCTTCCGCGTAGCCCGGATCGTCCGCCGCGCCGATCCAGAAGTCGGCCAGCGTGGCGTAGCGCTCCCGCGCCGTCGAGCGATCTCCACTCGCGGCGGCGGCCCGCGCCGAGCCCAGCAGCGAGCGCATCCTGTTCGGCATCCGGAGAAGGGACGTCTCGAACTTCTCCAGCGCCTCGCTGGGTCGGCCAGTCTGCAGCAGAATCTCGCCGTAGAGTTCGTACGGCGGTTTCACCGGACTGGCCGCGCCGTTGGGCTGCCGCAGCGTCTCGACGACGGCGATAGCCTCGTCCATCAGCGCGATTGCCGCTTCCGCGTCGCCCTCGGCGGCCTCGATCGAGGCGGCTACTTCCTTGTGAGCGATGCGGTCCTGTGCGCCGCCGCCCTCCGCCCGCGCCGCCAGCTTCGTTTCCGCCTCGCGGGCCGTGGCCAGGTCTCCGGTGCGGACGGCGCTCAGCCCCGTAGCCAGCAACTCGTGCATGGACGAATCGTCAGTGACCGGTTGGGTGTGCCACTGCTCGGTCTCGACCACGTAGCGTGCGTTCACGAGGGGCAGCGTGCTGACCGCGCGGGCCTGCCCGTCGCTGTCGGCGACGAGCCGCTCCAGGCGTTCGATCCACAGGCGGGCCTTCTCGTAGTCCCCACGCTGCAGATCGCCGTACTGGCCCCAGTCGAGGGAATGTACCGCGTCGCCGACGCTGTCGCCCGGTTCCCAGAGCGCGCGGGCCGCCTCGTGCGCAGACTGGTTGTGGTTCGAGACGAGATCCCACATGCCGTGCTGAATGAAGATGTGCGTCGGCATGTGGCGCGCGTGGGAGACGGCCGGGGCGATCTCCGCGTAGCGGCGTGCCGCGTCGAGCGCCAGCGGGGCGTGGATCGGATCGTCGAAGGCGTGAATCGTGTAGTGCGGCGCCCCGGGGTGGTCGGGGTTCTGGTGGAACACCTTCAGCGCGATGTTGCCGGCGCGGACTTCCAGCCTCAGCGACTGATCGCCGAGCGCGCGCGAGCCGGCCAACATCGAGAGTGCATAAAACGTCGCCACCTCATGGTCGTCCGGGAAGCGCTCGTAGAGGCGTCCCATCGCTTCCATATAGCCCACGCGCCGCTCGTCGTATGTACCCTCTTCTCCCCAGAGCACCTCGACGGCATCCAGAAAGCCTTTCTCGCGATCGGTCGGGGCCTTGGCGGCGCGCGCCGCCGGAGTCGGACCGAGGCGCGCGAGGACCGCGCGTGGGTTGTTCTCATCCAGATTCGGACCGCCGCCGAAGAGTGGGTGGTTGTAGCTCAGCGTTTCGCCCCAGTAGGCCAGGGCGAAGTCGGGCTCGATAGCCTGTGCCGCCTGAAACTGCTCGATTGCCTGCTTCCAGCCGAAGCTGTGAAGAACGGCAACACCCCGCAGAAAGTGGCGCTGCGCCTCTTCCGAACGTGCGGACGTGGGAAACGCGAGCGATCCGACCTCGGCGAACTGCGCGGCCGCAGGGGCGGCCAGCAGCATGGCAACGAGCAGCGATCCGACAAGTCTCATGAGAACCTCCATTTGGGATGCAGCGTAGCACAAGCGCCGGCGCGCACAGCCGGTTCGCGGAATCCGGAACGAGCGGAGCGGTCGGCTATAATCACGGCGCCCGGGTGCCGGGACCTGCCATGATGGTTACGAGACGCCTGCTCGTCAGAGGCCGTGTCCAACGTGTCGGGTTTCGCGCTTTCGCGGCCGGGGCGGCCCGCCGGGAAGGAGTTCGCGGCTTCGTGCGCAATCTCGACGACGGTCGGGTCGAGGCGGTCGGTGAGGGTGACAGCGAGGCGATGGACCGATTCCAGCGTGCCCTGCGCAAGGGGCCGCCATTGTCCAGGGTGCTCGGGATTACGGTGGAGGACGTAGCACCTCTGGACGACTCGGGAGGATTCGTGGTGCGCACGTGACGGCGTCCCGCGTCTGAAACTGATGGAAGAGCTCAAGAGTCTGATACGAGAGGTGCCCGATTTCCCGAAGCCGGGCATATTGTTCAAGGACATCACGACTCTTGTCGGCGACGCCGGCGGATTGCGCCGGGCGATTGCGTGCCTGGCGGAGCCGTTCCGGGAAGCCCGGATCGACAAGGTGGTAGGAATCGAGAGTCGCGGCTTTATCTTCGGCGCGGCCGTGGCTGACCGCCTTGGCGCCGGCTTCGTGCCCGCCCGCAAGCCCGGGAAGCTTCCTGCGAGCACGGTGCGCATCGACTACGCGCTCGAGTACGGCACGGATGCGCTGGAGATGCACGAGGACGCGATCGGTACCGACCAGCGCGTGCTCATCGTGGACGACCTGCTCGCAACCGGGGGGACCGCCCGCGCTACCGCCGATCTGGTCACCGGGCGCGGCGCACGGGTGCATGCGTTCGCGTTTCTCGTCGAGCTCGACGCACTGCGGGGACGGGAGCGGCTGGCCGGGCACGATGTTTTCGCTGCGGTCCACTATTAGGGGAGACGGCGCCGCCGCCCGAAGATGGCATGATCGATGTTCTCATCGCTGCGTTGGTCGGTGCTCTGGTCGTGGTTGCAGAGCGTGCCCGCCGGGATCGGAGGCGACAGCACCGGGAAGAGCTGGCCGCCCTGCTGCTGACGACTCTTGCGCCCGACGCAGCGCGGGGTGAGCCGCGCAACCTGCTCGCGTGGCGTGCGGCGGCCGACGCGGCACGCAGGATGTTCCCGGATGCGGTGCGCGACATCGAGCGGCAGACCGGCGAAGCGTTTCCGTTCTCGCATGACGTGATCGACGATGCGCACGCGCGCTGGACAGCGGAGTGGTTGGCATGGGAGCGCCGCCACGATGTCGAGTTCAAGCAGCGGGCGACCGCACTCGAAGCGGAATTGCGGGATACGGACGGCTCCACGCCCGCGACGCGCGCCCGGTTGGCCGCTCTCGAGGATGAGAAGCTGCAGGCCTACCAGCAACGGTATGAGGAGTACGTCCGGGTCGGCAACGGGCTGACTGCGCTAAAGGGACGGGATGACGTGCGCGTGTAGCTCAGCTGGATAGAGCAGCCGCCTCCTAAGCGGCAGGCCCCCGGTTCGAATCCGGGCACGCGCGCCAACATCTTCTTGTCTGCTGACCTTCAGAGTCCGGCAACGGGCTTGCTCTCCACCGCGCCGATGTCGCGGAACGCGTAGTGGTTCCAGCCGAAGACTTCCTTGACCGCCATCGCGGCGTCGAAGCCGTGCTGCTCCACGCGCGGGACCGACAGATTGAAATCGAAGGGGAACACGCAGTGTCCCTCGAACTCCTCGTTCCAGGAACCGACGACGTAGATCGGTGCCGGCCGCGCCGCCTCGGGTGCCTGCGGAACGTACCCCTGGATGTGACCCTCGGTATCCACCCGCTTGATGAGCTTCATGAAGTCTGCGGCGCCCTGGGGCGCAATCTCCTCATCGGAACCAAGGATCGAGAGAGGCTGTGGCCACCGCCGGTTGCGCGCATCCGCTGGGACGGAGGCGCCGCGACGGGCTAGTGGTGTGTCCCAAGAATGACTTTACACTTGCTGACCTTGTCGACGATGGCATCGACGGTGGTGCTCCACACGAACGGCTGCGATTCCGCCGGTCGCGCCCTGGTGCGCGCGCGGGCTGCGCATTTGGTACAATTCACCGGTTTGCCAAGAACGTAGCGATGAAGAGAACGGAAAGACATCACCTCAAAGAGGATCCGTTGGCCGTCAGGCTGCGGGCACTGCAGGACTCTGCGCGCGGCAGCCGCTGGGCCGTCCTCGCCGCGGCGGTCGTGGTCGGGCTCGTCCTCGGCGGGGCGTTCCTCGGCTGGCAGCAGTGGCGCAGTTCGCGTGCGGGCGAGTTGCTCGCTGCCGCGATGGCGATCGTGGACGCACCGGTTGTTCCCGCCGATGTCGGTGAGTCTGCGTCGGGCGCGCCGGCAGGAGCGTATCCGTCGGAAGCCGCCAAGCTCGAAACAGCGGTTCCGCGGCTGCTCGAAGCGGCGGAAGCCTACCCGAGCCTGCCGCAGGGGATCGTCGCTCGTTACCAGGCGGCCGTCGCACTCGGCACGCTGGGTCGCACGGTGGAAGCGGGCGAGCAGTACCGGCAACTGATCGAGCTCGCCGGCGACGGGATCTACGGGAGAATGGCGCGCCTCGGGCGTGCAGAGACTCATCTCCAGGCTGCAGAGTACGCGGACGCAATCACTCTGCTCGAGGCGGAATCGCAAGTGGCGAACTCCGAGTTTCCCGTTGATGCGGTGCTCATGCGGCTCGGCCAGTCGTATCAGCTCGCGGATCAGCCGGTCGAGGCGACACTGGCGTTTCAGCGTCTGGTCGACGAGTTTCCCGCGTCGGGCTATCGCTTCGAGGCCGAGAACGAGCTCGACAGGCTGTCTGCCGGTCCATAGCCGGTTGAACCGACGGCCGACGACGTCATGACGAAGGGGCCGGCGCCCATGGCCGGCGAGTTCACCGTCGGCCTCGTCCAGATGGCCTGCTCTCCGCAGGTCGAAGACAATCGTCAGGCGGCCGAGGACGGGATCCGCGATGCGGTTGGCCGGGGTGCACAGGTCGTCTGCCTGCAGGAGCTCTTCGCTACGCCGTACTTTTGCCAGCGGGAGGACGAGGCGTGCTTCGACCTGGCAGAAGGCATCCCGGGACCATCGACCCAACACTTCGCCAGACTCGCGCGCTCCCTCGGGGTGGTGCTCGTCGTGCCGGTGTTCGAGCGCCGGGCGGCGGGCCTCTACCACAACTCCGCGGCGGTGATCGATGCGTCGGGAGAACTTGCCGGCGTCTATCGCAAGGTCCACGTGCCTGACGATCCACAGTTTCTCGAGAAGTTCTACTTCACACCGGGAGACCTCGGTTACTGCGTCTTCGAGACACGGTACGCTCGTATCGGCGTCCTCATCTGCTGGGATCAGTGGTACCCGGAGGCGGCCCGTCTCACGGCGCTCCGCGGAGCGGAAGTGATCTTCTATCCGACGGCGATCGGTTGGTCCGGCACCGCCGCACCAGGGGCGGCAGGGCTTGCCGAGCGCGACGCCTGGATCACCGTTCAAAGGGGCCACGCCATCGCGAACGGCGTCTACGTGGCAGTGGTGAATCGTGTCGGGATCGAGAATTCCGATGCCGGCGCGCTGCGGTTCTGGGGCGAGTCGTTCGTTTGCGATCCGGGGGGAAGGGTTGTCACCCGCGCCGCCGGCGAGACTCCCCAGGTGCTCGTCGCGCGGTGCAGCCGGCACGACCTGGAGCGGCAGCGGCGGGCGTGGCCTTTCCTCCGCGATCGCCGTATCGACACCTACGCGCCAATCACCAGGCGGTACCTGGATGAGCCGCCGTGGGACCCGCCGACGGAATGAGCGTTCGGCGTGCCACCGCGCTCAGCCGTGACGTGAGGCTGATTTCGGCGCCCGGCAGCGACGGTTTCAGGATGCCCGCCGAGTGGGAGCCGCACCACGCGACCTGGCTTGTCTGGCCCCATGCCCGTGCCGATTGGGAGGTCAAGACGGCGGCGGTCGAATGGTGCTACGCCGAGATCGTGCGTCACCTCGTCGGCGGCGAGCGCGTGGCGATTGTCTACAGCGACGCGACCGTGCGGCGGCGGGCAGAGCGTCGCCTGCGGCAGGCAGGCGTCGACCCGGACGGGATCGATGCGCATGTCGTGCCGACGGACCGCTCGTGGATCCGTGACTGCGGACCGATTTTCGTAGTCCGCGGGGCGGGCGGCGAGCGTGCCGTTGCCGCGACCGACTGGGGGTTCAACGGCTGGGCTCGCTACCGCAAGTGGGGGCAGGACGACGCCCTGCCGCGAGCGATTGCCGAGCGCCTCGGCATGCGGCGGTTCGAAATGTGCGTGGTGACCGATGAAGGCTCGCGGCAGGTGGTTCTCGAGGGCGGCAGCGTCGACGTGAACGGCGAAGGCTTGCTGCTGACTACCGAGGAGTGCCTGTTGGGCGGCGAGCAGGCCCGGAACCCCGGCCTGCACCGCCGGGAGCTCGAGGGTGCGTTGCGGCAGGGGCTCGGGATCGACCGGGTTCTGTGGCTGGCCGGCGGCATCGTCGGCGACGATACGCACGGCCACGTTGACGACGTGGCTCGTTTCGTCCGGCGGGACACCGTTGTGGCCGCGGTCGAGAACGACGTGCACGACGACAACCATGCCACGCTGGCCGACAACCTCTCTCGCCTGCGGGCCGCGCGAGACCGGCGCGGGAGATCGCTGCGGATAGAGACGCTTCCAATGCCGCGGCCACTGTACTTCGATGGAGGGCGCCTGCCGGCGAGCTACCTGAACTTCTATATAGGCAACCACGTCGTGCTCGTCCCGACCTTCAACGATCCGGCCGATCGCACGGCCCTGAACGTTCTGGCCGGCCTGTTTCCGGCCCGCGAGGTAGTCGGCATTCATGCGGTCGACCTGATCCTCGGTCTGGGGGCCGTGCACTGCGTCACCCAGCAGCAGCCGCGCGGGCGTCATGCCTCGCCCGACCCGGAGTAGGGCAGCGTCCGCGCTATGCCGATGGATCGTCGGGGCCATCGAAACGGTCGACGGGTACCGACGTGCCGTCGACGCCCAGCGCCCGGCCGGTCAGTTCGAACCGCGGGGGACGGCGGGCGGCGATCAGTTGTCGCGCGGATGCGGCCAGAGCGCTGGTGAGTATCGGGAACGCCAGCGTAGCGTCGGCGTGCACGGTGACCTGGTCGGCGTCGACCGCCAGCTTCCCCCAGCTCTGCGCCTCGTCGAGAGTGGATCCCGAGGCGCCGCCGAAGTGGGGCGTGTCGGTGATGATCTGCAGTGCGTACCGGTGCCCGCCGGCGCCCGGGCGGTAGAAATCGGCCTGCACGCCGGCCTGATTGATGAAATTCTTCGGCGTGCCGCCGCCGAGGACGACAGAGGCCGTTCGCGGGCGCCGGATTACGAGGTTCGTCGACTCCATGATGTCGCCGATCACGTCGATCCACCCGCAGCGCGGTCGCGCGTGGCGAGCCTGAGCCAGTCCCATGCCGATCGAGGAATCCGCAATCGCCGGACAGAACAGGGGAACCGAGGCGCGGTAGGCCGCCGTGAGGATGCCGTCGCCCCGGGTTTCGTTCCAGAGGCGGCGCCCGAGCTGGTAGAGGTACTCCCGCGTGGTGTACGGGCGCGCCTCGAGTTCGCGGGTGAATCCGGCGATCCAGTTGTCGTTGTCGACGAATTCGTCCTCGTCGACGTAGGTGTCGTACACGCGATCGACGCGAGCCGCCTGAAGCGCGCGGTCGTCCGCTTCGGGTGAGCCGATGAAGTGTCTCCGCCCGCGCGTCTCGTGCAGATCGTGGTACAGGTTGGCCCCGGTGGAGACGACGCAATCCACGGCGCGGTCGTGGATGAGCCGGGCGATCGCCAGCCGGAGCCCCCCGGCGGTCAGGGCGCCCGCGACGCCCAGAAAGATCACCACGTCGTCCGCGAGCATCCGCTGCCAGATCCGATGGGCGGTGGCGAGGTTGCGCCCCTGGAAGGAGATCCGTTCCATCCTCCGGAGCAGCTCGTCGGGCGAAGCGTCGGGTGCGATCTCGAACGGTTCCACGGGAACGTCGAGGAAGCGCGACTTGTCGTTCGGGGCAGAAGACTTGGGCATCCTTGAGTCGGGAGATCCTCCGACGACCGTTCAGTCGACCAGCGCTTCCTTGAGCTCGCCGAGAAGCACAAGCGCCTCGAGCGGAGTGAGACTGTCGAGATCGAGAGCCGCGATCCGTTCGGCGACATCGTGGTGGATCGACGGTGTTTCCTGCTGAAAGAGGCCGAGCTGGCCCGGTCCCTCGCACGGCGTGCCGCTGAAGGAGGGCCGGCCGCCGCGTGACAACTCGTCCCGTTCGAGCCCGGCGAGGATGGTGCGCGCGCGGGCGACGGTTGCCGGAGGCAGTCCCGCCAGCCTCGCGACCTGTATGCCGTAGCTGCGGTCCGAGCGCCCGGGTTCGACCCTGCGCAGAAAGACGATGTCGTCCTGCCATTCGCGTGCGGCGACGTGGTAGTTGACGACACCGGCGTGGAGATCGGCCAGGTCGGTGAGCTCGTGATAATGAGTGGCGAACAACGTTCTTGGACGTGCCCTGGCATTTGTCGCGAGGTGTTCGGTAACCGCCCAGGCGATGCTCAGACCGTCGTAGGTAGCAGTGCCCCTGCCGATTTCATCGAGCAGTACCAGGCTTCGCGCGGTAGCCTGGTGGAGGATTTGCGCCGTTTCCTGCATCTCGACCATGAAGGTCGACTTGCCGCGGGCGAGGTTGTCGGCAGCCCCGATGCGGGCGAATATCCGGTCGATGATCGGCATCAGGGCTTCGCGCGCCGGTACGAACGACCCCGCCTGCGCCATCAGGACGAGGAGGGCGGTTTGTCGCAGGTACGTGGACTTGCCGCCCATGTTGGGACCGGTCAGCACCACGACCTGGTGGTCCGTATCGTTGAGCCGGACATCGTTCGGCACGAAGGACTCGGTTCGGTTTTCCACGACCGGATGCCGCGCTTCGGCGACCAGGAGCTCCCCGTCGTCCCGCAGTCGGGGCTTGACGTAGTTGCGCTGCGCGGCGACCTCGGCCAGTGCCGACAGGACATCCAGGGTTGCCAGCGCCCGGGCACACCGCTGGATCCGGTCCGCCTCGGCGAGCACGGTGCGGCGCAGCGCGTCGAAGATCTCCTGCTCGCGGTCCAGCAACCGTTCGTCCGCGCCGAGTGCCTTCTCCTCGTACTCCTTGAGCACGGGGGTGATGTACCGCTCACCGTTGGCGATGGTCTGCTTGCGGTGGTAGTCGTCCGGGACGGCGTGGAGGTTGGCGGTCGATACCTCTATGTAGTAGCCGAATACCCGGTTGAAGCGGATCTTGAGCGATGCGATGCCGGTTCGCTCACGTTCCGCCGTCTCCATTGCCGCGATCGCGTGGCGAGCGTCCCGGCTGATCCCCCGCAACTCGTCGAGGTCGGCATCGACTCCGTCTCGAATCGCGCCACCGTCGCGTGCAAGCGCGGGCGGATCGTCGGCGAGGGTCGTGGTTATCCGGTCGTGGACGTCGTGCAGGTCGTCGAACCCGTCGAGCAGGGCGGCGATGAGTGGCGCCGGCAGCTCCGCGGCGTGACTCCGGACCGACGGGACGACGCCGACGGTCTTGCCGAGGGCGGCCAGATCCCGCGGTCCGGCGGTTCCGAGCGACACGCGCGCGATCAGGCGCTCCAGGTCCTGCATGCGGTTCAACTCGGCTCGCAAGCGCCCGCGAACGGCGACTTGGCGCAGCAGATCCTCGACCGCGTCCAGACGGTCGACAATTGCCTGACGCGCCACCAGGGGCCGTTGCAGCCAAGCCCGCAGTAGTCGGCTGCCCATCGGGGTACGGGTGAGGTCGAGCTCCGCCAGCAGGGATCCGGCACGCCGGCCCTCGGTCCCGTGAAATATCTCGAGGTGGTCGAAGGTCGCCGCGTCGACGACCAGGTGCTCGGCCTGCGTGCGGAACTCCAGCGTGCGGAGATGTGGCAGCTCGGTCTTCTGCGTGTCGCGCAGGTGCCGCACGAGGCCACCCGCCGCCTGAATTGCCGCAGGATGGCGCGCGGGGCTCAGGCCGAAACCGTCGAGCGATGTCGTTCCGAGTTGTTCGATCAAGGTGGGCAGCGCCCGATCGAGATCGAAGAGCGAGGGCTCGGTGTCGGTAATGGGTACGGCGACATGCTCGATTCCGGGCAGGGAGGCTGTGTCGAGATCCCTCGGCAGCAGGATCTCCCGGGGGCGGACGGCGGTCAACTCGTCCGCGGTCGCGCCTGCCGCGGACGCACCGCGATGTTCCGTCACTTGAAGCTGGCCGGTGGACAGGTCGACGGTAGCGAGGCCGAAAACGGTTTCCGATTGGTGGGAACACCGTGCGACCGCGGCCAGGAAGGCCGGTTCGCACGCCTCCAGCGAGCCGGCGTCGGTGAACGTCCCGGGAGAAATCACCCGTACGACTTCGCGACGGACGATTCCACGTGCCTTGCGCGGGTCCTCCACCTGCTCGCAAACCGCGACACGAAAGCCTTGCCTCACCAGACGCGCAAGGTACGTATCGGCCGCGTGCCACGGCACCCCGCACATCGGGATCTCGCGGCCGCTGCGGTCTCTGGAACGCGACGTCAGGGTCAGCTCCAGCGCTTCGGCCGCGGTGACCGCGTCCTCGTAGAAGAGCTCGTAGAAGTCGCCCATGCGGAAGAAGACCAACGCGTCGGGATGCTGCCGCTTCGCCTCCAGGTACTGGCGCATGGCCGGAGTGGTTCCCTTGGCCGCGGCGACCGGAGACTTGACGGCGGGCGTCATGCGCCCGATGGTAGCATCGCGTGGTGCAGGGTTCTTCACGACGGCCGATGTGGATACTGGCGCTCGACACGAGCACGCGCGCGGGAAGCGCCGCGCTGGCGCGGGACGGTGACATCGTGGCGGCGGCAGGCGGCGATCCGTCCCGCTCGCACGGCGAGCGGCTGCCTGGAGACCTGCAGGCGCTCGTCGGCGAGGCCGGGATAACCCTTTCCCATGTCGATCTGTTCGCGGTCTCGTCGGGTCCGGGGTCGTTCACCGGCCTGAGGGTCGGACTGGCGAGCATTCAGGCTCTGGCTCTCGTCCGTCGACGAGGCGTGGTTCCGGTCTCGACTCTGGAGGCGCTGGCGCGTACTCCCGGCACGGGCGAACGTGTCCTGGCCTGGATGGACGCACATCGCCGTGAGGTGTTCGCGGCGCTGTACGATCGTGGAGGTGGGGAGTGCCTGGCCGGTCCCTGTGTGGGGAACCCGGAACGCATAACCGAGTCCTGGGCCGCGGACCTCGCGGGGCGGGTGGACGTGATAGGTGATGGAGTGCCCGCGACCCGGAACTTGCTCGGCCGGTGTCTCGGACCGGCGGCCATGTTGGTGGACCAACCGCCCCCGCTCGCGCCCGTGATCGCCCGAATCGCCTTCGAACGCCGCGATGAGGCCATCGCTCCGCAGGCCGCGCAGCCGCTCTATGTTCGGCGTCCCGATGCTCTCATCGCCCGCGAACGCCGATCCTGAAACCCGCTTGAAACGCTCCCGGGGCGTGTGATAGTGTGCGGCTGCCGTACAGCGATCCGGGCTCGCCGTGCCCCGAGCGGGGAGTGCCAACCGGGAGGGAACATGAACCAGGAGCAACACGCGCGCGAAGTGTTGCTGGAGCAGGACGACGAGTACCGAGATTTGGCCGAGCAGCATCGAGCGTTGGAAAGCCGCCTCGCAGAGTTGCTCGGTTACCCATACCGGTCCGGTGCCGAACAGATCGAAGAAGCGACGCTGAAGAAGAAGAAGCTTCACATCAAGGACCGCATGGAGCAGATTCTGCGGCGTCACCTGACGCCCCGGGTCGAAAACGGCGAGCCACTCCTCGATCATTAGCAGGCGCCGCGAGGTCGGTGCCGGAACGCTGGCGGCAAGAACACGACAACTCGCAACCGGCGACAGCGCACCCGTCCCCGAGATGTCCCCTGCGCATGAACATGAAGATCGATCGGGCGGGGATTCCGTTCATCGTGGGCGCGGCTGCCGTCGGTGGGCTGTTCGGGTGGTTCGACCTCTGGATGCCCGGCGCCGCCTCCGGGCTGCTGGCCGTAGGATTTACTTTCTTCTTTCGCGATCCGGATCGGCTGGAACCGGCAGGCGCCGGACTCGACGCGGTCCTTTCGCCAGCCGATGGCCGAGTTCTGCATGCCGGCCGGGCCGATGCCCGGACCGCGCCGGAAGGGAACTGGCAGCAGTTGAGCATTTTCCTGTCGCCGCTCGACGTGCACGTCAACCGGACCCCGATCGGCGGCCGCGTGCTGGAAGTGACCCATCGCCGCGGGCGTTTCCTGCCCGCCTACGATCGCCGCTCCGGGGTCGAGAACGAGCGTAGCGAGATCCGTATCGATCACGCGGGTCAGACGGTGGTCTTCAGACAGGTGGTGGGGGTGCTCGCGCGGCGCGTGGTCTGTCGTCTGGCTCCCGGCATGAACGTGGTGCGCGGACAGCGGTTCGGCATCATGAAGTTCGGATCGCGAATGGACGTCTTTCTGCCCGAGTCGGCCGCCCTCGCGGTTACCGCGGGCGAGATGGTTCGGGGCGGAGAGACAGTGGTGGCACGACTGTCAGAGGGCGGGAATCCAGATCATGAGCAGAGTGCTGTCGATGTTTGGCGGTAAGGCGCCCCGTCCCCGACGATTTCGTGGGGGCACGTACCTGCTTCCGAGCCTGTTCACCGTGGCGAACATGTTCTGCGGCTGGGCGTGCATCGTCTTCGCGATGCGTGGCGACTACTTCACCGCGGCTCCGTTCATCGGATTCGCCATCGTGCTCGACGGGCTCGATGGGCGAGTGGCGCGGGCGACCGGAGCGACCAGTGACTTCGGCGTGGAGTTCGACTCACTGGCCGACGTCATCTCGTTCGGCGTCGCGCCGGCAACGCTGGTTTTCGCCTGGGGGTTGGAGCCGCTCGGGCGCCTGGGTTGGGCCGTGGCCTTCCTCTGGCTGGCCGCGGTGGCCGTGCGGCTGGCGCGGTTCAATATTCAGGGCAAGGAGGGAGACAAGCGGTACTTCATCGGCCTGCCAAGTCCCGCCGCGGCGGGGGTTCCCGCCTCGACCGTGTTCGCGTATCCGCTGGGATTCGCGGAGCCTGGTGCGGCGCTTGCCGCGCTGCCGATTGTGCTGGTGCCCGCTGCTCTGATGGTCAGCCGCCTGCGATTCAGGAGCTTCGGTGCGCTGATTCCGGGCCGGCGTCGTTCCTATCTCACGCCGCTCGTCATCGCCGCGGTCATCGCCGCGATAGCGGCGCAGCCGGAAGTCGTACTTCTCGTGATGGCCTATGCGTACCTGGCGTCGGGCATGGTAGGCGCGGCCATGAACCGCGGCCAGCGTCGTCCTGCACGCGTGACCACGCCTGTGGACCCCGACGTTCCGGCGGAGCGTTCCGCCTGACAGGGGCGCTCTCCCGCTCCCGGGTCGCGCATGCACTCGTCACCCGCTATGCAGATGGCGGCGGCGCGGCGCGCGGCTCGGAGGGGCTCGCCATCGGGAGTCGCAACGTGACCGCTGCGCCTTCTCCTTTCCGGCTGGCTATGGCGATGGTGCCTGCGTTCAACTCGACGTTGCGTTTCGCGATCGCCATGCCGAGGCCCGTACCGGAGACCTTCGTCGAAAAATAGGGCTCGAAGACGTGGGCCAGCAATGCTTCGTCCAGCCCGACCCCCGTATCCTGGACGAGCAGCACGACCTCCCGTGCGTCCATGGTCGCCGACAGGCTGAGTCGGCCATTGCCCGGCATGGCATGCAGCGCGTTTTCGACCAGGTTCGTGATGGCCCGGCCGATGAGCGTCCGATCGACCACGACGCGCGGCAGCGAGGCCGGCACGTCGACGGTCAAGTCGATCCGGCCGGCGAGTCCGGTCCGATAAGGGTCGAGGACCTCCTGAACGACCTCGGCCAGAACCGTCGATTCGCGCTTTACCGGGGGCGACGAAGCGAAGCTGGAAAACTCCGACGCAATCTGCCGGAGCAGCCGGACCTGCGCAAGGATCGAATCGACGCAGTTTCCGAGCACTGAACCGAGCGGCTCGCCACGATCCCGATGGACGCGCAGCAGATGTTCGGCCGAGAGCTGGACCGGCGTCAACGGGTTCTTGATCTCGTGGGCGACCTGTCGTGCCATCTCTGCCCAGGCCTCGAGGCGATGCGTGCGCTCGAGGCGCTGCCGCTGTACCGCGAGGTCGCCGGCCATGCGATTGAAGGCCGTCATCAGTCGCTCGATCTCGTCGGCGGACCGCGTCGCGACGCGGGCGTCGAAGTCGCCGCGCGCGATACGCCGCGTCGCGCGGGTCAGGCGCTGGACCGGATCGGCGATGCGTTCGGCGATATAGAAGCCGCTGGCGGCTCCCAGAAGGACGAGCAGGGTCACGCCCAGCAGGATGCCGCGATCGAGATCGCGGATCTGGCGCTCGATGTCGCGCTGTCGCGACGCCAGTGGGACCGTCAGGATGGCATCGGAGCCCACGGACCGGATCGGCGCAGCCGCTACCAGATAGCCCTGCGAGCCGAACGCGTCCTCGGTCACGAACGTCGCTGCCTGGGCCAGCGCGATTGCGTTGTACACGGCCGCTGGCGTGCGGGTCGGCAGCAGACCGGAGGCGAACAGGTCGCGCTCGCTCGTGGCGATGAGGCGTGGGCCCTCGAAGATGTTCACGTCCTGTTCGATGATTTGGCTGACGAACACCAGCAGATCGTCGGTCACGACGGTCGCCGGGTCCGCTGCCTGCTGGAGCTCGGCGATCACGCGTTGGGCCACGACCGCGGTTCGTTCCGCGCCGGCCTCGACGTCGGTTCGGAGCTGTGCGGTCGAGTAGTTGCGAATGAGGATCGCCAGGCCGAGCACCGGAACGGCCGCGACCGCGACGAACGCCAGGAACAGGCGTCGATAGAAGCTGGCACGGAGTTCGCGGACGAGCTCCCGACCGAGGCGATACCCCCCGGCCGTGAACGGACCGGCCAGGGCAAGGACGATGACCCACAGGCCGAAGGCCGCGCCGGTCAAGGAGACGATTTCGGCGAGTCTGATCAAGTGATCGAACGGCGCAAGCAGAGGATAGCCGAGAACATAGATGCCGCCTCGGTTGTTGGAGATATACACGGCGGAAGTGCGGTCGCCGGCCCGCAACGTCGTCCAGAACGGTTCCCGCGACGCGTAGATGCGCTCGAAGAGGGTCTCGTCTATCGTCCACCCGGCGGATCCGAAAGTGAAGAGGGGACTGAGTCCCCAGCCATAGACCGCCAGCTCCAGGTCGGCGTCCAGTGCGCTCGTGTCCGCCGGATGCGGGACCGCGCGGAGCACGTCACGATAAGGGTTCTGCGATGGGATGAAGGGCAGAGCCCGGTAGTCGAGGGGAACATGGACGACAATGGCGCCGGCGACAGCATCGGCTGCCGGCATATCGCCCGGCCAGGGCAGACAGAACCCTCGTTCCGCATGCAGGACGCGGCGTTCCTCCGTGCCTGAGGGAAAGACCTCGCCGTAGACCTCCCAGTCGCAACTGGTTCCCTGGAACGACGGGACGGCCGGTGCGTCCGGGAAATTCAGGGCGAAGCGGCTCACGAGTGATCGGTCCGGACCGTACAGCTCGATGGCCGAGGTCAGAAGGAGACGGGCCAGCGCGGTCTGTCGCCATACGGAGAACGCCGCATCGGGTGTCGCTCTATCGTCCGCCGGCCGGAAAACGTCGACCGTACCCGGCGAACGAGCGAGCAGCGTGTCGATCTCGCGTTGTGCCTCGGACAGATTCGCCAGGATCATCTCCGGATGACCAGCGGTCGCCGGGGCGATCGTGTCCTCGATGAGGCGCCGCTTGGCCGCCAGTCCCTGGTCGGCGATTGCCGGGTAGGCCAGCAGCGCGGGAACAGTCAGCACTCCGAGAATGGCCGCGAGCCGTCCGGACTCCGACGCATGCCGAAACCAGGGGCGCATGCGCGCCGCGGCCAGCGAGGTACCGACGACCCCGGCCAACAGGGCAACGTACGGCACCGTCGGTACCAAGGGGACCAATGCCAACAACAAGCCGGGAGCCAGGGTGCCGGCCAGCGCGGCAAAACGCACTCCGTGCAGTCGACGATTCCATCGGGCGTCGACGAGGAGAAGCACGGAGGCTCCCAGCCAGACCGTTGCGGTGGCCGCAAGGAGCAGGCCGAGAAGCAGTCCGATGCGCGATGAATCCAGCGGGTTGCGGGACCACTGAAGCAGGTCGACGGCCGACCCCGACACCGTGTCGGCGAGCAGGACCTCGTAAGTGGCGAGCAGCACCGCCGCCACGACGCCGGCGGTGGCGTGCGCCCTCAAGACGCTGGCGCGGGTCGCACTCCAGCGGTGGTGGCGCCAAGCGGTGCGGGCCACGTCGGCGAATCGTCCCGCAGTGGCCGCGACCGCCGTGAGGACCAGACCCAGCAGCAGCAGGTCGGCCGGCGAGCGGAGCAGGCCGGGCAAGAGGATGGACGCATAGGTGGCATCGGAGAACAGCGCGGGTCGGACCGGGCCCGGAGCCGCGGCGGTCCACAGCAGTCCGCAGGCGGCAAGGAGCGCGCACGCCGCGGACGCAGCGTCACGCGCGACGGTTCTGGCGTCCGGTCCACGGGGAGCGCGAACCAGTGCGGGCAATGCGGTCAGGCCGAGCACCAGAGCTGCGAGGGCGAAAGCCCAGTCGCGTACGGATCTCTGCCAGTTCGCGCGAGCCCGGTCGAGGTCGTCGTCCGCCACCGAGGCCTCGAGCAGTGGCAGGCCGCTCGGCGCCGCGAGCGTGAAGCGGCGCCGGCCCGACTCCTCGACGAGGGTTTCCGCGAAGGGCCGCAGGCTGAGCGGCGCTACGGGCGACGCGAGCGGTGACGGACCGCCCTCGGTCGCCAGACCGGCACCGGCCGAGAGCACGAGTTCGGTCGACACGGAGCCAATCCTCGAGCGGCGAGCGTAGCCACTGGCGATGGCCGTGATCGGCTCCACGTACACCAGGCGCAGGCCGAAGGGCCCATAAACGACGTGAAACTCGGATTCGGACAGTATGTACTCGCGAGACAGCTCCGACGGCCGACCTGTCCACGCTCGCGGCGTCGCCATCGCATCGTAGATGGTCACCGCAAGATCGCCGGCTCCCGCCGGAACCGCATCTTGCGTCAGTTCGAACAGACGGACGAGGGCGGCTCGGTTGCCGGTCGTCAGTCCCTCCGTCAGGGCCGGGGCGGTGGCCAGCGACACGGCGGTCCGTTGGAGGGTTTGCGCCAGGTCGTCGAATTGTCGGCGGACGTGTTGCTCGACCCGTTCGAAACCGGCATCGCGCGTCGTTCCGAACCAAAGCGGCTCGAGCAGTGCGCCCACGCCGGTGACGAGGGCCGCGGCGATGGCGGCGACCAGAACGACCCCGGGCCACGATGTCGGGCGCATGGAGGTTAACGCGGCGGAGCCTGGAGCGCGCTCGGTTCCTGCAGCGGGAACCAGTCCACGATGCCGGTGAGCGGCAGGATCGAGGGCGGTGGCGGAGGTTCACCCGGCCTGCGTGCCGGGAACCAGTCGACAAGTTCGGACAGGGACAGGAGGGCCGGTTGCGGCAGAAACGGCTCGAAAGGCAGTCCGAGCGGAAGCTGAGGCGGTCCGGCGGCTGCCATCAGGCCAATCAGATCGCCCGATCCGGTCATCAGGATGATGTGCGGCTGCGGTGGTCGGGCGTCCGCAATGACGTGCGGCATCGCAGCGAGCTCGCTCGACGCGACGTACTGTCCGCGGGGGAACCCGGTCTCGGTATCGAAGAGCGCGACGGTGGGTGAGATCCCGGCCACGAGGACGACCGAGTCGATCCGGATCGGACCGCCGGCCGGCCGTCCCGCAAGGGGCCGGCGCCAGCGTCGGGCGCCGTTGCGCCGATCCAGTGCGCGCAACACGTTGTCCCGGGAGTTGAAGTAAACGCGCGCCGCGTCGGCGGCAGGCGTACCGACAATATCGCCTCCCGTGCGCCAAGCCCACTCGAAGGCCCCGTCGTCGAGCGCCAGCCGGTACAGGAAGTTGTCGGTCGAGCCGACGTACAGCGCGTCCAACGGGAGAATTCCCTGCGGTTCGCCCGGGATGTCACGTTCCCAGATCAAGGTTCCGCTGCCCAGCGCCAGCGCGACGACGCGCCCGTCACCGAGTGAAACGTAGAGGCGGTCGCCCGCGATGGAAGGCCGCACCGCAGGCGCGCTGTTCAGAGTGCGGCGCCACAGTTCCCTGCCGTCGAAACCGCGCAGAACGACGATTCGGCCGCCCTCGGTGCTCACTACGAGCCAACCGGTGTTCCAGAGGGGCGGGGCGACAATCGTCGAATCGAACTCGGCGTTCCAGAGCGGGAGGCCGTCCGCGGCGCGCAGGCCGGCGAGACTGTTTCCGCTCGCCGTCACGACTACGCCGTCACCGGCTACCGGCGGGTGATCCAGCCGTTGTTCCGTGGACCAGATTCGCTCGCCCGTCACCAGATCCAGCGCGACGAGGTTGTCGTCGCGGAGGGCGACGAAGGCTCGCTCGCGGTCGAAAGCCGGGTCATGAAGCGGGCTGGCGCCGAGAGCGGTCGTCCAGGCGAGATCGACCGGCAGCAGGTACGAGGGAGCGAATGGCCTGGTCGGCTGCGCCCCCGACGGCGCGGCCGTCGCGACCCCCAGCAGCATCGCGACGAGCGTCGCCGCCGATGTGGTGCGCCGGCCGGTCACCCAGTTATAATAGCGGGAGTCGAGTGGCCCGAGCCGGACTCCTTCCCGCCGTTGGCGCTTGCATCATGTGCTCGTGACCCATCAGGCCATTCTGGTTCTCGATTTCGGCTCCCAGTACACGCAACTCATTGCGCGCCGGCTTCGGGAGTCCTCCGTGTACTCGGAGATCGTGCCGTTCACGACTTCAGCAGCGGATATCCGGGCCCGGCGCGTTGCCGGCGTAATCCTGTCGGGAGGGCCCGCGAGCCTCTCCGACGCGGGAGCTCCCCGGTGCGATCCGGAGATCTTCAGCTCCGGGGTGCCGGTGCTCGGGATTTGCTACGGCATGCAGGCGATGACCGCTGCTCTGGGCGGCAGCGTCGGCCGCGCGCCCGAACGAGAGTACGGACATGCAACCGTCGAGATACGGGGGCGCGGCGATCTGTTCGACGGGGTGCCGGATGCAATCGAGGTCTGGGCGAGTCACGGAGATGTCGTAGGAGAGGCTCCTTCCGGCTTCGATGTTCTCGCCACCAGTGCGAACGCGCCGGTGGCGGGCATGGCGGATCCGGCTCGCCGCCTCTACGCGCTTCTTTTTCATCCCGAAGTCGCGCATACCGAGCATGGCGCCAGGATCCTCGCCAACTTCGCAACCGGGGTATGCGGATGCACCGGCGACTGGACGATGGCTTCCTTCGTCGATGAGGCGACGACGCGCATTCGTCAGCAGGTCGGGGACGACGGCCGCGTCGTGTGCGGGTTGAGCGGCGGCGTCGATTCCACGGTGGCGGCGCTGCTCGTCCATCGCGCGGTCGGCGATCGCCTGAAGTGCATCTTCGTCGACAACGGACTCCTGCGCCTGAACGAGGCCGCCCAGGTCGAGGAGCGCTTCTCGAATCGCATGTACCTGCCCCTCGTCTGCGAGGACGCCTCCACACGGTTCGTTGCGGCGCTGGCCGGCGTCCGCGATCCCGAACGGAAACGGAAGATCATCGGGGCGACGTTCATCGACGTCTTCGAGGCGGTTGCCAGCCGGCTGGGCGGGTTCGACTTTCTCGCGCAGGGCACGCTGTATCCCGATGTCATCGAGAGCGTGTCGGTCGTCGGCCCGTCGGCGGCCATCAAGAGTCATCACAACGTCGGCGGCCTGCCCGAGCGCCTGCGGTTCTCGCTGGTCGAGCCGTTGAGAGAGCTGTTCAAGGACGAGGTCCGGCAACTCGGCCGGGAGCTCGGTGTGGACGACGAGTTCGTCTGGCGTCAGCCCTTTCCCGGGCCCGGCCTCGCCGTGCGCATCGTGGGCGAAGTCACGCCGGAGCGCCTCGACCTGCTCCGGAGGGCGGATGCGGTCGTGGCGGACGAGATCCGGCGGGCGGGGCTCTACCGTCGACTGTGGCAGGCGTTTGCCGTGCTCCTTCCCGTTCGCAGCGTCGGCGTGATGGGCGACGAGCGGACGTACGAGCACACCATCGCAATTCGCGCCGTGGAGAGCCGCGACGGGATGACGGCGGATTGGGCCCGGCTGCCCCACGACCTGCTTGCCGCCATGTCGTCCCGCATCGTCAACGAGGTGCGCGGCATCAATCGGGTGGTGTACGACATCAGCTCCAAACCGCCTTCTACCATCGAGTGGGAATAGGTCCGACCATCATGGCCGACTTCGTGCACCTGCACCTGCACACGGAGTACTCGCTGCTCGACGGCGCCTGCCGGATCGGGGAGATGCTCGACGAGGTCGCCCGCCTCGAGATGCCGGCGGTGGCGGTGACGGAGCACGGGAACCTCTTTTCCGCCATCAAGTTCCACGACGAGGCGCGCAAGCGCGGAGTCAAGCCGATCATCGGCTGCGAGGTGTACGTCGCCAACGGCGACCGGCGCAACCACAGCGGCACTCCCGGCGAGACGGCCAACCATCTCGTGCTGCTCGCATCCGACCTCGCCGGTTACCACAACCTGATCAAGCTGGTGTCGGCAGGCTACACGGAAGGCTTCTACTACAAGCCCCGCATCGACAAGGAGCTGCTGGCCGCCCACGCCGACGGCATCATAGGGCTCAGCAGTTGCCTCAAGGGAGAGGTGGCCACCAACCTCTGCCGCGACCGGGCGCGAAAGGCCCGCGAGGCCGCGGCGTCGTTCCGCGACATCCTGGGCCCGGACCGCTTCTTCCTGGAGATGCAGTACCAAGGCATCGAAGACCAGTTGGTGGTCAACCGGGGCCTGCCGCCGATCGCCGCCGACCTGGGCCTGCCGCTGGTTTGCACGAACGACGTGCACTACCTGCGGCAGGGGGACGATCGCCCGCACGACGTGCTGCTGTGCATCGGGACCGGCAAGAACGTCGCTGACGAGAAGCGGCTGCGCTACCACGGCGATCAGTTCTACCTGAAGACCCCGGCGGAGATGGCGGCGGTCTTCGGCGACCATCCCGAGGCGTTGAAGAACACGGTGGCGATTGCCGAGCGTTGCGACGTCGACCTGTCCGGCACCGTGCATCGCCTGCCGAACTTCGACGTGCCCCCGCCGTTCGAATCGCCGGACGACTATTTTGCCAGCGTGGCCAGGGAGGGCTTCACGGACCGGCTGCCACGCCTCAAGGAGCTGCGCCAGCGCGGTGCTCTCCGATACGACATCGAGGAGTACGAACGCCGGCTGTCGTACGAGATCGAGCTGATCCAGCAGATGGGGTACGCGGGGTACTTCCTGATCGTCTGGGACTTCATCCGCTACGCCCGGGAGCAGGGCATTCCGGTCGGTCCCGGGCGCGGTTCGGCCGCCGGCAGCCTCGTCGCGTACTGCCTCCGAATCACGGACGTCGATCCGCTCGAGTTCGACTTGATTTTCGAGCGGTTCCTGAATCCGGAACGCGTTTCCCTGCCCGACATCGACATCGACTTCTGCGAGCGGCGCCGCGGCGAGGTCATCGAGTACGTGACCCGGAAGTACGGCCGCGAGAACGTGGCGCAGATCATCACGTTCGGGACGATGAAGGCACGGGCGGTGGTGCGAGACGTCGGACGGACGCTCGGCATGTCGTACGCCGAAGTCGACCGGGTGGCGAAACAGATTCCCCCGACGCTGAACATGACCCTCGACAAGGCGCTCGAGGAGAACCCGGCGCTCGGGGAGATGCAGCGCAGCACGCCGCAGGTGAAGGAGCTGCTCGACGTCGCGCAGCGGCTTGAGGGGGTGACGCGGCACGCGTCGGTGCATGCCGCCGGGGTGGTGATTGCTCCGGCCGCGATCACCGAGTTCGCACCGCTCTACAAGAAGGACGACATCGTCACCACGCAGTGGGCCATGAACGAGGTCGAGCGGGTCGGCCTCCTCAAGATGGATTTTCTCGGCCTCAGCACGCTGACGCTGCTGCACGACGCGGTGGATCACATCCGGCGCTCGACCGGCGAGACGATTCGGCTGGAGGCGATTCCGCTCGACGACGAGAAGACCTACCGCCTGTTCGGCAGCGCACAGACGCTGGGCATCTTCCAGTTCGAGAGCTCCGGCATGCGCGAGACGCTGCGCAAGGCCAAGCCCCAGCGGTTCGAGGACCTCATCGCCCTGAACGCGCTCTACCGTCCGGGTCCGCTGGGCGCCGGCGTCATCGACACCTTCATCGACCGCAAGGACGGCAAGGAGGAGATTGCCTACGACACGCCGAAGCTCGAGCCGATCCTGCACGGCACCTACGGCGTGATCGCCTACCAGGAGCAGGTCATGCGCATCGCCAGCGACCTGGCCGGCTTCACCATGGGCGAAGCGGACGTCCTGCGTAAGGCGATGGGCAAGAAGATCGCGGCGGTGATGGAGGCGCAGCGCGAGAAGTTTCTGACCGGCGCGGTCGAGCGGGGTCTCGCCGCGGCCGTCGCCCGGAAGATTTGGGATCTGATGGAGTACTTCGCCGGCTACGGCTTCAACAAGAGCCATTCGGCGGCGTACGCGCTGCTCGCCTACCAGACCGCGTTCCTGAAGGCGAACTACCCGGCGTGCTTCATGGCGGCGCTGCTGACGATTGAGCGGCAGAACACCGACAAGGTCGGCAAGTATCTGGGCGAGTGCAGGGATCTCGGGGTGATGGTCCTGCCCCCGGACGTCAACGAGAGCGAGTGGGCGTTCACCGTCACCCCGGCAGGCGTCCGTTTCGGGCTGGGCGCGGTCAAGAACGTCGGCGACAAGGCCGTCGAGGCAATCCTCTCGGTGCGCCGGGAGTCTGGCCGGCTCACGTCGCTGAACCGACTGTGCGAGGACGTCGATCTGCAGGCGGTCAACAAGCGCGTTCTGGAGAGCCTCGTCAAGGCGGGTGCGTTCGACGGCCTGTACGGGGGCGGCGGTCCGGTGGGCAACGGCGCCGGGCGACGCCTTCGTGCGGCGCAGTTGCTCGCGATGGTGGACGGCGCCATCGAGCACGGGAGCCGGCGGCAGAAGAACCGCAACCGCGGCCAGCACGAGCTGTTCGGGGAGTCGGAAGCCGTCCAGCCGGACGGCGCCGGGGCGCAGTTGCCGGACGTTCCGGCATGGACCGAGAAGGAGCAGCTCGCCTTCGAAAAAGAGGCGCTCGGCCTGTATCTGAGCGGTCATCCCATGGATCGGTTCCGCAAGGAGCTCGACGGCGCCGGTGTGCGGCCCATCGATACGCTGACGGAGTCGGCGGCGTCCGTGACGGTGGGCGGCATCATCAGCGAACGGCGGAATCTGAAGACGAAGAAGGGCGATCCAATGGCGGTCGTCACCATCGAGGATCGCGGTGGGCGGTTGGAAGCGGTCGTCTTTCCCGAAACATTTCGCAAGTTCGGACGGCTGCTGGATACGGATGCGGATACGCCGGTCGTGGTGGTCAGCGGCAAGCTGGAGGTCGACGACGAGACGGCGCGACTCGTCGCGAGCGAGATCCGATCGGTCGATGCGCTGCTGAGCGCCGCGGGTCGCGCGTTGGCCATCCGACTGGCGTCGCCGCCGGCGAACCGGGAGACGCTCGAAGCCCTGAAGGAGGTCTTCGGGCGCCACTACGGCAATGGGCGGGTGGTGCTCGAGGTCGAACTGCGCCGCCAGGTTCCGCCGCTCAGGGTGCGCGCCGGTCTGAACCGGGTCCGTGTGCAGCCCTCCGATCGACTGATCGAGGACATCGAGCAAGTGTGCGGAAAGGGCGCCGCGTCGTGGGGTTAGTTGCCGGCAGGGCGGCAGCGCTGCGCGGGGCGGTCTGGAACCATCCGGCTTGCGACGGCCCGTCGGTCGAGCGACTCCGGCATGAGCTGGCGCTGCACCCGACGGTGGCCCGGCTTCTCGTCCAGCGTGGTCTGGCAGAGCCCGCGTCCGCCCGGAAGTTCCTCAATCCGAGTCTCGACGATCTGCACGATCCGTCGCGCCTCGCCGACCTCGACCGCGCCGCGGAGAGGCTCCTCGGCGCCGTCGCTCGCGGGGAACCGATCGCCGTGCACGGCGACTACGACGCCGACGGGGTCAGCTCCACCGTGATGCTCCGCCGGGGCCTGGAGTTGCTGGAAGGCGACGTCACCCACTTTATTCCGGAAAGGCTGCGGGACGGCTACGGGTTGCAGGCCGAGACGGTCGAGCGCCTGCATGCTCGAGGCATCCGCGTCATCGTGTCGGTTGATTGCGGCATTCGGAGCGTGAGCGCGGCGGCGCGGGCGCGCGAGCTGGGTGTCGATCTCATCGTGACGGACCACCACGAGCCGGATGCGGCGCTTCCACCGGCGTTCGCGGTGCTCAATCCGCGCCGTTCCGACTGTACCTATCCGGACAAGGACCTGGCCGGTGTTGGCGTGGCGTTCAAACTGGTGCAGGCATTGTGCCAGCGGACGGATCGCACCGCCTGGCTGCAGGGCTTCGTCAAGCTGGCGGCCATCGGTACCCTGGCGGACGCGGTGCCGTTGAGGGGCGAGAACCGGGTGCTTGCCAAGGTAGGGCTCGACCGGCTGTCCGGGGGGCCCAACACGGTCGGTCTGAAGGCGCTGCTGGAGGTCAGCGGGCTGACCGGGCGCAGGATCGTCAGCGACGACGTGGCGTTCCAGGTGGCCCCGCGGATCAACGCGGCGGGTCGCATGAGTTCCGCTGACCTGGCCACGGAGCTGTTGCTGTCGACGGGCGCGTCGGAGGAGGCCCACGCGAAGGCCCTGGCCGAGTCGCTGGACGCCGAGAACGTCCGGCGGCGCGAAGAGGAGGCCGACATCGTCGCCGAGGCCCGCGGGGTCATCGAGCGAGACCCCGACATCGGCGCCCAGAACCTGCTGGTGGTGTGGGCCGAGGGGTGGCATCGCGGCGTCATCGGGATCGTTGCGTCGAAGCTCGTCGAGACGTTCGCGCGTCCGGCGATCGTGTTTTCCGTCGATGGGGAAGAGGCGCACGGTTCCGGGCGGAGCATCCCCGGATTCGACCTGCTGGGCGCCCTCGAGCAACACGCGGATCTCTTCATCCGTTTCGGGGGGCACAGGCAGGCCGCCGGAATGGTGGTCGACGCGAGCCGTCTGAAGGAACTGCGCCGCCGGTTGGCCGGCTACGCCAACGAGCACCTCGAGCCGGAGGATCTGGTCCCACGGCTCACGGTGGATGCCCCGCTGCCGCTCGGCGAGGTGCGAGCGGACCTCCTGCGCGGTCTGGCTTCACTGGAACCGTTCGGCCGGGGCAACCTGCGTCCCGTCTTTCACGCCGCGCCGGTCGAGGTGAGCGATGGACCGCGCACGATCGGCAAGCGCCACCTCCGGATGACGCTGCGGCAGGGGCGTGCAGCGTTTCCGGCTGTCGCCTGGCGAGCCGCCGAACGGTCGGCGGTCTTCGATGCGCACCGCGCGTGGCACGTTGCGTTCTCTCTCGGAGAGGATACCTACAAGGGCAATCACTTCCTGCAGTTGATAGTTGCCGATGCCATCGGGCATCGCTAGCGCCGCCAAACCCGTCTCTGGCTCCGTGTTTGGCCCCAGCCCCCAGGAGCTTGCGCCCCGAAACGCCTCGCTGACTCGGCGTTTCGGCCCATCCCCCCGCCGAGGAGCTTGCGCCTCAGAACTCACTTCGTTGCGTTCTGCGGCGCAAGCTCCTAGAGTGAATGAGATGGTCGCTTGGCAACGTCCGGCCCGGGTGGGGCTCGCATCGTTCGCGCTGACATTCGCCGGTGTGCTGCTGTACAACATGGCCGGCCGGGACGGACCGCCCGCCGTCCCGGTGGCGGTCCCGGCCGACCCCGAGGCCGTGTTGGAGAGCCGCGGTGCCCGGATCACCCTGGGCGACGGCTCGGTGATCGTCGCCGACCGGCAGCTCGCCTACGATGACGGTTCGGCCCGGCTGACGGGAGTGGAGGTCATCGTACCGACCGGCGAGGATCGAACCGGCTTCCGGATCCGCAGCGGCGAGGCGGCCGGGGTGGAGGAAACGGGGGAGTGGAGATTGGCCGGCGCTGTGGTCATCGAGACCGGCGATGGCCTCTCCGGCAGTACTGCCGAGGCTTTGTATGCCGACGCCACCGGTACCGTCACGATGCCCCGGCCCGCCCGCTTCGAGCAGGGCTGGATGCGGCTCGAGGGCGATGCCGCGCGCTATGATCGCCGTCGTGGCGTGGTGCATCTCGACAGACGCGCCGTCGTCGAGTTGCGCCCGGATGGGGATGGGGGCGGGACGCGCACGCGGATCGCAGCGAGCACGGCCGTGGTCGATCGACTCGCCGGCGTCATGCGTTTCGCCGGAGGAGTCGCCATCGACGGGGCCCGGAGAAGGATGCGGGCCGAGACGGTCGTCGTCCGCTTCGACCCCGACGCATCCCAGGTCGACACCATCGAGCTGGCCGGTGGAGCGCGTGTGCTGCCTCCGACGGGCGGGGGGACAGGTGCGAGCGAGCTGTTCGCCCGGAGAATCGCCGTGACTTACCGCGAGGGCCGGTTGGAAGGCGCAACGTTGACCGGCGACGCTCGAATCCAGGGGAGGGACACGGGTCCTGGTCGGCTTCGCGAGCTCTCGGCTCCGACGGTCGACGTCTCCTACCGGGACGGTGCGCCGGAGCGGGTGGCGATGGTCGGAGGGGCGCAGGTCGAGCTCTTCGGCGATCATTCGGGCACGGCGGGTCTGACGATAGGCGGCGGGTCCGTGGAAATGGTCCTGGAGACCGGCGGTGCGGGTATCGACGAGCTCCACGCGCAGGACCAGGCGCTCCTGGAGTTCCCGGCGGACGCGGTTGCGCGTCGTCGCATTCGTGCGCGGACGCTCGACATCGGCGACGGTGCCATGGCTCAGGGAGACGCGGAGCCGCCGCCCGAGGTGGCCGTCGCGTCGCCCGGACCCGAGGACCCGGTCGAATCATCGAACCGGATGTTGGCCGTATTCGATGGGAACGTCGAAATGCACGAGTCGGGAGTGGCAGATGCGGTCGCGTCGCACGACGACCGCGTCATGCGGGCGGAGCGTCTCGAAGCGACCCTCGCCGAGGGACTCGCTCGACTGGCGGAGGCGCGCTTCATCGGAAGCGTTGCTCTCGAGGCCGGAGGTCTCGGGGCGCAGGCGGATCAAGCGACCTACGCACCCGAGGAGGCTCTGTTCACCCTGGTCATGGCGGAGGCGGCAGGGGTGGCGCCGCGCATGGACGACGAACGCGGCTTCGTTCAGGCCGAGACGATTGCCATAGGTCTCGACGGCCCTGACGTCGAGGCGACGCAGGACGTCAGGGGGGTGCTGAGCGAGACGGCGACCACCGAGACTTCCGCCGTGCGCCCCGGGCTGTTCGCCGCCGAGGCCCCGATTCACTTTGTGGCCGGGAGTTTCTCGTACCAGGCGGCGCAGTCCCTGGCGACCTACGACGGTGGGGCCAGGTTGTGGCAGGGAAGCACCGAGTTCCGGGGGCGGAAGGTCGTCATCGACGAGACGACGGGAAACATCACGGCCGAGGGGGCGGTGCAGACACGGACCACGATGCTGCAACGGGACGAAGAGTTGGATCAGGCGGTGGAGACCGCGACCGCGGGGAGCGGAGACACGCTGCTGTACGACAACCAGCTCCGTCACGCCACGTACACCACCGGCGCCAGGCTGGATAGCCCCGGGTTCGCCCTCAGCAGCGAGAGCATCGAGTTGCACCTGCACGAGGATGCCCGGACCCTCGACCGTATTCAGGCGGCTGACGGTGTCGCACTCGAGATCGAGACCCGTAGAGTGACCGCTGCCAGCCTGATCTACGACGACGGGGAGGGTCGCTATGACCTGACCGGAGAGCCGGTGAGCGTCATCGAGCAGCGGGCGGGGCAGTGCCGGGAGACGACGGGCCGCACCGTCACGTTCTACGCGACCGGCGACTCGATTTCGGCCGACGGGCAGTCCGCGGAGCGGACCGCGTCCGCCAGCGGGACATGCTGACCCGGAGGCCCCCAGCCTGCCGATCGAGACGGCCGCCCGCACCATGGCTCTCCTCAAGACCCTCGCATTGACGAAGTCCTACGGCCGGCGCACGGTGGTGCGCGGGGTCAGTCTGGACGTGCGCCCGGGGGAAGTAGTCGGACTGCTGGGTCCCAACGGCGCAGGCAAGACGACGACGTTCTACATGGTCGTTGGACTCACTGCTCCGGACTCGGGGCGGGTAGTGCTCGACGGGCAGGACATCACCGGTGATCCGATGTACGTCCGGGCGAGGAAGGGTATCGGCTACCTGCCGCAGGAACCCTCGGTTTTCCGCGGACTTACCGTGGAACAGAACATTCTGGCCATTCTCGAGACGCTGAAACTGAAGCGTGGCGAGCGGCGGCGGCGGGCGGCAGATCTGCTGGCCGAGCTGAACCTGACGCCGCTCGCCCAGGCGCGGGCGCATTCGCTCTCGGGAGGGGAGCGCCGGCGCGTGGAAATCACGCGGGCGCTGGTGATGTCGCCCGCGTTCATGCTGCTCGACGAGCCCTTTGCGGGAATCGACCCGATAGCCGTTAGCGACATCCAGGAGATCATCTTCCATCTCAAGGAGCGCGGAATCGGCGTCCTGATGACCGATCACAACGTGCGGGAGACGCTGCGGATAACCGACCGCGCGTACATCATCCATGACGGCGACGTGTTCAGGAGCGGGACGCCGGACGAGCTGGCCGGCGACGAGGACGTCAAGCGCATCTACCTAGGCGCTGAATTTCGTTTGGACTAAGCTTCTTGGAGAGGCTCCCACCGTTCAGGCATCGATGGCCATACAGCAGAAACTCCAGGCCCGGCTTACGCAGAAGCTCATCCTCACCCCGTCATTGCAGCAGGCAATCAAGCTGCTGCCGATGTCGACGGTCGAGCTCGTCGAGCTGCTGAACCAGGAGGTTGTCGAGAACCCCCTGCTCGAGGAGCTTCCGGAAGAAGCGCCGCCTGCGGAATCGGCGGAGAGCGGGAAGGAGGGCGCCGACGCTGCCGAGGCGCCTGCGGCCGAAAACCAGGATGCCTGGGACGACGCCGATTACGAGTACTTCTTCGGCGACTACCTGGATGAAGGCTATCGGTCCCGGACGCCGAGCGAGTACAAGGAACTTCCGCCTATCGAGAACACGCTGTCGACCACGACGTCCCTGTCGGACCACCTCTTGTGGCAACTCCGGATGCAGGACGACGAGCGCACGTACGACATAGGAACGGCTATCGTCGGCAATCTCGATGAAGACGGACGCCTCGCGGCATCGGTCGAAGAAATCGCGGCGTTGGGAGGCTGGAACCACCTCGACGTCAAGCGGGCGATTGAGGCCGTTCAGACGCTGGATCCGGTGGGAGTCGCGGCGCGCGGTCCCCAGGAGTGCCTGTTGCTCCAACTACGGCACTGGGGGCGCGCAGACGCAAGGGGCGAGACCGGCGAGTCGATTTTTCGCGATCATCTGCCGTGCGAGACGTGTGAGACGCTGGTCCGGGAGCACTACCCGTTGCTGCAGAATCAGAAGCTGCCGGAGCTTGCACGGCTGCTCGGGCTGACCATCGGCGTCCTCAGGATGCACGTCGAGGTGGTGCGACAACTGGATCCGAAACCGGGAACACGGCTGAACGCAGAGCGGTCGCAGTACGTGATCCCCGACGTTTCCATCGTCAAGGTGGAAGAGGACTACGTAGCCGTTCTGAACGACGAGCGCGTGCCGCAGCTTCGCATCAGTCCGGTCTACCGCCGCATGATGAGCAAGGCCAGCCGGAGCTCGGAGGAGACGCGGGCGTACGTGAAGAAGAAGCTGGAGTCCGCGAAGTGGCTGATCAAGTCGGTCGATCAGCGCCAGAGGACGATCCACAAGGTCGCAACGAGCATCATTGGCTTCCAGCGGGGTTTTCTCGACCATGGAGTCTCGCATCTGCGGCCGCTCGTGCTGCGCGACGTCGCGAACGACATCGGGATGCACGAGTCGACGGTGAGCCGGGTGGTGACCAACAAGTACATGCACACGCCACAGGGCGTGTTCGAGATGAAGTTCTTCTTCCACAGCGGTATCAGCAGCGCGTACGGCGAGAACGTGTCCTCGGTCAAGGTCAAGGAGCGCATCCGGAAGATAGTTGCGCAGGAAGACCCCCGGAAGCCGTTGAGCGACTCGCGGATCGTACGGCTGCTGCAGGATGAGGGGCTGGTGCTGGCGCGGCGGACGATCGCGAAGTATCGCGAAGAGTTGAAGATCCCGACGTCGAGCCGGCGACGGGTCCATTACTGAGACAGGCGCGAGGACGGCAGGTGACGACCGACGATGGCGCGATGCGCGTAGAAAAGCCGTGGGGCTACGAGCTGATTTGGGCCAGAACCACCCGCTACGTCGGGAAGGTAATCCACGTCCGGGCCGGGCACGCGCTGAGCCTGCAGTACCACAACCGCAAGGAGGAGACGCTCCTGTTGTGGCGCGGCCGGCTGCGGTTCGAGCTGCGGGAGGATGATCGCACCCGATGCTGGGAGATGGCGCCGGGCGACCACGTGCATGTCCGCCCGGGCGCTGTCCATCGGATGACCGCGATCGAGGACTGCGATGTGTTCGAGGTGTCGACCCCCGAACTCGACGACGTCGTCAGGATCGAGGATCGGTACGGTCGCGAGGGCACCACTCGCGCGTAGCCACGGCGCACACTCCCGGGCGACAGCCCGTCAGAACGGGATGTCGTCCTCGGTCAGATCCGGGCTGCCGTCCGGTGCCCCCTGCTCGGGATTCTGGTCAGGTGGAGACGACTGGTTTCGTCCGCCGCCCTCGGAACGGCGACCGCCGCCTTCGCCCCGGCCGTCGAGGAATTCGATACGGTCGGCGCGGATATCGGTCGAATATCGCTTGTTGCCGTCCCGATCTTCCCATTGCCGCGTCCGCAGGCTGCCCTCCACGTAGATCTTCAGTCCCTTCGTCAGGTACTGCTGAAGGGCTTCCGCTCTCTTGCCCCAGAGATCCACGCTGTGCCACTCGGTGTGTTCCTGACGCTGCCCGGTGTTCTTGTCGTTCCAGGTTTCGGACGTGGCGAGCCGGAGCCTGGCCACGGCCGCGCCGCCGGGGGTGTAGCGCAACTCCGCGTCGCGGCCGAGATTGCCGACGAGAATGACCTTGTTCACGCTGCCCATGTTGCCGTCACCATTTCTTCGTTTCTTCGTTCCCGATCATCCGGTTCACTGATCGAGTCGATCAAGCAATTGTTGTGCCAGAGCAGCCATTCGACTGTCCGGATAATCCGTCACGACGAACTCGAAGGACGCTCGGGCGCGTTCCGGCTCGCCGAGGCGGTCGAACGCAACGCCGCGCTTGTAGGCGGCCTCGGGCACCTTGTCACCGTTCGGATAGTTCAGGACAACCTGCTCGTATGCCTCCACGGCGCCCTGGAATTCACCCTGCAGGAAGTAGGTCTCGGCGATGTAGAAGGCCGCGTCATCGGTCATCTCGGAGCGCGGGTACGTGGAGATGTATGCTTCGAAGCCGGTGACCGCCAGGGCCCACTGACCCGAGGCGTAGTCGGCCCATGCCGTGTCGTACAGCCGCTGCGGCGAGCTACCGGCAACCGTGGGTGCCACCGGGGCAGGCGACGTGGGAGAGGAAGTCGCGGCGTTGGGCTGCTCGGACTCCGGGTTCGCCTGCTGTTCCGTGGTCTGGATCGGTGGCGGGGGAGGAATCGAGACGCGCAACGCTTCGATTTCCTGTGAGAGCGCTGCTATCCGGACGTTGGTCTCGTCCAGCTTCTCACGCAGGATGCGGCCATTGGAACTCACGTTGTCGATGGTCAGGCGCTGATCGGCGAACGCCCTCCGCATCGCGGTTCCGAGTTCCTCCTGATTGGCCGAGATGGTCTCGAGCGCTTCCATGAGGCCGTTCACCATCAGGTGCAGGCGCATCGTGTGCTGATGCAGCATCCGGATGTCCGCCATCAATTGCTCGTGCTCCCGATCCGCGGCAACCACGGTCGTGGTGGACACAAGCACGATCAACAGCCCGACCGCGATGCGAGTCATGAGTCGTGTCTCCCCTTGATCGGCTGACCAGCACAGGACGCCTCGGCACGGGTTTCGGAGACGCCGCGCCAATGTTCGTGAGGCTTCCCCTTACTGTACTCCGCTGGACCGAGCAATCGCCACACCGAAGCCGGCGCGTCACTGCCCGGTGACGACGAAATGCGCACGCCGGTTTGCGGCCCAGGCCTCCTCGTTTTCTCCCGGGACGAACGGAAACTCCTCGCCGTAGCTGATGGTCTGCACCCGATCGGGCGAGACTCCGAGCCCGACAAGGTGGTCGCGGACGGCGTACGCGCGTCGCTCGCCGAGGGCCAGGTTGTACTCGGGCGTGCCGCGGGAGTCACAGTGGCCCTCGATTGCGACCACCCATGTCGGATTCCGCGACAGGACGTCGGCGTTGGTTTCGATCGCGGCTCTAGCCACGGCGTTGATCTCGCTGCTGTCGTAGCCGAAGAACACCGGCTGGAGTGGGGCCTCCCGGTTGATTTCCTCCAGCGGCCGTGACACGAACTCCTCTTCCGGCAGCGGAGGAGGAACCGGCTGGGGAAGGGGCTGCGATGACGGCCGCACCCCCGGTGCCAGTGGATCTGTCGGCGTTACCTGTGCGGCCCCCGGCGGTGGTGCGGGAGCCTCCGGTTCCACGGAAGGCGGGTTGCGCGCACATGACCAGGCAAAGAGACCCAGAACCGCGACGCCCAGCAGCAGGCGGCCCGAGTGCAGTCGTTGGTGTGTTTTCATCTGGATGTACCTCGCCAGGTTGAGACCGGCGCGGGCCGGGTCGTCACCTCGTCGGGCCGACGGCCAGTTCATCGCGACCAGGTCGGCATTTCGTTGTTCCCGGTGTACGTAACCTGGCGGAGCCCGCGGCCGTCTCGCCCAATCACGTAGATTTGCTTGTTGCCGCTGCGGCGGGTCGACGAGAACGCGAGGTGCCGACCGTTCGCCGAGTAGCTCGGACTCTCGTTCGTTCCCTGTCCGAAGGTGAGCTGACGGACTTCGTTCGTGGCGAGATCGACGACCTTGATGTCGTACCCCGGACCGGTAAGCGATGCATAGGCGATTTCATTGTACGGGCTCGGCGACCACGTTGGCCGATCGCAGTAGGACTCGAACGTGATGCGACGAAGTCCGGCGCCGTCAACGCCGATCACGTAGATCTGCGGGGAGCCGGTGCGATCCGAGGTGAATGCTATCTGGTGCCCGAGGGGGGACCAGGTGGGACTGGTATCGATGGCGGGATGGTTCGTCAGGCGCCGGAGATTCGTTCCGTCCCGGTTCATCACGTACAGCTCGGGATTCCCGTCGCGATTCGAGTTGAAGGCTATCTGGCTACCGTCCGGCGAGAACGACGGGAGCCAGTTGTGGACGCGCTCGTTGCCTCTGGCCGGCGTTTCGAGCCGTCCCTCGTAGATGTGGGAAATCACGATGTCCTGATGCCCGTAGCGGTAGGAGGTGTACCCCACGGCGCGGCTGTCGGGCGTCCACGCGGGAGTGACATTGAGCGAGCGGCTGACGGTGACCCGCCGGACGTTGGCCCCGTCGTAGTCGGCGATGTAGATCTCCTTCGTCTGGCGGTTCGGGACGAGACCGAGCACCGACTCGCTGTCACGGTCGGACACAAAGGCAAGGTGGCTGCGCGCGACACCTTCCAGGCCGCGTTGCTGCCGGTGAATCTCGTTCGCAAGCTCGTGGGCGTAGAGTCGCACGTTCCGGAACGATCCGGCGTACTCGACGCCGAGCGCCGACTCCAGAGAACTAACGTTGAAGAGGCTGGCGCGCACGAGCAGTTGATCGTCCGCCTCGCGGCTCACCGCACAGCTGACGACACCGTCCGCACCGAGCTCCTGCCAGGCGTTGAGCGGCAGGTCCGTCAGGCTGCGGGCGCGCGGAATGGTGCGGTAGGTGTCGCGCGGCAACAAGCGAAATTCCCGCTCGAACTCCAGGTCGTCGAAGAGCACCTGGGCAATGGTGGACGCCGCGTCGGCGGTCTCCGGGTCTCCCGTGAGCGCGAGGCAGTCGGGTACAGCCAGGCGGGGTTGGGCCCCGATGCGGTCGCCAATGATGAGGTCGACCCCGGTTCGTGCACGGGCGGGCGGATCGGGTGGCAGCGACTGCTGCGCGAAGACCAGCGATCCGGCGGTCGCTACCGCCGCCACGAGGGCCAGGCAATGAAGAAGTCTGGTCATGGTTGATACTCAAACGTGAGACGCACCGGCAAAGCGTCGTCTGGGTGCGCGGGAGGAAGTGGCGGCAACGCACGCGTCAGCAGGACGGCGCGCTGGGCGCTCATGTCGAGGGCGAGATAGCCGCTGGAGCGGTCCACGCCGACATCGTCGATTATGCCGCTGCGATCGATGATGAAGCGCACCACGACCGAACCGGTGACCCGCTGATTCTTGTCCCACCGTCTCCTGATGGCATCGATCATGAGCGACAGGTACTGGGGACAGCAGAAGTTTCCGACATCGATTTCGGCTCCGTCTCCGCCGAGCCCGCCGCCCGAGAGCCCGAGTCCGGTGCCTTCGACCCCGGTGTCGGCCATGGTCGAACCTTCGCGCGCCTCGGAACCTCGCGTGGGCGTGCGCCCACGGGCTTCCGTGGGGGCCGCCTCGACCTCGACCTCCGGTTCCGGCCGCCGGGCGGGCACGGCCTCGGGCACAGGGAGAATCATCTTCGGCGGAGCGGCGGTGGGCGGTTGAATCCACTGCGGCCGACGAATCTCCGGTGCGGTAACCACTTCCTGAATGGGACGACCACCGAGAGCGGTGCGTCCTCCCTGGCCGGGCCCCTGCGGACCGCCGAGCTGGATGGTCATTACGTCGAGTGCCGGATCGCTCGCGGAGTCGGCCAGCCAGCCGGCCGGAGCAAACAGGACGGTCGCGATGAGAACGGCGTGGGCGGCGAGTGACACTCCCGCCGTGCGACGAAGCTCGTCGCCTCCGCCCGATCGCGCCGCCAGGATTTCAGATGCTGCTTCCTGCACCGGGTACCGTCACCGCTGGCGTGGCAGGTCGAGCACGAGCCCGACGTCCTCGACGCCCCCTTCCTTGAGTTGGTCCATCACCGAGACCAACTCCCCGTACGTAATCTCACTGTCGCCGCGCAGAAAGACCGCTCTGTCGTCGCGACCCTCCAGCTCGGCCTGCAGCCGAGTCGGCAACACGTCGATGTCTACCGTTTCGTCCCCAACCTGCACGACCCCATCCGTTCGATAGGCGAGCGGTACGGTGACGAACAGCCTCTCCGATGCCAGCGGCTCCGCGCGGCGCGCCTCGGGGAGCCGCACGTCCAGCCCGCGCTGCATCATCGGAGCGGCGACCATGAAAATGACGAGCATGACCAGCATCACGTCGACGAGCGGCACGACGTTGATCTCGGACAGCGACGTGCCGGTCCGCCGCCCGCGCCGCCGCCCGCGCCCCGTGCCGCTCTCGATCGACTGAATTGTCGGCATCGTGAAACGACCTCACCCGGAGAAGTACCGCTCGGCGATGTTGAGGAACTCAAGCGAAAAGTCGTCGATCGTGGACGCCGCCAGCTTCACGCGGTGCATGAGGTGGTTGTAGAAGTACACCGCAGGAATCGCCGCGAACAGACCGGCCGCGGTTGCGATCAGCGCCTCGGCGATGCCCGGTGCCACGACAGCAAGGTTGGTCGAGCCGGTCGTGCCGATGTCCTGAAACGCGATGATGATGCCGACGACCGTGCCGAACAAGCCGATGAACGGCGTGATGCTGGCCGTCGTGGCAAGAATCGCCACGTAGCGCTCCAGCTTGTTGACCTCGACGTTGGTTGCGCGGAGCAGCGAGCGGTCGAGCGCCTCGAAGCTCCGCAGCGACGGCCGCGGCGTGCCGCCCGCGATCGGATCGCTGCGCGGACCTTCGGTGTCGCGCAGTTGCGTGTTGAGCTCCACGTAGCCGGCCTGGAACACCCCGGTAAGGGGGCTCGCTGCCAACGACTTGCAGACGGACTGCACCTCGGAGAACTTCCGACTCTTGCGGAAAATCGCGACGAACGTCGAAGTCTGCGCGTCGACCTGGCGGAACTGCCAGAGCTTGAAGAGGATGATCGCCCAGGAAACGACGGAAAATATGAGCAGCGAGGCCAGTACCAGATGGCCGACCAGGGATTGACGCGCAATAAGCCCGAACAGATCGCCGAAACCCTCCGCAGGCTCGCTTGCCACGGGCGCCTGAAGGAAGGCAAAGGCATAGTATCCAAGGATACGCACCTCGGTTCCTCCGTCAAATTCTGACAATGGCGCGCCGCTGGGAAGGCGCTAGTTGATGGAGGGTACCATGCCGCCGGAACGGTGTCAAACGTGTGCTAACATTGCGCTTCCTTCCCCGGCTGCCCGGGCTCGGCTCGGCTCCGGCGCGCGCCCGGTAGCGCGGAAAGACGACGAACGGCCGTTGGCATGATCCGTTTCCTCGGCATTCGCGATCTCGCCATCGTCGATGCCCTCGACATCGAGTTCGAGCACGGCTTCAACGTGTTGACGGGCGAGACCGGCGCCGGCAAGTCGATCATCATGGGCGCGCTCGGCCTGCTGGTCGGAGGGCGGGGCAGTGGCGATCTGGTTCGTACCGGTACCGCCGGGGCTCTCGTGCAGGCGACGTTCGAGGACCGGGACGGCACGGAGACGATTGTCAGACGCGAGATTCCGGCACAGGGGCGCGGCCGGATATTCTTGAACGACGCGCTCTCGACCGTGGCGGCGTTGAAGACGTTGGGCGGGCGTCTCGTCGATATCCACGGCCAGCATGAGCACCAGGCGCTGTTGGACCCGCGGTCCCATGCCGGGCTGCTCGATGCCTACGGCGGACTCGAGTCTGCCGCGGCGCGAGTCGCGGGCGCTTACGCAAGCTGGCAGGATGCGATGGCCCGCCTCGACGCGGCGCGCATCGATGCGGAGGAGCTGGCGGAGCGCGTCGAGTTCCTGGAGTTTCAACAGAGGGAGATCGAGCGTGTCGCTCCGCAGCCGGGAGAGGACGAGCTCCTGCGGAACGAGCGTCGCCGGCTGGCGAACGCCGACCGGCTGCGGACTCTTGCGGACGGTGCCTACGCGACGCTGTACGAGCGAGATGATTCGGTGATGTCTTCTCTCGGCAGCGTTTGGCGGCAACTCGACGAGCTGGCCGCGCTCGATGTCGAATGGACGGAGCAGGCGGCCGTGCGCGACGCGGTCGTCCCGCTGCTCGATGATCTGGCGCATGCGCTGCGATCCTGCGCAGCCGGCGTCGAGGTGTCGCCGGCTAGGCTCGCGGAAGTGGAAGCACGGCTCGCGGACATCGAGCGGCTGGTGCGGAGATACGGCGGAACCGTGGATGCGGTCCTCGAACGGCGCCGGAAGATTGCCGCGGAAATCGACAGCCTCGCCGACGGCGGGAAGCGACGAACGATGTTGGAGACGCAAGCCGTGGAGGCTCGGGAGGCGTACGTTGCCGGGGCGCGCGCGTTGTCCGACAGGCGCGTGGCCGGGGCGCGCAGACTTGCCCCGGCGCTCGAAGCCGAGCTGCGGCACCTGGCCATGCCCAACGGACATGTCGAAGTGCGTGTCGACAGCGACCTTCCGGAAGGCCGCTGGAGCGCACGTGGCACGGATCGCGTCGAGCTCTTTCTGTCCGCCAATCCCGGCGAGGACGTGCGGCCTCTGGCCAGAGTCGCTTCCGGTGGCGAGCTGTCGCGGGTCATGCTTGCCCTGAAGACCCTGGTAGCCACCGAGGCGGCCGGCAGGACCCTCGTGTTCGATGAAGTCGACGCCGGCATCGGTGGCCGAGCCGCCGATCGGGTGGGGGAGCGGCTCCGTGCGCTGGGGACGCGCTATCAGGTGCTCTGCGTGACCCACGCGCCGCAGTTGGCCGCGCACGCTACAACGCACTTCCGCGTCTCGAAGCGCGTGGACGGCGGGCGGACCCGAACCGCGGTCGAACGGCTGACGCAGGCGGAACGCGTCGCCGAGGTCGCGCGACTGATGACAGGTTCCGACAGCTCCACGGCGCTCGCCAGCGCGGCCGACATGCTGGAGTCCAGATGCACGCCCGCGGCCGCCGTTGCGACGGCCGGCAGGCAAGAGGAATAGGAGCTTGCGCCGCAGGGCGCAGCGAAGCGAAGTGCTGAGGCGCAAGGTCAAGGAGCCGGGGGGATGGGCCGAATCGCCGAGCCAGCGAGGAGTTTCGGGGCGATAGCCTCAATCACTCGGGGGAGCGACCATGGCAAGGACGTATGCCGTCGAGACGTTCGGCTGTCAGATGAACGTGCACGACAGCGAGCGGCTGGGTGGCCTCTTGCAGCAGGCGGGCTATGCACGGGCCGGGTCGGCGGAGGACGCGGATCTGGTCGTCGTGAACACCTGCAGTGTGCGGGAGAAGGCGGCGGAGAAGTTGTACGCGCGCCTGGACAGGTTTCGCCACCATCCCCGCGAGGAGCGCCCGCTCGTTGCCGTGACGGGCTGCGTGGCCCAGCAGGAGGGAGCGCGGATCGTGGACCGCGCACCGCACGTGGACGTTGTGATCGGCACGCAGGCGCTGGCGATGCTTCCGCAGGCCGTCGACGAAGCCGAGCGCACGGGCCGTCCGCAGGTCGACACGAGCCCGTTCGACAGTGTCTCGTTTCCGCTGGGCGTCGCGATCCGCGCGGATCCGGTAAAGGCCTACGTGACGGTCATCGAGGGCTGCAACGATTTCTGTTCCTTCTGCGTGGTGCCGTACACGCGCGGGCATGAACGGATGCGCCCGGTCGCGGAGATCCTCGGCGAAATCTCCGCGGCGGCCGCCGCGGGGTATCGTGAAGTGCAACTGCTCGGCCAGATAGTGAATCACTACCAGGCACCGGATGCGACGGACTGCGACTTCGCAGGCCTGCTCGAGCGCGTCCACGAAATCGATGGAATCGACCGCATTCGGTTCGCCAGTCCCCACCCGCGCCACGTGACCAAGCGGATGATCGGGGCCCTCCGTGATCTGCCCAAGGTGTGCAGGCATCTTCACCTGCCGGTGCAGTCCGGTTCGACCCGGGTTCTGGCCAGGATGCGACGGAGACATACGCGCGAGCGGTATCTCTCCCTGGTCGAGGAGATCCGGACGCAGGTATCGGGCGTGAATCTGTCGACCGATATGATCGTTGGGTTTCCGGGGGAAACCGAGCGGGATTTCGAACAGACGTTGAGTTTGACGGAGGCAATCCGTTACCACGGCATGTTCTCGTTCAAGTATTCGGAGCGCCCCAACACCCTGGCACGTGCGCGCATGCCGGACGATGTGCCGGAGCCCGAGAAGGCCCGGCGCCTGACGGCGCTGCAGGCGCTGCAGCAGGGAATTCAGCAGGAGTTGAACGATTCGATGATTGGACGGACGGTCACGGTGCTGGCCGATGCACCGAGCCGTCGGCGGGACGGCGAATACGCCGGACGCACCAGCGGCAACACCGTCGTGAACTTCCCGGGCGATGGGACTTGCATCGGACGGCTGCTCGACGTCCGGATCGAACGGGCCGGTCCCAACAGCCTCTGGGGCACGTTGGCTACGGCAGTCGCGCCACCGCCAGGCGGTGGCGACGGGGTAGGCTGATGCAGATCGAGATGACGATCAAGGGACTGATGGTCGACCCTATCACGAACATGCCCATCGTCATTCTCCGCGACGAGGCGGGCGAGCACGTTCTTCCCATTTGGGTAGGCATTTTCGAGGCCAACGCGATTGCGCTGCAGATCGAGAACGTGACCACACCGCGGCCGATGACGCACGATCTCTTGAGGAACGTCATCGGCGACCTCAACGGATCGGTGGAGAAGATCGTTGTCTGCGACCTCAAGGAGAACACCTTCTACGCCCTGATCTACGTCCGCATCAGGGAAGAGGTCGTAGCCGTGGACGCACGTCCGAGCGATGCCATCGCCCTTGCGCTGCGCGTGAGCGCACCCATCTACGTGGAGGATGTTGTCGTCCGGAATGCCAAGAACCTGGACTTCGCACCGGACAAGGCCGATTCGGAGCGTCTCGCCAAGTGGTTGGAGAACCTGGACCCTGAAGATCTCGGCAAATACAAGATGTAGCCTGCAGCGCTTTGTCGGCCGTCCGACAACCCCTGCAACTCCCTGATTGCACGGGTTTTAGTCCCCAGCCGTACTCCGCGGCGCCTTGACACGCCGACGGTGCGTTCCTAGAATCCCGGCATTCTGGCCGCCTCGCTGGTTCCGGCACGACTCGTCTCGTGCCATCATCGTTCCTCTTCCTCGACGGCATGCCGATGATCGTAGCGATCGCCAATCAGAAGGGCGGCGTGGGCAAGACGACCACGGCCATCAACCTGGCCTCGGCGCTTGCCCTTCGCGGCAAATCGACCCTTCTCGTCGACCTCGATCCTCAGGGAAACAGTACGATTTCCGTCGTGGCGCGTGAGGAGACCGCTCGATCGGTGTACGAGGCGATGGTGGATGACGGCTGTGCGCTATCGGATGTGATTCGCCCTTCGTCGCAGGAAAATCTGTGGATAGCACCCGCCCGCATAAGCCTGGCGAAGCTGGAGGCACGCCTCGTGGGGGAACTGGATGCCCATTTCCGCCTCAAGGAGCGCCTCGACGCCCTGGGGGAGCGCTTCTCGGTCACCGTCATCGACTGTCCGCCGGCGCTCGGCCTGCTTACCGTCAACGCTCTCGTCGCCGCCACGCACCTGCTCATCCCCATCCAGTCGTCCTATTTCGCTCTCGAAGGCACCGACGATCTGTTGGAAACGGTGCAGCGCGTGCAGGCGCGCGCCAATCCGGAACTCGACATTCTCGGCGTCCTGATCACGATGCACGACCGGCGGACGTCTCTGGGACGCGACATCAACAGCCGCATCCGCGATGCATTCGGTGCCAAGGTCTTCCGCACGGTAATCTCCAAGAACGTCAGGCTCGAGGAAGGACCGGCCTACCGCGAGTCCATTTTCGCCTTCGCGCCGAATTCGACCGGCGCCACGGACTACTACAGTCTGTGCGAGGAGGTCATGGACCGTGTCTAAACGGGGTTTGCCCGAGACCGTGCGGATGCGCCACGGAGCGCACTACGTGGAGACGTTGTCAGCCTCGTCCGGCCAGCCGATCGGACGCATGGTGCAGATCGATCGTCTCGACCCCAATCCCGACCAGCCGCGACAGATGATGGGGGACTTGACCGAGCTGAAGGCGTCGATCGCCGAAAAGGGGATCATCGAACCGTTGATCGTCCGCCCGCGAGGCGAACGGTACGGGATCATCGCCGGAGAGCGACGCTATCAGGCCGCGGTCCAACTGGGCCTGACCGAGATTCCGGTCGTCGTCCGGCCCGCGGATGAGGCGGAGAGCATCGAGCTTGCGTTCATCGAGAACCTGCAGCGCAAGGACCTGACGCCCTTCGAGGAGGCGCAGGCGCTCCAGGCGCTCGTGCAACGGTTCGCTTACACGCACGAGCAACTGGCGAAGCGGCTCGGAAAATCGCGAACCTCGATCACCGAGTCTCTGAGCCTCGCCGAGATGCCCGAAGAAGTGCAGCATCTCTGCCGGATTGCCGACATAACCTCGAAGTCGGTCCTGCTCGAAATAGTCAGGCAGCGGACTCCGGAAGCGATGGTTGCGTTCATCGAACAGATTACGCGCGATGGTGAAGCGACGCGGCGCCGCGCGCGCGAGGCGTCGGCGAACCGACGCGGGGGCAAGGGCCGGACAAGACCGTTCGTGTACCGCTACGCGTCGCCCAACCGCACGTTCAGCCTCCGCATGGCATTCAGGAAAACAAGCGTCCCGCGCGATCAGGTGATCGCCGCGCTGGAGGGCATCATCGACGACTTGCGCCGGTCGGAGGGCGGTCGGGAGCCCGACTAACAGGGGCGCGATCTGCCGGGCCAGAAGTCACCGCCCAATTGGTGTCTCAGCGCCCTAAGTTAACATAACACCCCTTATCGGACGCACCGAATCCGGCGTCGGTGGGGCCAGCCAGCCGCCCCGCGCCGGTGTGCCATCCTCCGTACCCGGCCGCCACGAGTTCGCGTGCCGCGCCGCGTCTCCGGCGGAATGACCACGGCCGCGCACGCCGTGCGTTTTCGCCTGCTGGCGCGGCCGGCGAGCGACCTATAGGATCGGAATGAGGCGGCGCGCGACAGGTCGCGACGCGGACGCGGGCGCGGGCGCGTCCGGAACACAGCCCATGTTTGGCATGACTGGTCGGTACGTTCTCAGGGAGGTCATCCCGCCGCTCTGCCTCACGCAGGTGGTCTTCACCTTCCTGATGATGCTGGATCCGATCAACAAGCGCGCGGAAGAGCTCATCGGGGTCGGTGTCGACGGCAGCGACGTCGTCGGCCTCCTGGTGACGCTACTGCCGTACGCGATCGGCATCAGTCTCCCGATCTCGCTCCTCGTCGGTGTGCTCATGGCGCTCGGACGCCTGTCGGGCGACCGGGAGATCGTGGCGATGCAGGCCTGCGGCATCAGCATCTATCGCATTCTGGCCCCTCTGTTGCTGCTGGCGGTGGCGGTGGCGGCGGTGGATTGCTACGTCCTGTCCACGATGGTTCCGAACGCCAACCAGCGTTTTCGCGAGATCGTGTTTCGGGTGTCGGCCAACCGGGCCGAGGGCGAGGTCAAACCGCGGGTATTCGAAGTCGATCGGTTCCCGCGGGTGGTGCTGTACGTGCGAGAGGTGGCGGCGGATGGCTGGAGGGATGTTTTCCTCGCGGACGTCGACCGGCCGGGACAGCCGGACGTCTACGTCGCCGAGTGGGGGCGCTTCGCCGTCGATTCCGAACGCAGGACCGTCTCGGTGTTGCTGCGGCAGGGGCAACGGCATCGGGTGGATCCGGCGAACCCCGGCGGGTACGAGGTCCACGACTTCGAGCAGTTGACGATTCAGCTCGACGCGTCCGCGCTGTTCCCCGATGGCGGGCCGGTCCGGGGAGTGAACGAGCTGTCGGTTGGGGAGCTGCGACGGGAGATCGCGACGATGCGGGAGGCGGGCATCTCGCCGCACCAGCCGATAATGGCGATGCACGAGAAGTTCTCGATTCCGGTCGCGTGCCTGGTTTTCGTGCTGCTTGCCGTCGGGTTGGGAGTGAGCAACCGCAGGGAAGGACGCTTGGCCAGTTTCGCCGTCGGCATCGCCGTCATCCTCGCGTACTACGTGATGATGTATCTGGGGACGGCAATGGCCAAGGGACAGTGGCTGTCGCCGCACCTCGTCAGGTGGATCCCGAACATCGTGCTGGGCCTGGCGGGTATCGTCCTGGTCCGGTGGCGTTCGGGAACGATTGAACGGCGCGCGACGCTGCCCTGGCTGGCGGCGCGTTCACGTGCCGCGGAGACCGTGGAATCGGACCAGGCGCGCGATGATCCGCAGGCGGTCGTCGTGGTCTCCCCCGCTACCGGGTGGGGCGTCAACCTCCTGGACCGGTACGTGACGAGGATCTACTTCCACTGGATGGCGCTCGCGTTCGTCGGCCTGCTCGGACTCTTCTATGTCTTCACTTTCCTCGATCTCGCCGACAAGCTCTTCAAGGAGGAGACGACACTGGTGATGCTGCTGACGTATTTCTGGTACGCCACGCCGCAGTACGTCTCCTACGTGCTTCCCATCGCCGCGCTGGTGGCAACCCTCGTTTCCATCGGCCTGCTGACGCGGACCAGCGAGCTGACCGTCATGAAGGCGTGTGGAATCAGTCTGTACCGAATGGCCGTTCCGATTCTCGGCTTCAGCCTGTTGTGGAGCGCTCTCCTGTTCGCGATCGGCGAGGGAATTCTGGCCCAGGCGAACCGGCGTGCGGAGACGCTCAACCACGAAATACGGACGGGTCGGGCAGAGCCGTTCGGCACCGCCGATCGGGCATGGCTGGTCAACGAGGACGGAGACATCTACCACTATCTCCACTTCGATGCCGACAGAAAGGAGATCGGAAGTCTCTCCGTCTGGGAGTTCGACGGACGTCCCTGGTCGCTTGCGCGTCGGACCTACGCGGCCCACGCGGCGTTCCGGGAGGTGTGGAACGGACACGACGTCTGGTCCCGCGACTTCGCGGCGACGGCGGGAGCAGCCCCGTCCTACGAGCACGATGCCGAGCGGGCCCTGCCCGCGGTGGCGCCGCCGGAGGTGTTTGCCTCCGAGTTGCCGGAAGCGGAGCTGATGAACTACCGCGAGCTGGAGCGGCACATCCTCGAGTTGCGGGCACTCGGCTTCGATGTCGTCAACCTCGTCGTCGAACTGCACCGCAAGGCATCGTTCCCCTTCGTGACGTTCATCCTGACGCTGATCGCGGTGCCCTTCGCGGTCACGATCGGGCCCCGCGGAGCCCTCTACGGCGTGGGCGCCGGCATCGTGCTGGGGTTCACCTACTGGATCGTGCTGAGCGTGTTCGGGGCTCTGGGCAGCGCGGGAGCGCTCATGCCGGCCACCGCAGCATGGGCTCCGAACCTGATCTTCGGCGCTTCGGCCGGCTACTTTCTCTTCTCGGTGCGGACCTGAGCCCTCGGTGCGGGACCTGAGCTCTCGGTGGGAACCTGAGGGCGGGTACCTGCGAGCAGTAGCGCGGTAGACCCTGGCAAGCGTCCCGCGCCGGCGCAGTCCGCGCCCGCTTGTTCTCTACGACGCGGACTCGCGGATCCCCGCCGCAGCGCGCAACGCGGCCGCCTTGTCGGTCCGTTCCCAGGTGAATTCCGGATCCGTCCGGCCGAAGTGACCGAACGCCGCCGTCTTGCGGTAGATCGGTTGCCGCAACGCGAGCGTCTCGATGATGCCCTTCGGCGTCAGCGAAAAATGCTCGCGCACGAGACCGCTCAGCCGAGCCTCGTCGATGCTGCCGGTCCCGAACGTGTCCACGAGGACGGATACCGGATCGGCAACGCCGATCGCATAGGCGAGCTGAACCTGCACGCGGTCGGCCAGACCCGCGGCCACGCAGTTCTTTGCAATGTACCGGGCCATGTACGACGCGGAACGGTCGACCTTGGTCGGGTCCTTGCCGGAAAACGCGCCCCCCCCGTGAGGAGCCATGCCACCGTAGGTGTCGACGATGATCTTGCGGCCGGTCACGCCGGAGTCCCCGTGCGGGCCGCCGGTGACGAAACGCCCTGTCGGATTCACGTAGATCTTGGTAGCCTCGTCGAGCATCGACTCCGGCACGGTGGCGCGGATCACCTCCCGGGTGATGTCGTCGCGCAACTGCTCGGTCGAGACCTGATCGCTGTGCTGGCTCGACACGACCACGGCGTCTATGCGCAGCGGCCGGCTCCCGTCGTACTCCACGGTGACCTGCGACTTGCCGTCGGGGCGAAGATAGGCCAGTCGCCCTTCGCGGCGGACGTTCGACAGCGCCCGGACGAGGTGGTGCGCCAGCATGAGCGGAAGCGGCATCAACTCGGGAGTCTCGTTGCAGGCGTATCCGAACATCAGCCCCTGGTCGCCTGCGCCCCCGGGATCGACCCCCATCGCGATGTCGGGCGATTGCCCGTGCAGCGCCGACAGCACGGAGCACGTATCGGCGTCGAAACCGAACTTCGCGCGGGTATAACCAACGTCCCGCACCGCCTGGCGGGCCACGTCGGCGAACTCGACCCTGGCGGTCGTGGTGATCTCCCCCGCCAGCACGATGAGCCCGGTTGTCAACAGGGTCTCGCAGGCTACGCGGCCAGTTGGATCCTCCGCCAGCACGGCATCGAGGACCGCGTCGGAAACCTGATCGGCAATCTTGTCCGGATGGCCTTCCGTGACCGATTCCGAAGTGAAGAGGTAACGGCCTGTCCGGCGCATGGTGCGGTGAGTCTCCCTTCGCGCTGATGTAATGCGGGGCTGCCCGCGGGCGGCGGTCCATGAGGGCACGGCGTGTCCGCGCGCGCTCACGCCAACCGCATACGATAACCAACGAATGACCCGCCGGTCAATGTCACGAACGAGGATGGAACTCGTCGTAGACCGCCCGCAGCCGGGCCGCGAGGATATGCGTATAGATCTGCGTGGTCGACAGGTCGGCGTGGCCGAGAAGGGTCTGAATCGAGCGCAGATCCGCCCCGCGTTCGAGCAGGTGGGTCGCGAAGGAGTGCCGCAGGACGTGCGGGCTCACGTCCCGTGGGAGGCCCGCCTGAAGCGCGTAGTACTTGAGTCTCTTCCAGAAGCCGACGCGGGTGAGCCGGACGCCGCCGCGGGCGTTCACGAAGATCCAGCGCGACGTCCGTGGGCCCAGCAGCGCGGGTCGAGCGGAAGCGAGATAGCGGCGTACCCACTCGACGGCCGGGCCGCCCATGGGAACCAGGCGTTCCTTCTTGCCCTTGCCGAGGCAGGTCAGATAGCCGGCATCGAGGTGCAGATCCTCCGGCTCAAGCGAGACCAGCTCCGACACCCGCAAACCGGTGGCGTAGAGCAGTTCGATCAGCGCCCGGTCCCGGAGGCCGATTGTCGTTGCGGTATCCGGCTGGTTCATGAGGGTGTCGACGTCCTCGATGGACAGGAATTTGGGGAGGGACGGCCAGGAGCGCGGCGCGCGCAGGTCGTCTGCCGGGTTCGACGCGATGTGTCCGTCCAACTGCAGGAAGCGGTAGAAGCCACGAATGCAGGCCAGGGTGCGGGCCACGGATCGAGGCGCGAGGCCCGAGGCCATCAGCTCGCGCACGAACGCTTCCAGGGCATGTCGGTCGAGTCTGTCGACGGGGGTCTTGTGCGACGTGGCGAAGCGCGCGAGGAGCGCCAGATCGCGGGCGTAGCTGCCGACCGTGTTGGCGGCCAGGCGCCGGCCGGCCTTCAGATCGTTCAGGTAGGCGGCGGCGAGATCGTCCACTTCTGGTGTATCGGCCGCCCGGTTGCCGGCCACCACGCCGGGCGGCAGCGCGGGGGCGTCGGGAACGACTCTCCCAGGGGGGCGCGCGAATGTTCGCCTGGACGCACTACTTCAATCGGAGCAATGAGTTACGGCCAATCCACGATTGCCCGAAAGGCGCGACTGATTGTATAATGGTGCCGATTTTTCGGGCGAGTGGCGGCTTCAGAAGATGTCCGCACGCTTCAAGGATCTGTCCAATGACAAAAGTGAAGGATCTTGCCATCGCCGCCGGCCTGCTCGGTGCCGTGCTGCTCTACCCCGCCGCGCGCCATGCGGTGCACGCGGCCGAGGGCGGTCAAGCGGATTTCGCCGCACAGGTCGGCGAGTACGTCCGCGCCCAGCAAGCACTCGCGGCCGATGACTTCGAGGGCGCTCGGAGCGCGCTGGCCGCTCTGATCGCCATCGCGGACGGCGTCGTCGGGCCGCTCGCGGAGACAGCGGCGGGCGTCGCCGACATCGAGTCGATGCGCAGCGCGTTCAAGCCATTGTCCGAGCTGCTCGCGGGCATGGACCTGCCGGCCGGCTACGCCCGGGCGTACTGTCCGATGTACGACGGCGGGTCGAACTGGGTTCAGGTCGACGGGCCGGTTCGCAACCCGTACTACGGCTCGACCATGCTGACGTGCGGCGTCGTCGACGCGGCGCCCGGGGCGCACATGGACCACAGTCCGCGGCACGGCGGACGCGTGTTCATGGCTCCCGACAGCTTCCACCATATCGAGGGCGCCTACCCTGAGCCCGGCGTCTTCCGGCTCTATGCCACGGACAACTACCGGGAGCCGGTCGATGTGACCCTGTGGATGGGCCGCATCGTGCTCGAGGAAGACTACGACCCGGCGACGGACGAGTTCATCGAGGTGGAGTCGGCGGCGCTGCTCCCCTCTCCCGACGGCGCGTATCTGGAGGCGGAGGTCGGCGATCGTCCGCTGCCGGCGGACTTCATCGCGAAGATCCGGATGGTTGAGGACTACCCCGAGGATCGGTTCGATTTCATCTTCTCCGAGCTGACGTCGGACGCGCCGATCCGAACGGTGGCCGCGGCGCCCGATATCCCGACCACCTTGCCGCTCGCCGAACGGATTCGCCCGCGGATACCGGAGCGCACTCTCGATATCGTCAGCGGTATCAGTGTCCGCAACGACGAGATCGAGCGCCTCGTGGCGGAGGGCCGGTTCACCGAGATCTTCATTCCCGCCCTGCAATCGAAGGAGCTCGCGCTGGCGCTCGATCAGCGCGCCGAGGAACTGCCCGTCGAAGGCCGGAACGAGGTGCGCATCGCGGTGCGCAGCCTGGTCCGGGCGGCGTGGCTGCTCGACTGGTACGGCGACCTCGGCAACAAGCAGCAGGTGAGCGAGGCGCACGACGTGTTCGACGAGGCAGTGCGCGGAATCAACCGGGTATACGACGGCCAGGAGAGGGAGCGATGACAACGCGATACGGTCGCTGGTGCCTGGGTGCCGCGGTGGCGCTGGTCGTGGTGAGCGGTCAGGTCGAGGAGACGGAGAGCCACACGCCGATCGCGTCCAGGTGGAACTACAACGAGCATCTGTTCCCGATCTTCCGCGACAACTGCGGATCCTGCCATCGTGAGGGTGGCATCGCTCCGATGTCGCTCGTGAACTATCAGAGCGCCTATCCCTGGGCGCAGTCGATCCGCGAGGAGGTCCTGGGACTGCGAATGCCCCCCTGGAAGGCGGAGGACGGCTTCGGCGACTTCCGCAACGGGCACGCTCTGCCCGCGCACGAGATGGACATGATCCTGGAGTGGTCGAGCGGCGGCTATCCGCAGGGGCCTCGCGGGTTGCGTCCCGACCCTGTCGCCGAGCCTGACGCCTGGCCGCTGGGTGCCCCGGACCTCGAGCTCGACATGCCGGAGCCCTTTACGGTCGACGCGGGCACGAACGAGCTCGTCCGCTACTTCGTGCTGCCCACGGGGACGACGGAGGAACGGTTCGTGACCGGTGCCGACGTGATGCCGGGCGCCGGCGCGATCGTTCGCGACGTGGCCATCTATATCGACGACACGGGAACGGCAAGGGCGCTGGATGCCGAGGACGAGGGCCCCGGATTCGGAGAGGCGGAGGGTAGGGACTTCCCCACCGGCGCACCGCTGGCGCTCTGGTCGCCGGGCCGGCGGAGCGTGCGTCAGGAGGACGCCGCCCGCCGCCTGCCCGCGGGTGCCGATATCGTAGCGCGCGTGCACTACAAGAAGACCTGGATTACGGAGTACGAGGAGTTCGTCGACCAGAGCCGCGTGGGGCTGTACGTGGGCGACGAGAGCCGGCGAACGGTAGACTCGATGCTGCTGTCCGCGCCGCTGCCCGCGGGCGGCTTGACGCTCCGGTTCAGCCAACGGATCGAGCAGGAATTGAGCGCGCTCGCCATCCTGCCGGAGGTCGCGATCGAGGCCAGGGACGTGCGGGTCGTGGCGGTGACGCCCGACGGAACCCGCGTGCCGTTGCTGTTCCTTCGCGAGCCGGACACGGCCTGGCCCACCCGTTACTGGTTCGACGCACCGATCGATCTGCCGGCCGGCTCGACGATCGAGGTCGATGCGTTGCTGCATCCGGGAGCCGACCAGGCGCCGGGTCGCTCTCTCTTCGGCGCGGACCCGGCGGCGCCGATCAGGCTGGTGGTCGACTACGCGTCAGGCACGGCTCTGGCAGACTGACGCACGGGGCCGCCGCCGACCGGAAGCCGTGAGGTCCGCGCGATGCGCGGGTCTTACGGTGCGGTCCGCTCCGCTTGCGGCGCCGTACCTTCCGGAAAGAATTCGTCGTGGACGGCACGGACCGCCTTGTCGAGGTGCGTGTCGGCAATCACGCAGGCGATCTTCATCTCCGAGGAGCTGATGCAGTCGATGTTGATGCCCTCGCGCGCCAGAACGGCGAACATGCGTGCGGCCAGGCCGGGTGTCGACGCAAGCCGCGAACCGACGATCGAGATCTTGGCAACGTCGCGATCGACTTCCCCCGCCACGGCCAGTCCGCGGGACTTCCAATCGTCGACCAGGCGCGTGGCCCCGTCGAGGTATTCGTCGTCGAGCACGAAGGTGATCCTGCCCAGGCCCTCCGCGCTCGTACCCTGGATGATCAGACGCACGCTTATCGACCGAGCCGCCAGGTCGCGAAAGACCTCAGCGGCCAGACCCGGACGGTCCGGGACGTCGATCAGCGTGACCTTGGCAATCTTCCGGTCGCTGCTGACTCCGACCACCGCCGCCTGCTCCATCACCATCTCGTCGCCTCCACGGATCCACGTGCCCTCTCCGTCGTGGAAGCTCGACCGCACGTGGATCGGAATGCGGTACGCCATGCACACCTCGCCGGCCCGGGGGTGCAGGACCTTGGCGCCGCTAGACGCCATCTCGATGGCTTCCTCGTAGCTGATTTCACGCCAGCACGTCGCGTGCGGCACGGTGCGCGGGTCCGCCGACAGCACACCGTCGACGTCGGTGCAGATCTCGCAGACGCTCGCTTCCAGCGCCGCCGCCACGGCCGCCCCCGTGATGTCGCTGCCGCCGCGCCCTAGCGTCGTCACCTCGTGATCCCGGGTGATGCCCTGGAACCCGGTGATGATCACCACGCGTCCCAGATCCAGCTCCGCCAGTATCCGGCGCGTGTCGATGGACTCGATGCGAGCGATGTTGAAGGCGTCGTCGGTCCGTATCCCGCACTGCGACGCGGTCAGGGAGACAGTGGGGATCCCTCTGTGCTGCAGGGCGAGGCCGAGCAGCGAGACCGAGACCTGCTCCCCCGTCGCGAGCAGCAGGTCCATTTCCCGGCCGCGCGGATTGTCGGAGACCTCGTGGGCCAGCGCCACGAGCCCGTCGGTCGTCTTGCCCATGGCCGAAAGGACGACGACCAGCCGCGGGCTGTCATGACGGGTGCGCGCCACGCGCTCGGCGATCGCACGAATCCGCTCTGCGGTGGCGACGGAAGTACCTCCGTACTTCTGGACGACGATCGGGGCCTTGCCCGCGGATGCGGTCATCGTGGAGCCTCGCTCGCTGGCCCCGCTTGCCGCGATCCGGCCGGCGGTGCGCCGAGCTGCGCCGTCAGTTGGTGCAGGAACAGCCCGACGTCCGTCACGATGCCGGCCGTCTGGGAGGACCCGCGGTCCGCGAGCTTGGTCACCACGGCGGGGTTGATGTCGACGCACACCACGCGCACATGCGACGGCAGCATGTTGCCGACTCCGATGCTGTGCAGCATCGTCGAGAGCATGACGACCATGCTCACGTCGCGAAGCGCCTCGGCATACCGATCCTGCGCCACGATCAGGTCCATGACGGTGTCCCGCAGCGGTCCGTCGTCGCGGATGCTGCCCGCCAGCACGTAGTCGACGTCGTGTCGAATCGCCTCGTACAGGATCCCGGAACGCAGCAATCCGCTATCGACGGCCGCCCGCAGACCGCCCGCGCGGTTGACGGTGTTGATGGCCCGCATGTGGTTGCGGTGGCCTTCCTCGACGGCCGTCCCGGCGTTCAGGTCTATCCCGAGCGAAGTACCGAACAGCGCGTGCTCGGCATCGTGCACGGCGAGCGCGTTGCCGGCCAGCAGCACATCGACGAAGCCACGGCGTATGAGGTCGCAGAAGTAGGCAACGCCGCCGCTGTGGACCACCACCGGGCCGGCCACGAACGCGATGCGTCCGCCGCCGCGCTTGACGTCCTCCATCATCGCCAGCACCCGGGCGACGCTGACCTCCACGCGCCGCTCCGTCGACACGTCGTTCACCATGAAGGCGAAGCCCAGCCGGTCGCGCTCGCGGAACTCGGGCGAGACGCGGATACCGTCGACGCCGCAGACGACCGCATCGCCGGCCGCCACGTCCCTCAGCTTGCGGCACTCCGCGCGGCCGTGCTCGACCACGACGACCGCATCCATACGCTGGCGCTCGACCTCGAGCCATTGTCCGCCGTGTCGCACGTAGGTGCGGTGGTTGGTCGTGGAATAGAAGTCGTCCGGCACGCATCCGTCGTGCTCCGACCGCTTGACCACTGCGTCACGCTCCGGCGTCGGATGACAGCCGAGCGGCATCAGGTCCTCGAGCAACTCGGCGAGGACGGTTTCGTTCGGTGCGGTTACCTTCAGCTTCAGGCGGGAGTACTCGTCGTTGGTACGACCGATGTCGAATCGCAGGACATCGAAGCGCGCCCGGCGCTCGATGACCTTGTCGAAGATCGCGTTCAGCAGGTGTGAATCGACCAGGTGTCCTTCCGCCGCGACGATCTCGGTCCGTTCGGATCGAGTCATGGTCAGCCGGATACCGGTTGATGGCCCGCCGTTACGGAACCCGCCGGCGGGCGGTGTGCCCGGGATTGCTGGCGGTCTTCCATGAAGGCCTCGAACTCGGCCAGCGAACGTCCGAGCTGGGTCGGCGTGGTGAGAGACGGGGCCATCACGTCGGCGGTCTTGTAGCCGTTTCCGGTGATGCAGACCACGGTGCTTTCGTCGCGGGGAATGACACCCCGCTCGACGAGCTTGCGGGTGACTGCCAGCGTCGTGCCTCCGGCCGGCTCGGTGAAGATGCCCTCGGTTCGCGCCAGCAGGCCGATGGCGTCGACGATTTCCTCGTCCGTAGCGGCCGCTCCGGTGCCACCGGACTCACGCACCGTCCGCAGCACGTGAAATCCGTCGGCCGGATTGCCGATGGCGATCGACTTGGCGATGGTGTTCGGCCTGACGGGTTCCGGATAGTCGAGCCCTTCGTCGAGGGCATGGACGACGGGCGCGCATCCAGCCGCTTGCGCAGCATGAATGCGGGGTGGGTCGCCTTCCACGAGACCCGCGTCGAGCAGGTCGTTGAAGCCCCGGCCGATGCGCGGCAGCAGCGTCCCGCCCGCGACGGGACAGACGAGATGCTGCGGAAATCGCCAGCCGAGTTGCTCGACGACCTCGAACCCGCAGGTCTTCGCTCCCTCGGCGTAGTACGCGCGCAGGTTTATGTTCGCGAACCCCCACCCGTAGCGCTCCCCTACCTGCGTACAGAGGCGGTTGACGTCGTCGTAGTTGCCGTCGATGGCAACTACGTGAGGTCCGCTTACCGCGGACCCGAGGATCTTCCCGGGCTCGAGCGTGCGCGGGATGAAGACGTAGCAGTCGAGGCCGAGGCGGGCAGCGTGGGCGGCCACGCTGTTGGCGAGGTTGCCCGTCGACGCGCACCCGAAGACGCTGAATCCGAGCTCGCAGGCACGGGTCGCCGCAACGGGAACGACGCGGTCCTTGTAGGACAGCGTCGGGTGATTGACCGAGTCGTCCTTCAGGTACAGCTCACGCATCCCGAGCTCCGCGGCCAGTCGGTCCGCCCGGACGAGCGGCGTGAAGCCCGAGGCCATCCCGGTGCGCGGTTCGCCGTCGATGGGCAGGAATTCGCGGTAGCGCCACAGGCTCGGCGGTCGCGAGCCGATGGTCTCGCGCGAGACCGCACGCCGAATGGCGTCGCGATCGTAGGTCACCTCCAACGGACCAAGGCACTGGTCGCAGACGTAGAGCGCCTCCGCCGGAAACGGGGCCTGGCACAGGGAGCATCGAAGGCCGGTGAGGTAGCTCATGGGCAGCGTTCTCCACGCGGCAGAATCGGCATCCAGACCGGCGGCCGCGCATGGAAGTCGAACGCCTCGATCTCCGCCAGAGCCGCCTGCGCGGCTCCGGAACCGCAGGGCTCGAGGGTCACGACGAAGGGCAAAGCCGACTTCGGCCAGTCGGGTTCCTGCAGTACCGAGTCGATGTTGAGTCCGTGCCGCAAGAAGACCTCGGCGAGCGAAGCGATGATGCCGGGCCGGTCCACGATGACGAACCGCATGTATTGAGGTGCTTCGAAGTCGACCGCAACTCGTGCATCTTCCGTTCGCTGCCAGCGCCGGGGCGCGATCGGGCCGGCACGCGCGATTGCCTCGAGGTCGGAGACGACGGCCACGGCGGTGGGCTCGCCGCCGGCGCCGAATCCGCGGAAAGCAGTCTCACCTCCGTAGGCGCCGTCCACGATCACCACGTTCTGGCTGCCCTCGGCACGCGCGAGCGGGGACGTCAGGGGTACAAGCATCGGCTGGACCGAAGCGGTAACGTCGGCACCGCCGTCCAGCACTTCCGCGCGGGACACCTGGCGTATGGTGCAACCGAGGCGCCGGGCATAGGTGAAGTCGACCGCTTCAACGGGCCGAATCGACCGTAGCGGGATCGTCCCGGTGGCGATGCGCCGTCCGAGACCGACTGCCGAGAGAATCGCCAACTTGGCCTGGGCATCTCCGCCGTCGACGTCCGCGGTCGGGTCCGCTTCGGCGTAACCGCACTCTTGCGCCTCCCGTAGCGCCTCGTCGAAGGATACCCGGTCCGCTTCCATGCGTGTCAGCATGTAGTTGCAGGTACCGTTGAGAACACCGAGCACACGACGCAGCCGGTCGCCCGCCAGCCCTTCCCGCACGGACCTGATGATGGGAATGCCACCGGCGACCGCCGCCTCGAAGAGCAGGTGGCGCTCCTGCTCCGCGGCAGTCTGCAACAGGTCGGACCCCATATGGGCCATCACCTGCTTGTTCGCGGTTACAACCGACTTTCCCGCCTCGAGAGCCCTCCGTATCCAGTCGCCCGCCGGTTCCAGACCGCCGATGACCTCGACCACGACGTCCGCGTCGGAGCGCAGAACATCCTCGAAGTCGGATGTCCAGGTGACCGTCGGGGGCACCCAGTCGACTACCTTGCGCTCGACACGCCGGTTGCAGACGTGGGACAGGGCGAGCGGTCGTCGAGCTCCGTCACACAGGAAACGGGCCACCGACTGCCCCACCGTTCCGAATCCGACCAGGGCGACTCTGACCAAGGAAATACTGCCGTTCAGAAAAAAGGCCATCACCCTTGCTTGCGGATGATGGCCCAGGGATCACTACAATGTGCCGGCTGCCTCATCCGCCCTCCGAGCCCCCGCCCATCGGCGCGGTCCGGCCAGGGATCATGGATGGGCTACCGGTCAGCATGGCATTGGCGCTTCACATGACGGACCACTGGTCACGACGCAATCGATCTTTATACCCCGTCCTTCTCCGCACCGTCAACAGATGCCGCGACGAGCCCCGGCCAGTCGTGCCCGGTGCCGCGAGAGTCCGTGACGACCAGAGGTGAGTCTTTCGCATGCCCTCCAAGTGGAAGGACCTTCCGACCGAAGCCATCAACCCCGCCAGCCTCACTCTGGACCAGGCGTCCACCGAAGAGATGATCGCGCTGATGATGCGCGAGGATCGCAGGATCCTCACGGCGGTGGCTCGCGAGAAGGCCCGCATCGCGACCGCCTCGGACCTGATTACCGCCTCGTTGCAGAAGGGCGGGCGCCTCATCTTCGTCGGCGCGGGCACAAGTGGCCGGCTGGGTGTTCTCGAAGCGGCGGAGATGAGACCGACGTTCAGCACCCCGGAACACCTCGTACAGGCAATCATGGCGGGCGGCAGATCGGCCTTCTTCCGGTCGCAGGCGGGGGTGGAGGACAACTTCGAGGAGGGCGCCCGAGCCGTCGCTCGCCTGCATCCGACACGCAAGGACGTGCTGGTGGGAATATCGGCGAGCGGGATGACGCAGTTCGTTCGCGGAGCCCTGACTCGCGCGCGCCGGAACGGGGTCAAGATCATCTTCGTGACGTGTTGGCCCGGAACCGAGTTGCAGACCTTCGTCGACATCGTCATTTCGCCCGCGGTGGGGCCGGAAGTCATCGCGGGCTCCACCCGCCTGAAGGCCGGCACGGCAACCAAGATGGTGCTGAACATGCTGACGACAGTAGTGATGGTGCACCTGGGCAAGACCTACGGCAACCTCATGGTCGACGTGGACGCCGGCTCCGAGAAGGCGCGCGACCGTGCGCGCCGCATCATCACGACCGCGACGGGTCTCGACCACGAGGAGGCGGGCGAGTTGCTCAAGCAGGCCCGCTGGAACGTGAAGGCCGGCATCGTCATGGCCCATGCCGATATCGGCTACCCCGAGGCGGTGGCGCGTCTGAAGCAGGCGAATGACTCTGTGCGCGCGGCGATCGGCGAGGAGATCGACGGCCGGCTGCGCAACTCGATCGAGCCGCGGTGACGGATGCTGCTCGACCTGACGGTCGTCATCGCGTATCTCGCTCTGGCGGTCTGGGGAGGACGCCGGTTCGCACGCGGCCGCACGACGCTGCGCGAGTATTACCTGACCGACCGACGCCTGCCGTGGTGGGCCGTCATGGGCTCGATAGTCGCGACGGAGACGAGCACGGTCACCGTCGTCAGCGTTCCGGGTTTTGCCTTCGGCGGCAACCTGACATTCCTGCAACTCGCCCTTGGCTATCTCGTCGGTCGTGTTCTCGTGGCGGTCGTCCTGCTCCCGGCCTACTTCAGCCGCGAGCTTCTTTCAGCGTATCAATTGCTCGCGGAGCGGGTCGGTCGCGCGTTCGGTCAGTGTGCGGCGGTGGTTTTCCTTCTGACCCGCAACCTCGCCGATGGACTGCGCCTGTTCGCGACCGCTCTGGTGCTGGCCGCCATGCTCGCCACGGCCGCGGATGCGATCGGACTCGCAGGTCTGTCGCAGGCGACGGTTGTAATCGTGGCCATCCTGATCATTGCCGCCGTCACGCTCGCCTACACCTGGCTGGGCGGCATGGCCGCGGTGGTCTGGATGGACGTCGTCCAGCTCGGGGTCTATCTGACCGGTGCGTTCCTCGCCATCGCAATTCTGCTCGCCGGTCTGCCGGAGGGCGGCTGGGAGGCGGTGTCATCGGCGCACGCGGCGGGCAAGCTGGTCATCTTCGACTTCGCCTGGGATCTGGCCCGGGACTACACGTTCTGGTCCGGCGTCCTCGGCGGAGCGGTCTTCATCGCGTCCACTCACGGCACGGACCAGATGTTCGTGCAACGTTATCTTTGCACCCGCTCCCTGGCGGAGGCGCGACTGGCACTCATCACGAGCGGTGTGCTCGTCTTCTTCCAGTTCGCGGTGTTTCTGGGAATCGGCGTACTGCTCTGGTCCTTCTACGCGGCCGGCGAGTCGCCGGCGCTGGTCCCTATTACCGTCGACGGGACCGTGCAGCACGATCGTGTCTTTCCGCTCTTTCTGATGACCCAGCTACCGCCGGGGCTCCGCGGACTGCTCCTGGCGGCGGTGGTGGCGGCCGCCATGTCGACGTTGTCTTCGTCCTTGAATTCCTCGGCGGCGTCCACCGTCGGCGACTTCTATCTCGCGGGCCGCGGACGTTCCGAAAAGGACGCACTGCGGGTTTCGCGGTGGGCCACCGTCGCCTGGGCGATGGTGCAGGTAGGCGTCGCGGTCGCGGCCATCGGCGTATCGCAACGGGTCATCGACGACGTGCTCGCGGTGCAGTTCTTCAGCGGCGGTCTGATGCTCGGGGTCTTCCTGCTCAGCGTGCTCGTTGCCCGGCCGACCCCCGGAGTCGGGATCTTCGGGCTCGCCGTGGGCCTGGTTACAATTGCGGCGGTGAGTCTGCTGACCGACCTCTCCTGGCAATGGTACGTGCTGGTCGGCTCGGCCGCCACTGTCGGCGCCGGCTGCTCCGCGGACCGCGTTCGCCGGATGGCTGGATTCGGGAACTCGGAATGAGCGGTTTCGCAGCGGCAGCACGGATTCTGGATGACGCGGTCGATGCCGGAGCCTTCCCTGCCGCGGTGGCGGAAGTGGGCACGGGCTCGGGGTGCCTCTGGCAACATGCCACCGGGCGGCTGACCTACGAGGCGGACAGTCCGTCCGCGAAGGCGGAGACGATCTTCGACCTGGCTTCGCTGACGAAGGTCATCGCAACCACGACCCTGGCGATGCGCCATGCCGATGCGGGGCTGACCCCGCTCGGCCTGCCGTTGGCGGCGGCTCTCCGCGCGTGGCGCGGGGCGGATCGCGAACTGGTGACGGTGCGCGACCTGCTGGAGCATGCTTCGGGTCTCACGGCGCACCTGCCCTTCTACCGCGATCACCTGAAGCGCGTCGAGTTCGAACCCGCCATATGCGGGCTGCCGCTGGAGTACGCACCGCGCAGCGAGTCGGTCTACAGCGATCTCGGCTTCATCCTGCTCGGGTTCATTCTGGCGGACCGCGATCCTGAAGGGAAAGGATTGCCGGCGCAGTTCGAGGCGATTGCGGCGGGCCGCGGCTGGGGCGACCTTCGGTTCCACCCGCCGCCCGAGTGGCGCCCGCGCAGCGCGCCCACCGAGCGGGATCCCTGGAGAGGCCGCACGCTGGTCGGCGAGGTGCACGACGAGAACGCCTGGGCCCTCGGCGGCGCGGCGGGACACGCGGGGCTCTTCGGCACCGCCGGCGCGATCGGGCGCTTCGCGCGGGATGTGCTTGCCGGCATTCGTGGTGACGGTCCGCTGGCGTCGCACACGACGTTCGATCTCTTCCGTCGCCGGACGACCGTGCCGGGGAGCTCGCGCGCTCTCGGCTGGGACACCATGCTTCCGACCTCATCATGCGGGACCAGGCTGTCCCCGGAATCGATAGGACACACCGGGTTTACCGGGACCTCGCTCTGGATCGACCCGGCTGCCGATCGGTACTTCGTGCTGTTGACGAACCGGGTGCATCCCTCGCGTTCCAACGAGGCGATTCTCGCCGTGCGACCCGCATTCCACGATGCGGTCATGACCTCGGGCGCACCATGACCCTGACCGCAGCAGACTGGCTGGTGCTGGTTCTCGCGCTGGTTGCGCCGGTCGCGCTGGGGATCGCGTACGGCCGACGTTCCGGACGCAGTCTCTCGCAGTTCTTTCTCTCGGGCCGCGATCTGCCGTGGTGGATGGCCGGCACCTCCATGGTCGCGACAACGTTTGCCGCGGACACGCCGCTCGCCGTCACCGGTATCGTCGCGCTCAGGCGGCATCGCCGGGATCTGGCTGTGGTGGAACGCGGCACTGGGCAGCATGCTCACCGTGGTCCTGTTCGCCCGGTTGTGGCGGCGGGCGGGCATCCTGACCGACGTCGAGTTCGCCGAGCTGCGCTACACGGG
>CATQHX010000022.1 GCA_958296065.1 Vicinamibacterales bacterium | reverse complement strand
GCCGCCAGCGCCTCGCGCGGCGGACAGTCCACCGTCGCCCAACATCCTCTGGATAGTCGCCGAGGACCACGGCCCGCATCACGGCAGCTACGGCGACGCCTACGCGGTCACGCCGAACCTCGACCGGTTGGCCGCCGAGGGCGCCCGCTTCACCCGCGCCTTCGCCGTGACCCCGGTTTGCGCCCCGGCGCGCTCGGGAATCATCACCGGCATGTACCCGACGTCGATCGGCTCGCACCACATGCGGTCGACCGCGGTGCCGCCGCCCCATGTCAAGGGCTTCACCGAATGGCTGCGTGCGGCCGGGTACTTCACGACCAACAACGCCAAGACCGACTACAACTTTTCACCGTGGCTGCCGATCGAGACGCGCCGCGCGGTGCGCGCGGCGCCGCTGGGCCTGTGGGACCAGAACGGCGAGCACGCCCACTGGCGCAACCGGGCACCGGGGCAGCCGTTCTTCTCGGTATTCAACCTCGGCGCGTCTCACGAGGGCCAGGTCCGGATGCCGGACGATCGCTTCGCCGAGCGGACCGCGGGCCTTGCGGAGGCAGCCCGGCACAACCCGGCCGCCGCGCCGCTGCCGCCGTACTACCCGGACACTCCGGAGGTCCGCCGGGACATCGCGCGGTACTACGACCTCGTCACGGTGATGGACGCACAGGCCGGCGAGATTCTCGCCGAACTAGAGGCCGACGGGCTCGCCGACGACACCGTGGTCTTCTTCTATGGCGACCACGGCTGGGGGCTGCCGCGCGGCAAGCGCTGGGTCTACGACTCGGGGTTGCGCGTGCCCCTGCTCGTCCGCTGGCCGGGCCGGATGGAACCTGGCACCGTGCGCGAGGACCTGGTCAGCTTCATCGACTTCGCGCCGACGCTGCTCGCGCTGGCGTCGGTACCGGTGCCGAACCATATGCAGGGCCGCGTCTTTCTCGGCGACGACGCGGCGCCCGAGCCCGAGCACCTGTTCTTCACGCGCGACCGTATGGACGAAACCCACGACCGTATCCGCGCGGTCCGCGACCGGCGCTACAAGTACATCCGCAACTTCGCGCCGGAGCTGCCCTACGCACAGCGCATCGCCTACATGGACCTGATGCCGACGATGCAGGCATGGCGGCGTTCGGCCGCGGCCGGCGAGCTCGAGGAGGCCCAAAGGCATTTCATGGCCGCGGCGAAGCCGGAGGAAGAGCTGTACGATACCGAGACCGACCCCGATGAGGTGGTCAACCTCGCCCGCGAGCCCGTGCAAGCCGACCGGGTCGCGCGGATGGGCGCGGCGCTCAACGAGTGGATCGTGACGACCGGTGACCTGGGCGCGATTCCGGAGGCCGATCTGGTGCGCCGGTTCCGCCCGGACGGCGTCTACCAGACCGCCGGACTGCCGCAGGCGGAGCCGCCCGGGGGCATGTTCCACTACCCTCCGACCGTGGAGCTGACCTGCCCGACCGAGGGCGCGACAATCGAGTACACGACCGAGCCGGGCGCAACGCCCCGCTGGAAGCTGTACACCGGCCCGTTCCGGATGCTCGACTGGGAGCTTCGTTTCCGCTGCGGCCGGCTCGGCCACTTCGACAGCGAGATCGTGCAGTACGATTTCCACATCGACTACAACTGGTGGGATTGATCGCAAGCGTGTCCGGCATGACCGAGGAGGTCCGATGAATCGCCTCACTGCACCGTTCCTGACCCTGTCTCTGATTGCGCTCGGCGTCGCGGCGCCCGCTTCCGCGGACGTGGTCCGCGTGGAGGTCGAAGGCCGCGCCGACGTCGCCGGCGGCACGGCCTACGGGCTCGCCGGTCCGTACGAGACGCTGGCCGGCATGGTCCACTTCGAAGTCGACCCGGCGAACCCGGCAAACCGGATCGTCACCGACATCGAGTTCGCTCCCCGCAACGACCGCGGCATGGTGGAGTTCCGCTCGAACTTCTTCCTGCTGAAGCCCAAGGACGTCGGGCGCGGCAACGGCACCGTCCTCTACGAGGTGTCGAACCGCGGCGGCAAGGGGATGCTGGGCACCTTCAACAACGCCGCCGGCAGCCGCGACCCGCAGACGGCGGCGGAGATGGGCGACGGGTTCCTGCTCGAGAACGGCTTCTCGCTGTTGTGGCTCGGCTGGCAGTTCGACGTGCCGGTGCGCGAGGGGCAGATGCGGCTGCACACCCCGGTGGCGACCGACGGCGACGACCCGCTCACGGGGCTGGTCCGCAGCGAGGTAATCGTCAATCAACCGGCGTACGACCGCTCGCTCGCCGATCGCAGCCACATCGCCTACCCGGTCGCCGACCCGGACGACCCGGCCAACGTGATGACGGTGCGTGACGGAGTCGACCAGCCGCGGCGCGTCGTGCCGCGCGACCAGTGGCGCTTCGCACGGCGCAGCGACGACGGCTCCATCGTCGACGATCCGACCCGCGTCTACCTGGAGGGCGGCTTCCAGCCGTTCAAGATCTACGACGTCGTCTACGTCGCCAGGGATCCCGCCCTGGTCGGGCTCGGACCCGCGGCGGTGCGCGACATGATCTCGCAGATGAAGTACGAGGCGACGCCGGAGCTGGGCCTGCCCATCGACGGCATCGAGCACGCCATCGCCTGGGGCGTCTCGCAGAGCGGACGCTTCCTGCGGACCTTCCTCCACCACGGATTCAACGTCGACGAGCAGAACCGCCGGGCGTTCGACGGTGTGATGGCCCACGTGGCGGGCGGCGGACGCGGCAGCTTCAACCACCGTTTCGCGCAGCCGTCGCGCGACGGCCACCCGTTCCTCAACAAGCTCTACCCGAGCGACATCTTCCCGTTCACCGACGTCGTGCAGCACGACCCGGAGACCGACATGCGGGACGGCCTGCTCGCGGGCATCCAGCCGGGCCACATGCCGAAGGTCTTCTACACGAATTCGTCCTACGAGTACTGGGGCCGCGCCGCGTCGCTGATCCACACCACGATCGACGGAACTGCGGACGCTCCGCTGCTCGACAACGTCCGCGTCTACTCCTTCGCCGGCGGGCAACACGGCCCCGGGCGCTTCCCGCCCCGGCGCACCAGCGGCCAGGAGCTGAGCAACCCGAACGACTACTCCTGGTTCCTGCGTCCGCTGCTGCTGGCGATGGACCGCTGGATCGACGACGACACGGCGGCGCCGCCGGCCAGCGTCTATCCGCGCATCGCGGACGACGACCTCGTGCCACCCGAGAAGCTCGGCTTCCCGGAGTTGCCGGGCGTCGGCCAGCCGGCCGTGCCGCACCTGGCCTACCGGGCCGTCTACGGGCCGGAGTTCCGGACTCGCGGCATCGCGTCGGTGCAGCCGCCGGAGGTGCTCTCCGCGTTCCCGATCCTGGTGCCGGGCGTCAACGCCGACGGCAACGAGACCGGCGGGCTGATGATGCCGGAGGTCGCCGTCCCGCTCGCCACCTACACCGGCTGGAACCTGTTCCATGCCGAGGCGGGGCCGACCGACGTGCTGTCGAGCATGCAGGGCTCCTACGTTCCGTTCCCGCGGACGGCCGACGACCGAGAGCGCACGGGCGACCCGCGGTCGTCGATTCAGGAGCGCTACGGCAGCCGAGCCGAGTATCTCGGCCGAGTGACGGAAGCCGCCCTCGCATTGGTTGACGACGGGTATCTCCTGGCCGGAGACCTTGCGCCCATCCTGGCTCAGGCCGCGCGGCACTGGGACTACCTGATGGAGGAGGACAGCGGCAACGACGGCCAGCAGTGACCGTGTGCGCCCGGGGCACCGCGCTCCGGGCGCTTTCCTCCGCCCGCCGGCCGTCCGTCGACCGACGCGGTCGCGCTTGCATTCTCCAGGAGAACATCTCATGCGTACCCGCATGCTTCCGGTCGCCGGCCTGTGTGTTCTGACTGCGTTTCTCGGCGGAATAGTGGTCGGCGCACAGGTGCAGGTCCGCGAGCAAGCCCCCACCGATCGCGCGGCCGACTTTCCGCTGGCCGAGCTCGAGGCGATCGTGCAGGAGATGGACGCCGAGCAGCGTCAGACCGTGCGGCTGCTGGAGGGCGGCAGCTACAACGTCAATATCCGCCGCATTCGAGGCGGCGAGACGGCGCTGATGCACCCGCGTACGATAGACGTCTGGGTGGTTCGGGAAGGCTCCGGAACGCTCGTTACCGGCGGGCAGATCGTCGACGAGAACGGGGAGCCGGTCGAGCAGCGCGGCGCGGCGATTCGCGGGGGGGAGGAACGGGAGATCGGCGTGGGCGACCTCGTCTTCATCCCCGCCGGGGTGCCGCACGGCATCCGCGAGACCGACGGCATCACCTGGTTCAACATCCGCTTCGACACGCTGCCCTGACCGGCGGGCGCGGTGCTACCACAGCCGGGAAGCGGCGAGCGCCGCGTGCTATCGTGAAGAGCGTGGCCAAGTCCCCTGCACGCGTTGCGACAGAGCACCCGGCCACGATGCACACCGGACCGCTCGGGTCCACGATCCACGTCCTGCACGCCGACCCGCAGACCGTGGTCGAGCTCGCCTCCATCGACTGGAACCGGTCGTTCCGCCGCGTCTACCTCGACCCGGTGCGCGGCCTCATAACCCTGATGAGCCCGTCGCGGCTCCACGACGAGCTGGTCAGGATCATCGATCACGTCGTGGACATCGCCGCGAGCACGCTTACCGGCGCTGTGAAGGGGCTCCTGACCGCACGTCTTCGGGAACCGGGCTTTCCGCCCGGCACCGGCATGGAGCCGGATTGCGCGTTCTACGTCGGAGACAAAGCCAGGGCCTATCGCGACGCGCTCGCCGCCGGAAGAGAAGCCGCCGATGCGTGCTTCGACGAGAACGCACCCGATCTGGTGGTGGAGGTCGAGATCACGAACGCTGACGAGGGCAAGATCGAGCGGTACGCCGATATGGGCGTGCGGGAGCTCTGGCTGCTGCAAGACCCGGCAGGTTCCGGCGTTCCGAGCGCGGAGCTCCTCGCCCTCCGTCCCCGGACGGCGCCGCAACGGCTCTCCTCCTCCAGCGTCCTCGGGGATCTGACGCCCGAAGATGTCTGCCAGGCCGTGGCCGGCGTGCGGCTCAGCCTGACCCGCGACGAGCGCACGGCAGTCGTGGCCCGCATCGTGCGCCGCCGGCAGCGGGCCAGCGTCCGCGTGCGCGAAGCGGACGCGCCGTACGCTCGTTCCGGCTGAGCAACCGAGGGAAACCCGCCGATCACGCCCGAGACGCCAACGCATCGAGTCGCTCCCGCAACACTGGGAGACGAACGTCCTCCTGGACCAGTCCAGGCATGGCGTTGAGGAAGTCCTCGGAACGGAGCAACTCCCCAAACTCGTCCTGGATGTAGCCGCGCACATCCTCCGGCGCGTTTCGCACTTCGGAAAGCAGCTCTTCTCTTCCGTCGATGACCGCCATCGCATCCTCCAGGTCGTGACTCGCGACGTGGTCGCCTCCGCCGCGGCCGTGAAATGCCTCCAACTTCGCTGCAACGAAGTAGACGGGCGTGATGAGCTGAAGTGTCAACCCGGAAACTTCAACCCGCTCAGCGGATTCCATCGCGGGTCGATGCCAGCGGTTAGCGAATCCCAAGACTCCCTCGTCAATCGGCATCACGTCTATCGTCAGGTCTCCAGAGCGCCATCGGCAGGTCGGCGCACCTTCACGAGCATCTTGAATCAGGTCGGTGATCATGAGCCCGGTCGCGCATCCGCCAACAAACACGACCTCATCGAGCATTGGCTCCAACGCCCGGGCCGCAGCTTCCAGCAACCGCAGGTTTGGGTCGTCATGCATTCGGTCGTTCTCGTATGCGCTGTACGATCTCAGTCTCCGCGAGGCTCCTCTCGCGGGCGCGACCGTCCCGCAATGCGTCCAGGAGGGCCAGCAGTTCGTAGAGGCGCGGGTCCGCTTGCGCGGCCAGGGGTACGGTCGCGTGCAGCGGTTGGAGGGAAACACCTCGGTGCTTACCCATCGCGAACGGCCAGACAGGCGGAAGATCAGGCCCAGGCGAGATGTGACGGTTCAACGGCACCGCCGCGTACGAAGTGAGCATCCCCCGGGTGATGCCGCCCCGGACTGCTGGAAACATGTACTTTGCGCCATGCACGAGGAACTCCTCCGCCGCGCTCGTGTTCGGTCGACCACTCCGAGCATTCTTGAAGAGCAGCCGCTCGGACACCCGCCGGTTGCTCGTGAGCTGTCGACTGCTCCGGGCGTCCTTGAGTATCGGACGTGCGGCCGCTCGCAGGTTGCTCGTGGTGGGGCGACTGCTCTGGGCGTCTTCGAGGACCAGACGCGCAGCCTCCAGCCGCTTGAGGGCAGCGTGAACCTGGGACCCGCTGAGGAACAGGTCCGCAGCCATTCGCGCCAGGGATGGCCGACGGTCAGCGTAGGTCAGCAGCTTCGCCAGCACAACAACGTCTTGGGGAAGCAGGGAGGCCGGACTCATTCTGATCATCCATATTCTAGAATCTGGAATATAGAATAGCATCAGAATCCCACGACGCAAAGGCGCAGAACGGCACGCCCGGCAATCCGCTGCGGGGTCGACACGGATGCCATAATGTGCCCACCATGCGTGACAGGCTCTGGCCGCATCTCGCTCTCGGATCCATGCGGCGGTTCGGCGGTGCATGCCTGCTGATTGCCCTCGCCGCAACGATTGACGGTGTTGCGGCTACCGCCGGGCAGGCGCCCGCAGCCAGAGAAGTATCGCCGGCCACGGCGCTGCACGCCGAGGCCGCGCCGTTCTTCGCCGAGCACTGCGTCGTCTGCCACGGCAACCGCCTGAGCACGGTGAACCTCAATCTGGAGAGGCTCGCCGCCGGGCTGGATCCGCAGTCGGCTTCCGCAGCGCGGGATGCCGCCAGTGCCGCCGCCGATCCGCAGATCGACACCTGGACCCGTGTGCTCGGCAGGCTGAACGCCGGGCAGATGCCACCCCCGGGGCGCCCCCGCCCGGCTGACGACGCGATTGCGCGCCTGACCGCGTCCATCGAGGCGTACCTGGCCGACGCCGGCTATCGCAGGACGACCGATCCGGGCCGCGTTACGGCGCGGCGGCTCAACCGGGTCGAGTACGACAACACGGTCCGCAGCCTGCTCGGCGTCCACGGCAGCTTCGCCGACGAGTTTCCGATTGACGACTCGGGCTACGGCTTCGACAACATCGGCGACGTGCTGTCGGTCTCCCCGCTGCTGATGGAGAAGTACGTCGCGGCGGCGAAGCGGCTCTCGCGCATCGCGGTCTTCGGCGAGCCGCTGCCCGCCGAGCCGACCCTGCTCGCCCGTTACATGGGCAAGCGATCGCACGACGCCGGCAACGACCTGACCGGCGCGAACATCCTCCCCTATTCGATGCGGGGCGCCCTGTACGGCTCGCACGTCTTCCCGTGGGACGCCGAGTACGAGCTCCGCTTCCGCGCCGCCAACTACCGCTACAGCCGGCGGCAGCTCATCGCCCGCGGGCTGATCGAGCCAGAGGAAGGCGACAAGCGCAACCCGACGCTCGAGGCCAGACTCACCGCTGAGGAAAGGCTGGCCCGTTTCATCGAGGGCGCCCGGGAGAGCCAGCCGCCGGTGCCGGTGGTCGCGACGCTCGACGGCCAGGTGTTTCGCGAGGAGCTGATCGAGGGCAGCAACGCCTTCGGGTACGAGCGCGGCGAGTTCGTCACGCGGGTCCCGGTGACGGCCGGGGTGCGCGACTTCCGCATCTCGTATCCGCACGTCGCGGACATCGACGACCCGCGCGACAACGTGATGGACGACGGCCGGCGGGTCCTGTACATCGACTACGTCGACATCGTCGGGCCGTTCAACCCGAGTACGGCCCCGCCCGCGAGCCACGAGCGCATCTTCGTCTGCCGGCACCGGCCCGGTGAGCACGAGGAGGACTGCGCCGGCGAGGTGGTCACCCGCCTGGCCCGCCGCGCCTACCGCCGGCCGGTGACCGCGGCGGACGTCGATCCGCTGGTCGGCCTCGTGCGGCAGGCGCAGGCGGCGGGAGATTCGTTCGAGGAGGGGGTCCGGCTCGCTCTCCAGGCGGTGCTGCTATCCCCCAACTTCCTGTTCCGGATCGAGCGCGACCCGGCGGCCGGCGAGGACGTGCGCACCCTCGACGACCACGAGCTGGCCGCGCGGCTGTCGTACTTCCTCTGGGCCGACATGCCGGACGAGCGGCTCTTCCGGCTCGCCGACAGGGGGCGTCTTACGGACCCGGCCGTGCTGCGGACCGAGGCGTTGCGCATGCTGGCGGATCCCAAGGCCCGCACGCTGGTCACCGACTTCGCCGCCCAGTGGCTGCAGTTGCGCTCGCTCGAACGCGCCAAGCCCGACCCGGCGCGGTTCCCTACCGTCGACGACGAGCTCCGCGACGCCATGCGCGCCGAGACCGAGCTGTTCCTCCAGGCAATCGTGCGCGAGGACCGCAGCGTGCTCGACGTGCTCGACGCGCCGTTCACCTTCGTCAACGGCCCGCTCGCGCGGCATTACGGGATTGCCGGGGTCGACGGCGAGGCGTTCCGGCGGGTCACGCTCGATGGACTGCAGCGTGGCGGCCTGATGTCGCACGCGAGCGTGCTGACGGTCTCGTCCTATCCGACACGCACCTCGCCCGTGCTGCGCGGCAAGTGGGTGCTGGAGAACCTGCTCGGCGCCCCGCCGCCCGAACCGCCCGTGGACGTCCCGGCCCTGGAAGCCGCCGGCGGAGCCGGTGGCGGCGCTACCTTGCGGGAGCAGATGGAGGCCCACCGCACCAACCCGAGTTGCGCGGTGTGCCACAACCAGATCGACCCGATCGGTTTCGGCCTGGAGAAGTACGACGCGGCCGGCGCCTGGCGGACGCATGAGGGCGAGGCCCCGATCGACGACACCGGCGTGCTTCCCGACGGCACGGCCTTCCGCGGACCGGCGGAGCTGAAGCAGGTGCTCCGTGGTCGCGCGGACGCATTCCGGCGAAACCTGGCCGAGAAGCTGCTGACCTACGCCCTCGGCCGCGGGCTGGAGCACTACGATGCCGAGGCGGTGACGGCCATGGTCGACACGGCCCGCGAGAACGGAGACCGCTGGTCGGCCTTCGTCACCGGTGTCGTCGAGAGCACGCCGTTCCGAATGCGGCGCGCGGAGGAACAGGGCCGCCCGTGAACTATTCTCGTCACGCTCCTGAATCTCGTGCCGGATGTTCGGCTCGGCCTGGGCCTTGCCGACGACCTTGCCGTGCTTGCCCATGTGTACCGAACCCGAGCCCGTGCGATCCGGAGAACAGACTGCACAGCATCTACCGCTCATCCTGGTAAGCGGCGGCTGATGCAGCCAGGACACGAATCATGACGATGCACAGAGCCCTTCCGCGCCGAACCGTCCTCCGCGGGGTCGGCGCCACGCTGTCGCTTCCGTTCCTCGACGCCATGGTGCCGGCGTTCGCGCGCACCGCCCACGCCGCTCAGGCGCCGAACCGCATGGTCTTCGTCTACGTTCCGAACGGCATCGTCATGCCGGAGTGGACGCCGGAGACCGCCGGTCCCATCGCTTCCCTGCCGGCGGCCCTGCCCCGCGTGCAGGAGCCGATGGCCCCGTACCGGAGCGACATCTCGATCCTGAGCGGGCTCACGCACAACGGGGGCCGCGCCCTCGGCGACGGCCCCGGCGACCACGCGCGCGCCGGGGCGAGCTACCTCACCGGAGTCCACCCGAAGAAGACCTACGGCGCCGACATCCACGCCGGCATCTCGGCCGACCAGATCGCGGCGCGGCACCTCGGCGGCGAGACGCGCTTCGGCTCTCTCGAGCTGGGCTGCGAACCGGGTCTGCTCGGCGGCAACTGCGACAGCGGCTATAGCTGCGCCTACAGCAACAGCATCTCGTGGCGCACGCCCTCGTCGCCGATGCCGCTCGAAGCGAGCCCGCGCGCGGCGTTCGAGCGCCTGTTCGGCGCGGAGGACCTCGATCCGGATCCGGCCGTCCGGGCCCGGCAGCGACGCTACGACCGCAGCGTGCTCGACGTCGTGCTCGGCGACGCGCGCCGTCTGAGCGGGACGCTCGGCCCGACCGACCGGCGTAAGCTCGACGAGTACCTCTTCTCGGTGCGCGAGATCGAGCGCCGCATCGCGAGCAGCGAGCGGGACGCCGACACGGCCCCTCCCGATCTCGACCGGCCCGCGCCCGGCCTTCCCGGCGATTTCGTCCAGCACATCCGGCTCATGTTCGACCTGATGACGGTCGCCCTCGCGACGGACCTGACGCGCGTCATCACCCTGATGGTCGCCACCGAGCTGAGCAACCGCGTCTACCGCGAGATCGGGGTCTCGGAAGCCCACCACGGCCTGACCCACCACCGGGGCGATCCGGTGAAGATCGAGAAGGTGACGCGGATCAACCGCTTCCACGTCGAGCAGTTCGCGTATTTCATGGACAAGCTGCGCAGAACCGCCGACGGCGACGGAACGCTGCTGGATCACGCGATGGTCGTCTACGGCGCCGGCATCGCGGACGGCAACCGCCACGAGCACCACGACCTGCCGACGCTGCTGGCCGGCCGCGGCGGCGGCCGGTTGACCCCGGGGCGCCACGTCACCTACCCCGACGAGACGCCGATGGCCAACCTGCTGCTCACCCTGCTGCACCACATGGGCGTGCCGGCCGAGTCGATCGGCGACAGCACCGGAGCCATCGCGCATCTGTCGGAGGTGTGAGAATCCGACGGCTGGTAGTTGACGGACCGGCACGCGCGTGGGCGCAAGAATCCTGCAAGATACTGAAAACAGGATACTTCCGGTAGTTGATGGGTAGTTGATCGCCAACTCGACAGACCGGCCTGCCGTTCCTGCAGCATGCCAAACAAACGGGTCGGTGCAGCCTGATTCGGATCGGCGGAGCCCCGGACAGCGTTTGCGACGGGATGCTCCACGCGCTATTCTGCCGCGCATGAAGCGAGCAGCCGAGCGCGATGCGGCGGACTGACCGGGACGGAAATCCGGGGGGCGGCGCGCCACTCCTGCTGCTCGTCGTACTCTGTGCCCTCGGCGCATCCGGATGGGCGTCCGCCGGCGCGGCGCAGACGGCCGGCTCCCCCGAGCCTGCGGCGATCGGCACTTCATCGAAACTGACGCTCGACTCCTTCCGGACGGGCGACGCACCATGCTACGACCGGTCCGCGCAACCCCACACCGCGGTCGTCGACACCCACGTCCACTTCCGGCCGTTCGGCGGACCCGCCGTCCCGTTCGAGGAGGTCCTGCAGTACTTCGAAGCGACCGGCGTCCTGTTCGCCAACGTCTACGGGATCGGCCAGATGCTGCCGGCGTCGTCCTCCTGCACGTACTACCTGGACTGCCCCGGCACGCCGGTGACGCCGACGCTGAAGAACGACTTCGTCAACGCCGCCAACGTCGCGACGAAGACGCCGGAAGGCTTGCATCTGACGCTCGCCATGACCTTCCCGGACCTGGCGGAACCCGACTCGATTCTGGCCGGGATGGAGCTTCTCGACGCCGAGTATCCGGGCATGTTCCGCTGGATGGGCGAGGTCAACCTGGTCAAGCAGGCGTTGTTCGACAACGGGCACGAACCGGTGCCGCCGGCGACCATCGCGGAGTGGGGCGGGTTCATGCGGGTGTTGCGCGAACGCGGCATTCCACTCGCCATCCACTCGGATCTGGGCAGCGACGACGAGCCGACCCGCTACCTCCCCTTGATGGAGGAGGTGCTCCGCCGGTATCCGGACAACGCGATCGTCTGGGTCCACATGGGGCTGTCGCGGGAGCTGACCGCAATGGACCCGGCCCGGCACGTCGCGTTGATGACATCCATGCTGGATCGCCACCCCAACCTGATGCTGGACATCGCGTGGCGGGTGATCGACGATGCCTACTTCTCGACGCCGGAGGGCCGGGAAGCGTACGTGCCGTTCCTGAACGCGTACCCGGAGAGGATTCTCCCCGGCACGGACTTCCTGGCGTCGCGCGACAAGGACCTGGACGTCTACCGAGAGGAGCTGGACGTCACGGGACGCGTGCACCGACTTCTGGACGACGAGGCTTTCCGGAACATCGCACTCGGTGAGAACTACTTCCGGCTGCTGGGTCTGGAGTACAAGGCACCCCCGGTCTGTTCGGGGTAAGTCCCGAGAAGGACCGCAACAGATGTCGCGCCGGAAGCGGCGGCACGGCGAGAGATCGGGAACGGCGGCGGGAGGAACCCAATGACAGCCATCCTGGAACGCTACTTCGGACTCGCGGAGCGCGGCACCGACGTGCGGACGGAGGTGACGGCGGGCGCGACGACGTTCCTGACGATGGCCTACATCGCCTTCGTCAACCCGCAGATCCTCTCGGACGCCGGCATGCCGTTCGACGCGGTGTTCGTCGCCACCTGTCTCGCGGCGGCGTTCAGCACGCTGGTGATGGGGCTGTACGCCAACTATCCGATCGCGCTGGCGCCGGGCATGGGGCTCAACGCGTTCTTCGCCTACGGCGTGGTGCTCGGCATGGGTCACTCGTGGGAGGTCGCGCTCGGGACCGTCTTCGTTTCCGGCGTGCTCTTCCTGATCCTGAGCGTGCTGCCGGTGCGGCGCTGGATCGTCGAGGCGATCCCGCAGGGCCTGAAGCTGGCCATCGCCGCCGGTATCGGCCTTTTTCTCGGGGTTATCGCGCTGCGCAACGCCGGCATCATCCAGGCCAGCGAGGCGACGCTGGTCACCGCCGGGGAGCTGATGACGCCGGGACCGCTGCTGTCCCTGGTCGGGTTCTGCGCGATTGCGGCGCTCTCGGGGCGGCGGGTGCCCGGCGCCGCGATCATCGGGATGCTGGGCGTCTCCGTGGCCGGCCTCGCGCTGGGCGTCTCCGAATGGCAGGGCATCGCCTCGCTCCCGCCTGATCCGACGCCGACCCTGCTGGCCCTCGACATCGCGGGCGCGCTGCAGGCCAGCATGCTCGCGGTCATCCTGACGTTCCTGATCGTCGACCTGTTCGACACGACCGGCACGCTGATCGGCGTCGCGCACCAAGCGCGACTCCTCGACGAGCGCGGGCGCCTGCCGAACATGCAGCGCGCGCTTATCGCCGATTCCACCGGCACGGTGGGCGGCGCCCTGCTCGGCACCTCGCCGGTGACCAGCTACATCGAAAGCGCGGCGGGCGCCACCGCGGGCGGGCGCACGGGCCTGACCGCGGTCGTGGTGGCCGGGCTGTTCCTCGCCTGCCTGTTCCTCTCGCCGCTGGCCGGATCGATACCGCCCTACGCGACCGCGGCGGCCATCCTCTACGTGGCGTGCCTGATGGTACGGCCGCTGGTGGACGTGAAGTGGGGCGACGTCACCGAGTCGGCCGCCGCCGTCATGACGGTCATCGCCATCCCGCTGACGTTCTCCATCGCCGACGGCATCGGCCTCGGCTTCCTGACCTACGTGCTGATCAAGGTGATGGCAGGACGCCGGCAGGAATGCTCGCCGACGCTGATCGCGGTGGCGCTGCTCTTCGCGGTGAAGTTCGCCTGGCTGTGACGACCGCGCACGGCCGGACTCGCGCGGCGCGCAAGCGTCGCACACCGGCGCACCGCTCCGGTCGGCGGCATGCCTGCGGGGCGGACGGCAAAACCCAGAGCCGACGTCAACCGGAGTACGGGCGCAACCGGTCCTTCCGCCACGCCCAGGCGGTCGCGATCATCTCATCGAGTCCGGGGAAGAGCGGCGACCAGCCGAGCACGTCGCGCGCGCGGTCGGCGCTGGCGACGAGCCGCGCGGGATCGCCCGCCCGCCGATCGGCCGCGATCGCGGGAATCGGGTGGCCGGTGACGCGCCGGGCCGCCTCCACCACCTCCCCGTTCGAGAAACCGGTCCCGTTCCCGAGATTGAACGCATCCGATTCGATCCGGTCGATGCGATCGAGCGCCAGCAGGTGCGCGTCGGCGATGTCGCCGACGTGAACGTAGTCGCGGATGCAGGTCCCGTCCGGGGTGTCATAGTCGTCGCCGAAGATCCGAATGTCCGGACGCAGACCGAGCGCCACTTCCAGCAGGATGGCGATCAGATGCGTCTCCGGCACGTGGTGCTCGCCCCGCGCCGCCGTCGCCCCGCAGGCGTTGAAGTAGCGGAGCGAAATGTGGCTCAGGCCGTACGCCGAGGCGTACCACGGAAGCGCCTGCTCGAACGCCAGCTTCGAGGCGCCGTAGGCGTTGACCGGCCGTAACCGGGCATCCTCGCGAATGGGAACTTCCTCCGGCTCGCCGTAGACGGCCGCGGTCGACGAGAAGACGAGTCGACGCACATCGGCGGCGCGCATCGCGTCCAGCAGGTTAAGCCCGCCGGTGACGTTGACCTCGAAAAACTTCGCCGGGTCGGTGACCGATTCGCCGACCAGCGCTTCCGCCGCCAGGTGCACCACCGCGTCCGGGCGGACCGCGGCCATCACCTCCGCGAGCCGGCGGCGGTCGCGCAGATCGCCCTCGAAGAATCCCGCCCCTCCCGGGACGGCCGCCCGATGCCCCTGCGAGAGATCGTCGAGGGCGGCGACCGCGTGGCCGTGCTCGATGAGGCGTTCGGCCACGACACTGCCGATGTAGCCGGCTGCGCCGGTGACAAGAACCGTCATGGATGGCAGAGACAATCGCTGCAGGCGACCGCGATGGGGCGGCCGCAGGAGTCGGTATTATTGATGAGCGCGGCGTTGCAGCGCAACGGCACGCGCGAGAGGAGACCAGCCATGCGTCGTCGGGACGTCATCCACGCACTCTGCAGCCTGCTGGGCCTCGGCGCCATCGTCACGCGGCGGGCGGACGCCGCCACTCCTCGCGAGATCCTGCTTGCCGGCATGCACGTCGCCGGAACCGCCTACTACGACGCGGAAACGGCGGCCGACCGCCTGCGGCCCGGACAGCGCCTCATGCTCCGCCGGCAGCCGGACAACCGCTACGACGCGCTCGCCATCGAGGTGCTCGGACCGGAAGGACACAAGCTGGGCTACGTCCCCCGCCGGCGCAACGAGATGCCCGCGCGGCTGATGGACGCCGGCAAGCGCGTGTCCGCGCGGACGGAATCGATCGCGATGCGCGGAAGCTGGCTGAACATCCAGGTGTCGCTGTACCTCGAGGATGCGTGAATCACCCCGGCGCACGGGGTACCGTTCCTCCCTCGTCCACCGGTAGTCCGACAAGGAGCCCCGATGCACTCTCGAGATCGTCGAATCGTGCACTGCGCGACCCGCGGCGTCGCCCTGGCCGCCGCCGTCGCGTGCGCAGGAGCGCCAGCAGCAGGGTGTGCGGGTGATTCGCCGGAATCGGCGGCGCCGGCGAGCTCGGCGGTCGTGTACGACGGCGCCACCCTCATCGACGGCACGGGATTGCCGGCGACCGAGGCGGCACGGTTGGTGGTCGACCAGGGTGCGGTCATCGCGGTCGGACCGCAGGCCGAGATCGAGATGCCGTCCGGCGCAACCGTCGTCGACCTGAGCGGCAAGACCGTCATGCCGGCGCTGGTGAACCTCCACGGCCACGTCGGCTTCCAGCGCGGGCTGACCTACGATGCCGCCAACTACACCCGCGAGAACATCGTCGACCACCTGAACCGCTACGCGTACTACGGGGTGGGGGTCATCGTGTCGCTCGGCACCGACGCCGGCGACGTGTGGAGCGGGATCCGCCGGGATCAGGAAGCCGGAAACCTCGGCGGAGCCCGCCTCTTCACGGCCGGACGCGGGCTGGCGCGTCCGAACGCGGGTCCCGGAGCGGCGGCGCTACGGACGTCGGCCTACGGGGTGACGAGCGAGGAGGACGGGCGGCGCTACGTGCAGGAGCTCGCGGCGCAGGGCGTCGCGTTCGTCAAGGTCTGGGTCGACGACCGCGGCGGTTCGGTCGAGAAGCTCGAGCCCGCGCTCTACCGGGCGATCATCGAAGAGGCGCACCAACACGGCCTCGACGTGATCGCTCATGTCTTCTACCACGACGACGCGGAAGAGCTGGTGGCGGCCGGCGTCGACGGCTTCGCCCACCTGGTCCGCGACCGGGAGATGGACGATACGCTCGTCGCCGCGATCGTCGAGCACGACGTTTTCATCATGCCGAACATCGGCATCTCGGAGCGCGGCCGGCACAGTTCGCCGCCGCCGTGGCTCGCCGCACCGATCCTCGCGGAAACGGTGGCGGCCGACGTGCTCGCGCGCGCGGCCGACTCGTTCTCCCGGCGGGCCGCGGACGCCGCCGAGCGGGCCGCGCGCTCCTACGAGCAGATGGAGCGCAGCCTCGCCAGGCTCCACGCCGCCGGAGCGTCGCTCGTCCTCGGATCGGACTCCGGGGTGCAGGATCACTTCTACGGCTTCTCGGCGCACCGCGAGCTGGAATTGATGGTAGCGGCCGGGTTGAGCCCGATGGACGCCATCGTCATCGCAACCAGCCGCTCGGCGGACCGCCTGGGACTCGACGACGCGGGCCGCCTCGCGCCCGGAGCCCGCGCCGACTTCATCGTGCTCGACGCGAGCCCGCTGGACGACGTCACCAACACGAGACGCATCTCAGACGTCTACATCGGGGGAACGGCGGTGGATCGTGCGGCGCAACGGGCCGGCTGGGCGGCGCCGTAATCGTCAGAGCAGCTCGTTCAGTCTGGCGTAGCCGGCGCGGCTCACCGCGAGCTCGGTTCCGTCCTTCAGGACGGCGACGTAGCTCTGCCGGGTGGCGAGCTCCAGTCGCGCCAGACGATCGAGGTTGAGAATGGCCGAGCGATGGATTCTCACGAACCGTTCCGGATCCAGTTGCCCTTCGAGGTCCGCCAGCGTCTGCTGCTTCAGCAGTTCCCGCCCGCCCACCATGACGCCGACGTAGTCGTCCCGGGCCAGGACGTAGTCGATGCGCCCGACGGGGATGACCTCCACCTTCGCGCCGGCACGGATCAGGATGCGTTCGCGGTGGCCGCCCCGCGGCCGCGCGCTCGCCGCCACCTGCGCGACCGGCACCTGCTCTGCCCGGGCGAGCCGCCCCCGGGCCTCGTCCAGCGCCGCGCCGAAGCGCTCGGCGCCGAAGGGCTTCAGCAGGTAGTCGACGGCATGGACCTCGAAGGCCCGCAACGCGTAGCTGTCGTAGGCGGTGACGAAGATGACGTCGATATTTCCGCCGACGAGCTCGAGGACCTCGAAGCCGTCGAGCTTCGGCATCTGCACGTCGAGGAAGAGCAGGTCGGGCCCCAGCTCGGTGATCGCGCGAACGGCCTCGAACCCGTTGGCGCATTCGCCGACCACTTCGACGTCGGGATGCGCCGCGAGGTACTCCAGGATCAGGGCGCGCGACAGCGCCTCGTCGTCCACCACCACCGCCCGGATACGCCGTCCCCGCTGCTCCGTCATCCCGCTCGCTCCCGAACTCCGTCCTCTCGTGGGAACCGGATGTCCACCCGAAACGACCCGGCCTCGCGCCGCCAGCGGGTCTCGGTACCGCTGCCGAACGCGGAGGCGAGGCGCCGCTTCACGTTGTCGAGGCCGACCCCGGCCCCGGCGCGTGCAACAGCCTCCACGTCTACCGGATTCCGGACGCTCAGACATACGCCTTCCGCATCGCACCGCGCGGTGACTTCCACTACGCCGCCATCGACCAGGGAGTGAATGCCGTGGCGCACCGCGTTCTCCACCAGCGGCTGGAGGGTCAACGGCGGAATCAGACAGGTTCCGCATCCGGGCTCCAGCAGGACTTCGGACGACAGACGCGAGCCGAAACGCACCTTCTCGATGTCCAGATACGCGCGAGCCAACTCGATTTCCTGTTCCAGCAGAATCCGCTCCCGCGCGCCGAGACGGACGCTGCTGCGGAAAAAGTCGGCCAGCAGCAGGCACATGCGCCGGGCGCCGGCCGGATCCGACGAGGTCAGAGCGCTGATCGACTGGAGGCTGTTGAACAGGAAGTGCGGGTCGATCTGCGCGCGCAACGCCCTGAGCTCGGCCTCACGCGCCGCCACCTCCAGGCCGAGCTCGCGCGCCTCGGCCCGGCGCGAGGCCTCGAACGCGATCAGCAGGTAGTGCAGCATGCTGGAGAGCCAGAACAGCATCACGCCGGCGGGCGGAACGACCGGCAGTCGGGCACGATAGTCGTCGAGAACGCCTGCGTCGAACACCGCGGATCCAACCAGCGCCCGTACCCACCCTTCCCACGCGAGCATCCAGGCGAGCGCGGCGACCACGCCGGCTCCCGCGTGCGTGGCGAGCACTCGAAGCACCGAGCGGGCCTCCAACGGAGCGGCCCGGCAGACGTGCCACGCCGACAGACAGACGAAGCCGTAGAGCAGGCAGGGCGGTACGACGACGGCGAGCGCCGACGGCAGCGCCACCCGCGAACTCGCCGCCGACCAGGCGACCGCGAGCAGCAGACCGATGAGCGCCCAGGACGCCAGATAGAGAGCCTGCCGCCGCCCGGAGGCGAGGATCGGGTGCACTTGGCTATTCCCCGACGTACAGCCTGCCCATCACCACGCCGCCGCGGACGACGAGCCGCGGCGCTGCGGCGTCCGCATCCCGATGCGCGGGGCTGATCTCCGCCCCGCCCAGAGCCGCGTCCACCTCCGAGACGACGCTCCACTCTTCCGGCACGAGGAGCTCGACCCGCCCCATGAGCACGTCGACCTCGATGACGATCTCGTCGCGCGCCATCGTAGCGTCACGCAGGTCGACCTCCAGTCGTCCCATGACCGCGGCGGCCTCGCCCCCGCGAAACGCTCCCGACAGGTTCCGGTGCGTGACCGATCCCATGATCGCGGCGCTGTCCAGCCAGGCCTCGTCTTCGGCGGCCGTCGAGTCCCGCGTGGCGCCCGATTCGGCGAGCAGGACGCCAAGAAGCATGATCGCCACGATTCCGAGCATTCCCCGCCCTGCATAAGGTCCTCTGGCCATCGCTCTCTCCCTCGCCGGCGTGTCAGTTCCCGAGCTCGAGGCCGCCCATGAAGACCGTGCCCTCCAGGACGAGCCGCTTCGTCGCGGCCGCCGGTCCCCGCGTCTTGTCTTCGACCCCGCCGAGCACGGGGGTGAACCTGACTTCGGTCGTCCATTCCTCGGGGATGCGAATCTCGATGCCCCCCATCATCGCCGAGACACGAAGCACCGCGTGGTCTCCAGCCATGTCCGCCCCGGTCAGATCGAGCTTGACGCCGCCCAGGCACGCCGACGCCGATCCCCCCTGGAAGTCCGCCGAGCGATTCCGGCGCTCGACGCTGCCGAGGAAGGCGGAACAGTTCTCGACCGCGTCGGTAGCGTCATCCGCAACCGCGGGATCCGACCTGGGGAACGCCAGCATCCGGAAGCCGACCGCGACCAGAATGAGCGGCCAGAGATCCCAGACATCGAAGTCGATGATGTACAGGCTCTCGAGCAGCAGCAGCCCGCCCGCGCCGGCCAGCACGGCGCCCAGGAACGCTCTCCCCCGATCTCGCGCCTCCCACAGATGCTTGACGCCGGCCACGATCAGGATCACCGGCCAGAACCGGAGTATCCGCCCGCTCTCGACGAAGTCGAGGTTGTCCAGCAGGAAGACGATGCCAAGCGTGAGGACCAGCAGTCCGGGCAGGACGGGCCGGAGCCCGCGCGGAGGCCGGCGCTCATGGGTCCGAACTTCGGGGTCGCTCGCGATCCGGTCAGTCAATGGCGCCTCCTTCTGTGATCGTCCGCGCCCAGTCTGACGGCCGCGTCCGGCGGACGCCATGCCGATTCGGCGAACGGCGGACCCGCACCGGCGAACGGCGCGAACTGCACGTCGGCATAGTCGACCGAGGACCAACGCCGTTCCGAGCGGGATGCATCGCCGTTCGAATGCGCCGGGGTTTCGTCCCGGGCCGCTAAGCTACAATCTGGCCGTGAAGGTAGTCTCTGCGCGCGCCCCCGGGGCACGAATGCTCGATGACGTCGCGCGCCTGCAGCGGACGAGAAAGAACGATGACGATCCAACGTTGCCTGATTGCAGCCACCCTTCTGCTGGGGATGGGCGCCCTCCTGGCGGCTCCGGCGCATGCGCAGACGCAGTCCGGCCAGCAAGAGGCGCCGGTGTTCGCGCCGGTCACCGCCGAGCGCCTGCTCAACGCGGAGGACGAGCCGCACAACTGGCTGATGTACTCGGGCAACTACAAGGCCCAGCGCTACACCCGCCTCGACGAGATCGATCGAGGCAACGTCGCCGGCCTGGAGATTGCCTGGGTCTATCAGCTCGCGGTCCTCGACCGCGCCGAGACGACGCCGCTGGTGGTCGACGGGGTGATGTACATCACCGAATCGCCGAGCACCGTAATCGCGGTCGACGCGGCCACCGGCCGTCCCTACTGGCGCTACGAGCACCAGTTGCCCGACGAGATCATCATCTGCTGCGGCCGCAACAACCGCGGCGTGGCCGTGCAGGACGACCGGGTGATCATGAGCACCCTGGACGCGCACCTGGTGGCGCTCGACGCCCGCACCGGCAGCGTGGTGTGGGAGACCGAGGTGCACGAGGCGTCGGCGGGCTACAGCAAGACCGCCGCGCCGCTCATCGTCGGCGACAAGGTGTTCACCGGGGTGGCGGGGGGCGAGTACGGCATTCGGGGCGTGGTCGACGCCTACGACCTCGACAGCGGGGAGCGCGCGTGGCGGTTCTACACGACCCCGGGCCCGGACCATCCCGACAACCGCTCGTGGTCGGGCGACTCCTGGCGCACCGGCGGGGCGGCGACATGGATGACCGGTTCCTACGACCCCGAGCTGAACCTCCTGTACTGGGGCACCGGCAACCCCGGCCCGGACTACGACGGCACGGTGCGCGAGGGCGACAACCTCTACTCCGACTCGGTGGTGGCTCTCGACGCCGACACCGGCGAGATGAAGTGGTACTTCCAGTTCACGCCGCACGACATCCACGACTGGGACTCGACGCAGATCCCGATCCTGGCCGACACGACCTTCGGCGGCGAAGAGCGCAAGCTGATGCTCTTCCCGAACCGCAACGCGTTCTTCTACGTGCTCGACCGCGAGACCGGCGAGTTCCTCCTTGGCGAGCCCTACGCCCGGCAGACGTGGGCCGAGGGACTCGACGAGGACGGCCGGCCCATCCTGGTGCCGGGCATGGAGCCGTCACCGGAGGGCACCGTGGTCGCCCCCGCCATCACTGGCGGCTCGAACTGGTGGTCGCCCACCTACAGCCCGCGCACCGATCTCATCTACGTGATGGCCTACGACGCCGAGACGCGCTACTTCATCCGGCCGGTCGAGTATCAGGAGGGCCAGAGCTACCGCGCCGGCGGCGGCGAATCGCCGGAGCCGCTGGAGAACTACGTGCGCGCCGTGCGCGCCATCGAGCCGCAGACCGGCGACCTGCGCTGGGAGTTCCCGGTGGACTCGCGGACGACGTCGGGACTGCTGTCGACCGCCGGCGATCTGGTCTTCGGCGGGACGGCGGACGGGTTCTTCTTCGCACTCGACGCCGAGACCGGCGAGGAGTTGTGGTTCAGGAACATCGGCGGGCGGGTGCACGCCGGGCCGATGGCCTTCGCCGTCGACGGACGGCAGCATGTGGCGATCGCCGCCGGCAACGCGATCTTCGCGTTCACGCTGCCAGACTAGACGCCTTCAGGACTCCGGCTCCTCACCGCCCGGTCCGCCCGAAACAGGTGGTGCGTCGCCGTACGCGGGATGTTGCTCCCTCACCTGGACGCTCGTCCGTGCGAGGCGTTCGGGTTCGTACGCGCGTTCGACCAAGCCCTGCAGGCGGCCTGCATCCTGACGCAGGTTCCCGATGTCCTGCGCCATGGTGCGGAGTTGCTGTTCGACGATCTCGAATCGATGGTCGAACGTGCGGTCGATGGACTCGAACTTCCGGTCGACAAGTTCGAATCGACGGTCGACCGCGTCGAATCTGCGGTCCATGCGCCGGTTCAGGATGGCAAGACCGGCAAAAAGCACGCCAGCCACGGACGTCACCGTCGCCCAATCGAACGCCACGCATCCAGGCTACGCGGTCCTGACCCACCCGGTCAAGTGCGTACACGTTCTTCCACCTCAGACACCCACGCCAACGTCGATCACATATGTCGATCACTCCTGGAAGATCGCCTTCGGCACGAACGCCGTCACCACCTGTGTGAGGTCGACTGCCTCGGCAACCCGGAAGTCGACCGCGATGCTGGCCAGCGAGAAAGCCTGCGAGCGGCTCAGCCCCCGCTCCTCGACGAGGAAATCGACGGTCGCGACCACCGCCTTGCGCAGGGCCCGGTCGAGATCGAGGTCTATGCCCATCAGGATGTGGTGCGTCCCGTTCTCGGCCCGCGGTCCCGCGATGGTCTGCCCCTTGTGGAGGACGAAGCGAAAGTCGCCGCTCAGCGACTGCTCGATGGCCGTCCCGCTGACTTCGCCGTCGCCCTGCACGGAGTGAGGATCTCCGACGTAGAAGCGCGCGCCGGCGTGGAAGACCGGCAGGTAGAGCGTACTGCCGGCGGCGAGGTCCTTGACATCGAGGTTGCCGCCGAACGGCCCCGGCGGCCGCGATGCTTGCACGCCGGGCACCGTGACCCCGGGCTGGCCGACCGTCGGGTTCTCCGGCGCCACCGCCATGACCCCCATGAACGGCGCCAGCGGCACCTGGATGCCGTCGGCGAAGAAGGCCACCTCGCGCCCGTCCGCTTCTCCGGTCCGGATCAAGTGCCGCATCGCCGGCATGTCCATCGGCTCGTCCTCCGCCGAGGTGCCCGGATAGCCGGAACCGAAGACGCCGCTCGTCGGGCCGGTGTTGTTGATGCCGTAGAGCGCCCGAGTGCGGACGGACAGGATCTGCACCTCGAGCAGGTCTCCCGGCTCGGCGCCGTCGATGTAGATCGGCCCGGTGATGACGTGCCCGCTGCGTCCTTCGCGCGGCCGGTCCGGGCGGGTGCGCCAGAAGTCGACGACGTCGTCCAGCACCTCGTCCGGCGCCACCCCGAACTCGCCCAGATACTCCACGGGTTCCTCCGCCTGCGTGGTGCCGGCGTGGCTGAGCGTGTCGATGCGCACCGTGTCGCCGGACCGGATCGTCAGCACTGGTGCGCGGTCGATGGGATACCAGCCCCAGACGAGGTTCTCGGGAGTCGACCGCAGGACGTGATCCGGAGCGGACTCCTGAGCCGGCACGGAACCCGACGCGGCGAACACGACGGTGGCGGCCAGCAACAGGACGACGAACGGCGAGCTTGTGTGTGGATGCATGACGCTCAGCATAGCGCGCGGCGGCGCTCGGCGGCGCCGCCAGCGAGACTTGCGAACGCCAGCGGGGCACGCCGGAACAAGCGCGCGGACGCCGCCGAGCGGCTACAATGTCGGGGCTCGGCGGTGGATCGAGCAGTAGACACCAAGGAGGGACGGCGTGCAACGAGGTGGACACGGATGGGGCGCCGCGGCGCTACTGGCGGCGGCCGGGTTGCTGACCGCGAACGGCGCGGCAGCCCAGCAGACGCACGCGGGCGAGTACGCGCAGGCCGACATCAACTACGGCATGCAGGTCTACGGCGAGACCTGCGTCGCGTGTCACGGCCCCGACGGCGACGCCGTCGACGGCGTGAGCCTCCGCAGCGGCCAGTTCCGCTCGGCCGGCTCCGACCAGGACCTGATGCGCATCATCAGCGCCGGGATCCCCGACACCGCGATGCCGCCCGGCGACTACACCGCGTCCGAGCTCGCCGGCCTGGTTGCCTATCTGCGCACGATGGGCGACTTCGATCCGAGCGACGTGACGGTGGGTGACGCCGCCAGCGGCGAGGCGCTCTACCGGGGCAAGGGAGACTGCGCGAGCTGCCACCGGATCGGCGGTGATGGATCGCGGATCGCCCCCGACCTGACCGACATCGGCGCCGCGCGCACCGCAGGCTCCCTGGCCGAGTCGCTCGTCGATCCGACGAGCGCGATGCTGCCCCGCAACCGCAGCATCCGCGCCGTGGACAACGACGGCACCGTCTACTCGGGACGGCGGCTGAACGAGGACACCTACACGGTGCAGCTCGTCGACGAGAACGAGCGTCTCGTCTCGCTCGTCAAGGACGACCTGAGCGAGTACACGGTGATCACGACGTCGCCGATGCCTTCCTACGCCGAGACGCTGACCGAGCAGGAACGCGCCGACGTCCTGGCGTTCCTCCTGACCTTGAAGGGGATGAACCGATGACCCGCCCGACGCTCACCACCCTGACGCTCGCAGCCCTGACGCTCGCCGTGCTGCTACCGCAGCCGCTGGGCGCGCAGGTGACCTTCGAGCGGCTGCTCAACGCCGACGACGAGCCGCACAACTGGCTCACCTACTCCGGCAACTACAACAGCGACCGCCATACGACCCTCGACCAGATCACCGTCGACAACGTCGACCGCCTCGATTTGCAATGGGTCTTCCAGGCGCAGTCGCTGCAGGTCTTCCAGACGACGCCGCTCGTGGTGGACGGCATCATGTACATCACCGAGGCGCCCAACACCGTGCTCGCGCTCGACGCGGAGCTCGGCCGCGTCTTCTGGCGCTACGAGTACACCCCGTCGCAGGAGTCGCGGCCCTGCTGCGGCCGCGTCAACCGCGGGGTGGCGATCCTCGGCGAGACGCTCTTCATGGGCACCATCGACGCGCAGCTCATCGCCATCGACGCGGTGAGCGGCCGGCCGATCTGGCAGACCAGCGTCGCCGACCCCGGCGCCGGCTACGCGCTGACGCTCGCGCCGCTCATCGTCAAGGACAAGGTGATCGTCAGCGTCGCCGGCGGCGAGTACGGCATCCGCGGCTTCATCTCTGCCTACGACCCCGAGACCGGCGAGGAGGAGTGGCGGTTCTACACCATCCCGGGACCGGGTGAGCCCGGCCACGACACCTGGGAGGGCGACGACTGGCGCTACGGCGGGGCCTCGGCCTGGATCACCGGCTCGTACGACCCCGACGTCGACCTCATCTACTGGGGCATCGGCAATCCCGGCCCCGACTGGAACCCGGCGCAGCGGCCCGGAGACAACCTCTATTCGGACTCCGTCGTCGCGCTCGACCCCGACACCGGGGAGCTGGAGTGGTACTTCCAGTTCACGCCCAACGATCCGTACGACTACGACTCGGTGCAGGTACCCGTGCTCGCCGACTTCCCGACCCAGGACGGCGGCACGCTGAAGCTGATGCTCTGGGGCAACCGCAACGGCTTCTTCTACGTGCTCGACCGCGAGACCGGACGGTTCATCAACGGGCAGGCGTTCATCGATCAGACCTGGGCGGAGGGGCTCGACGACAACGGGCGGCCGATCTTCATTCCGCAGGAACCGGGCGCCACAACGTATCCCGGCGTGCAGGGCGGCACCAATTGGTACTCCCCGTCCTACAGCCCCTCGACGCGGCTCTTCTACCTCTCGGCCTGGGAAGGCTACGGCTCGGTCTTCGAGGCGCAGGAAGCCGAGTACGAGGAGGGACGGCTGTTCCTCGGCGGGCGTCCGGCTCCGCCCGTCCCGGGTGGCGCGCTCCCGAGCCTCGCCCGCGGTCCCATCAACACCTGGACCGAATCCGCGGGCACCGGCGCCGTCATCGCCATCGATCCGGCCACCGGCGAGCAGGCCTGGAAGTACGAGATGACGGACGTCACGAGCAGCGGCATCCTGACGACCGCCACCGACGTACTTTTCACCGGCAACCGGGAGGGCTACTTCCACGCCTTCGACGCACGGGACGGTGAGCTGCTCTGGCGGAAGACGCTCGGCGGCATGATCGCCAACGGGCCGATCAGCTACGCCGTCGACGGCCGACAGTACGTCGCGGTTGCCGCCGGCAACGGGCTGTTCGTCTACGCGCTGCGGGCGGAATAGAAGGGTCCGGCAGGAGGGAAAGGGAACCCGAAGGGGCCCCGACCGGGCTCCTTCCTCCCACTTGTCCTTTACAGGGTGACCGACTAGACGATATTGTCATTTCTGCAGTGACAATATCGCGGGAAATCCTCCGCACCAAGCTCGAAGAGTCGCTGTCGGCCATCCCGCGGCACCTCACGCGCCGGGACGTACGGCTTCCGGGGATTGCCGGCAAGGCGTTCGCCATAATCGGCGTACGGCGCAGCGGCAAGACCTCGTTTCTCGCTCAGTGCCGCTCGGCCCGCCTGCATCGTGGCGCCCCCCCCGAGTCGCAGTTGTTCCTCCTGCTCGAGGACGAGCGGCTGGCCGGACTCACGGTGGCAGACCTCGGCTGGCTGATCGAGGAGCACGCCCGCCGGTTTCCGGGCCTCCATACCGGCGACGGCATCACCCTGTACCTGGATGAAGTCCAGTACGTACCGGGATGGGAGGGGCTGGTCCGCCGCCTGATGGACACCGGCGGCGTGGAAGTGTTCGTCACCGGTTCTTCCGCCCGCCTCCTGAGTCGGGAGGTGGCCACCAGCCTGCGCGGGCGGGCGATGGAGGTGCTGGTCCATCCCTTCAGCTTCCGCGAGGCGTTGCGCCACACGGGGGACGAACCTCCCGGGCGAGCGGAGGAGGACACGGCGCCGGCGGCGCTCGACCAGCGCCTGCGCCGCTATCTCGTCGAGGGCGGCTTTCCCGAGGCGCAGGGCGCGGACGCCCGAGACCGGGCGGCGTTGCTCGCCGGGTACGTGGACGTCGTCGTGCTGCGCGACGTGATCGATCGACACGGGGTTACGAATCCGCTGGCGCTGCGCTGGCTGCAGCGACAGTTGCTGGCCAACCCCGGCGGCGGATTCTCGGTGAAGAAGCAGTACGACACCTTGCGGTCTCAGGGGGTGAGAATCGGCAAGGACACGCTGCACGCCTACCTCGGCTACCTGGAGGATGCCTTTCTCGTGCGCACCGTCTCCCTGCACACCGCATCCGAGCGCCGGCGGATGGTCAATCCGCGCAAGGCGTATCCCGTGGACCCGGGACTGATCCCGCTGTTCGCAAGCGGTGGCCGCAGCACCCGGGGCCACGCGCTCGAGACCGCCGTCCTGCTCGAGCTGGAAAGGCGCGGCTGGGAGGTCTCCTACCTCCGTACGCCGGAGGGTTGGGAGGTCGATTTCTGCGCCCGGCGTCCCGGCGAAGCTCCGCTGCTCGTCCAGGTCTGCCTCGAGACGAGCGACGATCGGACATGGGAACGGGAGGTCCGCGCACTACTGTCGGCGGGCGAGTCGCACGACGACGCTCGTCTCTTTCTCGTGACGCTCGATTCTTCACCGCCACGGCAACCGCTTCCGGTCGGCGTGACCTGGGCGCCCGCCGCCCGCTGGCTGCTCGGTGACCGACCTCACTCGCACACGACGCCGTCGCCGTCCCGCATGTAGCGGTACGCCGGATGGCCGCGGGGCCCCGCGCGATTCGGTGCCTCCGGGCCTCGGCGCAAACGATGCGATGGAGATGCTTGTGCGGAAATCGCGCGCCCGCTACGCCGGCGCGGGTTCGGCCGCCGCGGACCGCGCGCACTCGGTGAGATGCCCCAGAGCGGCTCCGACACCGCCGGACTCGTGCGGGACGCCCGCCAGCGCCAGGCCCATCTCGACACCGGCCAGCGTCCCGAGCAGGCTCAGGTCGTTGAAGTCACCGAGATGACCGATCCGGAACACCCTGCCGGCCAGAATCCCGAGCCCCACGCCGAGCGCCATGTCGAACCGGTCGAGGATGACGTCGAGCAGCCGCCCGGCATCGTGACCCTCCGGCGTCAGTACCGCGGTAAGCGACGAGCTGTACTCCGAGGGGTTGACGCAGAGCAGCTCGAGACCCCACGCCCGCACCGCGCGGCGCGTCGCCTCGGCGTGCCGGTCGTGCCGGGCGAAGACGTTGTCGAGCCCCTCCGCCTGCAACATGCGGAGCGCCTCTCGCAATCCGAAGAGCAGGTTCGTCGCCGGCGTATAGGGGAAGAAGCCCTTCTCGTTGGCGGCCAGGATGGGTCCCCAGTCCCAGTAGCTGCGCGGCAGCCGGGCGGTGGCGTGCGCGGCGAGCGCCTTGTCCCCAACGGCGTTGAAGCTGAGGCCGGGAGGCAGCATCAGCCCCTTCTGAGAAGCACCGACGGTGACGTCGACGCCCCACTCGTCGTGCCGGTAGTCGATGGACGCCAGCGACGATATCGTGTCGACCATCAGGAGCGCCGGATGCCGTGCGGCGTCGAGAGCCCGACGCACGGCGGCGATATCGCTGGCGACCCCGGTCGAGGTCTCGTTGTGCACGACGCAGACCGCCTTGACGGCGTGCCCGCCGTCCTCCGCCAAGCGGGCCTCGACCTGCGCCGCGTCCACCCCGCGCCGCCAGTCGCCGGGGAGGAACAGCGGGTCGAGCCCGAGCCGGGTGGCGATGCCCTTCCAGAGCGTCGCAAAGTGCCCGGTCTCGACCATCAGCACGCGGTCGCCCGGCGACAGCGTGTTGGCCAGCGCCGCCTCCCACGCCCCGGTCCCCGACGCGGGAAACAACACCACCGGGTGACGGGTCTGCACGACGACTCCCATCCCGGCGAGCACCTCGCGGGTCAGCTCGCGAAACGCGGGCCCGCGGTGATCGATGGTCGGGGCCGCCATCGCGCGCAGGACGCGCTCGGGCACGTTCGTCGGTCCGGGAATCTGCAGGAAGTGTCGGCCGCTGGCGTGTGACATGGCGTTAATCTAGCGTACCCTGCGGCGGCGGGTGTCCCATCGCGGCGCGATGCAACGGCTCGCATCCGGACTGCACAGGACTTCATCACCGGGCCGGGCGGTCCCGCCCCCTGATCGATGCCTCGCCGAGCGCGAGGGCTGGATCTGGACGGCGTTGCCCCGGGACGCGATTTATACTGCGCCGCATGAGTGACCTTCGGACCGATCTCGAAGCGCGGCTCGCCGGCGAGGTCCGCTTCGACGCGGTGTCCCGCGCGCTCTACTCCACCGACGCCAGCGTCTACCAGATCGAGCCCCTCGGGGTGGCCGTGGTTCGCTCGCGCGAGGACGTGCTGGCCGCGCTGGAATGCGCCCGCGCCCATGGCTGCTCCGTCACCGCCCGCGGCGGCGGCACGTCGCAGGCCGGCCAGGCTATCGGCGCCGGGTTGCAGATCGACACCTCGAAGTACTTCAATCGGGTCCTCGAAGTGAACGTCGAGGAGCGCTGGGCGCGCGTGGAGCCGGGCATCGTGCTCGACGAGCTGAACGCGCAGCTCGCGCCGCACCGCCTGCGGTTCGCGCCCGACATCTCCACGGCCAGCCGCGCGACCATCGGCGGGATGATCTCCAACAACTCGAGCGGCGCGCGGTCGGTGCTCTACGGCAAGACCATCGACCACGTGGTCGATCTGCACGTCGCGCTGGCCGACGGCTCGGTCGCGCACCTGCGGCCGCTCACGGCCGAGGAGCTGGAAGCAGCCTGCGCGGCGGACACCTTCGAGGGCGCCTGCTACCGCACCGTCCGGGATACGGCCGCCCGGCACGTGGAGGAGATCGACCGGCGGTACCCGAAGATCCTGCGCCGGGTAGGGGGCTACAACCTCGACGCGTTCACCCCGGCGGGCAACGGACAGGCCGCTGCGCCTTTCAACCTGGCGAAGCTGATCGTCGGCTCGGAGGGCACGCTCGGCTTCATCCTCGAAGCGCGTCTCAACCTGGTGCCGCTGCCGAAGGCCAAGGCGGTGCTGACCATCGAGTACGACGACCTGCTCGACGCGCTCGGCGAGACCCCGGCGATCCTGGCCCACGAGCCGTCCGCCGTCGAGGTGATGGACCGTTCCATCCTCGACCATGCACGGGAGAATCCGGCCCTAGACGCGATGCGGCGCGCGGTGCTCGGCACCGATTGCGGCGCCCTGCTGTGCGTGGAGCTCTACGGCGACTCCGCGCAGGAGATCCGCCCGCGCCTCAACCGGCTCGAATCGAATGTACGCGCCCGCGGGGTAGCAAGGCACACAGTCTGCGCCGTAGCGCCGGCCGACCAGGCGCGGATCTGGAAGCTGCGCGAGTCGTCACTCGGCCTCTCGATGGCCATGAAGGGGGACGCCAAGAGCATCTCGTTCGTCGAGGACACGGCCGTCGCCCCGGAGAAGCTGCGCGACTTCATCGAGCGGTTCCTGGAGGTGATCCGCCGGCACGGGACAACCGCGGGCGTCTACGCCCACGCCTCGGTCGGCTGCCTGCACGTGCGGCCGGTCGTCAACCTGAAGACCGCGACCGGCGTGCAGCAGTTCGAGGCGATTGCCAACGAGGTCGCGGACCTGGTGCTGGAGTTCGGCGGCGCCCTCTCGGGCGAGCACGGCGACGGCCTCGTGCGCGGACCGTTCATGGAGCGCATGTTCGGCCCTGACCTGTACGAAGCCTTTCGTATCATCAAGCGCACGTTCGACCCGGACAAGCTGTTCAACCCGGGCAAGATCGTCGACGCGCCTCCTCTGGCCGCCAACCTGCGCTACGGCCCCGAATACCGGACGCCGGACCCCGAGGCGATCTTCGACCACGGCAATCACGGCGGACTCGGGCGCGCGGTGGAGATGTGCAGCGGCGTCGGGGCCTGCCGCAAGACCCTCAGCGGCACGATGTGTCCGTCCTACATGGCAACGCGCGACGAGGCCCACTCGACACGGGGGCGGGCCAACACGTTGCGCCTCGCGATGAACGGCGGCCTCGGCAACGGAAGCGGCTCCCGCGACGGGCTGGGCGACCGCCGCGTCTACGACGTGCTGGACCTCTGCCTGGAGTGCCGCGCCTGCAAGACCGAATGCCCGGTCGGCGTCGACATGGCGCGCTTCAAGAGCGAGTTTCTCGCCGACTACTGGCGGCGCCACGGCACGCCGCTCCGGGCCCGGATGCTGGGCCACATCCGCAGCCTGTCGGCGCTGGCCAGCCGGGCCGCGCCGTTGATCAACCCGTGGCTCGACCGCGACTGGGTGCGAAGACTGAACGAACGGCTGTTCGGCATCGACCGGCGGCGATCGATGCCCCGCTGGGCGCACCGTACGCTGGCCGCGGCGTGGCGGCGGCGACGCTCGGCCGCACCCGGTTCGCGGTCCGGCGCGCCGGACGCCATCCTGTTCAACGACACGTTCACCAATTACTACGACCCGGAGATCGGGCTGGCAGCGGCCGATGTGCTGGAAGCCGCCGGGCTCACGGTCGGACTCGGACCGCACGCCTGCTGCGGGAGGCCGCTCATCTCCCAGGGCCTGCTGGCCGCGGCCCGCAGCCGGGCGGAGAACGCCGTTCGCCGGCTCCACCCGCTGGCCGCGGCCGGGACCCCCATCGTGGTGCTGGAGCCGAGCTGCCTCTCGGCGTTGACCGACGACGTGCCGGACCTGCTCCGCGGCGAGGCGCAGAAGCGGGCGCGAGACGTTGCAGCCGCCTGCATGCTCTTCGAGGACTACCTGAACCGGCGCCTCGACGACGACGGAGGCGAGCTCCCGCTGCGAACGGGACCGGACGAAGTGGTGCTCCACGGCCACTGCCACCAGAAATCGCTCGGCCTTGTCGCTCCCGCCAAGGCGCTGCTCGAGCGAATCCCGGGCGCGCGCGTCACCGACCTCGACTCGGGCTGCTGCGGCATGGCCGGATCGTTCGGCTACGCAAGCGAGCACTTCGACATCTCGCAGCGGATCGGGGAAAGACGGCTGCTCCCGGCCGCGCGCGCGCTCGACTCGGGAAGCGTCCTCGTGGCCGCAGGCACGTCCTGCCGCCACCAGGTCCATGACTTTACCGGCGTGCGCGCACAGCACCCCGCCGTGCTGCTGCAGTCGCTCCTCGAGTGACCGCGCGCGTTCCGCCGCAATGGGGACCCGCGGCGCGCTGTGCTGGCCGACGTGATCCGCGTAGAATGAAGCGGCGGAGGGACGTCATCCATGCCGATCTACGAGTACCGCTGCAGCGCCTGCGACCACGAGTTCGAAGCCGTGATCATCCCCAACGGCGATCCGCCGGCCTGCCCTGCATGCGCGAGCGGCGGCCATCTCGAGCGAAAGATCTCGATGTTCGCCGTCAGTTCCGACGGTACGCGGGAGATGAACCTGAAGTCCGCCCGGAAGCAGGCGGCGAAGGTCCGCAAGGACAAGCAGGTCGCCGAGCACGAGGCGATCCACCACCACCATCACTGACGATCGAGAGCCCCCGAGCGGGGTTCCCGGCCGCCGGTCTGCGCCGCCCCGGGGCGGCGTTCCACCCCGGCGTCCTGCTTGCCGTCACCAGTATCTGCGGCGCAGACGCCAAGCAGCCTTCTACCCGGCGATAGACGACCAGTTCTCGACCAGGTGCGCGGCGGAGCGCCATCCGAGCGCCTGGGCCGTCAGCGTCGGGTTGTGAGACCCGCTCGTGCCCATGACGGAGGCCCCGAGGATGCCGAGATTCGGGACCTCGTGGGAGAATCCCCAGCGGTCGACGACGTTGGTTTCGGCGTCGTCCCCCATCCGCGTGCCGCCGTAGGCGTGGGTGGACGGCCCCATCGTGCCGAGGCCCTGACGAATGATCTCGACGGCGCCGGCCGCGCGGAACCACTCCACCATCCGGTCCTGGACGAACGTGGCGATGCGGCGCTCGTTGTCCTTGAAGTCGGCGGTGATGCGGCAGACCGGATCGCCCAGCGGGTCCGTCACCGTCGGATGCAGGTCGAGGTAGTTGTCCTCGTAGGGCAGTGTCGACTTCTGGAGGTAGCAGTTGGTCCAGCAGTCGGCATTGTCGGCCACGAACGCCTTCCACGCCGAGCCCCAGCGGGGGGCGCGCCCGAAGGTCGGCATGCGGGCCGCGGCGATCGGCCGGCGGTCCGAATAGACCCACAGGTTGCCGCCGCCGATGAAGTCGAGGTCGGCATGGTCGAAGTTGTCGGCCGCCCAGTCGTCGATGGCGACCCCCTGCGCCGGGAGCCCGTACCAGCGGTTGAGCCGGTGCGGGAACAGCGCCAGGACGCCGGCCCCGGTGGCATGCGTCATGTAGTGCCGGCCCACCTGCCCGCCGTTGTTCGACAGGCCGTTCGGATACGCGGGCGACTTCGACAGGAGCATCAGGCGCACGTTCTCGTAGGTGTAGCTGGCCAGCAGCACGACGTCGGCCGGCTGGAAGTACTCCTCGCCGCCCTTGAGGTAGCTGACCCCGGTGGCTCGGCCTTCACCGTCCACCTCCACGCGCCGCACGTGCGCCTCGGTCACCACCTGCAGCCGCCCGGTCTCCTGCGCACGCGGGATCGTGGATACGGCGGTCGAGTTCTTCGCGTCGAGGTGGCAGCCGCCCCGGTCGCAGAACCCGTGATAGGCGCACGCCGCCCGGTTCTGGTAACGGACGGAGTTGACCGCCGCCGGTCCCGGAAACGGATGCCAGCCGAGCCCGCGCGCCGCCTCGGCCATCTGCTCGATGAAGCCGGTCCAGCGCAGCGGGGGCATCGGGTACGGCCGGCGCCGCGTCCCCTCGAAGATGTTGCCGCGCTCGTCTATCGCGCCGCCGACGTTGCCGGCTTGCCCGGAGACGCCGATCGCGTGCTCGACGCGGTCGTAGTGGTCCTCGAGCTCGTCCAGGCCGAACGGCCAGTCCTCGACCGTCGTTCCGACCGGGAGACGTGAAGCGCCGTAGCGCCGGGCGGTCTCGCTGACAACATGGAAATCCCAGGGGTTCAGGCGCCAGCTCTGCGCCCAGTAGTGCAGCGACGTGCCGCCCACCGCGTTCATCATCGGGTGCAGCGCACCGCGCGGCGAGTCGGGCGACGACGCGCTGCGGCGGTGCACCGGGATCTCGCGGTTCGCCTTCTGCACCGACTCGGGCCAGCCGCGGTAGTTGTTGAACAGCTCGTCGGGCGCGTGGTCGCGTGCGCGCAACCACCCACCCGCCTCGAGACCGACCACGTCCATGCCGGCCTCGGCCAGCGGCAGCACGGCCACCCCGCCCACCGCGCCGAGACCGACGACGACGACGTCCCGTTTCGGCAACTCAACGGCCACGGGTCCTCCGTTCGCGGGCGGCGCTGAACGCCGGGAAATCGTATGCCGACACCTGCCGCTCCGGCGGCATCCTGTCGATGCGCTGCAGGTCGTGTGTGACCACCGTGCGCACCCCCGGATAGCCGAGCATCCGCCAGCCGATGAAGTCGACGTTGCCGCCGTGGGCCGGGTCCGAGAAGGTGCCCTGGATCGTATGCGTCAGCACGAGGTTGAAAAAGCCCGCCGCGCCGGGGCCGAATTCGGGCGCGGCGTTCGCTTCGACCGCCCCGAGCAGCGCATCCTGTCCGGCTGCATCGAGCGCCGCGAAGCGCGCGCCCCGCGCCGCCTGCGCGTACCGGTCGAGCGCCGCGAGACCGGCGCGGTACGCCTCGCGCGATCCGGCCAGAGGGCCGGCGAGCCCCCGATCGATGTACGTCGCGGCCCCGGCTTCCAGAGCCCCGGGGCCACGCTCGTCGGTCGGAATCAGGCGCGCCACCACGGCCTGCAGGGTCGCCCCCTCCGCCGCGGTGAGGGTCTCGAACGACGCCGGCGGCGCCTGCACGACGGCGGCGGGCCGCGCAGCCGGCAGCGCTGCGGCCGCGCCGGCCACGACCACCCGCTTGAGCATCTCACGCCGCGACAGATCAGCCATTGTGCCTCCGTGCCCGTTGGGGGCGTCGCTCACTTATACCTGCCCGCGTCCCCCCGGAACAAGTGGAACCGGAGGTATCATCCGGATCCGTCATACCCGAGGTTCATGCGAGGAGGTCCCATGCGCATCGGAATCATGCTGCTCGCCGCCGCCCTGTTGGCAGGCGCCGCCGCTACCGCCCAGGAGAACGACGCCCACGACGTCGGCGAGGTCGCGGCGCCCGACGGCTTCCGCGCGAACCGTTCCTCGTACAGCGCCATCATGGACGTCATCCGGTCCACGCGCGACGAGGTCACCGTCAGCGAAGAGGATCTCGCGCGGCTCGGTGAGATGCAGCTCGAGGACATCTGGCGCTCGCTCGGCGACTATCGGAACAACTACGTGCGCGGCTTCCGGGCAACGCAGCCGGGTCGCCGCGTGGCGGGCCGCGCGCTGACGATGCGCTTTCTGCCGCCGCGACCGGATCTGGTGGCGGCCATCGACCGGCTTGCGGCCGAGGGCGACTGGGACCGGCGCTACTATGCGCGGGCCGCCGAGGAGGCACGACCTGGAGACGTCGTCGTCGCCGAGTTGGGGGGCGCGGACGGTCATGTGCTGTTCGGCGGCATGGGGGCTCTGGGCATCAAGCTGCGCGGCGTGGCCGGAGTGGTAGTCGATGGCGGCAGCCGGGACCTCGCGGAACTGGTCGGACCCGCGTTCGCCGATTTCCCGGTCTTCGCCCGCTTTTTCGACGTCACCACCACCAGTTGGCTGGGAGTCGAATGGAACGCACCGGTGCGCATCGGCACGGCGACCGTGCTGCCCGGCGACGTGGTGGTCGCGAACGACACGGGCGTGCTGTTCTTCCCCGGCGAGCTGGTCCCGGAGGTGCTGCGCGCGGCCGACGAGCAGGCGGCGATCGAGGAGCACGAGCGCGATCTGCTGCGGTCGGGCGAGCACCGATTCCGCGACGTCTATCCGCTGTCGCCCGCCCTGCGCCGCGAGTACGAGCGCGACCGGTAGGGGCCTCGTTGCGGCTGTACGCAGCAGGTTGCGTCGCAGGTAAATCGGACTTGCGCTGCACCGGCGTCGTGAGCCATACTTTCGATCCCCCAAGGGGCCGTTGGCCCGATGCGGGCGCGCCCCCTAGTTGGCTTCAGGCGAGGCACGCGGTCCGCCGGGGTCACGTCCTTAGGACTTGAGCAAGTCCGTGAGCACGGTTCCGCTCCAGGGCGAAACCCAACCACGGGCGATGGTGGCGCGCGCTCGTCAGGCGTCGCCGGGAGGCAGGCACATGAGCGAGCCCATGATGTCGACTACGTCAAGTCAACGACGAGTGAAGTACATCCGACGCCTGGATCAGGTGCCCGAGATTCCTCCGGACGAACTCGCGCGGCTGCAGCCGGTAACCGAGGAGTACGTCTTCCGGGCCAACGACTACTATCTGCGCCTGATCGACTGGAACGATCCCGACGATCCAATCAAGCAGTTGATCGTGCCGCGCCAGGAAGAGCTGAACGACTGGGGTCGACTCGACGCCAGCAACGAGAGCGCGGTGACCGTCGCCCGCGGCGTGCAGCACAAGTACGTCGACACCGTGCTGCTGCTCTGCAACGAGGTCTGCGGCGCCTATTGCCGCTACTGCTTCCGCAAACGGCTGTTCATGGACGACAACGACGAGGTGACCAACGACGTCAGCGCTGGCCTGGAGTACATCGCCAACCACCCCGAGGTGTCCAACGTCCTGCTGACCGGCGGCGACCCGCTCCTGATGAGCACGCGGCGGCTGGTCGAGATTTTCGAGGCCCTGCGCGGTATCGACCACGTCCGCATCATCCGCATCGGATCGAAGATGCCCGCGTTCGATCCCTGGCGTGTCCTGCGCGACGAGGAGCTGCAAGCAGCGTTCCGCAAGTACTCGACGCCGGAGAAGCGCATCTACCTGATGGCGCACTTCGACCACCCGCGCGAGCTCACCGAGGACGCCGTCGCCGGCATCGACGCCTGCCTGCGCAGCGGTGTGATCTGTGTCAACCAGTGCCCGCTGATCAGGGGCATCAACGACGATCCGGACGTCCTCGCGGAGATGTACTCGAAGCTGTCCTACATCGGGTGTCCGCCCTACTACCTGTTTCAGGGCCGACCGACGGCAGGCAACGAGCCGTACGAGGTGCCCATCGTGCGCGGCTGGCACATCTTCCAGCAGGCGCTGCGGCGGGGCTCCGGACTGGCGCGGCGGGCCAAGTACTGCATGTCGCACGAGACGGGCAAGGTAGAGGTCGTCGGCATCGACGACGAGCGGATCTACCTCCGCTACCACCAGGCCAAGGACCCCGACGACCTGAGCCGCTTCCTCGTGCGCCGGCGCGACGACGATGCCTACTGGCTGGATCAGCTCGAGCCGGTCGAGGCCGAGCTCGCCTGCGCGAACTGAACGCCACGGTCCGGGAATCGAAGCGACCGTGCTACCCGGCTTCCGTTGCGCGGTGAAGCGGCTCTTGCCGCCGTAGCCGTCTCGCCACTCGGGAAGACGGGCGTGCAAGGCCTCGGTGTTGTTCTGAACCCCAACGCCTACTGCAGCAGATCGAGCAGGTGCGTGTACTTCAGGATCACGCTGCGGCCGCTCCCCGGCAGAATGAAGTCGCCGAGACCGTCCGACTGGTTGAAGACGAAGAACAGGCCCGTGTTGCCCTCCCGCAGCCAGCCGAAGCGGAGATTGACCGACCAGAGGTTGGTGCTGTCGTTGCGCTGCACCAGGCTCTGGACGAACACGCGGGGGGAGAAATTGTAGGCGACGCGGCTCGACACCAGGTTCGTGATGACGTGATCCGCCGGCAAATCGATGTCGTTGCGGCTCCACCGGAGCTCGACGTTCAGCGCCTCGCCCCGCCGGAAGTTGAAGGTCGGACCGACCACCTGCAGCGTGCCTCCGAAGAACCCGCTCTGCTGGAACCGGACCCCGTAGCCCATCGGGGCCGAGCGGTCCGAGTTGTAGTTGAGGTTGATCTCGTGCCAGTCGTAGGAGCCGGGGGCGACGGGCACGCCGGAGATCGTGAACGGGCGGGTCACACCCTCCTTGCGGACGTTCCAGGCGGTGATCGCCCTCGAGCTGTCCTCGAACTCCCAGCCGCTGTCCATGTGAAGCAGGGATGTCTGGATGAAGCCGGTCTCGATGTCCCAGAACCGGTTGAACGTGACGTGGGGTTGTACTTCCTGAATCCGGAACCAGTTGGACGGCGGCCGGGATGTGTTGAATATCCCGGCGTCCATTTTCCGGAACCCGGTTCGCCGCACGAAGCCGACCTCCGGATTGAAGTCCCTGCCCATCTCCATGACGCCGCCGCGCAGGCGCCACGCTTCGGTGTTGTAGTCGACAGCCAGGTCGAAGGCGTGATCCTGATCGAAGTGCCGCCCGCCGCGGAACGGCGTCTCGGTCCTGGCCGCGAACCCCGAGACCATGCCGTTCTGTCCGAAGCCCCAGCGCCCATCGAAGGCGTAGGTCCGGTTGTAGTTGTCGGCCCCGGCCAACGGTCCGGTGGCCTGGCGGCTCACGAGCAGCCCGCCGACGCTCGACCGGTTGGGCAGATCGTGCCGCAACCGCGCCACGGTGAAGTTGTTGGCGGGCGTCCCGCTGCCGACAGCCTCGGTCTGCATGTTCAGGAAGCCCACGGTGACGTCTTCGGAGACCCTTCCCGACAGCCGCGCGCCGCCCAGGATGGGAATCGCCTGTCCCGCGCTGCCGATTCCGATGCGCCGGCTGAAGAAGAGGTCCGTCTGGCCGGGGTCGTTGAACGCCGCCCCACCGCTGTTGGTCACCGTGAACGCCCCGGCGTTCTCCAGGAAGAACGGGCGCTTCTCGGGAAAGAAGAGCTGGAACCGATCGAGATTGATCTGCTGGTCGTCGACCTCCACCTGCGCGAAGTCGGTGTTGTAGGTCAGGTCGAGCGCCAGCCCGGACGTGACGCCGTACTTCAGGTCGCCGCCGAAATCGCCCAGCGCGAGCGTGGAGCGGTCCGGCCGGTCGACGCGATTGACCGTTTCGCCGATGACGTAGGGGGTCACCTGCAGCGTGCGCCAGAGCCCCTCGGGCGCCCGGACGCCGCCCAACTGTCCGGCGAGCGAGACGCGGAACAGGTCGTATTGCCGCGGCAGCGGCGACCAGTACGCCTGCTCGTTGCGCCGGCGGATGTTGCGCTGGAAGTTGACGCCCCAGGTCTGCTCGCGGCCGGACGGGAAGCGAAGGGTACGAAACGGGATGGCGAACTCCGCCGTCCAGCCCACCTCCGAGATGGCGGTGCGCACCTGCCACACGCCGTCCCAGTTCTGGTTGAAGCCCCCGCCGGCGCCACCGACCTGGCCGCCGCCGCCGAACCCCATGCCGCTGCCGCCCGCCCCTTCGTTGACGAGCTGCCCGTCGTACTCCTGGCCGGAGGGGCTGGTGCCGAAGATGAAGCCGTTCTGCCGATCGAGGAACGTGTCGAGGATGAGCTGGAAGCTGTCGCTGTCGGCGAGCGAAGAATCCCGACGGCTGTCGGTGACGATGATCGACGACGGGTCGCTGTCGTAGCAGACGACGCCGAAGTAGACCGTGTCCGCGGTGTAGACGATCCGAACCTCGGTCCGCTCGGACGCCGGCCGGCCTTCGTCCGGCTGGGTCTGCACGAAACCGGTGGCGGGCGGAGCGCTCGCCCAGGCGGGATCGTCGAGCACGGCCCCGTCGAGCACCGGCGCCACCACGGACTCGACGGCTCTCGCGACGCGTCCGCCGCCGATCGCAGCGATCTCGAAACCGGCCGCCGATTGCCTTGCCGGCTCGGCCGCCGGAGCGGAAGCCTGCTCGGCGGTCGACTGCGCAACTCCCGCCGACGGCATCCCGAGGGCCGCGACGATGGCCAGGATCCGCACGGCCGGATGCGCGTGGCGCCGCCACGCTGAAGCCTGGGCCCGGTTCGAGGAGCAGAAGCGGGGCCGCCGCCCCCACAGATTCGGACCACCAGCGCCGCCAAACCCGGCGCCGGACTCCGTGTTCGGCCCCATCCCCCGCCGCCCCGGGAGCTTGCGCCCGCAGAATTCGCTCCGTTGCGTTCTGCGACGCAGACTCCTGGCCATGGGTTTGCACCGGGTGCGGCCGACAGCCTCAGTCGAGGACGTCGAACAGGTAGCTGTACTTGACGATCACGCTCCGGCCGGCGCCGGTCGGCACGTAGTCGAGAATGCCTTCCGTCTCGTTATAGACGAGGAACAGGCCGGTGTTGGCGTCCTGCAGCCAGCCGAAGCGGAAGTTCAGCGACCAGAGCTGGGCGCTGTCGTTGTGCTGCAACAACGTCTGCAGAAACACCCGCGGGGAGAAATTGTACCCGGCGCGCACGCTCGTCAGGTTGGTGATGGTGCTGCCCGACGGAAGTTCGATGTCGTTGCGGCTGTAGCTGAGCTGCAGGTTGAAGATCTCGCCGATGCGGGCGCGCACCGACGGCCGCAGGGTCATGATGGAGCCGCCGAAGAACCCACCCGCTTCCGCGCGGACCCCGGCACTGACCGGGGCCGAGCGGTCGTAGTAGACCGACGAGCTCACCTCGGCCCAGTCGTAGCGGCCGGGTGGAATGGCCAGACCGGAGACCGAGAACGTGTCGAAAACGTTCTCGCTGCGCACGTCGTAGGCGATGCCGGCCGACGAGCTGTCCTCGAACTCCCCCTGGAAGTGGGTGTGGAGATACGTGGTCTCCGTGATGCCGTCGAAGTTCCAGAAGTGGCTGTACGACATGTGCGGCCGCAGCTCCTGGAACTTCAGGAACCCCTCGGGCCGGGAGGTGTTCTGCACGGCCAGGTCGTAGTTGCGGAACCCGGTCCGCGTGACGAAGCCGACCTCGGGGTTGAAGTCCTCCCCGTTCTCCTTGTAGCCGCTGCTGATGCGCCACATCTCGGAGTTGTAGATCCCGGAGAGGCTCAGGGCGTGATCGCGGCCGACCATTCCGGGGGTCTGCGTGCCGCCGTAGAAGCCCGACACCATGCCGTTCTGTCCGATGCCCCACCGGCCGTCCACGGCGTAGGTGCGGTTGTAGTCGTCCGCGCGAGAGAGCTGCCCGGTTCCCTGCCGGTTGATGAAAAGCCCCCCGATACTGGAACGGTTGGGCAGGTCGCGGCGCACGCGGGTCACCGAGAAGTTGTTCGCGCCGGCGACACCCTCGATCCCTTCCGTCTGCATGTTGATCACGCCGACGGTGAGATCGTCGGAAACCTTGCCCGACAGCCGGGCGCCCGCCTGGATCGGAATCTGCGTCCCGGCATCGCTGATACCAATCCTGCGACTGAAGAACAGTTCCGTCTGCCCGAGCTGGCGTCCGCTCGCCGACTGGTTGTTCACGGTGAAGATGCCCGCGTTCTCCAGGAAGAACGGCCGCTTCTCGGGGAAGAACAGGTTGAAGCGGTCGAGATTGATCTGCTGGTCGTCCACCTCGACCTGCGCGAAGTCGGTATTGAAGGTCCCGTCGAGGGTCAGACCCGAGTTGATGCTGTACTTGAGGTCGGCGCCGTACGCGTAGTCGCCCTGCATCGTCGACGCCCCGCCATCGCCACGGCGCACGCCGGTCTCGCCGATGGCGTACGGCGTCATCTGCAGGTTGTTGGCGAGCCCCCCCGGCGTGGCCAAACCGGCGAGCTGGCCGGCCATCGAGACACGGTACAGGTTGTACTGGCGAGGCAGCGGGGCCCAGTAGGAGATCTCGCTGCGGCGGCGGATGTTGCGCTGGAAGTTGACTCCCCACGACTGGAACTCGCGCGCCGGATACCGAACGGTCCGGAACGGAATGGCGAACTCGGCGCTCCAGCCGATGTCGGAGATCGCCGTCTGTACCTGCCACGCACCGTCCCAGTTCAGGTTGAAGCCGCCGGCGCTCCCCCGGGAGAAGCCGCCACTCCCCGACCGGCGCGAGGAGCCGCGCGTGCCTCCCTCGTTGATGACCTGCCCGTCGTACTCCTGTCCGGCCGGCGTCGTGCCGAATACGAAGCCGTTCTGCTGGTCCTGGAACGTGTCGAGCACCATCTGGAAGCTGTCGGCGTCGGTCATCGACGAGTCGCGCCGGCTGTCGCTCATGATGATGGACGCCGGATCGCTGTCGTAGCAGATGACGCCGAAGTAGATGGTGTCGGACGTGAAGAGGACGCGCACCTCGGTCCGTTCTGTGGCGGGCAGGCCCTCGTCCGGGAAGGTCTGGCGGAATCCACCCACCGGTTGCGCGGCGGCCCAGACGGGGTCGCCGAGCACGTTGCCGTCCATCCGCGGCTCCTGCTCCACGCGAGCCGCACGGACCACCTTTATCGACGACTGGGCGGCGAGCTCGAATCCGGCGACCGCACGCCCCACGGGCGAGTCGCTTCCCGCCGAGTCGCTCCCCGCGGGCGCGCTCTGCGCGCTGGCGGACGCCGCTGCAAGGCAGACCGCCGCCGCCAGGGCCACGCAACATCGGAACCGCCGCGCCGCGATCGCCACGCAGATGCACACGCTTGTTGTGTTCATGTCTGGACCTGTCGCACAGACGACCAAGTGGAATCGACGGCCCGACGGCATCCGCCCGTCCGGCCGACCGCCAGCGCCACAGTTGCAGTTTACCGTAAACGCCGTCAAGCTACTGAAGACAAACGCTGGCTGACGACTCCAGGTCGCCGCCGATATCGTATCCGGACACGAGGTTCCGCCATGCCGTTGCTCCGCGACGCCCCGGTTCGCTTCCCGAGATCCGCTACCGGCGCTGCCGCTGGCTGCGTCCTGCTGCTGTGCGCGGGACCGGTTGCCGCCGCACCCTGCGCGGCGCTTGCGGCGCTCGAGCTGCCGGCGACCACCCTCCGGAGCGCGGAAATCGTTCCGGCCGGTACGTTCACGCCGCCCGGGGCGAGTTCCGCGCTCACGATTCCGTCGATCTGCCGCGTCGCGGGGGTGACCGAGCCGGCCGTCGCCTTCGAGGTCTGGCTGCCCGTGGACGACTGGAACGGCAAGTTCCACGTCTCGGGCAACGGCGGCATGGCCGGCGTCATCAGCTACGGCGCCATGGCAGGCGCACTCCGGCGCGGCTACGCCGCCGCGAGCACCGACACCGGACACGTGCGCCCCGGCGCGGGCGGCTTCGACGCGTCGTGGGCTCTCGGCCGCCCCGACCTCGTCGAGGATTTCGGACACCGGGCCCTGCACGTCACGGCCGAGAACGGCAAGGCGATCACCACGGCGTTCTATGAGCGTCCACCGCGCTATTCGTACTACGTCGGTTGCTCGAAGGGCGGCCAGCAGGGCCTGATGGAGGCGCAACGCTATCCGGAAGACTTCGACGGCATCGTGGCCGGCAATCCCGCCAACGACTGGACGCGATTCTACGCCGGGGCACACCTCTGGTACGCGCTCGCCACGCTGCGCGACCCGGGAAGCTACATCCCTCCGACGAAGCTGCCGGCGCTGGCCGCCGCCGTCAACGCCGCCTGCGACGCGCTCGACGGCCTCGCGGACGGCGTGCTGGACGACCCGCGCGCCTGCCGTTTCGATCCCGCGGCGCTCACCTGTCCCGGCGACGAGGACCACGACGGCTGCCTCACGCCGCCGCAGGTGCAAGCCGTCAGCGACATCTGGGCCGGTTCGCGCAACTCGGCCGGAGACGTCGTCTTTCCCGGTCTGGTACCCGGAGGCGAGAACGGGCCTGGCGGAGGTTGGGGCTCGTGGGTCACCGGCAGCGAGCCGTTCACCAGCCTCCACTGGCGCGCCGCGGACGGCTTCTTCAGGTACATGGTCTTCGAGGATCCGGACTGGAACTTCCGCACTTTCGACTACGACGCGGATCTCGCGTTCGCGCTCGACAAGGTCGGGGCGGCCCTCGACAGCGCGGACCCCGATCTGACCCGGTTCCGGAACGGCGGAGCGAAGCTCCTCGTCTACCACGGCTGGAGCGATCCGGACATTTCGCCCCTCGGGTCGATCAACTACTACGAAAGCGTGCTCGCGGCAACGCGCGGCACTGTCCCGGACGACGGCACGACTCGCGAGCGCGCCCTTTCCGAAACCCGGGACTTCTTCCGGCTGTTTCTGGTGCCGGGCATGGGACACTGCTCGGGCGGTCCGGGATACAACCAAGTGGACCCGCTGCCGGCACTCGAACGGTGGGTGGAAGAAGGCGTGGCACCGGACTCGATCCCGGCGACCCGAGTGGAGGACGACACGGTGGTCCGGAGCCGCCCCATCTGCGCGTACCCCGCCACCTCGCAGTGGGACGGCGCCGGGAATCCGGACGACGCACGCAGCTTCTCGTGCATGAACGAGCAATAGCCGCGCTCGTGACGGCGCGCATCCGCGATGTCTCTGCATCTGACCGTTCTCCTCGCGTATGCCGCCGCCCTCATGGGCATCGGCCTGTGGATCGGGCGGACGGTTCGAAGCTCGTCCGAGTTCTTCGTCGCCGGCCGGCGGCTCGGTCCGTCCCTGCTCTTCTCCACGATGCTCGCCGCGAACATCGGCGCCGGATCGACGGTGGCGGCCGCCGGGCTCGGCTACGCCGACGGTCTGAGCGCATGGTGGTGGGTGGGCTCGGCCGGCCTCGGATCGATCGTGCTGGCGTTCTGGATCGGGCCGCGCATCCGGCGTATCGCCGCGGAACAGGAGTTGCGCACGCTCGGCGACTACCTCGAGTACCGCTTCGGAGAGCAGGTGCGGCTGACCACTACCGTTCTGCTCTGGATGGGGACCCTGGCTATCCTGGCCGCCCAGATCATCGGCATCGGCTGGGTCCTCAACGTCGTCGTCGGACTGCCGCCGTGGCTCGGCTGCATCACCGGTGGCGCTGTCGTCATCGTCTACTTCACCGCCGGCGGGCTCCTGACCGCCGCCTGGGTCAATGCAGTGCAACTGGTGGTGCTGCTGGCCGGATTCATCGTGGCGCTGCCGCTGGCCATCACCGCGGCCGGGGGCTGGAGCGCCATCTACGACGCGACCCGCTCCGTCGACGCCTACTGGAACGTCTGGCAGGGCGGAAGCTCGGGCTGGTTCTACCTGGTAATGCTGGGACCGGCGTTCATCATCTCGCCCGGATTGCTGCAGAAGACCTATGGCGCACGCGACGACCGCACGGTCCGGCTGGGCGTCGGACTGAACGCCGCCGTACTACTCGTCTTCGCCACAATGCCGCCGCTGCTCGGCATGATCGCCCGCTCGGTCGCGCCGGGGCTCGACAACCCCGAGCTCGCCCTGCCGACCCTGCTCATGGACGTGCTGCCGCCGGCCGTGGGGGCGCTCGGCCTCGCCGCGCTGTTCTCGGCCGAGGTCAGCTCGTCAGACGCCATCCTGTTCATGCTGGCGACGTCACTTTCCCAGGATCTGTACAGGCGGTATGTCGATCCCGACGCAAGTGACCGCCAACTCCTGACGGTGGCCCGCCGGGCCGCCGTCACGGGCGGAGTTCTCGGCACCGGGCTGGCCATCGTGGCCGCGTCGATAGCCAGCGTGCTTCAACTCTTCTACACCCTGCTCACCGTGAGCCTCTTTGTCCCGGTGCTCGGCGGGCTGTACACGCGCCGCATCGGATCACGTGAAGCGATGGGGGCAATCGTCGGCGGCGTAGGGACGTTCGTGGCCGTGCAGGTCGTAGCGGGAGACCGCCTGTTCGGAATGACGCCCGCCATGGTCGGTCTGGTGGGCGCCCTTGTCGGCTGCGGCCTCATGCTGGCCGGCCGCGCGAGAGCCTGAGCACCCACGGTCGAAGCCCCGGGATTCCGAGTCCGTCAGCGGCTCATCTTCGCAGCTATCCGGCGAGCGGCGGCCCGCACGGTATCGGGAATCACCTGAGGCGCGGTGTCTCCCTTCGCCGCATAACGCTCCAGCCGCTCCAACTCGGCCGCGAGGCGCGCCGCAAACGCCGCCGGCGTGCGATCTACCGAGCGCTGCACATCGGTCTGCGGCGGACAGCACCGCACACGAATGTCCGGCGCCTGCCGGGCGAACGTCGCCGCGCAGCGGCGCATCACGAACGGCTTCGCCACGAGCAGCGCCGACCCGACCGCGATCCGCTTCCGGCTCAGAGCGGCCAGCCCGAACACCACATTCTCGAGCGTGTTGCCTGCCTCGGTCTCGGTAACGATGGCTTCTCGAGGCACACCGTCCCGAAGCAGCCGATCCCGGAAGACGAGCGCCTCCGGCCGATCGAAGACATCGCGGGTCATCCGGCCGTAATGTCCCGTCACCAACACGACGGGGGCGTGACCGGCCCGATACAGCTCGGCCGCACGCACCGGCACCGCGAGCGCCTGGCTTCCGAAGACGAAGATCACGTCCGCGGGAGCCGGCTCATCGGCAACCGCGAGATAGTCCCAGAGCGGACCGACAAGCCGCTCCAGGTCGCCATGACTGCGCGGAATCGACGGCGCCCCGGCCGGTGCTATCATGAACCACCCATGCTTCACGCGACGCGGCCTTCAATCGTGCGAGCCGCTCGCACCCTGACGCTCTTCGTCACGACGCTGGCCGTGGCGGTCGGCGCCTCTTCGCTCGCCGCGCAGGAACCGGCCGGGGAGTTGACCCTGATCACGACGGCGGGCCGGCGTCCGCTTGCAACGGTGAGCGTCGGGGGCAGCGCGTCTATCGCCCTCGACGATCTCGCCGCGCTGTTCCAACTCGATATCGGAGAGGATACGGGAGAGCGCACGCTCACCGTCAACACCAGCCGCGGACCCATCGTCCTGACGGCCGGCCAGCCGCTCGCGTCGGTCGACGGGCAACTCGTGTCGCTCGATGGTCCGGCGCAGCGGGTCGGCGGGCGCTGGTTCGTCCCACTCGACTTCATCCGCCGCGCCCTCGCACGCATCCACGAACAGCGGATCGAGCTTCGCGACCGGTCGCGGCTCCTCCTCGTCGGCGACGTGCACGTCCCCCGCGTATCGGCCCAGTACCGCCCGCGGGCGCAATCGGGGCGGCTGACCCTGCAGATTACGCCCAACACGTCATTCGAGGTCATCGAGGACGGCGGTCTTCTCCTCATTCGGCTCGACGCCGACGCAGTCGACGTGGTGCGCCCCGCGGAGCCGCGCGGAACCGCCGTACGAACCATCGAGTTGCTCGCCGACCTGCCGGGCATCGCGATAGAACCCGGCCCGTCCTACGCGTCGCACCGCATCGTGAGCGGCGAATCGGGCGATTCGACGCAATTGGTGGTCGATCTGGAAGCGGCCGTTCCCGCCGTCGCCGAAGCGCGACCGGCGGAGCCGACGGACCCGGGCACGGGCCCTGCCCTCGGCGATGCCGTCCCTGCCCCGGACTTCAGCGCTCCCACCGAGATTCGCACGATCGTGATAGACCCGGGCCACGGGGGCACCGACGAAGGCGCACACGGACCCGAAGGAACACTGGAAAAGGACGTCACGTTGAGCGTCGCGCAGCGGCTGCGCGCGCTGCTGGAACGCCGCCTGGGCGTCCGGGTCATCCTGACCCGAACCGGCGACACCGTCGTCCCCCTCGATCGGCGTGCCGCTATCGCCAACAACGACCGCGCTGACCTCTTCATCAGCTTGCACGCCAACTCGGCACTGCGCGACGCCATAACGGGAGCCGAGGTGTACTACTTGAGTATCGACGAGTACGGGCAGGAGGCGCGCGAACTCGCGGACCGCGACGGGCGGTACCTGCCGGTGTCGGGTGGCGGCGTCCGCGAGATCGACATGATTCCCTGGGAAATGGCCCAGGCGCGCTACCTCGCTCCATCGGCCGATCTGGCCGGGTTCGTCAGCAGCGAGCTGGGACGGCGGGTGCCGTTGAGTCCGCGGCCGCTCCAGGAAGCTCCCTTCCGAGTGCTCGTCGGCGCCAACATGCCCGCGGTCCTCGTGGAGATGGGGTTCATCTCGAACCCGGACCAGGAACGCGAGATGGCACAGCCCGCGTTCCAGACTCTGGTTGCCGAGGCCATCCTGGCGGGGGTCATCCGGTTCCGGGACCATCTCGCCACCGGGCCATACGCTCCGAGCGGGGAGGCTCCGCTCGACACCAGCGCCAGCACGTCGGCCGTCCAGGGTTTGAACGGCCGGTAGCGCGACCAGCGGAATACGACGGTCACGCGGGAATCTTCGGACACTGATGGAATCGCCAGACCGGAGCCGGCAACGTGCATCGAGCGGCGGTTACCGGCGCGCGTACCGGATGGCCGGCGTCGTGCTGCTCGCACTGACGATTGGCGCCGCGACGCTGACCTTCATCCTGGTCGAGCGCTGGGAGTCCGCCACGAGAACACTGTCCCCGTTGGACGGCACGGACGCCGGCAGCGTCGGCAGCTCGCCGTTCACGGCGATCATGTACTACGTGGCGGCCGACGGGCGCGGCCTCGTCCGGCGGGAGATCGAGGTACCGTACGGCACCGATACGCTGTCGCGAGCCCGGATTATCGTGGAACGGCAACTCGAGATGGCCCCGCGGCAGTTGTTGTCACCGTTTCCGCGGGGTACCCGCCTCCGCACGTTGTATCTGGCCGACGACGGCATCCTGTTCGTCGACTTGAGCGGGGAGGTGACGACGGAGCATTCCGGCGGCTCGCTCGACGAGCTGCTGACGGTCTACGCCCTCGTCAACGCTCTGACCACCAACGTCGCCGAGGTCACCGCCGTACAGATTCTCGTGGACGGGCGCGAGGTGGACACGCTGGCCGGCCACATCGACCTGCGACAGCCGCTCGCCCCGAACCTGACGTGGGTGCTGGACCTGCCTCGTGAGGACCGCGAAGAATCTTCGACAAACGGAGCAGCCGACGGGCCACCGGACGACCGCTAGCCGTCCGGATGGGATGCATCGCCGCTCGAGACCCGCCGGGCACTCCCGCGGGCTGTTAGACTCTGGCGCATGATCCCGCCGAGCACCCTGACCGACGCGCCGCGTTTCGACGGCCGCAGTTCCGCCGAGTTGAGAGACACCCGCATCACCCCGCATTACATCGTCCACGCCGAAGGATCGGTGCTGATCGAAGCGGGCTTGACCCGCGTGATCTGTAACGCCAGCGTCGAGGATCGCGTACCGCCGTTCTTGCGCGGCAAGGGTACCGGCTGGGTGACCGGAGAGTACGGCATGCTGCCTCGATCGACGTCGTCGCGTTCGACCCGCGAGTCTTCCGCAGGCCGGGTCGGCGGCCGCACCCAGGAGATCCAGCGCCTCATCGGCCGCTCGTTGCGTGCGGTGACCCGCCTGGAGGATCTCGGTGAGCGCACGGTCTGGGTCGACTGCGACGTGATCCAGGCCGACGGGGGCACCCGCACCGCGTCCATCACCGGCGGTTTCGTCGCGCTGGCTCTTGCCCTGCGCAAGCTCCACGATTCGGGCACGATCGCACGCCTGCCGCTGGACGACTACGTGGCCGCCATCAGCGTGGGCATTGTCGATGGTCGTCCGCTCGCGGATCTCGCCTATGCCGAGGACTCGCGAGCCGAGGTGGACATGAACGTCGTGAAGACGGGCGATGGGCGCTTCATCGAAGTACAGGGCACGGCCGAAGGGCAGCCGTTCGACCGGGCGGCGCTCGACGACCTGCTGGCGCTGTCGAGCGCCGCCATCGAACGACTCGTGGCGATGCAGCGGGCAATCGTCGGCGAGTTCCTTCCCGCTGCCGCCAAGTGACGGGAGCACCTGCCCTCAGCCGCGGAACCTCGTGCACGCACAGCCCTCTCACACGCTGATCGTCGCTACGACGAATCGGCACAAGCTGGTCGAGATCAAGCGCATTCTCGACCGGCTCGACTGGACCGTCGAACCGGTAGGCGCGTACTCCCCCGGACCCGCGCCGGAGGAAACGGGCCGGACCTTCGCCGAGAACGCTCGGCTAAAGGCATTGCGCTATGGGCGAGTGACACCACATCTGACGGTCGCGGACGATTCCGGCCTGGAGATCGATGGGCTGGACGGTGAGCCCGGCGTCCACTCCGCGCGTTTCAACGGCGCCACCTATGCCGAGAAGTTCGATGTCATCTATGCGCGCCTGCACGAACGCCAGTCCCTTGCCTGCCCCGCCCGGTTCGTCTGCGCCGTGGCGGCGACCGAGCAGGGCCGTGTCGTCTTCGAGGCGACCGGCACGATCGAAGGACGCATTGCCGAGAAACCCGTCGGAACCGCAGGCTTCGGCTACGACCCCATCTTCTTCTATCCGCCGTACGGCTGCACCCTGGCCGAGGTCTCGCCGGAACGCAAGTCGGCGGTGAGCCACCGCGGGAAGGCCTTTCGCAAGCTGCGTGAGTTCATCGTCTCGCGCGGGACCCGGGAGCGATAGCGCCCCGAACGCCTCGCTGGCTCGGCGTTTCGGCGCTACGCCGAGACCTTGTCCGCCGCCTCCGCCTTGGCGGAGAACGCCGCACGCTTTGGTAGAGCGATGGTGAGGACGGACCCGCCGCCGGGGCGGTGAGCAGCCTCGACGGTCCCGTCGTGAAGGTTGACCAGGTGCTTGACGATAGCCAGACCGAGCCCGGTGCCTCCCGGATTCCGCGCTCGGGAATGCTCAACGCGGTAGAAGCGCTCGAAGACCCGCGCAAGGTCGGTATCGGGAATGCCCGGCCCGCGGTCGGAGACCCGCAGCACGACGGTTCCCACATCGTCGTTCGCGGCCTCGATCTCTATCGCGCTCCGTTCCGGTGCGTAGTGCGCCGCGTTCTCGACGAGGTTCTTGATGACATCGTGCATCTTGACCTGATCGACCACCAGACGCTCGGCTCCCGGCTGGACGTGCGACTCCACCCGGAGTCGCTTCGTCTGCAGCACCGGGGCGAGCTCCGCCGCAACGCTCGAAAAAACGGACGCAATGGCGCACGAGTCCAGACGCAGCACCTCCTGCCCGGCATCGAGACGGGCCAACCGCAGCAGATCGGTGACCAGGCGCTCCATGCGCAAGGTATGGCGCGCAACGATGTCCAGGAACCGCTGCCGCCCGGCAGCATCCGTCTCGTCCGTAAGCGCATCGACCGCGCCCCGAATGGCCGTGAGCGGCGTGCGCAACTCGTGCGAGACGTTGGCTACGAAGTCCTGCCGGATTTGCACGGCGCGGCGGTAGTCGCTCACGTCGTGCAACACGATGACCACGCCGGGCTCGTCCTGCTCGGTATACGGCGCGGCGCTTGCCAGACAGACTCTGACCGGCTCCGTGCTCAGGGTGATCTCCGTCTGACTGGAACCTCCCGCCTCCAGTGCCCGTCCGATCTGCTTCGCCACCTCCGGGTGACGGATCAGCTCCACGTAGTGGCGGTCGACCGGGGTGCGCTCGATTTGCAACAGCCTGCGTACGGAGTCGTTGGCCATCTTCACCCGGCCGCGCGCGTCGACGACCAGCACACCCTCCGTCATGCTTGCGAGAATCGCGTCCGTCAACCGGCGATTCCGTGACAGCTCCGCGAGACGCCGGCCGAGCTCCTGCACGGAAGCATCGAGCGCACGGGCAACCGTGCCGATCTCGTCGTCGCCGTACGGACCGATCTGCGGCGTCAGGTCGCCCGCGGCGTAGCGCTGCGCCACCGCGGCGATAGTGCTGACGCGACGGCTCATCGCCGCCGAGGTGACCCAGGCGAGCACCAGGGCTCCGGCGAGCGCCAGCAGCAGTCCGCCGGCCGTGCCGCGCTGCACCGAGGTGATCTGATCGTCGACGGCGGTCAACGGGAGCGCCAGCCGGACGAAGGCCACCCCGGGATGGTCGACCCGCACGGCGGCGTACAGGAGATCGCGCTCGACGGTCGTGCTGTAACGCCGGGTCACGCCGACCCCGGCTGCCCGTGCGAGCGCAATCTCGGGCCGGGCTCCGTGGTTCTCCATCGCCGCCAGCGATGGACCGTCCTCGGCCGTGTCGCCGACGACGCGCCCGCCGGGCTCGATGATCGTCACCCGTGCCCCCAGGCTGCTCCCGAGCGAGTCGGCCTCGCGGTCGAGTTCCGCGACCGTGGGAGAGGCGCCGTTGCGCGCCACGAGATCGGCGACCAACCTCGCCTCGGCGAGCAGGTCCGTCGCGATCCGATCCAGGAGCTGCCGCTCTAGCAGCCAGGCCACGAGAGCGGCGGCCAGCAGCAGGCTGATGCCCGCGATGCCGAACGCCGCGAGAAACAGCCGGGTGCGCAGCCTCATGACCTGGATGGCGAACCCGGGTCGTCCTCGACCAGCTTGTAGCCGAACTGCTTGACGGTCACGATGGCCCCCGCCAGCATGGGCAACTTCTCCCGCAGTCGGCGGATATGCACATCGACCGTACGGGTGCCGCCGGTGTAGGTATAACCCCAGACGTCCGAGAGCAGAACGTCGCGCGTAAGAACCCGGCCGCGGTGCTCGATCAGATAGCGCAAGAGCAGGAACTCCTTCGCCGTCAGCCGAACGTCCTGGCCGTTGCACGTCACGACGTGCCGGTCGGTGTCGACGTTCACGGGACCGAAACGGAGCACGCTTCGCGGCGGTTGCTCGCGCCGTGCGCGCCGCAGCACCGCACCGACGCGAGCGACCAGCTCCTTGGGGCTGAAGGGCTTGGTGACGTAGTCGTCGCCGCCCAGCTCGAGACCTACGATGCGGTCGGTCTCGTCGGTCTTGGCCGTCAGCATGATGATGGGTACGCCCGACATCCGCGGGTCGGCACGGATGGAACGGCAGACGTCGAGGCCGTTGCGGCCCGGGAGCATCAGGTCCAGCACCACCAGGGCCGGCGGCCGCGCGCGCACTACCGGCATGACATCCGCGCCGGAGGTCAGAATCTCGGACGCATAACCAGCCTTGTGAAGGTGATGCGCCACCAACTCCGCGATGTCCTGATCGTCCTCGACGACAAGCACTCGCTCCGTCCCGTCGGAAGTCAGAGGTTCGGTAACCGGGGAATGCGCCGGGGCAGGCGCTACGGTGGTGAGCGGTTCAGTGCTCAGCGGGTCTCCTCCCCTCATGTGCATGGTGCCGGATGTCGCAGCCGGACACCATGAAGATCACCTCTTCGGCGATGTTGGTGGCATGATCCCCGATCCGCTCGAGATGACGGGATATCAGGATGAGGTCGAGAGCGGGCTCGGTCGTAGCCGGGTTCTGAAGCATGTAGCGCAAGAGCTCGCGAAACACCTGGTCCTTGAGTCCGTCGAGGGCATCGTCGCGGTCGAGCACGTCGTACGCCAAGTCCGTGGCGTGTCGAACGAATGCGTTCAGGGCATCCCGCAACATGCCCTGCGCATGGTCGGCCATGCGGGGGATGTCGATGAGCGGCTTGACCGGCGGGTGCTGCAGGTAGCTGAAAGTCGCCTCTGCGATGTTGACGGCCACATCGCCGATACGCTCCAGATCGCCATTGATCTTGACGCCGGAGACGACGACCCGCACATCGGTCGGCGAGGGCTGATGGTTGACCAGCAGGTCGTAGCAGCGCTTGTCGATCTCCATGTGCAGGCGGTTGATGGGCTCGTCGCCGCACAGGACCCGCTCGGCCAGGTCCAGATCGCCTTCCACGAGCGCCCGCACCGCGCCGCGCACCTGCTCCTCGGCTTCGCCACCCATCGCGAGCAGGCGCGTCTTCAACTCGTTGAGTTCATCCGGAGCGCGCGGAAGGGCGCCGTGAACCGAATCCAAGTCGCACCTCGTCGAAGATTCCGAACCGAGCGTATCCCAGCACCACTCGAACCGCAAACCCGCCAGCACCGCTGCAAACGGCCGTTGACGTCACTCGGGCTCTTCGCTGAACCGGTAATCCTGCCCCGAAGATCGTTTCGATCTGCCCCCCGCCAGTCCCGGTTGCCACGATGTCCACATGGGGGCGCCCTTCGCGCTCGAAGGCGTGCAGCAAATCCTGGACGCTGCCGTTTGCGGGGTCGTGACGAAACGGTAAATTGTGCGTAAATCGCCCGGATAGCGCTGGAGAAACCGTTCAGCGCACCGCCAGTTTCTCGATGAGCAGGTCCAGGATCTCGGCCACCTCGCGAGGATCGCGCACGCGATAACGCGCACGCGTCGGCCGGTCTTCCTGCTCGACGACGATGGGAATTCCGCGGCCGCCAAGCAGCTCGAAAGCGTGCTCGTCGGTCTCGTCGTCTCCGATGTAGATCGCCGCTGCCGGATCGAGCGACAGTGCATCGATCAACCACGCGACGGCCCTGCCCTTATTCCAGTCCACGTCCGGACGCAGCTCGAAGACCTTCTTGCCCCTCTCGCGTCGCAACGCGGTGTAGCGCCGCGCAACGTCCGAAACGACCTCCTCGACCAGCCCGGCGTGGTCCGCATCGACGAGCCGGTAATGGGTCGAGACACTGTACCGCTTGCGCTCCACGAGCGCGCCGACCACGGCGGACAAGCGGCGCCGAAGCTCCGCCTCCGCGGCATCGAGGATCGGGAGCACCGTTTCTGCCGCCTGGTAGCGCAGGCCCGTGCCGGCAGCCCCCTCGATGTCGAGACCGTGACAACCGGCATAGCCGAGCGCATCGAGCCGCACGAAGCCGCGCACGACCGCAACGTCCCGGCCGGTGACGATGGTGACCGGGCAACAAGAGGCCAACCGGGAGAGCTTCGCCCGAATCGAGTCGCTCAGCGTCGCCTGCTCCGGCCGATCCGCGATCGGTGTCAGGGTGCCGTCGTAGTCGAGGAACACTCCCGCCGATCCACGGCCCAGGACCTCCAGCCAGCGGGCACGCACTTCCGGATCCAGGGCCCACGGCAGCGCATGCGTGGTTTGCGTGACGACGCCGGCCGAATGCGGTGCCGCGGGAAGACTCGTGATCGACATGCTCTCGGCTTCTACCGGGACAGCCGCGCGGCCACCGTCTCGGCCTCCGTCCAAACGCGCAGGAGGTTGCCCCCCCACAGCTTTGCGATGTCCTCCTCGCCGTATCCCCGCCGCACCAGCTCGAGGGTGACGTTGAGCGTCTCGCTCGCGTCGCTCCAGCCAAGGATGCCGCCCCCGCCGTCGAAATCGGAGCTGATCCCCACATGGTCGATGCCGATCAGATTCACCGCGTGGTCGATGTGATCGACGAAGTCGGCAACCGTGGCGTCCGGGTAGCGGGCGTCGAGCGCCTCGATCCGGCCCAGGTAGTCCTCGTACGGCTCGGCCCCGAGATCCTCCTCCGGCTGCCCGGGAATCATGCCGAAGGCGCCGCGGATGTTCCGCAGCTCCGCCGCCCGGCGCGCGGCGGTCTCGGAGAGGAACGCGCCGAGGGCCACGGTCTGCACCACGCCCCCGTTGTCCGCCAGAGCCCTGAGCTGCTCGTCGTCCAGATTGCGGGGATGCGGCATCAGGGCGTGCATGCTCGAATGCGAGGCGATGACGGGTGCTTCCGAGAGGCGTACGGCATCGAGCATCGCCGCCCGGGAGATGTGCGAGACGTCGACCAGGATGCCGAGGCGGTTCATCTCGGCGATGACCTCCTCGCCGAAAGCGCTCACGCCGTCGTGCTCGGCCGCTGCATCGCCCAGCGCGTCGCGCGGCGTCGCCGAATCCGCGATGTCGTTGTGCCCGCCGTGGGCGAGCGTCATGTAGCGCGCACCGAGCTCGTGGTAGGTCTCGAGCAGCGACAGGTCGCGGCCGATGACGTAGCCGTTCTCGATGCCGATCGCCGCCACCAGCCTGCCGCTGCCGGCAATCCGCTCCACGTCGGCGGCGGAGTAGGCGATCGCGATCTCGTCCGGGTACAGCTCCTCGGCCATGCGGTGAATCGCCTCGAACTTCGTCATCGCGTCCGCCTTGGCCTGCGCCTCGTTGTCGGGCGTGCGTTCCGTCTGTCCGACGTAGACGATGAAGAATCCGGCGTCGAGGCCACCGGCGCGCATCTTCGGCAGGTCCACCTGAAAATCGCCGGATACGCCTGGATCGACGTCACGAGTGGCAAAGTTGAGCGGGATGTCGATGTGCGTATCGAGCGTCAGCACGCGCTCGTGGATGGCGGTCGCGCGGGCCGAGACCGCCCGCTCCGCCCGCTCCTCCGGAGAGCCGCATCCTCCCAACAGCAAGACGACGAGCAACGACACCAGCGCTCCGGTCGGGGTGCGAGCCATGGCAGACTCCTGAAAACCCGTGAGCATACCATCGGCGGAGCCCCAGGGGATGGATTCCGAGCTAATCTGGTACTCATGGAAGCCCGCCTCAATCCCCATAGAGCGCTCGCCTCGTCCCCGGGCCGGCTTGCGGAAACGGTCCCGCACCATCCCACGCATCGCAATCCGTACCGGCAGCTCTTCTCGTTGCCGCCGGATCTCCACTATCTCAACTGCGCGTACATGGCGCCGGCGTCGAAGCGGGTCGCGGCGGCCGGGCGACACGCGCTCGAACGCCTCGAGATCCCGAGCCACCTGGAGACCGCCGACTTCTTCGAACCGAGCACACGCGTCCGCCGGCTGTTCGCACGACTCGTCAACGCACCCGATCCGGAACGGGTGGCGATCGTCCCGGCCGTTTCCTACGGGATGGCAACGGTTGCCAGGAACACGCCGCTCGGGCCCGGGCGGACCGTCGTGGTCATCGAGGAACAGTTTCCGAGCGCGGTTTACACCTGGCGACGGGCCTGCCGGCAGACCGGGGCCACGCTGCGCACCGTCACGGCGCCGAAGACCGCCGGTTCGCGCGGCGAGGCGTGGAACGCGGAGGTTCTCGACGCGATCGACGAGCGGACCGCGGTCGCGGTACTGCCGCCGTTGCATTGGACGGACGGCCTGCGGTTCGACCTCGACGCCATAGGGTCACGAGCGCGGGCGGTGGGTGCCCGGTTCGTCGTCGACGGAACGCAGGCCATCGGAGCGTTGCCGTTCGACGTAGCCCGCATCCGCCCGGACGCACTGATCTGCGCCGGGTACAAGTGGCTGACCGGCCCCTACGCGATCGGCGTCGCCTGGTACGGTGCGGCTTTCGACGACGGGACGCCTCTGGAGGAGAACTGGATCACCCGCCGCGGCAGCGAGCGCTTCAACGAGCTGGTCAACTACCGCGACGAGTACCAGCCGGGCGCCATTCGCTACGACATGGGCGAGCGGTCGAACTTCCTCCTGCTGCCGATGCTCGAGGCCGCGCTGGAGCAGGTCCTCGACTGGGGACCGGAAAGGGTGCAGACCCACACCGTCGACCTGAGCGGCGCGGCGGTCGAGCGGCTCCGCGATCTCGGCTGCCGCGTGGAGGATGCCCGCTGGCGCGCCGGGCACCTGTTCGGGGTCCGTCTGCCGGCCGGTGTCGACATCCCGCGACTCGGTCGCGACCTCCGGGCGCGCCAGGTGTCGGTTTCGCTCCGGGGCGGCGCCGTCCGCATCGCGCCGCACCTGTACAACGACGCCGGCGACCTGGATGCCTTGATCGACGTGGTCTCCGGCGCGATCCACGCCTGAAGCGCGTTCACCTGGCGCCGGCGGCCGGCCAGGGCCCGGCCACGACGCGTTGCAGGGGGCGCCGCGCCGGCTGGGACCCGAATGCCTCGCGGGCCGCCAGATCGTAGGTGTCGCCCGGAGCCAGGAAGTAGAAGAGCCCGCCGGAATCGAGCCGCCGCTCGTGGTCGTAGATGGCCACGTAGCCGCGGCCGATGACCTCGAACGAATCGCCGTGCACGACGATGGCCGTGTCCTCGTCGATGCCGATGCCCAGCAGGTCGGGGCGCGCCCGGATCACCTCGAGCAGGTCGAACTGCCGGTTGCGCCGGAGCAGGTGCTGGTCGATACCGACATCCCGGAGGAACCCGAACCCTTCTTCATGGTCCCCCATCATGATGGTGTTCGTCCGTGTGTCGCCGCGCACCAGGTACGAGCCCAGGATCGTCGCTCCGGCGGAGGATCCGCCCACCACGCCGCCCCGGTCGAGGACTCCTTGCAGCGCCTCGTGCACCCGGGTGTGCAGGTAGGCGTCCGCCAGGCGCCACTGGCGGCCACCCCCGAACCACACCCCGCGGGCACCGAGCAGCGGCTCGACGAATGCTTCCGTGTTCGCCGTGTCGCGGTCAGTGGTGTGCAGGACGGTGAGTCGGGTCGCCCCCGCCGCGCGAAACGCATCGCCGCCGCGCCATGTTTCGTCGTACGCCTCCGCGCCGCCCGCGGTCGGGATCAGCACGACGGGCGCATCGCGCCCACCCGCCAGGTCGAGAAAGCGCTCGACGATGGCCGGATCCTGCAGGTTGCCGCCCACAAGCACGAGCGCGCCGTTGGCCGGCCCGATCTGCTGCGACGCGCCCGGCACAACAGCAAAGGCCAGCACCGCCAGGACCAGGCAGACAGATGCCCGTCGCGCCAGCGCCGCCAAACCCGTCGCAAGGCTCCGCGTTTGCAAGCTCCTAACCCCCTCCGGCGGCGGGAAACAGCTCCAGCAGGGCGAGCGGGTCGACGCGGGCGTCGTTCAGGCGCAGCGTCCAGTGCAGATGGGCGCCGGTCACGCGACCGGTCGCGCCGACCCTGCCGACCACCGTGTCCCGGCGGACGCGGTCGCCCTCGGCTACGTCAATGGCGGACAGGTGCGCGAAAAAGGAGTAGAGCCCCCAGCCGTGATCGATGATGACGACGTTGCCGGAGAAGTAGAGGTCGGTCGCCAGCACCACTACCCCGTCGTTGGGCGCCTTGATCGGTGTCCCCGCCGCCGCCCGGAAATCGGCGCCGCTGTGAGGGTTGCGCGGCTGGCCGTTGAAGACGCTGCGGCGGCCGAAGGCGCTGTTCGCGCGTCCCGGCACCGGCCGCACGAACCCGTCGCGCCAGTAGCGCACGGCGGTCGAGACCGGGAACAGCGCCGCCAGGTGGTCTCTCTCGCGCAGGATGCGCTCCACGACGTCCGGCGGCGGGTCGACGTACCGCGGCTCGACGGTCAGCCGCCGGGTCGCGAACTGCTTCGGCTCCACTGACAGCGTGTAGACCGTCTCGATCGCGGAGCCGTCGACCGCGGTCGCCCGCACGGTGACCGGGTGCTCCCCGGGCTCGACCTCGAGATCGATGCCGACCAGCGTCGTCCAGACGTTGGCCGGCCCGGCCGGGAAGAACCGCAGGTCGGCGTCGAAAGCGCTCGCCTCCAGCGCGGCCGGGGCCTCGGAGGTCCGCACGTTCAGAACGACGATCTCGCCGGGATGGAGGGCTCGCGCCCGGTGCGTGACGTTGACGATGAGGTCCGTTCCGCCCTGTCCGGCCGCCGCCGGCGCGGATCCGCCGAGCGCCAGCGCGGCAACGACGGCGCATGCCGGCACCGCGGCGAGCCGCCGTGAAAGGCGCCGCGACATTGGCCGATGTCCAGATTCCACCACGGGCGCTAGCGCCCCGAAACGCCTCGCTGGCTCGGCGTTTCGGCCCATCCCCCCCCACTCCATGACCTTGCGCCTCAGCACTCCGCGTCGCTGCGTTCTGCGGCGCAAGCTCCTAGCGCCGCCAAACCCGTCGCAGGGCTCCGTGTTCGGCCCCAGCCCCCACCGCCCCAGGACCTTGCGCCTGAGAACTCACTGCGTTGCGTTCTACGCCGCAATCTCCTAGCCTCCGAAGAGAGTCACTCCGAACACCCGGGCCATGACGACAATCGCGGTCAGGGCGGTGAACACCACGAAGCTGAACCACGCGAAGGCACGCACCAGCGGCGACGGATAGAACGCCGTGTCGGTCTTCGGGATCACCGTCACACAGTAGTACAGGTTCAGGAAGAAGATGACCGGAGCGATGAAGAACGCCAGCGCCGAGGAGACCAGCACCAGGAACACCGGTCGCGGGAGGCCGGCCAGGATGAGCACGGCCGCGATCAGCGAGTAGAACATCGTGATGCGATAGATGTTGTACTCCGAGGCCGCAGTCCGCCGGTGGGCATCGGTCAACTGATCCGCGGCGATGCCGGGCAGCGCCGCGGTGGCCTGGAACAGGTTGCGACAGCAGGCCGCCACCACGCGGGGCCAGCCGTCGAAGTAGTTGAACGCGGTCGAAAACGTCGCCGCGAACGCGCCGAGCAGGAAGATGAACATCATTCCCGGGCCGATGCTGTCGGTGAAGATGCGCGCGATCTCGCCGATGACCCCGTTCCCCGCCACCTCGGCCGGGTTGCCCGGCTCCCAGAGCCATATGGCCGCCAGCAGCAGGAAGATCACCGCGAGCACGAACGACACGACATGGCCGAGCGTAAAGTCCCAGAGTCCGATCCGGAACCAGCGCCGGCAGTACTCCTGCGCGTGCTCGGGCAGCGCCGAGACGTCCACAGCCAGGTCCTTGCTGGTCGAGCCGCCGAACGGATCGAACCGCTTCGCCAGCCCGTCCCGCTCGAGCTGCTCGCGGATGCGTCCCATGCCGACCCGCTTCGCCTTTCCCCACTCCGACGCCTGCAGGGAGACGTCGATGCCGGTCGGCAGCAAGCCCAGGAATGCGGCGATCACCAGCCACGAGCCGGCCGGCGTCTCGAAGACGAAGAAACGGCCCATCGCCGACATCGGCGCCGGCTCGAACAGGTAGACCCCCACGGTCGAGACGAACAGCAGGCCGGCCAGCACCTTCGTGGCCAGCTCGACCGCGGCATAGCGCCCGTAGAGGATGATGCCGACGGAGAGCGCCCCGAGGCCCAGGCCGTACACCCAGGACGGCAGGCCGAGGCCGAAATACTCGGAGAAGACGTAGAAGAGCACCGCCGCGGCCGCCGCCAGCCGCCCCGCCTGCCCGAGCGCGCACTGGATGACCGTCGTGATCAACACGTACCAGACAGGCCACTTGCCGGGCGCGGTGGTGTACGCGTCGAGCATGCTCCGGCCGGTTGCGTTGGTGAACCGGAAGGCCATCTCGAAGCCGTAGTACTTGAAGATGTAGGCCACCGGAATGCACCAGAGCAGCGCGTACCCGAACCGCCCTCCCGCGACCGGAGCCGTGACGAGGTGACTGGTGCCGATCCCGGTCATCATCAGGATCAGCCCCGGCCCGAAGTGGCGGAGCAGCCCGCGCGGGTTCATGTCGGGCAGCGGGAGTCGACTCAACGCATCGGACGCCGCGGACCCGAATCGCGCGGAAGCGGACGGCTGCTCGTTCGGCATGGCGGCAATCCTATCAGACTGCCCGTGGACCCCTGGCCCGAAGATCGTCGCCCGTGGCTCTCATTCCGATAACCGCGCCTGGCGCCCCAAAATGATTCGCTGGCTCGGCGTTTCGGGGCGCTAGTCGGAACGCCCGACAGCGTCGTGCTCCGCCCCGGAGCTTAGAGCGGTCCGCTCGCGCTCGAACACGTGGCCGAGCTCGCCGACGGCGGCGGCGACGAGCCGTTCGCGCAGCGGCTCCGGCACGGTCGGCGTGCCGGCGAAGAGCTCGAAAACCGCCACGACCGTCCCTCGGCAAGCCACGGGAATCGCGTGGAGCGACCGTATCTGCCCGAGCGCCGCACGGCGCGCGTCGGACAACCGCGGGTCGACGGCGACGTTCGCAACCCAGGTCGATTCGGCGGAAGTCACCGCGCGCCGCAGGACGTGGTCATCCGTGTCGTCGCAGCACGCGTCGAGGCCGGCGCGGGTCTCCTGAGGCACGATGCGCTCGTCGCCGACGTGCCACACGCCGGTCGAGACCAACGCCCCGCTGCCGTCGGCGGGCGCCAGATAGGCGGTACCGGCGTCCCATCCACCCCATGCGGCCAGCAACCGCGCCAGTTCGCGGACTGCTTGATGGAACGATACCGCTTCGCGCCCAAGCGCCATGGCGTCCTGCAGCATGCCGACCGTCCCCTGGCTGCTCGCGGCGGGCTCGGAGGCGACACCTTCGGTTGCCGCGCTCCGGATGGCGGTAACGTCGGCATAGACCAGAAGCGTCTCCCCCTGGACCGTGGGACGGGTCCGGATCTCTATCCAGCGGCCATCCGGCGTACGCAGCGTCTCGGCCACGGCCTCGCCGCGTCCAGCGAGTCGCTCGTCGATCCAGGCGCCTATCTCCGCCTCCGGGATGACCACCACCGCCCGCGTCGCGGTATAGCGGACCAGGTCCTCGAACTCGAGGCCGGGCTTCAGGGTCACCGCCGGATAGAACTCCCGAAAGCGTCCGTTGCAGGCGACGAGCCGCCCCCCGGCATCCCATACGGCCAGTCCCGCCTCGTCATTCTCCAGCAAGGAGGCCAACCGTGCACGCGTCCGAATCTCGCCCGCGCGGGCCGCTCGCAGGCGCCAGGCCATTACCAGCAGCAGCACGAGAAGCAGACCGACGAGAACGCCAGCGGCATCGACAAGGGTCACGGGACGATCTTACCGGGAGCCCCGTTGCCGAGCGGCAACGCGCGGAGGGCACCGAACGGGACCGCGGAGATCTTGACAGCCCTCGCGCGGCGTCGTAACTTGGATGTTGACTTCAACCTGACGCGCCATGCAACTGATGCGATTTGCCTTCGTAGCAGCGGTCGCGATGGGGTTGGCGGCGCCGGCTGCCTCCGCTGCGCAGGAAGGGCCCGGAGCGGGTTCCGGCGCGCTGGCGTCCGCCGTGGACGCGCCGGACGCCGCTGCCGAAGACTACGCGCTGCCCGGATCGTTCGAACGGATCAAGCGGCGCATGGCGGCAACCCGGGAACCGCAGGATGGTCGCCGGCTGCTCAATCTGAGCTACTACGTCGACGTCTACGCGCGGGCCCCGGCCATCGAGCTCCTCCGGGACTTCGATCTCGATAGCGAAACGGTCTCGTACGGCTCACCGACCCACCTCGAAATGCTGGAGGCGGCGACGCCGCGCGAGTGGCGCCCCCGGGCCATC
>CATQHX010000021.1 GCA_958296065.1 Vicinamibacterales bacterium | reverse complement strand
TTCACTTCTGCACTACTCCCTCCGGCAGGCAGCTACCCTGCCGGTATTAGCAACACTCATAAACAGCGTCTGGTATTATACTGGAAACTCATAACGCACCTGTGCATATGGGGCATATTCGACCGAGGAGCAACGCAGTCCACGCGGGATGCATCGCCGTTCGAATGCAGCGGGGCCTTTGCCACGGGCTGCTAGTCTGGCTCCTCGCCGCAGGTCCCGCCTCCGGGCAGGAAACCGGCGCCATCGACGGTCTCCGGCCGCCGCCGCCCACCTATCCCGCGGCGGTGGCGCACCTGCGCGCCGGCCGGGCCGGCGCAGCCCTCGCGACGCTGGAAAGGGAGGCGCCCACGCGCAGCGGCGCGGCGCCGCCCCTGGAGCGCACCATCCTGCGCGCCGCGCTGCTCGCGGAGGCCGGGCAACCGGTTGCAGCGGAGTCCGCGTGGCAGGAAGTAATCGCCCGGGCGGTCTTCATGCGTACCTTCGCCCGGCGCGCCATCGTCGCAACCGCCGCCGAGCGGGGGGCGCCGGCCACTGCGGAGATCGTCCTGACGGAGTTGATCCGCAGCGACCCGGTGCGCCATCGCGATCTGATCCTGCGCGTGGCCGAAGCGCACCTCGCGGTCGGAGCGCCGGACTGGGCGGCGACACTCTACCGTCGGGTACTCGACGCCACCTCGACCGGCGCGGTAGCCGACGCCGCCCGTCTCGGGCTCGCGGCCGCACTCGAGGCCGACGGCGACGGCGCCGGAGCCCTCACGACGCTGCGGGAGGCTCAACTGCAGCATCGAACTGCCGACACCTTCGTGACGGCGCGACGCGAGTTCCGGCGGTTGGCGCGCGCCCGGAACGAGCCGCCGGCGCCGTTCACCGCGGCCGAGTACCGCGGACTGGTCCGGCGGCTTCGCAACGCGTCCCGCTTCGAACCCGCCCTGGAGCTTCTCGACGAATGGGCCGCGGCATACACCGTTCGCGCATCGCACGAGCAAATCGCGGCGGAACGGATTGATACGCTCTACGCGCAGCGCGACAACGCGGCCGCGGTCGCGGCCTGCGCCGCGTTCTACGACCGCTTCGCCTCCAGTCGCCTGGCGCCCGCCATCCGCCTGACCGACTTCCGCCTGGCGGTGCGCATGGGCGACATGGCGCGCGCCCGCCAACTCGGTCTCGCTCTCTGGGAGGGTCGCGTCTCCGGCGCCACGTCCGAGCAGCGGCGCGACGCCGGCGTGCTGCTCGCCGCGGTGCTCGTGGCGACCGGTGACGTCGAGGGCGGCCTGGCCATCTTTCCCGGGCTCTTCGAGACCGCGCCCACGCCCGACGACCAACGCGCGATCCTCTGGCGGGCCGGGGTGGCGGCGCTACGCACCGGGCAGCACGAGCGCGCGCTGACGAATCTGCGCGGCCTCATCGACCGGGGACCGGGCGGCAACCTCGCCCTGGCGGCACAGTACTGGCTGGGCGTCGCCCACGAGCGGCGCGGTGATTCGGCGGCCGCGGCACGCGCTTTCGAACCGCTCGCGATGCGCTACCCGTACCACTACTACGGGCTGACCGCGCGGCGCCGGCTGATCGAGATCCGGGGAGCGCCGGACGGGGGCATTTCCTCTCCGGCGCCGCTCGACTTCCCTACCCTTGCGCTCCGCCCCGCGGCACGCCAGCGAGCGGAGTTTCGCGCCGCCATGGCGCTGGCGCGCGCCGGCCTGATCGACGATGCGGCCTGGTACCTGCGCCGCCTGCTGGGTCGGAGCCGCGGCGACGGCGGCCTGGCGCTGCTTGCGGCTCGCGCCTCGTCCGAGGCCGGCGATCACGCAAGCGCGGCGCGCGTCCTCTTCAACCACTTTCCCGACTACTTCAACCGGCCCGGGCGGGGACTGCCGGACGACTTCCTGTCGATGGCCTACCCGCGACCGTTCTGGGAAACGGTCGTTGCAGCGGCCCGCGCGCACGGGGCCGACCCGGTGTTGCTGGTGTCGTTGATGCGGCGGGAATCGCGCTTCGACCCCGCCGCCCGTTCCGCGGTGGGGGCCGTCGGCCTTCTCCAGATCATGCCCTACACGGCGGAGGCGCTCGCCGAACGGGCCGGGGTCGGCGAAATCCTGGCCGGCGGCATCGACGACGCCACCCTCGCCGAGCCCCGCGTGAACATCGCCATCGCGGCCCGCCTGAACGCGGACCTGCTGGATCTGTTCGACGACGCCCGCCTCCCGGTAATTGCGTCCTACAACGCCGGCGAGGATCGCGCCGGCGACTGGTGGGCAGCGGCGCGCGGCCTGCGCGACGATTTCTTCGTCGCCAGCATCCCCTACACCGAGACGCGCAACTTCGCCCGCGAGGTGGTGGCGAACTACGCCGCCTACGAGCGAATCTACGGCGCCCGGTAGCGGGGCCGTGGAGACCGCGCGCTGCCGGCGGTGCGTCTCACCGCCGGCAGGCACGAATAGCCGTGCCGGCTGCGGCGGGCTCGCTCTCAGTACCCGGCCGCTGCCGCATCGGCGCGCCGCGGGTCGGCCCCTCCTTCGAGCACGTCCGCCTCCGGGTCGAGCACGATGGCGTGCGCCGCCCCCTGGCTGGCCCGGGCCGCCAGCGTATGCCCCCGCGCCGCGAGCAGGGCCAACGTGTCCGGCGACAGGCCGTGGCGCTCGTAACGCAACTCGTCCGGAAGCCACTGGTGATGGAAGCGGGGGGCGTTGACCGCCTCGTGAACGTTCATCCCGAAGTCGACGACGTTCAGAATGGTGTGCAGCACCGTATTGATGATGGTCCGTCCGCCCGGACTCCCGGTCACCATGAAGAGACGGCCCTCCTTCGCGACGATGGTCGGGGTCATGCTCGACAGCATGCGCTTGCCCGGCTCGGCCAGGTTGGGAGGCGTGCCGATGAGTCCGGTGGCGGTAGTCAGTCCCGGTGCGGCATTGAAGTCGCCCATCTCGTTGTTCAGCAGGAAGCCGGCCCCGGGCACCACGATCCTGGAACCATAGGACTGCTCGAGCGTCGTGGTGAGCGCTACCGCGTTCCGGTCGGAATCGACCACCGACAGGTGCGTCGTCTCGTTCCCGGTCGCCGGCCACTCGAACGTGTCGGGACCCGAGCGGGACGCGCGATCCGGGTCGATGGTCGCCCGCAGACCCGCCGCGTACTCCTTCGACGTCAGCCGCAGCACCGGCATCGCGGGGTTGAAATCGGAATCTCCGAGATGTCGCGCGCGGTCCGCGAAGCCGCGCCGCATCGCCTCGGCAATGCGATGGACATTGACGGCCGAGCCGTAGCCGGCGGCCCGCAGATCGTAGCCTTCCAGCACGTTCAGCATCTGGACCAGGGTGATCCCGCCGGAGCTGGGCGGCGGCATGGACACGATCTCGTATCCGCGATAGGTTCCCCGAATCGGCTCGCGGACCCTGGGCTCGTAGGCGGCCAGATCAGCCTCGGTGATCAGCCCCCCGTGCTCCGCCATCTCCTGCGCGACCAGCGACGCGGTCCGGCCGCGATAGAAGCCGTCCGGACCTTCGGCCGCGATCCGCTCCAGCGTGCCCGCGAGCTCGGGCTGGCGGAGGCGTTCGCCGGCCGCGTACGGCGCACCGGCGTTGGAAAAGGCGGCGACCGAGGCAGGATACCGGGCCATGCGCGGCAGGACGGCGGCCAGCGACGCGGCGCGAGAGTGCGTGAGAACGAACCCGTCGCGCGCGAGGGCGACAGCCGGTTCCACCAGGCGCCGCCAGGGCAGCCGGCCATGGTCGATCCAGGCCCGATGCAGTCCGGCGACCGTACCCGGAACACCGACCGCGACGTGGCTGTCGTGGTGCCGCGCCGCGTCGTAGACGCCGCCGGCCAGGAACATCTCCGGGGAAGCCGCGGCAGGCGCGGTCTCGCGAAAGTCGTACGCCGCGGCGGACCCGTCCGCCCCGCGGTGCACCAGGAAGCCGCCGCCACCGATGTTGCCGGCGGCCGGCCACGTCACGGCGAGGGCGAACGCGGTCGCGACCGCCGCGTCCACCGCGGATCCGCCGGCTCGCAACACCTCGCGGCCCACTTCCGCCGCCTGGCCGTCCGAGGCAACCACCATGCCCCGTCTCGCGCGGGTCGGCTCGGAGCTGCCGCCGGCCGTCGCGACGAACAGCGCAAGGGCGACGGCTACCGCTATCGCGCGGGTTCGAATCCACTGCATGCGCCGAGGATAACAGTCCGTGGCAAAAGCCCCGCTGCATTCGAACGGCGATGCATCCCGCGTGGACTGCGTTGCTCCTCGGTCGAATATGCCCAATATGCTTCCTCCTCGCGCCTTGCCACGCGGGCGCCTCGCCGTTCTCGGTGCGACGCGGGGTTTCACCACGGACTGATAGGCGAAGCGGGAGAAATGTGCAGTGTCGGCGCCGACTTTGCCGGTACGTCAGGATAGAATGCCTCCACGTTGAGCGGCCGGCCGGGCCGTTGAAACAGGAGACGGCAGATGACGACACGAAACCTGGCGGGTCGGAGAAGGCATGTCGCGCGATGGATCGCGCTGACGGCAGCCGCGGCGGTCGCCGCGGGTGCGCTGGCGTGCGGAGGACCGGGCAGCGGGGGCGGACTGACCGTGCGACTGTCGATCGCGACCGGCGGCACCGGCGGCGTCTACTACCCGTACGGCGGGGGCATCGCGAAGGTGATCAGCGACAACGTCGACGGGGTCGAGGCGACGGCCGAGGTGACCGCCGGCACCGTCGACAATCTGAAGTTCATCGCCAGCCGCTCGGCCGATCTCGCGTTCGGCCTGGCCGACTCCATCGACGACGCGGCGAACCAGCGCGGCGTGTTCGCCGACTTCGGCGAGGTGCCGATGCGCGGGCTCGCCGTCCTCTACGACAACTACAACCACCTCGTCTCGGTCACCTCGACCGGCATCGAGACGGTCGCCGATCTGAAGGACCGGGTCGTATCCACCGGCGCGCCCGGCAGCGGCACGGAGGTGAGCGCCTTCCGCATCCTGGAGGCGGCGGGGGTGAATCCCGAGACCGAAATCACCAGGCAGAGCCTCGGCGCTGCGCAGTCGGTGGACGCCATCAAGGACGACAAGATCGACGCGTTCTTCTTCAGCGGCGGCCTGCCGACCGGCGCCGTCCTGGACCTGGCTTCCACGCCGGGCCGGACAATCAAGGTCGTGCCGAACGGCGAGACGCTTCCCACGCTGCAGGAGCTGTACGGCTCGCTGGTCTACCACAACTCCCCCATCGCGCCCTCGGTCTACCCGGGGATGGAGGACACGGTGACCGTGGTGGCCGTATCGAACGTGCTCGTGGTCCACGCGGACATGGACGACGAGCTGGCCTACGAACTGACGCGCGTCCTGTTCGACCACCACGAGGAGCTGGCCGCGGTGCATCCGATGGCCGCCGTGCTGACGCTGGACAGCGCCACCGCCGGCTCGCCCATTCCGTTCCACGACGGGGCCGTCCGCTACTACCGCGAGCAGGGCGTCTGGTCCGAGTGAGAACGGGGGCCGACGCTGACGACAACTGACTCGCCGACCGCGGTCTACGACGATCCGGAAGCGGATGTCCCGACCCGCAAGCTGGAGGGATGGACCGCGAACCTGGTCACCGTTCTGGCCACGGGCCTGTCGCTGTACGCCCTGTACTGGGTGGTGGGGATCGTCCAGCCGCAGATCTACCGCGTCAGCTTTCTCCTCCTCGCCCTCGTCCTGACGTTCCTCGTCTTCCCGGCGCATCCGCGCTGGCGGCCACGGGTGATGTGGCTCGACTGGACGCTGGGCGCCGCCGCGGTCGCGGCGCTGGCGTGGCCGGTCATCGACTTCGATCAGTTCGTCTACCGCGCAGCCACGCCGCTGACCGTGGATCTCGTGCTCGGGGTGATCACGACCCTGCTGGTCCTGGAAGCTACGCGGCGGACGGTCGGGCCGATCCTGCCGGTGACGGCGGCGGCATTCCTCCTCTACGGCTACTACGGGCCGTCCCTGGAGCTGGTCGGGCTCGAGCTGTTCGCGCACCGCGGCTACGACGCCGCGCGCCTCGTCGGCACGCTCTACATGACGCTGGAGGGCATCTTCGGCGTACCGCTGAACGTGTGCGCGACGTTCATCATCCTGTTCACCATCTTCGGCGCGATCCTGGCCAAGTCGGGTGCCGGACCGTTCTTCATCAACTGGACGATGGCGGCGTTCGGACGCTCGGAGAGCGGGGCGGGGCCGGGCCGCACGGTCACCCTGTCGGGATTCCTGCTCGGCACGGTGTCGGGCAGCGGCGTCGCGACGACGGTGACACTCGGCGCGGTGGTCTGGCCGCTGCTCCGGCGCGCGGGCTTCTCGGCCGAGATCGGGGGCGGCATCCTCTCGGCGAGCGGCATCGGCGCGATCATGGCGCCGCCGATGATGGGGGCCGCCGCGTTCCTCATCGCCGAGTTCCTGCAGATCACGTATCTGCAGGTGATCGTCATGGCGATCGTCCCGGCCATCCTCTACTACTTGTCGATCGTGTTGATGATCGAGGCGGACGCCCGCCGGCTGGGGACGAAGGCGGTCACCGTCGACCTGCCATCGGTCGGCGAGCTGACGCGCCGCTACGGCTACCAGTTTCTGCCGCTCATCTCCATCGTCGTGCTGCTGGTGACCGGGATGACGGCGTTCCGGGCCGTCTTCCTGTCGACGCTGCTGGCCGTCGCGCTCAGTTTTCTCAACCGGCAGAACGCCCTCTGGCCGCGCCGGCTGGTGGAGGCGCTCGAGGCGGGCGGCCGCAGCGTGCTGTCGGTGGCGGCAACGACGGCGACGGCGGGAATAATCGTCGGCGTGGTGACGCTGACCGGCCTCGGGCTCAAGCTGTCCGGCATCATCGTCGATCTCGCGGGCGGCAACATCTTCCTCACCGTGGTCTACGCCGCCGTCGCGGTCTGGATGCTCGGCCTCGCCGTCCCGGTCACCGCGTCGTACATCATCGCGGCGGTGATGATCGCTCCGGCGCTGACACTGGTCGGCGTTCCCGACTTCGCCGCCCACATGTTCATCTTCTATTACGCGGTGCTCTCCGAGGTCAGCCCGCCGACGGCGCTCTCGCCGTTCGCGGCGGCGGCCATCACCGGCGGCAACCCGTTCCAGACGATGATGCTGACCTGGAAGTACACGCTGCCGGCCTTCCTGGTGCCATTCGCGTTCACGGTCAGCCCGGAGGGGGCCGGCGTGCTGCTGCAGGCGCCGCTCGGCGACATCTTCCGGACGGTGGGCACGGCCGCGATCGGCGTCAGCGCCCTGGCCATGGGGCTCGGGGGCTGGCTGCGGCAGGCCGCGAACCCGGTCGAACGGGTCGCCGCGGTGGCCGGAGGCCTGCTGCTCTTCTACGCGACCACCGTCACGGATATCATGGGCTTGGTGCTGTTCGGCGCGGCCATCGCGCTCCATCTGGTTCGAACCCGCTGAAATCGTCCGAAGAGGTAACGCCATGAGATCACGCATTCGCCTGACGGCGCTCGCCGTCGTGTTCGCGCTGCTGCTCGTTCCGCAGACCCTGCTCGCGCAGGGACTCGTCCGTGTCAGTCCGGAAGAAGTGGGAATGTCGTCGGAGCGGCTCGACCGCCTGAGCCTGGCGCTCGAGAGCTACGTCGACGAGGGCCGGCTGGCCGGTGCGGTCACCATCGTGGTTCGCAAGGGCAAGATCGCCTATCGCGAAGGGATCGGCTTCCGCGACATCGAGGCCCAGGCGCCCATGCCGTCCGATGGCATATTCCGCATCGCGTCGCAGACCAAGGCACTCGCCAGCGTCGGCGTCATGCTGCTGCAGGAAGAGGGCAAGCTGCTGATCACCGACCCGGTCGGCAAGTACCTCCCGGCGTTCGCCGAGACGACCGTCGCCGAGCCGAACGACGAGGGCGGCTACGACGTGGTGCCGGCGCGCCGGCCGATCACCATCCGCGACCTGCTGACCCACACCGCCGGCATCAGCTACGGCATGGGCCTGCTGGCCAACCGGGGACCGGCCGCCGACGCCTGGGCGGAAGCGGGGATCACCGGCTGGTACTTCGCCGACCGCGACGAGACGGTCGGCGAGACCATGGCGCGCCTGGCCAAGCTGCCGATGGACGCGCATCCCGGCGAGCGGTGGATCTACGGCTACAACACCGACATCCTGGGCGCGATGATCGAGAAGATCAGCGGCCAGACGCTCGGCGACTTCCTGCAGGAGCGGCTGTTCGACCCGCTCGGGATGACCGACACGCACTTCTTTCTTCCCGAGAACAAGCTGGGCCGCCTGGCGACCGTCTATTCGTCGGTGGACGGCGGCAGCCGCTTCGAGCGGGCGCCCGACCCGGGCCACATGGTCGGCCAGGGACACTACGTAAACGGTCCGCGCAAGGCGTTCTCCGCGGGCGCCGGCGTCTTGTCGACCGCCACCGACTACGCCACGTTCCTGCAGATGATGCTGAACGGCGGCGAGCTGAACGGAACCCGCATCCTGTCGCGCAAGACGGTCGAGTCGATGACCAGCGACCACTTGGGCGACATCGCGTTCCGCAACGGCCAGGGCTTCGGCCTCGGCTTCTCGATCACCCACGACCCGGCCGCCGGCGGCCTGCCCGGCTCGGTCGGCGAGTTCGCCTGGGCCGGCGCCTACCACTCCGTCTACTGGGCCGACCCCAAGGAGGAGATGGTGGTGGTCTACCTGACGCAGATCATCCCGGCCATCAACCTGGACGACCAGCAGAAGGTGCGGTCGCTGATCTACCAGGCGATCGTCGACTGAGACACCGTGAGGTCGGGGCGGCCGGCTCGCTCGGCCGCCTCGCCCCCCCCCTCGCAATGAGCAAGTGCCTCGGCCGGTCCTCGATGCAGGGGGGGCAGATCGCCGGTGGCATCGAGAACACCAATCGGGTGGCCCCCGACGACCGGACCCAAGGCACCCGCAGCGAAGGAGCAACGTTTGACCAAGGACGAGTTGGTGGAGAAGCTCAACGGAGACCTCGCCGACGAGCTCGGCGCCATCATCCAGTACATCGTCTACGCCGCCCGCGCCACCGGCCCCTACCGGCCGCAGCTTTCCCAGTTCTTCCTGGCCGAGGTCGCCGACGAGCAGATGCACGCGCAGTTCCTCGCCAACAAGATCGTCTCGCTCGGCGGCAAGCCCTGCACCACGCCGCGCCCGGTGGCGCTGCCCGAGGGCAACCGCGCGATGCTGGAGGCGGTGGTGGAAGCCGAGGCCCATGCGATGAAGGGCTATACCACGCGCGCGCAGGAGGCCGAAGCGTACGGCGACAAGGGCCTCGCCGTGCAGCTCGAGGACTTCATCCGCGACGAGAGCAGCCACCTCGAGGAGACGGAGCGGATCCTGCGGGACTGGCCGCTGTAGGACGTCAGGCCCGATGCTGTTCCCAAGGAGCGAACCCCGCTCGCCGACACATTCAAGGATGCGTCAATCGGTGTCGATCTGAAATCAGAGGGTCGGACCCACGCTGTCTTTGTCGAGTTGAAGAACAAGGGCCTGACGATCGGGACTTCCGTCGGAACATCGGTTCATCTCGCGTCCCTGACAAATGAATGATTGTCTCGATCGGTCCCTCTACCGCTCCCACAGCTCGCTCAGCGGCACGGCGAGCATACGCCGATCACCGAGCGGAAGCACATCCCGGCCGGCGTAGAGCAGCACGCCGGACTCGAAGTCCTCGCCGCAGCGATCCGCGAGTCGACGGAGTCCCCGTCCATCGCCAGGTCCGACGGCTGCGCTAGCCTTGACCTCGACCCCCCAGGTCTTCGCACCGCGTGTCACGACCACGTCCACCTCCACCTGATCCTTGTCGCGATAGTGCCAGAACCGCAGATCGGGATCGGTCCAGGCTGCCTGGGCGACGAGCTGCTGGACCGCGAACGACTCCAGCAGGTGCCCCATGCGATCGCGACCGGACAGCCAGTGGTCGGCCGTCAGGCCGCCCAACGTCGCGGCCAGACCGCTGTCCAGGAAATGCACCTTCGGCGACGCGACGAGGCGGTTGGCCGGGTTGCGGCGCCACGCGGGCAGGCGTCGCACCAGGAACAGCCGTTCCAGCACGGCGGCGTAGTGCTCGACCGTCTCCCTGCGCAGACCGAGATCGTTCGCCAAGCCGCTCGCGTTGAACAATTGCGCGCTCCGTAGCGCCAGCAGCTCCAGCAACCTGCCGATGCCATTCACATCCCGCACCCGCGCCACGTCCCGCATGTCGCGCTCGACGATGCTGCGCAGGTACTGCCGATGCCATTGCCTCACGCGACGCGGCGTTCTGGCAAGCGGTTCGGGATAGCCGCCGGCGACCAGCCTTTCCGGCAGCGACGGCCCCGAGGTCTCCTCGTGGGGCCGGATGCCCGGTTCGAGCGCGCCGGACAGCAGCGCATTCAGGAATCCGCCGGGCCGGCGCTCTTTTTCCTATTCCGTCAACGGGTGCAGTTGCACGATCTCCATGCGCCCGGCCAACGACTCAGTGACGGCCGGCGTCAGCAGCAGATTGGCCGAGCCGGTCAGCAGGAAGCGACCGGGACGCCGGTCCCGGTCCACCGCGTGCTTGATGACGGGAAGGAGAGCCGGCACACGCTGAACCTCGTCCACGGTTGCTGCCTCCGGCAGGCTGGCCACGAGACCCGCCGGATCTTCGGTGGCGGTCCGGTAGTAGCTCGGCTCGTCGAGGCTGACGAACGTACGCCGGGGCGCCAGTTGCCGCGCCAGCGTGGTCTTGCCGCTCTGCCGAGGGCCGAGCAGGCAGACGACGGGCGTATCCGCCAGGGCTTCCCGAATGGCGGACGCCAGAGAGCGCGGAAACAGCGGCCGGGCTGCGTCCATTTGCTGGTCAGTCTAGCGGCTGATTGCCGGGTAAACAAGCGGCTGATTGCCGGTTATGAAAGCGGCTGATTGCCGGTCTAGACGCATCGCATGCACGCGTCCAGCCCCGTCGGTTTCGCCGCGTACCTACAGCGCATATATCCTTGAAGGATGGCCTCTGAATACCGCGCCACGCTCTTCTGGACCGGCGGCAGCCAGGCCGTTCGACTTCCCAGGGAATGCCGTTTCCCGCGGGACGCCGCCGAAGTGATCGCCCGCCGGGACGGGGGCACGGTCGTGCTGGAGCCGTCGGACGCGTGGCCGCAGGCGGTGCTCGACTGCATCGGGAAGCTCGACGACGATCTGCCGCGTCTGGATCAGACGCCAATCACCGAATCTCCTGATCCGTTCGGAGACCGCGGCTCGCCGCGGGCGCGGTGATCGTGACGCACAACCGCCGTCACTTCGACCGCGTCGGCGGTCTTCAGGTCGTGGACTGGCACAGTTGAACGGCCAGTGCCCCACGTCAGACGCGGGTCAGCTTCCGGAACCGGATGCGGTGCGGCTGGTCGGCGGCGCGCCCGAGCCGACGGCGGCGGTCTGCCTCGTAGTCGGCGTGGTTGCCGGCGAACCAGACCACCTCGCTGTCCCCCTCGAAGGCGATGATATGCGTGGCAATACGGTCGAGGAACCAGCGGTCGTGGCTGACCACCACGAGGCACCCGGCGAACTCCACCAGCGCGTCCTCGAGCGCGCGTAGCGTGTCGACGTCCAGGTCGTTGGTCGGCTCGTCGAGCAGGAGCAGGTTGGCGCCGCCGCGGAGAAGCTTCGCCAGGTGCACCCGGTTCCGCTCGCCGCCGGACAGCGTTCCCACCCTGCGCTGCTGGTCGCCGCCGCGGAAGTTGAACCACGAGACGTAGGCGCGCGAGGAGACGGTGCGCTTCGCCAGCGCGATCTCGTCCTGCCCGTCCGAGATCGCCTCCCAGACCGTCTGCTCCGGATCGAGCTCACGGTTCTGATCCACGTAACCGAGCTGCACCGTCTCGCCGAGCCGGATCTCGCCCGCGTCGGGCTCCTCCTCGCCGGTGATGAGCCGCAGCAGCGTCGTCTTGCCGGACCCGTTGGGACCGACCACCCCGACGATGCCGGCCGGGGGCAGGGTGAACGACAGGCCGCCGATGAGCGCGCGGTCGCCGTAGCCCTTGATGACGTCGGTCGCCTCGACCACCACGTCGCCGAGGCGCGGGCCGGGCGGCACATAGATTTCGACCGAGTCGATCTTCTGCGCGCTGTCCTCGGCCAGCAGGCGCTCGTACGCGTTGAGCCGGGCCTTGCCCTTCGCCTGCCGGGCGCGCGGCGACATCGCGATCCACTCCAGCTCGCGCTGCAGCGTGCGCCGCCGCTGGGCCTCGTGCTTCGCCTCGACGTCGAGCCGCTGCTGCTTCTGCGCGAGCCACGACGAGTAGTTGCCCTCCCAGGGAATCCCTGCCCCCCGGTCGAGCTCCAGAATCCAGCCGGCGACGTTATCGAGGAAGTACCGGTCGTGGGTGACGGCCACCACCGTCCCCGGATAGTCCGCCAGAAAGCGCTCCAACCAGCCGACCGACTCGGCGTCCAGGTGGTTGGTCGGCTCGTCGAGCAGCAGCAGGTCCGGCGACTGCAGCAGCAGGCGGCAGAGCGCGACCCGCCGGCGCTCCCCGCCCGACAGCATAGTGACGTCGGCGGAGCCGGGGGGGAGCCGCAGGGCGTCCATCGCCATCTGGACGCGCGAATCGAGGTCCCAGGCGCCGATAGCGTCGATCTTGCTCTGGAGCTCGCCCTGTTCCTCGAGCGCCTCTTCCATCTCGATCGACCCCGGTCCGCTCGATGCGAGGTCGCTGGCGATCTCGTCGTAGCGCCGCAGCAGCGCCCGCATGTCCGTCACGCCCTCGTTGACGTTGCCGGATACGGTCTTCGACGGGTCGAGCCGCGGTTCCTGCGGCAGATAGCCGACCGAGAGCCCCTGCGCCGGGAACGCCTCGCCATCGAACTCCGTGATCTCCCCCGCCATGACGCGGAGCAACGTGCTCTTGCCCGCCCCGTTGGCGCCGAGCACGCCGATCTTCGCGCCGGGCAGGAACGACAGCCAGATGTCCTTGAGCACGACGCGGTCCGGGGGATACCGCTTGCCGAGGCCCTTCATCGTGTAAACGAACTGTGGCGGCATGATTCCATGATCCTAGCAGCGCCGTTGCCAACGCCAGGTGCGTCGTCCGACAATGGCGCGCAGGAGGTGCCCCATGCGCGTCATCACCCCGCTGCTGCTCTGTCTCGTACTCGCCGCCGCGTCGCCGGCCGCCCAGGGCGGATCGGACGACACGCTCGACATCTATACGGTCGACGTGGAGGGAGGCGAGGCTACGCTCTTCGTGACGCCGTCCGGCGAGTCGATGCTCGTCGACACCGGCTGGCCCGGCTTCGACGGGCGCGACGCCGACCGCATCGCGGCGGCGGCGGCCGACGCCGGGGTGTCGCAGATCGACTACCTGATCGTCACCCACTTCCACGGCGACCATATGGGCGGCGCGGTGCAGCTCGCCCAGCGGCTCCCGATCCGCAACTTCATCGATCACGGGACCACCGTAGACGAAGGCGAAAACCGCCTGGCCGCCTTCCGGCTCTACACGGACCTGCGCGGCGGCGGCGCGCACCGCGTGGTGGCGCCCGGCGACCGGCTGCCGGTCGGCGACCTCGACGTCGTGATCATCGCCTCCGACGGAGCCGTGCTCGATGCTCCGCTCGACGGCGCCGGCGGCGCCAACCCGTACTGCGAAGGCTTCACGTTCCACGGCGAGGACATCACCAGCCGCTACGGCAACGCGGAGGACGACCAGTCGGTCAGCACCTTCGTCGGCTTCGGCGCCTTCCGCAGCGTCATCATGGGCGACCTGAACTGGAACAAGGAACACCCGCTGATGTGCCCCGAGGACAAGGTGGGCCCCATCGATCTGTACCTGGTCTCCCACCACGGCTCCGAGACCTCCGGGTCGGAGGCGCTCGTTCACGCCATCGCGCCGCGCGCGGCGATCATGAACAACGGCCCGCGCAAGGGCGGCGCGGTGCAGACGTTCGAGATCCTCCAGGCCGCCGACAATCCGCCGGACCTCTGGCAGAACCACTACTCCATTCCCGGCGGCGAGGCCCACAACCGGCCCGAGCAGTTCATCGCCAACCTGGAGGAGGACACGACCCTCGCCGACGGGCGCGCCGTGCACATGGGAGCGTCGCACTGGATCCACGTCGCGGCCCGCCGCGACGGCTCGTTCACGGTGACGAACAGCCGCAACGGGTTCAGCAGAACCTACGGCCCGCGGGAGTGAAGGGGCAGCTCCCCCGCAGAATCGCGACCCTCCCGTATGTCCCGTATGAGGATCCCGCTAACTAACTAGCGGCAGGAAAGAAAGAGATCTGACCCATGGATAGCGGCTACGAGTGGCTGGAAAGTGTCGCCAGCCGAATGAAGAACGAGATCGAGAAAGGGGCGGCGGCGGCACCTGAATCGCTCAAGGTTCGGGACCTGCTATGGCAGTTCGGTTATCAGAAACGGGGCGATTGGATCAACAACCACATCCGCAAAGGGTTGAGGAAGTTTAGGCTCTGTGTGGATCCAGACTTCAGGCTTCTCGGGCTCGATTCCCAAATCGCCATTGCGATCGACTCGGATGCCAAGGACGCACCTCGGCCGTCGCCCCCACCTGATCCTACGCTCCGGATCGGGGCACTCAAGGCGGCTACAAAGAGTCCTGTGAGTGTAAGGCCGCAGAGTCCGTTGAGTGAAGCGACCTTCACGATGCAGATGAAGAACTACTCCCAAGTTCCCGTGATGAGGACGGACCGCGACGTATCCGGCATGGTCACCTGGAAGTCAATCAACAGACGCGGGTCGCAAGAACCAGAGTCTAAGCCCGTAGACGACTGCATGGACGAGCGCGTGAACGTACTTCCCGACAACTGCCGACTATTCGAAGCTGTGCGTACGGTTCTGGACCACGAATATGTGCTCGTGCGGGCGAGAAACAAGACCATTACCGGGATCGTCACGATGGCGGATCTGCTGCGAGAGGTCGGGCGACTCGCCGAGCCATTCTTGCTCATCGGCGAGATAGAGGGCCACCTGCGCAACCTGATTCACGGCAAATTCACGCTCGACCAGCTAAGCGCCGCATCGGAAGCGCCAGACCCGGACTCCCGCGGCGAAATCCAACCATCGCGGAAGGTCGAGGGGCCAGAAGACCTTACATTCGGAGGACACTGCCGCCTTCTGGAGAGCAAGGACAACTGGGAGCAACTGGCGCTCAACACGAATCGCAAGACATTCGTCAAGCATCTGCATTCCGTAAGAGAAATACGGAATAACGTCATGCATTTCAATCCCGACGAATTAGACGACGACAAGCGAAAGGAATTGCGGGACTCGGCACGCTTCTTCGACAAATGGCGCACGTAGTCGTCTTCGTCGCTGAACCGCCGCGACGTTGTTCGTACGGAGCGCATAGGTCTCGGCTGCTCGCCCGTCGGACAGCGTAGCCGCACCGCGTCAGGGCCTGTCGTAATGTTTGGCGTCGGAACGCGCCGATACCAGTGCTACACTGGGAGCCATGGTGAACGCGACTGACGCGACGCGGAACGCCGTGTGGCAGGAGATGCTCGACACTGCCCGACTGGTGCGGTACTACGAGCGGATGGCGAGCCGGCAACAACGGCAACATCTGGGTGTTCGGCTCGTGCTCCTGGCCTCGGCAACCGCTGGCGTGGCAGCGGTCACCAACGCGCTCCCGGAAGCGGTTCAGGTCGCATCCGGTGCCGTCGTCGCCATCCTGGTCGCGTGGGACTTTCTTGCCGACTACGCGAACAAGGCGGCGGTGTTGAGTTCCATCCGGCGTGAATGCAGCGAGATGGAAGTCGAGCTGGCTGCGCTCTGGGGAGAGATCCAGGCCGACTCGGTCGACGACGATGCGGCTCGACGGACGCTTGCGGAACTGGCGCGCCGTGTGATGCGCGTGACCGACCGCGCCGGGAGTGCGCACATCCCGACCGACGAACGGCTGAACGCCACGTGCGAGGAGGCGGCATACAAAGCCATGGAGGGCCGGTATGCCGCCGGATAGCGGGCCGCCCAGTCAGCGGACAGGAGGATCTCCATCACGTCCCGGTCGAGTCACTCCGCCACCACCGCCGCCGAAACCCCCGAAGCCGGCCAAGTCGAACTGAGTCCGGCAGGCGGGATGTAGCGACAAGCTGCCGCTTCCGTAGTCCAGCGCATGGTCGCCATCCGTCAAGAACCGCGGCCCGCCTGCAAGGGACCGGCGACACGCCCCTTTCGGTCAGCGCCCGTCGCGCTCCAGGCGCTCTTGCAGCCTCGCGAGCGCTTCGCGCGTCCGATTGAGCTCGGCCAGCAGCTCATCGCGCGTGGGTGGGGCCTGCAGCTCGTGCAGTCGCTCCTGCTTCGCCTCGTCCAGGCTGTTGATCACCACGGCAATGAAGAGGTTGATGACGACGAACGTCCCGACCACGACGAAGCTGACGAAGTAGACCCACGCCCACCAGTGGTGCTCGAGGGCCGCGTACATGATGTCGGTCCAGTCCTCCAGGGTCACGATCCGGAAGAGGGACAGCAGGGAGATGCCTAGCGTGCGCCAGTGGGTCGGATCGATCTCGTGGAACAGGTGGTAGCCGGCGACGCCGTAGACGTAGAAGACGATCGACATCAGCGCGAGCACGTTGAACATGCCCGGCACCGACCGGATCAGGGTCGCGACGATCAGCCGCAACCCGGGCAGCGCCGATACGAGCCGCAGCACCCGGAACAGGCGGGCCAGCCTCGCCAACGTGGCCAGCTCGCCGGTGTTCGGGAGCAGGCTGACGACGATGACCGTAAAGTCGAAGACGTTCCAGCCGTCCTTGAAGTAGTTCTCGACGCGCGGCCACTTCGCCGCCATCTTGATCAGCGCCTCGATCACGAAGATGGCCAGGAAGGTCTGGCTGGCACTTTCGAACAGGGCGCCGTAAGCCGCGGACAGTGCTGCCGATGTGTCGAGTCCGATGACGACAGCGTTGATCGCAATGACGCTGGTGACGCCGTGCCGGAACCAGGCGGCAGCGACCGCACGGTCGGCCCAGTCGACGAAGGGACTGGTGTGGCGGAGCGGCACGTTGGCGGGATTCACGACGCGTCGCTCCGACGCGCGAACATTCGCGCCACTGGACGTCGCGACTGGTTCGAGTGTGGTCGCAACCTGTTCGGGGGTAATAGCGGTGACGCCACTGACCGTAGCGATCTACTCCAGCGTGAAGTCCGCCTCGGCGGTCCCGCCGGCCGTCACCGTGACCTGCCGGGTGGCGCCCTCGTAGCGCTCGTGCCAGACGGTGAGCTGGTAGGTGCCGGGCGGAATCCCGGTCAGCTCGAACGTCCCGTCCGGTCCGGTGACCGTCCCGAGGTCGTCGGAGACGTAGACCCAGCCGCGCATCCAGCCGTGCGAATCGCACTCGATGCGCACCGGTCCGGGCCGCCGGAACGGCCGCTGGACCTCCAGCCCCGGGAACGGGATGGCGATATTGAACAGCGTGCGCTGCCGATCGTCGTAGGCGTGCGTAGAGTGGAGCGTATCGTCCTCGCTCTTGATGGTGACCACCGTCCGGGTCGGCAGCACCTGCACCCGCGGAACGAAGTAGCAGCCGGCGTTGTTGATGGACGCGTCCACGGGCCGCTCGCTCCACGGCACACCGGCGACGAGGACCACCGCGTTGGCCAAACCGCCCGAATCATCGACCACCACCGCCTCGTCCACGACCTCGGTGCCGCAGACCGCCTGGTCGGTCGTCACCGCGACCATCCGCGGCTCTTGCGGGTCGGTCAGCGTCACGCGGCCGGCGATGGAGCCGGCGCCCTGCCCTGCGCCGCCCTCGCGCGGATTGGCAGGCGACGCCGCGAGCGCGCCCGCGACCAGCGCGAGAACGATAACGACGATACCAATCCCCGATGCGATGCGCTCACCTGCTTGTTTGCAACGATGCATGTGCAGCCCTCACCATCCCCGTCGATCCGCTGTCCTGATCCTACACTTACGGTCCCGGCGCTGGTCTCGTTCGAGCCGGCCCAGGGGACGGCCGCGCTGCGTCCGCAGGAGCTGCGGACATGACCGCGTTCGAACTCGATCCGACTCCGGTGGAGTCGGCGACGGACTACATGCGGCGGGCCGTCGACGACGAGGGTGTCGACGTGTGACACCCGAGAGAGCCTTCGCGCGACGCCTCGCCGCCGAGTTCGACAGGCCGCCTACAACCCGCCCCGGCTGTGCTCCGCCGCCACCTCGACCGCCTCGGGCTCCGGCGTGAAGTCCTCGCCCGGGTTGATGAAGCGGTTCCGCTCGATGCCGTACTGTTTGTCGTAGAGCTGCTTGTAGCGACCGTCGAAGGCGATCAGCTCCTCGTGGGTGCCGTGCTCGACGATCTCGCCCGCTTCGAGGACCAGGATCTGGTCGGCGCTCTGGATCGTGGAGAGCCGGTGGGCGATGACGAAGGTGGTCCTTCCGCGGCGCAACGCGCGCAGCCCGTCCTGGATCATCGCCTCGCTCTCGCTGTCGAGGCTGGAGGTCGCCTCGTCGAGGATGAGCAGGCGCGGATCGGCGAGAATGGCGCGGGCGATGGCGACGCGCTGCCGCTGGCCGCCGGACAGCTTGACGCCCCGCTCGCCGACGATGGTGTCGTAGCCGTCCGGGAAGCCTTCGATGAAGTCGTCGCAGTGGGCGATGCGGCTGACCTCCCGGATCCGCTCGAACGTGGCATGCGGGTTCGCGAAGCTCAGGTTCGCCCGGATGGTGCCGTCGAACAGGAAGTTCTCCTGGAGCACCACGCCCAGTCGCGCCCGGTAGTCCCTCAGGCTGATCGACTCCAGGTCGCGGCCGTCGACCAGGACGCGCCCGGCGGTGGGCCGGTTGAAGGCCATGACGAGGCTGATCAGCGTGCTCTTGCCCGACCCGCTCGATCCGACGAGCGCCGTCGTGGTGCCGGGGGGCGCGGTCAGCGACACGCCCTTCAGCACCGGCACGTCCGGGTCGTACTCGAACCAGACGCCATCCAGCCGCACCTGCCCGTCGAGCGGCCCGAGCGACTCGCGCGACTTGTCCTCCTGGTCCTCGGTCGCCATCTGCATGATCTCGCGGATCCGGTCGAGACCGGCGAAAGCCTCGGTAATCTGCGTCCCGATTGATGAGATCTGGATGACCGGCGCAATGACCAGGCCGGTGAAGAGGAGGTACTGGAACAGTTGGCCCTCCTCCCAGGCTCCGCTCATCAGCGCGCGCCCGCCCAGCACGATCATCAGCGCACCGATCACGCCCATCACCAGCGTCGAGATCGACGTGACCGCCGACACGCCGGTGACCGCCTTGGCGACGTTCCGAAACAGCCGATGCGCTCCGCGGGCGAAGACGAGTTGCTCGCGCTTCTCGACGCCGTAGGCCTTCACGATGCGAATGCCGCCCAGTGTCTCGCCGAGCCGGCCGGTCAACTCGGCGTTGATCTTGCCCCGTTCGCGGAACACGGGCCGTAGCTTCGAGAAGCCATACGCCATCGTGGCGCCGAAGAGCAGGAGGATGAAGAGCGTCAGGCTCGTGAGTCGCCAATGCAGATAGAAGAGCCATCCGAGCGCGATCGACGCAGTCAGCAGTCCGCCCGCCAACTGGGCCAGCCCCGTTCCCACAAGATTCCGGATTCCCTCGGCATCGGTCATGATGCGCGAGATCAGCACGCCGGTCTGCGTCGAATCGAAGTAGCGGATCGGCAGGCGGGCGACATGCGCCATGACCCGCTTGCGCATCTCGGTGATCGCCCGCTGAGCGGCGACGCCGAGCACCTGCGACAGGCCGAACCCGGTGGCTGACTGCACGACGGCGGCCGCGAACCCGATGCCGGCCAACAGCAACAGCTCGTCCGTCCTCCCGTTGGGCACGACATCGTCGATGACGTAGGCCGACATCGCCGGCAGCACGAGCCCCGCAAGGCGGCTGACGAGAATCAGCGCCAGCCCGAGCGCAAGCCGATACCGGTAGCGCCGCATCAGGGCGCGCGCCTCCGCCCAGGCGCCCGGCGTCAGCTTGCGCTTCTTCTCCGGCGTGTCGGTCCGCTCGGCCCTCTCCATCCCGGCCGCCTTCTTCCCCGTCGCTTCCCTGCGGGTCGCCATGACCCTCCATGGTAGTAGACTTCCGCCGTGGCCGTGCCCGCGCGCCGGATCATCCACGTCGACATGGACGCGTTCTACGCGTCGGTGGAACAGCGCGACCGGCCCGAGCTGCGCGGGCGGCCGGTGGCGGTCGGAGGCCGGCCCGAAAGACGTGGCGTGGTGGCCGCGGCGAGCTACGAGGCACGCGAGTTCGGGGTGCGTTCGGCGCTCTCGATGGCGAAGGCGGTGCGGCTCTGCCCGCAACTGGCGATCGTGCCCCCCGACTTCCACAAGTACCGCGAGGTGTCGCAACAGGTGTTCGATCTCTTCCGCTCGGCCACGCCGGCCGTGGAGCCGCTATCGCTCGACGAGGCCTACCTCGACGTGACGGACAACGCCTGGGGAGAGCCGCTGGCGACGACCGTCGCGAGGCGCCTCAAGGCCGGCATCCGGGAGCAGACCGGGCTGACCGCCTCGGCGGGCGTGGCCCCGAACAAGTTCCTGGCCAAGATCGCGTCCGCCTGGCGCAAGCCGGACGGGCTGACGGTGGTGCCTCCGGAACGGATGGAGAGCTTCCTCAGGAAGCTGCCCGTGGACGCCCTGTGGGGAGTGGGCCCGGTGACGGCGCGGCGGCTGCGCACGGCCGGCATCGAACGGCTCGTCGACGTGCGAGCGGCGGACGACGACACGCTCCACGGCCTCGTCGGACGCCAGGCGGACTGGCTGAAGCGGCTCGCGCAGGGCATCGACGAGCGGCCGGTGGTCAGCTCCCGCGAACGTAAGTCCCGCAGCTCCGAGCACACCTACGCCGAGGACCTCGTCGAGATCTCCCGGATCCGGGAGGAGATAGATCGCATGGCGGCGGGCACCGCGGACTGGCTCCGACGCGCCGACGTGATCGCTCGTACCGTAACGCTCAAGGTGCGCTACCACGACTTCAAGACCGTCACGCGCAGCGACACTCGGTCCTCCGCCACCTTCGACGCAGCGGACATCACACGCCGGGCAAGAGCGCTGCTCGACCGCACCGACGCCGGACGGCGTCCGGTTCGACTGCTCGGGGTCGGCGTGCACGGCCTGCTGAACCGATCCGCTACGGACACCGCACGCGAGCCGTTGCTCTGGGACGCGGCCGCCGACGCATGAAAAGGCAACAGGCATGAAACTCGGCGATCTGGGCTGGGACGACAGCTTCTCGGCCGCGTTCGACGCGCTCGAAGACCCCGGGCTGATTCCGGCGCGGGTGGGGATAGAGCACAACCACTTCTACCGCGTGCTGACGGCCGACGGCGAGTTGATGGCTCAGTCGGCAGGTCGCCTCCGGCATCAGGCCGCGGGACAGGACGAGTTGCCGGCGGTGGGCGACTGGGTAGCGGTGACGGTCAGCGACCACGACGGGAAAGCGACCATCCGCGCCATCCTTCCCCGCAGAAGCAGCTTCTCCCGCAAGGCGTCCGGCGATCCGACGGCCCGGCAGGTCGTGGCCGCCAACATCGACATCGTGCTCGTGGTCGCCGGACTGGACGGCGACTACAGCCCACGCCGCATCGAACGCTACCTGGTCGCGGCGGCCGACAGCGGTGCACGGCCCGCGGTCGTGCTGAACAAGGCCGACCTGGAAGAAAACCTGGCGGTGCGGGTCGCCGAGCTGCGCAACACGGCTCCCGACGTCCCGATCCACCCGACCTGCTGCAAGACCGGCCAGGGCCTCGCGGATCTCGCCCGGTATCTCGAGCCGGGCCGCACCCTGGCTCTGCTGGGCTCGTCCGGCGTCGGCAAGTCGACCATCATCAACCGGCTGCTCGGCGAGTCGCGGCAGAAGACGCAGGCGGTGCGCTCGGCGGACAGCCGCGGGCGGCACACGACGATCCACCGGGAGCTGATCGCCGCGCCGGGCGGCGGCATCATCATCGACACGCCGGGAATGCGCGAGCTGCAGCTCTGGGACAGCGACCGCGCGCTCGAGGAGGCTTTCGCCGAGATCGACGCCCTGGCCGCGGAATGCCGGTTCCGGGACTGCCGTCACCGCCAGGAGCCGGGGTGCGCGGTGCGCGGCGCGGTGAATGCCGGCCGCCTGCCCGCCATCCGCCTCACCCACTACCTGCGGCTCGAGGACGAACGCGCACATCTCGACCGGCGGCGCGGCGAGCTGGCACGACTCGAAGAGAAGAAGCGTACCAAGGTCATTCACCGCGCGGTGCGCAAGCTGCACCCCTCATCCTGAAAGGACCCTCGTCATGTCTCCACGCCGCGCACCGCGTCCGGCTCTCCTCGCCGTCGTGTTCACGCTCGTCGCGACCGGCGTTGGCCTCGCCCAGGAAGAGGCGCCGACCACCATCCGCGCCGGACTCCTGATCGACGGCACGGGGGACACCCGCACCAACGCGCGCATATTCGTGAACGGCGCGACGATCACGCGCGTGGATGGCCTGCGGGGCGCCGTGGACTACGACCTCTCCGACCTGACGGTCCTGCCCGGCCTGATCGACACGCACGTCCACCTGACGTCTCACTTCGAAGCCGACGGACGACTGCACCAGGCGGGAGACATGGAGAGTCCGGCCCAGACGATGCTGTACGCGGTCGGCAATGCCTACCGCACGTTGATGGCCGGGTTCACGACCGTGCAGAGCCTCGGCCACCCGCTCGACGCCGACCTGCGCGAGGCGATCGACCGCGGCGACGTGCCCGGCCCCCGCGTGCTGACGTCGCTGCGCGCGGTGACGAGCGCCACCGGCGACGCGGACGCCATCCGCGCCTACGTTCGGCAGCTCAGGGAGGACGGGGCCGACGTGATCAAGGTCTTCGCCTCCAGCAGCATTCGCGAAGGCGGCGTGCGGGCGCTGAGCGACGAGCAGATCGAGGCGGCCTGCGACGAAGGCCGGGCGCAGGGCCTGCGGGTCGCGGTGCACGCCTACGGCTCCGAGGTCGTGAGCTCCGTCATTCGGGCCGGCTGCAACTCGGTCGAGCACGGGAACCGCTACGACGACGAGACGCTCGCGCTGTTCGCCGACCACGGCACCTTCCTCGGCTTCCATGTCGGGCTGCTCTGGGACAACTACGCGGAGAACCGCGAGCGCTTCATCGGCATCGGCAACTACACGCCGGAGGGGTTCGCGCGGATGAGCCAGGCTCGCCGCATCGGCATGCGCCGGTTCCGCGAGACGCTGCGCAACCGCGACGTGCAGGTCGTGTTCGGCACCGACGCCACCGCCGGCGCGCACGGCCGCAACGCCGAGGAGCTCGTCGTCCGCGTCGACGAGGGCGGCCAGAACCCGATGGACGCCCTCGTCTCGGCCACCTCGCGGGCCGCGCGATCGCTCGGCCTCGAGGATGAGATCGGCACCGCGGCGCCCGGGTTCACCGCCGACCTGGTCGCGGTGGAGGGGAACCCGCTGGAGGACGTCACCGCATTGCGCCGGGTCCGCTTCGTCATGCGGGACGGTGTCGTCTACCGTTACGAGCCGTAGAGGTCCGGGGATCGAGGGGTTCGGTCAGTGCACCGCGCCGGTGCCGCCGGGCTGCAGGAACGACGGGTCGACGCCCATACGGCGGATCGCCGCCTCCCACATGTCGTCCGGGAGGGTGTCGAAGACGATGTCGAGATCGACGTCGGCGTGCAGCCACGACGACGAGGCCAGCTCCGCATCGAGTTGCCCGGCAGCCCAGCCCGCGTAGCCGGTCAGGAGACGTGTACGCGGCGGGGGCGGCGATTCCAGCAGCCGGCGCAGCAGTTGCGGCGATGTCGAAAGGAAGATCCCGTCGCACACGCGGACCGATTCTACGTCCTTGGGTTGCGCCCCCATCAGGATCCAGCCGCGCTCGGGCTCCACGGGGCCGCCGATCCAGAGATCCAGGGCGCTGCCGGACGACACCGGCGGCGTCAGCCGGACCACCTCGGACGCGGGAGTCGTCGTCCGCTGGTTGAGCACCAGGCCGAACGCGCCTCCCTCGCCGTGCTCGCACAACAGGATGACGCTCTTGTGGAAGTTCGGATCGCTCAGTTGCGGCATCGAGACCAGCAACGACGGAGCGAGCGAGGGGTACTGCTTGTCGGGTTGACTCATGGCCTGCCGCCGGACGTCGACGCCGGGGTCTATTCTCTCATGACCCGTGGAGTCGTGGAGCGAGCCCCGGACGGTTGATGCACGAAGCACCCGCCCCGGCGAGTCCTGACAGCGAATCATCGCGAACGGCCCGACGAGGGTCAGTCTGCCTTGTCGTCGCCCGTGTCGTCGCCCGAATGCGTAGTCCTCGCCGCGAGGCGCCGCCGCGCCCAGTCGACGTGCTCCGCGACCATGGGCTCGCTCCGCGACGGCGTGTCGGGAGACTCCGGTTCGGCGATAGCCGCGGCAGCCGCCAGCGTCGCACCGTTGCCCAACGCGACAGCTACATTCCGCCTCAGTCCCGTCAGCTTGGCCCGTGACATCGCGCTCCGCTCGAGCAACGCGGCCAGATTCTCGTCCGACCGTCGCCACAGGTCGGAGAGTCGCGCCTGGTCGAGGTCGGTGGTCGGTTGCCATGCCGGGTCGTCGGACCGGGCCGGAGAGGCGTTGTACGGACATACCTCCTGGCAGATGTCGCAGCCGTAAACGCGCGTCCCGACGGCGGGCCGCTGCGCCTCGGGCATCGCGCCGCGGATCTCGATGGTCAGATAGGAAAGGCAGCGGGTGGCGTCGAGCACCCACGGCTCGCGGATGGCGTCGGTCGGGCACGCCTCGATGCAGAGCGTGCAAGTCCCGCACTGGTCGAGCTGCGGCGCGTCGGGCTCGAGCGGGAGGCTCGTGATGATCTCCGACAGGAACAACCACGATCCCTTCTCCGGATGAATGAGACAGGTGTTCTTGCCGATCCAGCCGAGCCCGGCGTGCTGCGCGTGTACGCGTTCCTGCACCGGCCCGGTATCCACGTAGCAACGGGCGTCGAACGGCTCGTCGACAGCCGCGCGCAGGCGCTCGAGCAGAGCCTCGGTGCGACGGCCGACGACTTCGTGGTAATCCTCGCCCCAGGCATAGCGCGAGATCAGTGCCGCGTCAGGGTCGTTCACCTCGGTCGAATAGGGGCGGTCGGTGTTGTAGACGGTGCCCAGGGAGATGACCGAGCGCGCCGACGACACCACCTGCCGCACGTCGGAACGCCGGCGCGCCGTCCGCGAGAGATATCGCATCTCGCCCCCGTAGCCGCGCTCCAGCCAGTCGTCGAGGAACTTCAGCTCGGGGAACGACTCGGCCGGCGCGATGCCGCACAGGTCGAACCCCGTTTCTCGCGCCAGCGCCTTGACGTCTTCAGCGGTCACGCCTGCCTCAGAACACGAAGCGCAGACCGAACTGCATCTCCCGCGCGTGCAGCGCGCTGAAGACGCGTCCGAAGTTGGGCGAGCCGAAGAACCGATTCGGCAGGTCGAAGTTGGCCCGATTGAGGACGTTGAAGATCTCCCAGCGGAACTCCAGCCGGCTGCCGTCGGCCAGCAGCCAGTTCTTGGCGAGCGACATGTCGACGTTGAAGTAACCGGGGGCGAAGACCGGATTGCGCGGCGCGGTGCCGTACGTGAACGGGTCCTGAAGGCTGAACGCGTCCGTATCGAACCAGCGTTCAGGCGTCCGCTGGCTCCGCGGCAGGTTCGGGTCGCCGGTGAGGTCCGGACGCTGCGCCGGGCCGGCGCCGATGTTGGCGATGTCGTCGGTCACGTTCACCGTGAACGGCGCGCCCGACTGCGCGGTGACGATGCCGTTCACGCGCCAGTTGCCGAGCAGCGCCTCCCGCGCGCCGCCGGCGCCGACGGCGACGGGAAGCTCCCAGGTCGCGCTCCCGACGAACTGGTGACGGTGGTCGAAGCTCGATAACGCCACTTCGCCCGGGAAGATATTGCGCACGTCCTGCGGCACGTTCGCCTCGAAAGCGGTGGCCCCCGGGCTCGACGCATCGTCCTCCGAGCGCGAGAGCGTATACGCCAGGTCGAATCCCAGGCCGTCGCGAACCCGCCGGACCGTCTTGACCGTGACGGCGTGATAGATCGATTCGCCGTCGAAGCGGATGGCGCGGATGCCGGCAAGCTGCGGCACGGGGCGGCGCGCGCCGATCGGCCCGGGACCGGGAACCGGCACGTTGCGGATGGTCGAGTTGTCGGCGCCGATCGTGTAGGACCCCATATAGAAGAACTCGAGCATCTGGCTCGGCCCCAGCTCCGTCTGCAGGCCGCCGCTCCATGTCTGCGTGTACTCCACGAAGTAGTCGTGGTCCATGATCGAGCCGCCGATGCTGCCGGTCGAGTCCGATCCCAGGATCGTCCGCGTGTCGGCCAGCGGCACGAACTGACCCGCCGGCACATCCACCTGCTTCAGCAGGAAGAAAGGCAGGTTGCGGGCGAAAGCGGTCTGCACGCTGTACGCCCACTGGTTCAGGAAGACGCCGTAGCCCCCCCGCACCACGGTCCGACCGCTGTCATCCGGCTGCCAGGCAAGACCGAGGCGCGGCGCGAGCCGCACCTTGCTCGGCCGGAGCAGGCTCCGGTCCCAACCTGCCTCCGCCGACGTCACCCAGGGAATCGGGATGAGCGGCAGCAGTTCCTCGGCCGCCGGCGAGATGTTCCCCGCGTCGTCGCTGGCAATCACGTAGCGCCCGCCCGGTACCGACAAGTCGATCGTCGACAGCCGGTTGTCGACGTCGCGCATGTGCTGGTTGAGCTCGTAGCGCAACCCGAAGTTCATCGTCAGGCCGTCGCGTACCCGCCAATCGTCCTGGGCGAACAGGTGCACCCAGTTCGTGCGGGCGTTCTCGTCGCCCCGGCCGCCGATGCCGGCGCGGGCGGAAACCGGATAGCCGAGCAGGAAGTCCGCGAAGGAGTTGCCGCTGAAACGTCCCGTGTAGACGAAACGGCCCCGCGGAGTGTCCGGGTTCTCCGGCCGGAACCGAAGGTTGAACCAGTAGCCGCCGAATTTCAGGTGGTGGGAGCCCCGGTCGATCAGCACGTTCTGATACAGCTCGAAGTGCTCGTTGTTCCGGTAGACGAAACTGGCCGGATCGCCCATCGCGCTGTACAGCCCGGCGGTGTCGATCTGCGGATAGCCGACATCGCGCGGGTCGCGGGTCACGCCGGCGATGCCGAGCGGACCGGCGAAGTCGATGCCCCGGTTCAGGCTCGCCTGCCCGCCGTCCACCCGCATCCAGCCGAACCGCGTCTCGCTCAGGAACGTCGTTCCGATGGGCCGCGCCCAGCTCAGCGCCAGGTTGCGCGTGCGCGTCGTGAGCGTGCGGCCGAACCCCGGGATGAGCGACTCCTGCTGCACGCTGGTACCGAACGGCTGCAGGTCCTCGGCGTCGAAGGTCGAAAAGCGGGCGAAGAACTGATCCGCGCGGCCGAAGCGGTGATCGATGCGTGCGCTGAACTGATTGACATCCGACTGGGACTGTTCGACCGACGTCAGGTTCTGCACCTCGCCGCCGGCGGTCGGCAGAGGCACGGCATCGAGAAAAGCGGCCGCCACCGGATCGATCCGGCTGGCCGGGATCCGGTTGCCCGGAAAGAACGTGCCGCAGGCGCCGGTCGCCGGATCCTTGGTCAGCGGATCGCAGAGGGACGCCTGGCCCGAGAAGTCACCGCCGCGGACGGGCCCCGACGGCACCGAGAAGGTCCTGGTGAGCGACCGCCTCGTCCGCTGCCCTTCGAAGCTGACGAAGGCAAAGGTCCGGTCGGCCACGAGCGGGCCGCCGAGGCTGCCGCCGAACTGGCGCTGATCGAGCGGGGGCACCGGCTCGTCGGGCGGGTCGAAGTAGTTGTGCGCGTCGAACCGCTCGTCGCGGCCGAAGGCGAAAGCGCTGCCGTGAACCTGGTTGCCTCCCGACTTGGTGGCGACGTTGATCAGCGCCGACGCCTTGCCGCCGAACTCCGGGGGGTACATCGACTTCTGGATCTTGAATTCCTGGATGGAGTCGACCGACGGGTTGATCACCAGATTGTTGAACAGCTCGTCGGTCACCTTCACGCCATCGAGCAGGTAGATGTTGTGACCGGCGCGCTGGCCGCCGACGTTGGGCAACGGTCCCGCCTGCTGCAGCGCCGCGCCGCGCGTCCCGCCCGGCGGGATCACGACCGCGTCGCTCAGTTGCGCGAGCTGCAGAAACTGCCGTCCGTTCAACGGAATCTGCTCCACCTCGCGCGTGTCGATGACATCGCTGATTTCCGCCGTTGTCGACTGCAGCAACGGCGCGGCAGCGGTTACCGTCACCTCTTCGGTGAGCTGTCCGAGGTCGAGCTGGAACTCCAGGTCGATAGTGCGGCCCAGGTCGAGAAAGATGCCGGTGCGGACGACGCGACGGAAGCCGGGCAATTCGGCGGTGATGGTCCACTCGCCGATGGGAAGCGACGCCATGTAGAACCGTCCGTCGTTGCCGGTCACCCGTTCGACGGAGAAGCCGCTCTCGGCATGCGTCGCGGTCACCGTCGCACCGGGCAGTACGCCGCCCGACTCGTCGCGAACGTCGCCTTCCAGTGTGCCGGTGTTCGCCTGGCCTGCCACCGAAGCGCCGGCCGCCAGCAGACACATGAACACCGCCAGCGCGTGCCGGCCCACCGTCGCGGTTATGCGCATCCTCAGGTCACCTCCGAACGGCGTCACGCGGAAATCACGCGAGACGCAAGCCCCCCATGCCCGATAGTCAAATGCCTATTGTAGCGACTCGCCGCCACCGTCAACCGCCCCGGAGGCCCGCCGTCCGGACGAGATCGTGAGGATCCGCGCGGCGGCACGCCGGCTCGCGCCGGACGACCCGAGGCGCTGCCGCACGCGCCCGAGTGCCGCGCGGGTTCGCTCGGCTCGCCGGGCATCGGTGAGGAACTCGACCACCTCGCCCGCCACCGCGGCCGGCGTGAACGCATCCTGAATCAACTCCGGCACCACCCGCTCGCCCGCAATGAGGTTGGCCATGCCCGCGTGCCGCACGTGCGAAAAGGTCTTGACGATGCGGTAGGTCAGCGCAGACAGCCGGTACACGATGACCATCGGCCGTTGGTGAATGGCGGTCTGGACCGTCGCCGTCCCGGATGCCGTGACCACTGCATCGGAGGCGGCGAGGACGTCGTCCGTACGCCCCTCGACCACCGCCGCGGCACCGGAGGCCACGAGGGCACGGACCGGCGCCAGCAACGCATCGTCCAGGTTGGGTGCGCGAGCCACGACGAACTGCGCCGACGGGACCCGCGACCCGACCAGAGCCGCCGCACGCGCGACATCCGGCAGAATGGCCCGCAACTCGTTCGGGCGGCTTCCGGGCAGCAGCGCCACGGTGGGCGCCGCCGGGTCGAGACCCAGCGACCGCAGGAAGGGCGCCCGCTCCTCGGTGGGAGCCGACAGCTCCAGCAGCGGGTGACCCACGAACTCCACGGGAATGCCCGCTCCGCGGTACAGCTCCTCCTCGAACGGGAAGATCACCAGGGCGAGGTCGACGAGGCGGCGCATCTTCCGGATTCGGCCCCGCCGCCATGCCCAGAGCTGCGGCCCGATGTAGTAGACGACCGGAATGCCCAACTGCCGCACGGCCGCCGCGATCCGGAAGTTGATCTCCGGAAAGTCGACCGCGACGAACACGCTGGGACGCTCTCTCCGCGCCCGAGCCACCATCTCCCGGTAGACCGCGTACGAGCGGGGCACGACCGCGAGCGCCTCCGACAGCCCGGTCGCAGCCAGCCCCCGGTAGTGGGCCACGAGCTCGGCGCCGCTGTCACGCAGGTGATCGCCGCCCAGCCCGGCCACGCGTGTGGCCGGGTCGAGATCGCGCAAGGCCGCGGCCAGCGCACCGGCGTAGAGGTCGCCCGAAGGCTCCCCGCAGGAAATGAGGACCTTGCGCAAGTGGTGCAGGGCCGGCCGTTGCTACCGCCGGAAACGCGAGGCGCGGCGAAAGTCGGCGGCCGCCAGATCGAGCTCGGCCAGAGGAATCACCTCGATCCGGTCGAAGCCGACGCCGGGCAGGTCGCGCAGGAATACGGAAGCGTCGCCCACGAGCACCATCGACAGGTTGGCGGGCTGCAGCCACGCCTCCGCCACGCGCTCGATATCACGCACGGTGACGGCGTTGATCCGCTCGGGGAAGAACTCGATCTCGTCCACGTCGAGACCGTAGAGAATGGCTTCGAGCACCTGCGCGGCGATGGCGTTCGGTGTCTCGATGGTGATCGGAAAGCTGCCGGCCAGGTAGTCCTGAGCACTCCGCAGCTCGCGCTCGCGAACCCGCTCCCGGCGCAACCGGGCGATCTCGTCCACGGTCAGTCGCAACGCCTCCGCGGTGGCGGCCGACCGCGTATCGGTCTTGGCCATGAAGTCGCCCGCGATCTGACGCCCGGCGATGTCGGCGGAGGCGGCGTAGGTCAGCGACCGCGCCGTGCGCAGCACGCTGCCGAGCCGGTTGCCTCCTTCGCCGCCGAGGATCTTGATCGCCACGTCGAACGCCAGGTAGTCGGCATGTGCGCGCGGCAGCGCCACGTGCCCGGCGTGAATCACCGTCTGCACCGCCCCCGGCCTGTTGACCACGACCAGGCGCCGCGTGGGCCGCGGGATGTTGTCGGCGGTCACCGGTGCCGGCAACGGGCCGCGCTGCCAGTCGCCGAGCGCACGCTCCACCCCGGCGAACGCTTCCTCGGCGGTCACGTCGCCCACCACCGCCAGCACGGCGTTGTTCGGCAGATAGTGCGTGCGATGGAAAGCGACCAGGTCGGCCCGGGTGATGGTGCGTACCGATCGCGGCGTACCACCCTGCGGCAAGCCGTACGGATGAAATCCGTAGACGAGTCGATTGAAGACGACGTTGGCGATGTACGCCGGATCGTCGTAGCTGACCTGGAGGCCGGACAGTACCTGGTTGCGCTGCCGCTCGATCTCGGCCGGCGCGAAGGCAGGCCGGCGCGCCACATCGGCGAGCAGGTCGAGGGCGAAGTCGAAGCTGTCCTTCATCACCAGGACATCGACGAACCCCAGGTCGCGGGCCGTGCCGACGCTCAGCGCGCCGCCGATGCTGTCGATGGACCCGGCGATCTCCTGGGCGGAGCGCGTGGTCGTCCCCTGGTCCAGAAGCTGTCCGACGAGGGAGGCCATGCCCGGCTGCCCCGGCGGATCCGCCGCGGCGCCGGCGCGCAGAATCATCCGCACGTTGACCGCGGGCTGCTCGTGATGGCCGACGTAGACGACCTGGAGCCCGTTGGCCAGTGATCGGATCTCGTAGTCCGGGAAGTCGACCTGGCGTCTCAGGAGCGGCGGCGGCGGCTGCTCGCTCGGCCAGTCGACCTGCTGCGCGGAGGCCGGGACCCCGGCCGCCGCCATCCCGCCGGCGATCGCCAGCGTCACCGCATGGACTCGCAGCGCACGGCGGCTGCAACTCATCGCCTGTCCCTCCGTCACCGACCCGCCCGCCGCGAGCCCCGCGGCAGGATGGTCAGCACCAGCCGGTTGTCGTCCCGCAGGTAGGTACGAGCGACCCGCTGCACGTCCTCCCGCGACACGTTCATGAAGATGTCGAACTCGGCGTCGGCCGTCGTGACGTCATCGTGAATGACCTGCGCGTGGGCAAGGTGCATCCCCTTCTGCTCGATGCTGATGCGGCCGATGACGTAGTCCCGCGCGAACTGGTTCTTGGCGCGCTGCAGCTCGTCGTCGCCCGGTGGCGCGAACTTCGCGCGGTCGAGCTCGGCGATGAGCGCCGCGGCCACCTCCTCCGGCGTACGGCCCGGCTGCACGAGGGCCACCGCATAGAACAGGTTCGGATCCTCGATGATGACGCCCTGGCCGAAGGCCGATACCGCGACCTGCTGCTCGTACACCAGGCTGCGGTGAATGCGGGCGCTCTGTCCGTCCGACAGGATCTTGGACAGGATGTGCAGCGGATAGGCGTCCGGGTGCCCGTCGTAGGTGATGGGATGCGCGACCACCACCGCCGGGAGCGGCCAATTGTCGGCCTCGACCGTCAGACTGCGGCTCGAGGTCACCGCGGGCTCGCGTGGCAGGTTGCGCGGCACCGGCTTCTTCGCCTTCGGCACGCGGCCCAGGTAGTGCTCGACCATCTGGAGCGCGTAGTCGGTCTCGAAGTCCCCGACGAGGGTCAGGGTGGCGTTCTCCGGCACGTAGTACGTATCGAAGAACTCCTGCACGTCCTCGATCGAGGCCGCCTCGATATCCTCCATCGAGCCGATGGTCTGGTGCTTGTACGGGTGCGTCGTGAACGCCTCGTCGTACAGAATCTCGGACAGCAGCCCGAAAGGCTCGTTCTCGTACCGCCAGCGCCGCTCCTCCTTGACCACCTCCCGCTCGGAGTCGAGCGTCCGCTGGCTGATCCGGAGGGTAGCCATCCGATCCGCCTCGAGCCAGAGCACGAGCGGGAGATACTCCGCCGGCACCGTTTCGAAGAAGACGGTCACATCCTCCGTCGTGTAGGCGTTGCCGTCGCCCCCCACGCTCGAGATCATCGACAGGTGCTCGTCGGAGCGCACGTTCTTCGAGCCCTTGAACATCAGGTGCTCGAACAGGTGGGCGAAACCGGTGCGGCCCTCCGGCTCGTTCTTCGAGCCGACGTGGTACCACATCTGGACGTTCACGATAGGAGTGGAATGATCCTCGGAGAGGATCACCGTCAGTCCGTTGTCCAGCGTGGTGATGTGGTAGTCGAACTTCGGCGGTCGCACCGCGGCGTCGACGGGCGCCGCAACGGCCGCAGCCATGCCGATGGCCAACAGGAGGAAGGCCACGCACCGGGACGCACGATGGGTGGATCGCATGCCGCGATTATGGCACAGCACCACCGCCGCCCGGACATCGTCAGTCGACGACGAAACGGAATGCCAGGCGGGTCCAGCGTTTCGACCGCCGCACGAAGATGTCGGGATCGACGCGGCGCTCGCGGCCGATGAGGATCTCTCCCGCGCCGGCTCCCCCGCGGAACCGCAACCCGAGGTGGGCCGAACCGCCGTATTGGGTGTCGCGCCCGAACATGCTCTCGTCGGTCAGCACCGCAGACCCGTCGAGCTCGCCGATGAGCGAAACGCGTCCGTTGAGCGGCCGCAGCACGCGCAGGTAGGTGTTGACCTCCTGCTCGTAGTCGACCTCCGAGCTGGTTATCGTCCCGAGCCAGCGTCCCACGACCTCGACATCGAACCTTCCGACGCCGAACCGGTCCCCGTACGACAGCCCGAGCATGTTCCAGGAGGGCGAACCGGGATGCTCGCGATCCGCCCGATGACGCGAGATGTGATGGAAGGTGACGCCGAACTCGCCGCGCGGCAGGCGCGTGAACACCGACAGATCCATCGTGTAGTTGGTCTGCGTCGGGTCGATCGCGCGGCGCTCTTCGCCTACGCCCGTTTCCAGATTGAAGAACACGCTGCCGCGCGCGAAGAGGAGGTCGAACACGTCCATGTCGACCCCGAGATCGGTGTCCCAACCGAACTGCGCATCGCCGATGCCTCTCAGGCTCGCGGCCTGCGTGTGGACGTGGTAGCGGGTCAGGAAACCGAGCTCTCGGTGGGCGTTCTGCACAGGCCGCGGGCCGCCGATGACCTGTGCGGCGGCGGGCGAAGCCGATGCGAAGAGCGCCCCGAGCAGAAGCGGCAGGATTTTCAACGCCGTCGAACCGCCATCCGCTCGACGAACGGCGCGAGGTAGTCGAGACCGAGCTTGGCGGCGATGTCGCGCACGTGTCCCGCTCGCTCGGCCGGGTTCAGGTCCAGAATGCCGCGCAGCTCCCCGAGCGGCTCGCTCGCCCGCGTGCGCCACTGCACGTGCGCCAGGCCGTGGCGGGCGCCACGCCACGCCAGCAGGTGCCCGACGGCCAGGAACACGAAGTAGTAGCCGAGCACGTTCGGCCCCGGTACGAAGAAGAGAAGGCCGAGCAAGACCGCCAGCACCGATGAGGTGAACAGTCGCCGGAGGTGATGCTCGGCGTCGCGCCCGAGCCGGCGGCGCGTCTCGGCCAGCGCCCGGTCCCCGTCGAGGTCGGCCGGATGCACCAGCTCGAGTGCGGTCTGCTTGCGCAGGTGCCAGAGAAGCCGCCACTCGGCAATCGCCTCGGCCACCCACCCGACGACCGTGTTGCGAATCCGAATCAGCCAAGGTTGCGACGAGCCGGGATCCGCCGGCACCTCGGCCAGCCGCCGAGCCCGGCGCTGCTCCTGAACCTCGGCCATCATCCGTCGAAACCGGGTATAGAAGCGCCCGCCGCGGGGCACGTCCTCCGCGGGATCGATATCCTCGATCTCGGCTGACTCGCAGAACAGTTCGTACCCGCCGGGACCGATCGGAACCAGATAGACGTCGAGAGGTCTCGACGCTGCAACGACACCGCCGGCTGGATTGGCAGGGGCCGGGCCCGAGGCGGCCGCAGGCTGCGGTCCGAACGCGAATCCGCGGTGCGGAGCCGCGCCGTCTTCGATCACCGTCAACACATCAACAATACCACCGACGGCGCCAATCATGCAGCAATTGGGGGCGAACGGCCTCGCTCGCACCGCCGTGCGCCGGGCGGCGTTTGGCAGAGACGGCGGGGCGGACTAAAATACGCCGGTTCGACCCTGCTCGGCACGTCTTTAATCTTTGGATAACGGATGATTCGAGGTTGCGCGGCGCGACGGTGGATTCATGTGGCTCTGACCCTGATGGGGTTCACCCTGGCTATCGCGATGGCTGTGGTCTGGCGCGACGTGGCCGCGCAGGAACCGGCGACCCCCGCGCCTGCGGCGACTACCCCCTCCGACGCGGCGGCGCCCGGCGAGCAACCGATCGCGTTCAGCCACTCGCGTCATGTGCAGCAGGCCGGCATCGACTGCCAGTTCTGCCACGCCTACGCAAGGCGCGGCCCCGTGGCCGGCATTCCCTCGGTGGAACGTTGCGTGGGCTGCCATCGCAGCATCCTGACCGAGCGGCCGGAGATAGTGAAGGTGCTCGACTACTGGGACCAGGAGATGCCGATCCCGTGGTTGCGGGTCCACGACCTCCCGGACTACGTGCGCTTCAGCCACAAGGCGCACGTCCGTAGTGGCATCGACTGCGCCGCCTGCCACGGCGACGTCGCCCGGATGGACATCGCCGTCCAGGTGGAATCGCTGTCGATGGGCTGGTGCGTGGACTGCCACAGCTCCCGGGACGCGTCCCGGGACTGCCTGGTGTGCCACTACTAGGCCCAGGCTCGCGACTTGGTTCGCATGGTGAGTGAGACATGGCCGACCTGAGCGCCCTGACGGAGACCGTCGGACGCCGCAAGTTCCTCAAGGTGCTCGGCGGTGCCGGCCCGGCCGCCGCGGTGGCGGCGTGCTCGCCGGTGCCGACCGAGACCATCATCCCGCTGGTGGTCCCCCCGGACGACGCGATCCCGGGCGTGGCGACCTGGTATGCCAGCGTCTGCGGCGAATGCCCGAGCGGATGCGGCACCCGGGTGCGGACGCGCGAAGGCAGAGCGGTCAAAATCGAGGGCAATCCGGCCCACCCGGGCAGCCAGGGAGCGCTCTGCATCCGCGGCCAGGCCGCACTGCAGGGGCTGTACAACCCGGATCGCTTCCCCGGCCCGCAGCGGCGACGAACGACCAACGCCGCGGCCGGACAATCGATCTTCGAGTCGGTGAGCTGGGAGGAGGCCGAGCGCGAGCTCGCGGATCGCATCCGCGCGCTGGTGGAGAGCGGCAACGCGGACCGCATCGCGGTGGTCACCCCCTTGCTCTCGGGCACCCTGGACGCTCTGGTCGATCGCTGGGCCGCCGCCGTCGGCGGCGCCCGCCGCCTCCGCTACGAAGCGTTCGCCTACGAGCCGATGCGGGCCGCGCACCGGCTGGTCTTCGACCGTGCCTCGGTTCCCTGCCACGACTTCGGCCGCGCGGATCTGATCGTGTCGTTCGGCGCGGACTTCATGGAGACCTGGCTCTCGACCGTGAGCCAGTCCCGGGCCTTCGCCGATGCCCGGCGGCCGGGCAACGGAAGGACGGTGCGCGCGGTCCACTTCGAACCCCGGCTCTCGCTGACCGCGTCGAGCGCGGACGAATGGATCCGCATCGAGCCGGGCTCCGAAGGGGCCGTGGCCGCGGCGATGGTGCGCACCATCGTGGAAGAAGGACGCGTACAGGCGACCAGCATCAGCGCCGAGGACCTCGTCCGCATCCGCGCCCTGGTCGCCGACTGGACCCCGGAGGCGGCCGCCGCGCGGAGCGGCGTGCCGGCCAGCCGCATCGTGCAGCTCGCGCGGGCATTCTCGGATCCCGGGGCCGGCCCCGGGCGCACGCTTGCCGCCGGCGGCGGCGTGGCCGTCTCGGGACCGAACGGGACGGCCGCGCAAGTGGCCGTCGCCCTGCTCAACTACGTCGCGGGCAACGTCGGCTCGACGGTACGGTTCGCACCCGACAGCCCGTGGGACAACGCCTCCACCTGCGCCGACCTGCTCGAGCTCGCCGACGCGATGCGCGACGGCGCGATCGAGCTGCTGATCCTGCACCAGGTCAACCCGGCGCACACGCTGCCGGGTGCCGCCGACTTTGCGGGGGCGCTCGACGCGGTCCCCTTCGTCGCGGCGACGTCGAGCCATCCGGACGAGACCACGGCGCGGGCCGACCTGATCCTGCCCGCCCACACGCCGCTGGAGTCCTGGGGCGATCATCGTCCGGCGGCCGGCCAGTACGGCCTGATGCAGCCGGCGATGCGGCCGGTGCACGACACGCGGCACTTCGGCGACATACTGCTCCGGACCGGACAGGCGGCGCTCGCCGCGGCGGCCGAGGCGGGAATCGAAACGCCCACCGCCACGCCGCCTCTTCCCGAGGGCGAGTTCTACGAGGTCCTGCGGAACGAGTGGCGCGCCATCAAGGACGCGCTCGACCCGCCGGCAGAGCCCGCGGACGAACCCGAGCCGCAGGAGGACACGGAACCGCAGGATCCCGCGGCGGTTCGACGTGCGGCAGCCGCCGCCCGACGTGCGGCAGCCGCGGCGCGACAGGCGGCGGAAGCCGAGTTCGAGGCGTTCTGGGCGGACGTGGTGCGGCAGGGGGGACGCTGGTCTCCGTTCGAGCCCGAATCGATGAACGTCGGCCCGAGGCTCGGCGAGATCGATCTGGCGGCACTCGCCGGGACGGGGAACGGCCAGCGTGCGCTGACGCTGATGACCTACCCTTCGCTGCACTTCCTCGACGGGCGCGGGGCCAACCGTCCCTGGCTGCAGGAGATCCCCGACCCGCTGCTGAAGACCGCGTGGGGTAACGGCGCGGAGATGACCCCGGAGACCGCTGCCGCCATCGGCGCGGAAGACGGGCAGCTCGTCACCCTCGAGTCGGACCACGGCTCGGTCGACGCGACGGTCGTGCTGAACCCACACCTGCACCCGGGGGTCGTGGCAATCCCAATCGGGCAGGGACACACCGATTTCGGCCGCTACGCGACCGGCCGCGGCGTCAACCCGCTGGTGCTGCTCGATCCCGCGCCGGAAGCTGCGTCCGGCGGACCGCGCTGGGCCGGCACGCGCATCGACGCGACGCCCCGCGCACTGCACCGTCCCGTGGCGCGCCTGCAGCAGACGTTCGACCAGCAGGGCCGGGGGATCGCCCAGGCAGTCTCGCGGGCGGCCCTCGAGGCCGGCGACGTGCACCCGGAAGAAGAGCACTTCAGCCTCTATCCCGAGCACGAGCATCCGACGCACCGCTGGGGAATGGCCATCGATCTGAACGCCTGCAACGGCTGCAACGCGTGCGTCGCCGCCTGCTACGCCGAGAACAACGTGCCGGTGCTCGGAGCGGACAAGATGGTGCGCGGACGCACGATGTCGTGGCTGCGGATCGAGCGCTTCGTGGAGCCGCAACCCGCGCAGGACGGCGGCGCGCAGGTCGACTCGCGCTTCCTGCCGATGCTCTGTCAGCACTGCGACCATGCGCCGTGCGAATCGGTCTGCCCGGTCTACGCGACGTACCACAGCGAGGAGGGCCTGAACGCGCAGATCTACAACCGCTGCGTCGGCACCCGCTACTGCTCGAACAACTGCCCCTACAAGGTGCGGCGGTTCAACTGGTGGGATCCGGAGTTCCCGGAGCCCATGAACCTGCAGCTCAATCCGGACGTGACGGTCCGCAGCGCCGGCGTCATGGAGAAGTGCACCTTCTGCGTGCAACGGATCCAGGACGGCAAGGACCGCGCGCGCGACGACGATCGTCCGGTGCAGGACGGCGACGTCACCCCGGCCTGCGCCCAGACCTGTCCGGCGCAGGCGATCGTCTTCGGCGACATGAACGATCCGCAGAGCCGCGTCTCGCAGCTCTCCGCCGCCGACCGCGGGTACCACGCGCTCGGCGTCCTCAACACGCGGCCCGCCGTGACCTACCTGAAGAAGGTGCTCCCGTGAGCGTGGCGGACCACGCGATCAACTACGGGCGGATCGACGCCGACATCCTGCGGACGATGCAGCCGCCGGGACGGGCGTACTTCGCCTCGCTGGCGCTGATCCTCGGCGGCCTCGCCCTGGGCGCCTACGCGTTCTCCGTGCAGTGGCGGCTCGGCCTCGGCGTGGCGGGCTACGAGCACCCGATGCTCTGGGGCATCTACATCACGAACTTCGTCTTCTGGGTCGGCATCGCCCACTCCGGCACCCTCATCTCCGCGGTCCTGTTCCTGTTCCGGGCCAAGTGGCGCACCTCGGTGGCGCGGGCGTCGGAGGCGATGACGGTCTTTGCGGTCATGACCGCGGGGCTCTTTCCGATCATCCATATCGGCCGCCCCTGGTTCTTCTACTGGCTGATCCCGTATCCGAACGAGCGCCAGCTCTGGGTCAACTTCCAGTCGCCGCTGGTGTGGGACGTCTTCGCGATCACCACCTACCTGACGGTGAGCGCGATGTTCCTGTTCCTGGGGCTCATTCCGGACGTCGCCGCCGCGCGCGACCGCTGCACCGACTGGCGCAAGCCGATCTACCGCGCCCTCGCCCTGGGCTGGCGCGGCTCGACCCGGCAGTGGATCCATTACGGCGCGCTGTACGGCTTCTTCGCGGCCCTGGCCACCCCGCTCGTGGTCTCGGTGCACAGCGTCGTCTCGTGGGACTTCGCGATGTCCATCCTGCCGGGATGGCACAGCACGATCTTCGCCCCCTACTTCGTCGCCGGCGCCATCTTCTCGGGTCTGGCGATGGTGATCACGCTGCTGATCCCGCTGCGCAAGCTGCTGGGGATAGAGGAGTACATAACCATCCGGCACTTCGAGAACCTGGCGAAGCTAATCATCGTCACGTCGCTCATCGTCGGCTATGCCTACCTGACCGAGTTCTTCGTGGCCTGGTACAGCGGCAACCCGTTCGAGCAGGGAACGTTCTACAACCGGATGTTCGGCGAGTACCGCCTCTTCACCTGGGGCATGCTCGGCTGCAACGTCGTCGTTCCGCTGCTGCTCTTCTTCAAGCGCGTCCGGACGAACCTGGCGGCCCTGTTCGTCATCTCGATCTTCATCAATATCGGGATGTGGCTCGAGCGCTTCGTCATCATCGTCACGTCGCTGTCGCACGACTTCGACCCGGCCAACTGGACCGGCCTCTACGAGCCGACCTGGGTGGAAGGCGCCATCACCGTCGGCAGCTTCTCGCTCTTCTTCCTGCTGTTCCTCATCTTCATCAAGAACTTCCCGGCCGTGTCCATCACGGAGATGAAGGAGGGCTCGGCACATGCGGAGGTCTTCGACGACAGCCTGGCGCGTTGCCTGTCGAAGCACGGGTTCCTGGACCGCTTCTACGAGCTGTTCCTGGCCTCGAGCGAGCAGGTGCGCGAGAAGTTCAAGCACACCGACTTCGCCCACCAGAAGAAGATGCTCGCCGACTCGCTGTCGTTGATGACCAACATGTCCGGTGCGCCGGTCGACGAGCTCGAGGAACTGGACCGGGTCGCACGCCGGCACGGCAAGCACGACCTCGACATCGGCTTCGAGCTGTACGACCAGTGGCTGGAGTCGCTGATGCAGACCGTCCGCGAGTACGACGGACACTTCGACCGCGACGTGGACCGCGCCTGGCGCAACGTGCTCGCCGAGGGCATCGAGTTCATGCAATCGCGGCACGAACGTTAGAGAAGTCGCGGCACGAGCGATCAGAGAACGATGAGCACTACGCGGATCCTGGGCGTGTACGACGAGCCAGCGAAGGCGGCGGTGGCGGTGGCGATGGCGCAGGACGCCGGGCTGGCCCGGGTCGACGCCTTCTCGCCGGCCCCGGACCACACCCTGGAGCAACTCATGGGCGCGCGCGTGAGCCCCGTACGGCTGTTCACGCTGGTCGGCGCGCTGCTCGGCTGCACGGCCGGGTTCTCGCTGCCGATCTACACGGTCTCGGCCTGGCCGCTCATCACCGGGGGCAAGCCGCTGTTCTCGATTCCGGCCTTCGTGGTGATCGCGTTCGAGCTGACGATCCTGTTCGGCGCGATCTTCGGCATGCTCGGCTTCCTCCTGTTGACCGGACTGCCGCGGTTCAAACGCAGACACCTCGGCGACCCGCGGTTCAGCAACAACTGCTTCGGGGTGGAGATCACCTGCGACGAGTCGCAGGTCGCGGCGGCGCGGTCGCTGCTGGCGAACGCCGGCGCCATCGAGGTGCGAACGGATGATTGACAGGTCAGGCCGCCGGACAACAATCGGTCACCGGGTCCCGAACGTCCTCGCGACGGCGGCGTTGCTCGTCTCCTTGGGCGCGGCGGCGTGCGCCCCGCAGGACACGCCGCGGGATCCGGAAACGCGCACCTGGATCCGCAACATGTGGACCGGCCCGGCAGTGCTGCCGCAGACCGAGGCGCGCCCAGCCCCCGCACGTTCGATGGCGGTCGACGCGCCCCGCATCATGAACCGGCGCGAGGCGCGCACGGCACTGACGAACCCGCTCGACGAGACCCCCGAGACGCTCGCCGAGGGCAAGGCGCTGTACGACGCGTACTGCGCGCTCTGCCACGGTGACGAAGGCGACGGAGACGGCGAACTGGCCCATCACTACCGGCGGATGCCGCCGCTGACCGCGCGGCACGTCCTCAACTACCCGGACGGGTTCGTCTACAGCATCATCCGCGAGGGGGGCCGCAACATGCCGCGCTTCGGCGACGCGCTGAGCGTCGACGAACGCTGGGCGCTGGTCCACTACCTGGGTACGCTCGGCTCCGCGGAGCCGCAACCGGAGGCGGAAGCTCGGTGAACGGCGAGTCGCTCGCGCCCCCGGCGGCGGCCCCGTTGCTGCCACTCGGAATCCGGCGCTTCCTGCTCGGTCTGGCGGCCCTCGGAGGATTCGCCTTCCTGGTCGGCCTCGTGCTCGACGGCGTTCGCGCGTGGCAGGCGCTGCTGGTCAACTTCCTCTTCTTCGGCGGGCTGGCGCAGGCGGGCGTGGTGCTCTCGTGCATCCTGCAGGTGACCTCCGCCCGCTGGGGCCGCCCGCTCAAGCGCGTCGCCGAGGCGACCGTCGCATTCCTGCCGGTTGCCTTCGTGCTGCTGCTGGTCCTGCTCGCAGGCACCGCCGCCTGGGCGCCGTGGGTGCACGAACCGGTCGAGGCGAAGGCCCCCTGGCTGAACATCCCCTTCTTCGTGACGCGAGAACTGCTGGCGTTTCTGGTGCTCGGCGGCTTCAGCCTGCGCTACGTCTACCGCTCGGTCCGGCCGGACATCGGCATGTTGCACGAGTCGGGGGAGCGGCCCGCCACCGGCGTCGCAGCGCGGCTGATCGCCGGCTGGCAGGGCATCGACTCGGAGCGGGCGATCGGGCAGCGCCGGCAGAGCCGCTGGGCCGTGGCGGTGCTGGTCGCCTACGGCTGGGTGTTCACCCTGATCGCCTTCGACTTCGTCATGTCGCTCGATCCGCACTGGTTCTCGACGCTGCTCGGCGGCTATTACTTCATCGGGAACCTGCTGATCGGCTTGGCGTTCCTGGCCGGCGTCACGGCCATGGGACGCCGGCGGCTCGGCATAGCGGGCTACGTCGGGCGCCACCAGATGCACGACCTCGGCAAGCTGCTGTTCGGGTTCTGCATCCTGTGGGCGTACCTGTTCTGGTCGCAGTACCTGGTGATCTGGTACGGCGACCTCGCCGAGGAGACCGAGTTCATCTACCACCGAATGCACGGGGCGTGGGAGCCGGTGGCGCTGGCCGTGTTCGCGATGGCGTTCGCCGTCCCGTTCGTCGTGCTCCTGAGCCGCGCGGTCAAGACCTGGGCGCCCGGGCTGACTCTGGTGGCGGCCATCGCCTTCGTCGGCATGTGGCTGGAGCGCTTCATCCTCGTCGCGCCGTCGCTGTGGCACGGCGAGGGCGTGCCGCTCGGCCTGCTGGAGCTCCTGGTCACGACCGGCGTGCTCAGCCTGTTCGTGGTCGCCTACACGACGTTCCTCGACCTGTTCCCCACGCTTCCCGTGTCCGACCCTCGGCTCGCGCCGGCCGAGACCGAGCACTGAGCTTCTCGAAATCGGTCACCGATCCCGCCCGCGAGCACGCCCCCCGCCCTCCGCGCTTCCACCGCCAGCCGCTGCAGGGCCATCAGGTTGACGATCGAGGTCGCCCGGTATAGCGATTCCGCATGAGATGCACCGACCTACCGGCGCGGGGGTAGGTAGCGATCGAACCACTCGATCATGGCACCGACGTAGTCCGGCGGATTCATCGCTCCCGGAAAGGTCGGGCCGTGCCCCGCGCCGGGAACCCGCAGCAGGTCGACCGGTACGCCGGCCTTCTCCAAGGCCGCCTGCATGACCTCGGCATTCTTGTACGGCACGACCTCGTCGGCGTCGCCGTGGATGAGCAGCACCGGCGGATCATCGGCGCTCACGTGAGACACGGGCGATGCGGCGACGAAGCGCTGATGCTCCACCGAGTCCGTGCGCTCGGAGCGGCGAAAGCCGAACAGCGGGTGGACCCTCCCCGGCGCAGCGAGGGTGAGATCCGTCGGCGCGGCGCGGGCAACGACCACCTGCACCTTCGCACTCTCCCGGTTTACCGGGCTGGCGTCCTCTGCCGTCCCCTTGCCGTCGAGGACACCGAGCAGGCTGACGAGATGGCCGCCCGACGATCCGCCCATCGCGCCGATCCGGTCCGGATCGATCCCGTACTCGTCCGCGTGGTGACGCACGAACCGCACCGCGCGCTGCGCGTCCTCCAGATGCGCGGGATGCCGGAAGCGGGGCGAGGCGCGGTGGTTGATACCGAACACCGTGTACCCGGCCGCGGCCAGGGGCAGGGCGTAGATCTCCTCCTGCCCGCTCTCCTTCAACGGGGTGGCGTCCAGGCCCAGCTCCCGCGTCCAGCCACTCCCGGAGATGAACACGATGCCGTAGCCGTTGGGGCTCTCCGGGTGGTATACGTCCATCAGCAACGCGAGCCCGGAGTACATCCCGAAGACGACGTTCCGCTCCACACGCGCTTCGGCCCCGGCCGGACCCGCCGCACCACCGATCAGGAACGCCGTCAGGGCGACGACGAGACTCCGTTTCCTCATTTCCATGCTTCTCCTTCCGTTCCTTCGCCCTCATGCCGTGTCGACGCGTAGCGGCGTGTGCCTTGCAAGCACGTCGAAGTCGGCATCGGCGTGGAGAACCGAGAGATCAGTCCGAATGGCCAGCGCACCGATCAGGCAGTCGATGAGAACGCGAACGGTTTCGCCCCGACTGCGGCACCGCCGATAGAGCGCTGCCGCCTGATCGAAGTCGCCGGGTTCCATCGGAACCAGCGCGGCCCGCGCGACGAGCCTTCGGAGATCGCGCCGGTGCTGCTCGTCCCGGGCTCCGGCCAGCAGTTCCATGCGAACGACGTCGCACGTGGCGAGGTCGGCACCGAGCAGCTCTCCGACTCGAATGCATGTCGGCGATCGCGTGTCTCGGAGGTACTCGACCCAAGCGGAGGTGTCAACGAGGATCATCGCTGCGTCCGCGCATTTCGTCGAGGTCGCCGTCCCAGCCGGCTCCGCGCATCCGACGGGCTTCCTCAAGGGTGAAGGGCTCCGATGCGAGTGAGCGCAGCGCAAAATTGACGGCGTCTCGCTTGGTCGCCAAGCGGTACCGCCTCATGACCGCTGCGCAGGCTTCATCGTCGACGTCCACGTTAGTGCGTGCCATACACCAATAATACACCGCCAGCGAACCGTGCACGGAAGCCGTCCGAGGACGATTGCGTGCAAGCGAACCGGCCGCGCCGCCCGAACTCCACTCCGTCCTGTACCCGTTCACACTATCGTGGCGGTACGGCTGCGACGCCAGTCCGCCCATTGGTCACTCCGCCAGCGCGAAGACGAAGATCCCGTGCCCGCCGGCGGGACGCTGCTTCTCCGGCGTCAGTTGCCCCGAGATGCCGCTCCACAGCGAGGGATCCGTCCCGACCGGAATCGCCAGGTACTGCCGCCCACCGACCGCGTAGGTGATGGGAAACCCGGACACCGAGCTCGGCATCCGCGTGCGGAACAGAATCTCCCCCGAACGGGCGTCGTGCACGTACAGGTTCCGGTCCCAGTCGCCGACGACCACCAGGCCGCCGCCGGTGGTCAGCGCGGCGCTGTCGATGGCGGTGCGGGTTCGATGCCGCCACAGGACGTTGCCGTCGACGTCGATGGCGACGAACTCCCCCACCCCGTCCGGACGGTCCGGGTGCATCAGGTGCGCGCGGCGCGAGATGCCGACGCCGCCCCCGCCCTCGACGAGCTCCGGCCCCGACCCGAAGGTGGTCCGCTCGCAGCTCACGAGCAGCGGCACGTAAAACGCCTGCGTGTCCGGGTGGTAGGCCATCGACCGCCAGCTCTTGAAGCCGGCCACGCTCGGGCAGAACTCCAGCTCCACCCCTTCCTGCGGAATCATGCCGGGGCGGTAGGTGATGGCGCCGGTCTCGGGATGGACGTCGAGAATTGTCTGGTATCCGAGGTCGTGGGCGGCCAGGAAGCGGCCGGTGGCACGGTCGAGCTCCCAGAGAATCGCCAGCTTGCCCATCTTGAAGAGCGACCGGCGCCCGTCATGGTCGACGAGCAGGTTCTCGAACGTCTCGTCCATGTCGTGCGTCTCGCCGGGCAGGAGCTGGTTGTACCAGACAATCTCTCCGCTGGCCGGGTCGAGCGCGAGCACGCTGTTCGTGTACAGGGCGTCGCCGGAGTGCCCGCGCTGGAACCGCGCCCACGGCTTGGCCTGCGCCGTGGCCCAGTAGATGAGGTTCGTGCCGGGGTCGTAGCTGCCGGCCGTCCAACTGTCGCCGCCGATGCGGAACATCAGCGGGGTGTCGCCCCAGGTGTCGCCGCCCGGCTCGCCCGGCCGGGCCACCGTAGAGGTGCGCCAGACCTCCTCACCGGTCTGCGCGTCCCGCGCGGAGATGAAGCAAGGCATCTCCTTGGCCTCGTGGTAGCGCTCGCAGCCGTTGGTGCTGGCCACGACCTTCCCGTCGACGACGATGGGACCGGCGGTGTAGCGGAAACCGAGCCGGTAGTCGGCGCCCGCGACGTTCCAGACGACGTCGCCCGTCCGTGCGTCGAGCGCCACGATGTGCGCGTCGACCGTGGTGAGATAGATCTTGTCGTCGTAGATGGCGAGGTTGCGGGTGGTAACGATGCCGGCCAGCTCGTCCGACTCGTGCTCGTGCCGGTACCGCCAGAGCAGCTCCCCGGAGGCCGCGTCGAGCGCCTCGACGATGCCGAACGGGCTGGCGATGTAGAGGACGCCGTCGTAGACCAGCGGATTCGGCTCGGGCCGGCCCTCCGTCCCGATAGCCCAGGACCAGGCGAGCTGCAACCGATGCGCGTTCTCCGTGTCTATCTGGTCCATCGGGCTGTAGCCCCACCCGTCGAGGGTGCGCCGCCAGTTGATCCAGTCGGCAGGATCCGGATCGAGCAGCATCTCCTGCGTGACCGGCGTGAACGGCCGCTCCTGCGCGTGAACCGGCACTGCGTTCGCGCCCAGGACCACGGTAGCGGCGAGCAGCAACGACAGCGTTCCGATTCTCATCGCGCGCCTCCTTCTGATCGCCCCCGCAGCGACCGGCGTCCTTCTCCGCAAGGCTGCCTCGTCGGTCAACACGGCACCTTGCATCGATGATATAGCGACGGTGGGGTGCTTCCGCTGGCCCCGGCCGCCACGGAACCGGATCCGACGGCGGACGCAGATGGACCGGTGTGCGGCAAGCGGTTGTCGAGGGCGGGCTGCTTCCCAGGCTCAGGTACAAGGGTTGCCCCCTCCAGTCGGCGGTCGCGGCCCGTTCGCCCCTCCCCCGCAGAAAACTCAACAAATCCATTGACAACAGATTTGCTGAACTATACGATTCAACAAAACGGTTGAGCGCAGGAGGCATGCCAATGCTGCGCGGAGGACGTGATTGCCGACGTTGCACAGGCCCTGCATCCGGTTCGACCAATCGCTTCACGTGTCGCTGCCGGGCTGCGCTGGTTCACCGAGAACGTCGAGGAGGTCAGCGCACTCGAGTTTCGCATGAAGATTCGCGCCGGCCTGAATGCGGGCAACTGGCGTCGGCACGGCGAGCAGCTCATCCGCGACTGCGCCAGACACGACCATTCTGTCCTCCTCGTCATTGACGAGCTGCCGATATTCCTCAAGCGAATGCTCGACCAGCACGATGACGGCGCACATCGAGTTGAGGAGTTCCTGAGTTGGCTGCGCGGTGCCCTGCAAGCGGTCGACGCCCGCTCTCCAGTCCTCATCGCATCGGGCAGCATCGGTCTCGCACCCCTGGTGCAACGGCTCGGCATCCCGGACCGCATCAACCATCTCGATCCCCTGCGCCTGGGCCCCTGGGACCGTCACGCCAGCATCGCATGTTTCGAGCGCCTCGCCGCGAGCAGCCGTCACCCGTTGCGGGTTGAAGCCGGCGTAGCCAACGCCGTGTACGAGGCGATCGGGCTTGGCATTCCCCACCATGTGCAGTCCTTCTTCGCACGCATGTGGGAGTTCACCATCATGCAAAAGCGCGATCGGGTGACGGTGGCGGACGTCGACACCGTCTATCGCACGGCGCTGCTCGGACCGTCGGGGCAGAACGACCTCGTGCACTACCAGACACGTCTCAAGGAGGGGCTGGAAGATGACTGCTACACGGTCGCCATGGAGATCCTCGCTGAAACCGCCGTGCGAGAGAGGTTCACACCGACCGCAAGGCGGTGTCTCGAACAGTGCTACGCACCGGTCGTCGACGATGTCCGTAGCCGCATTGCGGAGGTACTTGACGTCCTGATGCACGACGGCTACATCGAGACCACTACCGACGGGTTCCGGTTCCCATCGCGGCTGCTGAAGGACTGGTGGTCGTCACGCTTCCGCGACCACCATATCCCCCTTGATCAGCGCCTTTCGAGCGCAGCGACCGTGGCGGAGGCAACTCGATGAATGGCGCGCACAACCGGCCGATCCGCAAGTTCAATCCGGGGACGCTGCAATCAGATGACGAGGTGGTCAGACAGTTCGTGGTCCGAGGGCGCGAACTCGACCTCGTCCTGGACGTCTTGCGCGGAAACCTCGATTCGTCGTCATGCCAACACGTGCTGATCGTTGCGCCGCGCGGGCGCGGAAAGACCATGCTGCTTTCCCGGGTCGGTGCGGAACTGCGAACCAACGATGACCTGTCCAGGCATCTGTTTCCTGTCCGGTTCATGGAAGAGAGTCAGGAGATCTTCACGCTGGCCGACTTCTGGCTCGAATCCCTGTTCTACCTCGCTCAAGCGTGCGCGCCAGGCGATCCGGGGCACTCCCGGGAGCTACTCGCGACGCATGCCGATCTGAGCGGTCGGTGGAACGACACGAACATCGAGGAGCGTGCGCATGCCGCCGTCCTGGAGACAGCGGATCGGCTCAACAAGACGCTTGTCCTCATGGTCGAGAACCTCCAGGCCCTGTGCGAAAACGTCGACGACGACTTCGGATGGCGGCTTCGCAAGACGCTGCAGTCGGAACCTCAGATCATGCTGGTCGCTAGCGCGATCAGTCGTTTCAAAGGACTGGACGACGTAACGCAGCCGTTCTTCGAGTTGTTCCGCATCGTCGATCTGGAACCACTGGATACCGACGAATGCCGGCGTCTCTGGCACATGGTCAGTGGCGACGTCGGCAAGAGGCGCGAGATCGAGCCACTCCGGATCCTGACGGGCGGCAGCCCGCGCCTGCTGGTCATCGTCGCTGAACTTGCACGCCACCGGTCGTTGCGTCAGCTGCTGGAAGATCTCGTGACGCTGATCGACAACCACACCGAGTACTTCCGCGGCCACCTGGAAGTACTGGCCAAATCCGAACGTCGCGTCTATCTCGCTGTGATCGATCTCTGGGAACCGTCGAGCAGCGGCGAGATCGCGGCGCGGGCTCGCATGGACGTTCGCACTGTATCGGCGCTGCTCGGAAGGCTGGCTCACCGGGGCGCCGTGCTCGTGGACGGGACGGGCAGAAAACGACGGTACGCAACTGCGGAACGACTCTACAGCATCTATTACAAGCTACGACGCGAACGCGATGATGCCGCGCTCGTCCACTACCTGATCCAATTCATGACGGAGTTCTACAGCGACGATGACCTGGCGGCGCTGGCTGTGAACGACCGGGGGAGGGGGCGCTTTGGGATCAGCGGTGCACGAGACCTTCAGCTTGAGGTTGCCAAGGCGCTGGTCAGCAAGGGTGTCACCCACGGCCAGCGCGGCGAGGCCGAGGCGGAACCGACTGCCTACAACACAGTGGTCGAGCGTGTCGGTGACAGCGACGCGCCAGACATCCAGGCGCAGGTCGCCATGGCGCTGTTCAACAAGGGAATCACCCACGGCGAGCGTGGCGAGGCCGAACAGGAGCTGGCCGCCTATGACACGCTGGTCGAGCGTTTCGGCAACAGCGACGCGCCAGACCTACAGGTCCAGGTCGCCAAGGCGCTTTTCGTCAAGGGCATCACCCACGGCCAGCGCAACGAGGCCGAACAGGAACTGGCCGCCTACGACGCGCTGGTCGAGCGTTTCGGCAACAGCGACGCGCCAGACATCCAACAGACCGTTGCCTCAACATTGGTCGCCAAGGGGGATCGACAAATCGACATCGGCCGCACGCAAGAAGCCCTGCGTACCAGCGATGAACTTGAACGTCGGTACGGCGCAGTCGCGGACGACGCATCCGTCGCTTTCGAATTGTGGCGGGCAAAGTGGATGAGAACGCACGCGCTGATCGTTCAAGAAGAACGACAGGCTGCCCTGAGCGTGTTGCGGTCAGTGTGCGCCATGTTCGTCGTCAACAACGCACCGATGCTGCGTGAAATGCTGGCGCGCGTGCCCACCGTGATCGCCGCTGGGGCGGCGGCGGGTGACGTCGTCGAGATCCTGTCGGCGGACAGAAAGACCGCCGCCGCGGTGGCGCCGCTCATCGTCGCCCTTCGCCAAATGACCGGCGAGTCGGTTCGAGCATCCGCCGAGGTGCTAGAAGTCGCCGCTGATGTCCGCAAGCGTATCGAGGAGGCCAGGACGGCGTGGCGACCATCGCGTCCATCGTCGGATCCTTGAGCACCTGCAGCTCCGAAGTAGAAGTTCCCGGAGCCGCAGCGAGGTCGAGCCCTTTGAGCGCGCGATCAGGATCGAGTCTCTTTTTCCGCACGGCGCTGACCGGGACCCGTCCGTGTGATGCCGTCGCGGTACACTGCCTTTGATGGCGAGGAGCGGCTTCTACCTGTTCGGCCGGCTGGCGGGCCGGCAGCTCCGCAAGGCGAAGTGGATGTGGGACTCGGTAGCCGGCAGCGAGGACGACGCCATCCGCGCCCAGCAAGGGCTCGGGCGGGAGATGGCAGCAGCCGTCCGCGAGCAGGCGCCGGGGCCAGTCGCGCCGGATGTGCAGGCGTTGCTCGGCGAGATTGCGGCGACCCTGGCCGACCGCGTCCGCAACCCCCTCCACCGCTTCGAAGTGACCGCGGTGGCAGGCGACCAACCGACCGCGTACGCGCTGCCCGGGGGCTACATCTTCGTGGCGCAGACCCTCGTCGAAATGACCGGCCGCGACCGCAACGAGCTCGCCTTCGCGATCGGCCACGAGATGGCCCACGTGATTCGCGGGCACGCGATCGATCGCATCACGATCGAGTTGGGCCAGAAAGCGCTGTCGGCCGTCACCTTGGCATCACCGGCAGGACGCACCGTTGGCACCGTTCTGCCCTGGCTTCGCCGCAAGGGCATCCAATGGCTGGAGAGCGCCTACTCGCGCGAACGGGAATTCGAGGCGGACGAGTTCGGGGGACGCCTGATGGACGCCGCCGGCTTCGATCCGAACGGCTGCGTCCGCATGCTGGAACGCTTCCGCCGAATGCAACGCGAGTCCGATCCCCTGGGCCTGGCCGCCTACCTGTCGACGCATCCGCCTGTCGACGAGCGCATCCATCACCTGCGCGAGCGCCTGCAACTGGGTGTCCCCCGCGGCCCGGCATAGCCCGGCAGCCATCGACTGCGGCTCCGATTACCGCAGTACCAGGGCTGCCCGCGAGTCTTTCTCGTTCCGCGGCGCAGGTTTCTCCTTCCGCCGCGCCCGATCGTCGCGTGCTATTCTCCACGTTCGTCCGAGCCTTCCCTCCCCATGCCTGAACGGCCGCACCAGATAATCAGCCGGCCCGACGACGGCGCGTCGCCACTCTCGTTCGAGGGGCGAACCCGGCGCCGCTTCGCCCGCCGCCTGCGGCTGCTCGGGATTCCCGAGGACCTCAACGGCTGGTCGGTGCTGGACATCGGCGCGTGGCACGGCTTCTTCTCGTTCGAGTGCGAGCGGCGCGGGGCCGACCGGGTGCTGGCCGTGGACAGCTACGCCTGGGACCGCTTCGGCATGGACGAGTTCCTGGCCGTGCGCGAGCGCCTCGGCTCGAAGGTCGAGCACCGGCGGGCCGACGTCCACGAGATCGACCCGGACGAGATCGGACAGTTCGATCTCGTGCTCCTCCTCGGCGTCTTCTATCACCTGCGGAATCCGCTGGCCGCCCTCGAGCGCGTCGCGAGAGTCACCAGGCGCCTGCTGATATGCGAGACCCACGTCCTGCTGCCGTTCATCCACGAGCGCTACCCGCTGGTGCCGTTCTTTCCCGGCGACGAGGGCGCGCGCGAGACGCGGCACGAGTTGTGCGCCATGCCGACCCTGACGGCGCTGGAGCAAATGCTACAATCCGTCGGATTCAACGACGTCGAAACGGTCTACACCCCGTCTTTTCGCTACTGGAAGAAATTCGTCGCGCTCGTAACCAACCGCCCGCAGTCGGGGCGCGGGATTGTGCATGCGCGCGTCTCGTCGGCGTCGACTACGTGAGGGAAGAAGGACGTAAATGAAGATCGCCGTGCTTGGCCTGGGAACGATGGGCGCGCCGATGGCGACCAACCTGATCAAGGCCGGCTGCGAGGTGACCGTCTACAACCGGACGCGGGTCCGCGAGGAACCGCTCGCCAAACTGGGCGCGGCACGTGCCGAGGACCCGGCGCAGGCGGCGGCCGAGGTGGACATCGTCCTGAGCTGCGTGTCCGACACCCCGGATGTCGCGCACGTGCTGCTCGACGGCACCGTCGGGGCCATTCACGGCCTGCGGGAAGGTGGGCTGGTCATCGATTGCTCATCCATCGCCCCGGCCGCCACGAGGCGCTTTGCCGAGCAGTTCCGCGCCAAGGGCATCGGCTACGTCGACGCCCCGGTGTCCGGCGGTTCGGAAGGCGCGGTCAAGGGTACGCTCACGATCATGTGCGGAGGCACCGAGGAGGACTACGCCCGCGCGGAACCGGTTCTGCAGATCATTGGCGCGAAGGTGACCCGCATCGGCCCGGTCGGCTGCGGCCAGATCGCGAAGGTGGCCAACCAGATCGCGATTGCCGGCACGTACATGGCCCTGGCCGAGGCGCTGACCCTCGCCTACCGCGCCGGCGCGAACCCGGAGCGCGTGGTCAAGGCGATAAACGGTGGTGTCGCCGGATCGTGGATACTCAACAACCGGTCCGACAAGATGCTGAACGACGACTACCCGCTCGGCTTCCGGACCCGCCTGCACCGCAAGGACCTCGGGATTGCCCTCGACGCGGCCCACGAGTTCCAGGTACCGCTGCCGATTGCCAGTCTCGTGGCGACCATAGAGGATGGGCTGATAGCGCAGGGCCACGGCGACGAGGACATGTCCAACCTGGCGCGCTTTATCCGCGAGGGCGCCGGGGTACCCAGCGGACCGATGAAGGCCTGACGATGCCCGGGAAGGTCTACTCCAATTCGTCGGCTGCCCTCGAGGGCCTGCTTCACGACGGCATGACCATCATGGTCGGCGGCTTCGGCCTCTGCGGCGTGCCGCAGAACTTGTGCGTCGCGCTTCGCGACTCGGGGGTGACCGGGCTCACCTGCATCAGCAACAACGCCGGCGTCGACGGCGCCGGCCTGGGGCTGCTGCTCGACACCCGGCAGATCAGGAAGATGGTCTCCAGCTACGTGGGCGAGAACAAGACGTTCGAGGGCCAGTTCCTCGACGGTTCGCTCGAGGTGGAGTTGAACCCGCAGGGCACGATGGCCGAGCGCATCCGGGCGGGCGGCGCCGGCATCGGCGCTTTCTTCACCCCCACCGGCTACGGCACGCCCTTGACCGAGGGGAAGGAAACGCGCCAGCTCGACGGCCGGTGGCAGGTCCTGGAGACGGCGCTGCACGCCGATCTCGCCCTGGTAAAGGCATGGAAGGCGGACGAGGCGGGCAACCTCGTCTATCGCATGACCGCGCGCAACTTCAACCCGTCGATGGCCGAGGCGGGCAAGGCGACGGTGGCCGAGGTGGAGGAGATCGTGCCGGCCGGCACACTCGACCCGCACCTGATCCACACGCCAGCGGTCTACGTCGACCGCATCGTCGTCGGCGAGGACCCGTCCAAGGTCATCGAGCGCCGCCGGACGCGGCCGGCGTAGCCGACCCGCACCAGCACTTCCGGAAGGAGCGACGTCGTGGCCCTGACACGAGAGCAAATGGCCGCCCGCGCCGCGCGCGAAATGCACGACGGCGACTACGTCAACCTCGGGATCGGCATCCCGACCCTCTGTGCGAGCTTCATCCCGCCGGACATCGGCATCATGCTGCAGAGCGAGAACGGCCTGCTCGGCATCGGGCCGTATCCCACGGAGGACGAGCTCGACCCCGACCTCATCAACGCCGGCAAGGAGACGGTGACCGCCGTCGACGGCGCCAGCTACTTCAGCAGCGCGCAGAGCTTCGCCATGATCCGCGGCGGCCACATCGATCTCGCGATCCTTGGGGCCATGCAGGTCTCGGCCGCCGGCGACCTCGCCAACTGGATGATCCCCGGCGCGATGGTCAAGGGACCGGGCGGCGCGATGGACCTGGTGTCCGGCGCCAAGCGGGTGCTGATCGTGATGGATCACCTGTCGAAGCGCGGCGACAGGAAGATCCTCGACGAGTGCAGCCTGCCGCTGACCGGCAAGGGCGTCGTCAACACGATCGTGTCGTCGCTGGCCGTCCTGGAGGTGAAACCGGACGGCCTGCATCTGCTGGAACGCGCGCCCGGCGTGTCCGTCGACGAGATCCGCGCGGCCACCGAGGCGGAACTGATCACGACCGGCGACGTGCCGGAGATTGCCCTTCAGTCCTAGACCGCGTTCGCACGGCGCACGACCGGTAAGCGCATCCATGGCGGCATGATCGCCGCGGTCCTCCCACGCGAAGGTCAGGTCCCATGGGAGGCGCACCTGGTCGGGTTGCTCGCCGGCGGGTTGTGCACCCGCGCGCCGCTCGGCCGGGCGCGCTGACGGCGCAATCAGAACTGGAACCGCGCCCCCAGCTTCAATGCAATCGGATCGAGAGCCGCGATGACGCGCTCGTCGTCGCCGGTTCGCAGCGAGAAGTTGGTCACGGCGTTGGAATTGAGCGCGTTGTAGACGTCGGCCATCAGCGTGAGCCGGCCCCCGGACCCGACGTCGAGCACCTTTTCCACGCGCAGGTCCACCAGCGTCACGTTCTGCGACCGGTTCGCGGACAGATCGGTCAGGAAGATCGGTTGGTTGGTGCCGACGCCCGGAATGTCCACCCGTTGGATCGGGGCGTAGGGCCAACCGCTCTGATACCGGACGTTGGCGGAGAAGCCGACGCCGTACGGCAGCGGGACTCGCGTCAGCAGCCTCCCGCCCCAGTTTGTGGTCTGCTGGCGGAATTCGACGTCGAGGCTGTGGTTCTGCCAGATGCGGCCATGCCCGCCCGCGCCGACCACCAGCGGATCGGCGAAGAGCGGGCTGCGCGACTCGCCGGCGGCGGCGCGGAACTCGTCGCGCCACTGGTAGTCGAGGCTCGCCTGCAGCAGGTAACCGCCGGAGAAACGCCGGTTCACCGCGAGCTGGAAGGTGTCGTAGTCGGCGCCCATGCCGGGGAACGCGGCGATGCGGGTGTCGACCACGCCGGCGACGTCGTCCGGCACCCGTTGGACCCGCAACGTCGCCCCGGTCAGCGCGTTCAGCGGACAGGCCCAGTCCGGGTCGTCCGCGCATGAGATGCCGCGCCCTTCGAGCAGCGCCGTCTGCTGCGCGACGTTCCACAGACCGCTGTCGCCGTTGAGCGCCTTGCGGACGTAGGAGACACGGATGGACGTGTCGGCGGCCAGCTCGTGCTCGAACGATGTGCCCATCTCGTCGACGTACTCGGGCGCCAGGTCGGGCTCCACCGGCGTCCCTTCGGCCGACACCGTGCCGACCGCACCCTGCTGGTCCAGGGCGGCGCCGAGCTCCTCCGGGCCGTCGTAGATCCCGTTGGAGTTCGGATCGAGAAAGTCGTAGCGCACCCAGGCGGTGCCGCCGGGGTTGGCGGCGCCGTGGGCATCGGCCAGGTTCACGTAGTAGCGTCCGTAGTGTCCCTTGAGGACGGTCCGCGGCGCGAACGCGAACGTCACGCCGATGCGCGGCGCCCAGGTATTCCAGACGACGTTGGTCCGGCCACCGGTGGTTCCCGACGGGAAGACGTCGGCGAAGAAGGGCGTCGCGGTCGACTCCAGGAAGTAGGTGTGCTGCTGCTCGTACCGGAGCCCCAGGTTCAGGGCCAGGCGGTCGGTCGGGCGCCACGTGTCCTGCAGGAACAGCGCGTGGTGTCGGTTCCGGTCGTCCGACGCGATCTCGCCCTCGGCCGGCATGCTGTAGAGCGCGATGCGGTCGACGTGGAACGGACGCGCGTTGGCGCTGTCGTCCAGGTAGCGGACGTGTCCCGAGTTGGCGTTCGATCCGAAGCGGCTGCTGTCGATCTGGAACTCGTAACCCGCCTTGATGTCGTGACTGCCGCCGAACGCCGGCGTGTAGTGGTTCGCGGTCACCGTCACCTGCGGCTTCCAGCGGCGGAAGGTGAACGGCGGCGATCCGTTGACGCCCGGGAACCAGCCTGCCCCGCTCAGGCGCCCGGTCGCGGCGTCTAGCCGCGGCGGGAACTGCGCCGGGTCCACCTGCGGCACCATCGGCCAGCCAAAGCCGAAGTGCTTGAGGGCCGCCGCGGTGAAGGTGCGATCGCTCCAGACGCGCTGCCACTCGGCCTTGTGCGCCCAGCTCCAACTGTCCTGGGCCAGCACCGAGTCGGGCCCGACATCGGTCGACAGCCCCCGCTTCGGCTTCTGCTTGAGGCCCCAGTTGGTGTAGCCGATGAAGCGGTCGCGCCGGCCGGCCTGCACGGTGACCTTGCCTCCGAACTGATCGAAGTCGCCCAGGTCGGTAGCGACGGCGCGGTCTACGCCGGACACCGCCTTGTCGATGCGAAAGTGGTTGTAGAACCCGTAGAACCAGGCACGGTCGCGCACGACAGGACCGCCGAGGTCGGCGTGGGTCTCGAAAAAGAGCAGGTTCGGGTTGCCGGTGTAGCCGCGCGACGCCAGCGCGTCGTCGATGTTCTCGCCGACGAAGCTCTCGTGCTCGTAGTCGCCGTGGAACATCCCGCTCCAGTCGTTCCCGCCGCTCTTCATCGTCATCATGACGAGCGACCCGGGCGCGGTCATCTGCACGTCGGCCCCGGCCGCCGTCGTCGTGAACTCCCCGATCGAGTAGTAGTCGAAATAGAAGCCGGTGCCGCCCTCCCCCTCGGTCGTGTCGACCCCGTCGGCGAGCACCCGGTTCTGGTTGCGGATGCCGAAGCTCTCGTATCCGGTCTGCTGGCTCTTGTGCGAGCCGCCAACGTCGAACCCCCGCATCCGGACCCCGGGCGTCTGGCCGAGCACCGCCCAGACGTCGGTGGCCGAGGGCACGTCCTGCAGCTCCTCGACGCCGAAGTCGTTCACCAACGCGGTGGTCTTCAGGTCGACCACCGGCGCGGCGCCGGAGACGGTGATCGTCTCGGCCACGGTCGCCAGCTCCAGCGCGGTGTCGATGCGGACGGCGCGGCTGCCCTCCACGATGACCCCTTCGCGCACCAACGTCCGGAATCCCGGGATCTCGAACGTCAGGTCGTACGTCCCGCGCCCGAGCGCGCGGAACCGGTACGAGCCGTCGACCAGGGTCACCGCCGTCTGCGGCGCGATCAGCGCCCCGCTCTCCAGCGTCACCGTCACTCCCGGCACCGCGAGGCCCTGCGTGTCCGTCACAACGCCGCCGATCTCACCGACCGTCTGGGCCGCTGCCGGCACTGTGGATACGAGTGCGAGAACCAACCCGGCTCCCAATCGCTCTTCGACCATTCTCCGAACTCTCAGCATCGACGCTGCAGGGCGCTGGCAGCCGCAAGTACCTGGCGCAGCCCTTCTTCGACGATGGCGCGCAGCGGACGGCCCGTGGCCCGCGCGTGTCGTTTCGCCCGCGCCAGCAGCTCGTCCCGGATGTCGAGCGTAGCCTTCACCAGGACCCATACTGCCCATATACTCTTGCATGGTCCAACCGGCAACATGATGCAGAAGATCGACCTCAAGAAGACGCACAAGGACCTCTTCTCGGCCCGGCAGACCCCCAAGTTCGTCGACGTTCCGCCGCTGCGCTACTTCATGATCGACGGGGAGGGACCGCCTGAGGACGAAGCGTTCCAGGAAGCGATCCAGGCGCTCTATTCGACCGCCTACACGCTGAAGTTCGCCCTGAAGAAGGCGGGGCGGACCGACTTCGTGGTCGCTCCGCTCGAGGCGCTCTGGTGGTCCGACGACCCGCGGGCCTTCGCGGAGAACCGGCGCGACCGGTGGCGCTGGACGGCGATGGTCATGCAGCCCGATCACGTGGAGGATGCAGACATCGGGGACACGCTCGCCGAACTCCAACGGAAGGGGATACGAAACCCCGCGCACGACCGGCTGCGCCTGGAGACGTTGGAGGAGGGACGCGCGGCCCAGCTTCTGTACATCGGCTCCTACAACGACATGGGGCCGTCGGTCGCCGAGCTGAACGCGTTCGCCGCGGCGGAGGGGTACCAGCCGAACGGACGCCATCACGATATCTACCGGTCGGATCCCCGGCGGACGACACCCGAGAAGCTGAAGACCATCCTGCGTCAACCGGTCGCGCCCGCGTCGTGAGCCCGACCGCCGGGTCGCAACCGCAGCCACTGGCCGGTAGCGCCGACGCGCGCAGGTGTCGTACCACGCCCGCCGCTGGCCTCGGAGTCACGACGGCGGCCGGATAGCATGGATTTGTGCGCGTCGACGTGCGCGTTTGGTACGCGCGCATGCATCGAAGAGGAGATGAAATGACGTCGTTTCGTGCATTCCGGGTCGAGAAAACCGAAGACCGGCAGTTCCCTCGCAGCATCGTGGAGCGCGACGTCGCCCACCTGCCCGCCGGCGACCTGCTCGTCGACGTGGAATTCTCGTCGCTCAACTACAAGGACGGGCTCTCGGCTACCGGGAATCCGGGCGTCACGCGCAACTTCCCGCACACGCCGGGCATCGACGCGGCCGGCAGGGTGGTCGAGTCGTCGTCGAGCGACTTCGCACCGGGAGACGCGATCCTCGCCATCGGCTTCGACCTCGGCATGAACACGCCGGGAGGGTTCGGACAGAAGATCCGCATTCCGGCCGGCTGGGCCATCCCGCTGCCGGACGGACTGGACGCCCGCTCCGCCATGATCCTCGGCACCGCCGGCTTCACCGCCGCGCTGTGCGTCCACAAGCTGGAGGCGGCCGGCATGCAGCCGGACGACGGTCCCGTCCTCGTCACCGGCGCCACCGGCGGGGTCGGTTCGATCGCCGTCAAGCTGCTAGCCCATCTCGGCTACGAGGTGCACGCCGTCACCGGCAAGGCGTCGAGCCACGACTTTCTGCGCGGCCTCGGCGCGCGGGAGATTCTGTCGCGCGAGGATGCCCTGCAGGGCGCTGAGCGGCCGCTGCTGAAACCCCGCTGGGGCGGCGCCGTCGACACCGTCGGCGGTCCGATCCTGTTCAATGCGATCAAGTCGCTGCGCTACGGCGCGAGCCTCGCCGCCTGCGGCCTGGTGGCGTCGCCGGAGATCCCCGCCACCGTGTTTCCGTTCATCCTGCGCCACGTCAACCTGCTCGGGATCGACTCGGTGGAGCTGCCGCTCCCTCAGAAGGCCGAGATCTGGAACAAGCTGGCCGGGCCGTGGAAGCTGGACGGACTCGACGATCTCGCCGTGCCCCTTACTCTCGACACGCTGTCGGACGCCATCGATCGCATCCTCGCCGGCGGGATGGTGGGCCGGGGGGTTGTCGACCTGAACCGTTAGTGTTAATCGGAGACGCGGCAGCGCCGGCCGGCGAACGTCGGCCTGTTCGTGTCGGCCGCCGATGCACGGTTCCCGGCCTGTTTCGTATCAGTCCGCTGGTGCGCTGGCGTCGATCACGCAGACCGAGATCTTGCGTGCCTCTTCGGGCGTCAGTGTCTCTTCCAGGCGGGCTTTCAGTGCATCGGGACCATTCGGACGAACGCCGGAGGGCGGAGGCGGCGTGCGATGCCTGTCGATTTCGCCGAACCAGAGCACCAGGTAGATTCCGTATCCGTCCGTTCCCGGATCGAGGGTGTATTGGGCGATCAACTGATCCCGAAGCGCGCTCCAGAGCTTCGGATGCGAGTTCTTCTTGATCTCGACCGGAATCTGAAAGTCGCGGCACGAGACGTGGATGTCGGCCCGCTTGTCGTTGGCGTACTGCCATTCCGGTTGGGCGTCGACCTCGTCCGGGAGACACTGCCTCAGAGCTGACAGCAGCGCGTCCCGGCAGGACTCCTCGTGTTTCGGTTTGCTCGGCCGGCGGTGCGGGCCTTCGTTCCAGTACTGGCGCCAGTCGTCGGTGTTGCCGCTCCGGATTCGATCTCCGAGTTCGCCCAGCCGGTCCTTGACGAGCGCCGCCAGGTCGGCGGGATTCGCCGGCGGACCGTTGTCCAACGTCTGGCATATCTGCTCGACGTCCGGGTGACGATATGTGGCGTCTCGGCGAAAGACTCGCTGATCATCCCGCGCCTGGAGCAACGCTGGACGCCAACGGACCAGCGTCGGCTCCGCGGCCAGCTCTTCGAGAGTCAAGCTAACATCCCCATCGGGCAGGGCTGCTAGTTCGCCAATCATGCCCGAGACGCCCCGGGAGGCCCACGTGGCAGGTATCGCATCCGGATCGGAATAGGGCCCCAAGAGACCGATGAAGAGTTCCAGCCCCCTCTTGTCCAGAGAAGGGCGCCAAGCCGGCGGGCGCTCGTCCGGAAACAAGAAATCCACCAGATGCCGAGTCCGACGCTCTCGTCCGTCGGTGAAGTCCCGCAGTCGAGAACCGTACGCCTCCGGGGCCGCGAGCGCCCCACACGCCAGCCAGCGAACCCGTTGTGAGTCGTTCATGCTCCGCTTGCCGAGCTTCCTGTCGACGAGATGCAGAAGTCCGGCCTGGGCGGTGTACCGAAACGCGGCCCGGAGCAGGAGGTCCAACGACCTGACCTGCTTTGCGGTACAGCGCGTCGGAAACGCGACAAGGAGACGTAGGCCGGTGAGGCGCGCGACCTCAGCATGCTGCTGATCGTGCGCCAAGGCCCAGTACACTACGGCATCCGAACCATCGTCGCGGACTCCAGACGCCGCAACTCTGGCCAGAACATCGGCGACAAGTTCGGGACGCTTCTCGAGAAGCCGTCCATACCACTCGGAGGAATACTTGGGATAGCAGAAGTACAGGACGAGCGCCTTGCGTATACGACCGTCGTCCCACCGCGAAGCATCGTCCGATGACATACGCTCGATTTCCGCCAGGCCCGCCAGGAAAGGCCACGCGAGGTGGTGCACTTCGTTCCGTTTATGAAGTTCCAGAACCTCTTCAATCTCGGGCACGTCGGGACGGTCTACCGTGCCTCTCAACGCCGCGAGCGCCGCGCGGGTCAGGTCTTGGTCCCCTCGAAGTTGTTCCTCGACGTTCCTCGGTCCGTCTTCCGCACGGAGACTCCGGAAATCCTCGAAGTACGCACGCGCGAGCTGAAACACCAGCGCCGGCGCAGCCCGGTTCTCGTGCAGCGCCGCTACATTGGACCGAACGTGAGCCACCCACTCGTCTTCCTGTTGTCGCTGCCTTTCCTCGTCCCTCTCCCGTTCTTCGGAGTCACCGGACCCAACGGGTGTACGAGTCATCAACTCCCATACCGGGCTCAGTCTCTCGTCATGCCGGACGTGAGCTGCAAGCACATCGAGTGACAGAGCCTCATTGCCCACACCCTTCTTGCAGGCGTGTATTGCCTCTGCCAGCAGGTGCTGTGCGACCCTCAGCTTCGTGTCCGCCATGGACACGGCCTGTGTCAGGCACCAGATACCGTAGTCGGACGGCAGCCGGGCACCGTACAGACAGTTGTGCACTTCGAGTGCTCGCCTCGAAAACTCCACGGATGCGGGACAACGACGCAGCCCTTCCATGAGCACTGCTTTCTGAACGTCCGGCCGACTCTCGAGCCAGAGACGTACCGCACGAGCGGCCGGGTCGTGCTCGTGCTCCCACCTTCCGTCGGGAATCGCAACTGCGCCCGCACTCAGCCAGTCGTACAGGCGCCCGACATCAATCGCGTCTCCCCGGAAGTCCAGGGCGCGAGCGACCAGCCGCATCGGAGTCTGTCTCACGTACCAGCGTTCCAGTGCGGATCTCCTGTCGGCCAAGCACTGCCGCAGGCCATCCAGAAGCTCGATCACCTCCTCGTCCGATGACTCGTCGGGAATCCGCTGAAACCAAAACTCCCAACAACTACCAATCACTTTTCGGGTGTCTTCCGTTGCGATGAGGTAGCGCCATACCTCGGACGGAAGCACGTTTCGCGGAAACAGGCTGCTCAGCAGAATCCCCCTGAGCTGTTCCTTGGGATCCGAAATGACTCCGGCGTGAACGTCCGCGAGCAGCGCCTTGAGTCTGTTCGTCTTCTCGTCACCGTCCGCAGAGTGGTGCAAGAACGCACGAAGGGCCAATTCCTTGACGTAGGACGACCATGTGTCGTCGTATACAAGCGAAAGGAGGTCACCTGCCAGCCCCGGCAACATGTCTCCGTGAAGCAGGACGTTCAACACGAATCCGACGAACGACCGATGCTCCGGCTCCCTGCCGGCATCACGCAGGACCTCCTCGATGGCCGGCTGCATGGCGCTCGTTGCAAGCGATCCGAAGGTTGCGGTCGCCCCGGACGGGAGATGGAGCCTCGACGAGACGCGCTCCAAGGCGGCGAGCAGGTCGTGTTTCTCCCGGACCGAGAACTCTCCGATGTCGCCGTACAGTCCGACTCCGATCGGGTCCCGCTCCAGGAATTCCGTCCGGGCGGATCCGGAGAACGCCGCGATCCAGGCCGAAAGCCCCCTGAGCTCGGTGACCACGCCGCCGTCGTAACCTGCAATCAAGGCGATGATGCGCCGTGCCGGAATGCCGCGTCGACCTCGTTGCCCGTTCCGCCTATCGCCCTCGATTAGCCGCGCGAGATGCCTGCCGCTCAGGAATTCTGCAACGTGACGATGAACCGGCCCGAACCGGCCCTCAGCCACCGCAGTGAACAGCTTCGTGGAGACGGCCTGACGAGCCCGTTCCCGGTGTTCGCCCGCACACCTGCTCAAACCCGGGTAGGCGGGATCCTCCTGGCGCGGTGCGATAGCGCAACCGGAAACGCCTGAGATGAGGAAGATCGCACACAAACAACCCGCGGCATCGAGGAGATCATCTTCCGGTATCGACGCCGATGGCGATGACCCTTCCACGGCAGCGATGTGCTCGTCATTGTGCTCGCGCGCCATCCGCTGGCAAGCTCGCTCGAAGAGTTCCCGGCGGCTCCCCGGCCAGCCCCCGTCGCTCGTCACGACGTCGGCCAGCATGCCGAGACACTGAGGGTTGTCGAGGAATCCGGCGACTCCCTTCTCCCTGGCCATAGCCACGAACGAGCGGACATCGTCGATTCCGGAACGGCCGCTCAGAATCCGTTCGATGTCGTCTTCCGAGAGCGGATCCAGACGCAGGACGGTCAGGCTGCCGTCCCGGGACACTCTGGCCAGGTTGGTCCAGTCGTTGGTCCCGAGCCAGTCCGCCTCGCGGCAAGACAGACGGAACTTCGGCTTCCCGAGACTGTCGAGGCGCCTGCGCAGCCTATCGAGCGGTGTTCGCGCGTCGCCGCCCCCGGCCCGAACCTCGTCCAGTCCGTCGATGAAGAGTGTCTTGCGACGCCATTCTGGGTGCGCATCCGGATGGAGAGCGAGAAAGTCGCGGGCAGTTGTCAGGCACGCCTCCTCCCCGAGCGCGTCGCACTCGACCCCGAACGACGTGCTTTTGCCGGAACCGGGGTTGCCGAGCAGCACGTAGGCGGATGCCGCGCGGAAGGCCGAGAGGGGGCGGGAACACGCATCCCCGTCCCGCTCCGCGTCACTCGGCAGGACCTCGGTGCAACTGCGCGCAACGATGCAGCTCATGGCTCTTCTTCGCACCAGTGACGCGCAGGCGCCGCGAGGAACTCGTTGAGCGGAACGCCGCCTTCCCCGACGAGCAGCGATCGCCGGGGCTGGAAGAGCTCCGCAAACTTCTCCAGGCCGCTCAGCGATCCGCGTCTCGGCCCGCTCTTCACTTCGATGGCGACCAATCGCGGCCCGCGTTGCAGAACGAAGTCGACCTCGTGATCCCCATCCCGCCAGTAGTACACGCGGATGTCGGACGTCGCCGTATTGATCAGGTGCGCGCCGACCGCGCTCTCGACGATGCGTCCCCAGAAAGTGCGGTCCGCCCTGGCCTCCTCGAACGTGTACCCGGAACCGGCCGTCATCAGCGCCGTGTTGAGCACCGTAAGCTTTGGGCTCGACCCCCGTCTGTGCGGGCGGCTGGCGTACTTCGGCAGCCCGGCGAGCAGACCGGCGTTCTCCAACAGGTCGATGTAGCGCGCCAAGGTCGTGGTGTTGCCAGCGTCCTGAAGCTGACCCAGCATCTTTGTGTAAGACAGGATCTGCCCGGAGCAACTCGCCCCCAGTCGGAACAACCGCTTCAGCAGTGCCGGCTTGTCCACGCGGGTCAGCGCAAGCAGATCGCGCTCGATGTTGGGCTCGACGAGAGCCAGCAGGATGTAGTCGCGCCACTGCGCCGGATCCCGAACGCGGGAGACGGCGCCCGGATAGCCCCCGAAGTAGAGGTAGCCCGGCAGGTCGAGACCGAACGCGTGGGCCATCTCCGGGAACGACCAGTGCGTCACCTGGATCGGCTCGAAGCGTCCGGCCAGGCTCTCGGTCAATCCGGACTGCATGCGCAGCGGCGCCGATCCCAGGATGACGACGTGCAGCGGGCGACCCGCGGCCCGGTCCGCATCCCAGAGCCCCTTGACGGTCTCCGACCACTGGGGAATCTTCTGGATCTCGTCCAGGACCAGCACGAAGCCGTTGGGTGACCGCTCGGCTTCCCGGCGAGCGTGTTCCCAGTTGAGCACGAGCCATTCCGTGTCTCGCACCTGCGGACGCCGGAAAGTCGTTCCCGCCGCAGCCGATGGGATGCCGAGTACCGACGGATCGGGTTCGTCGACCGCAAGGTAGCGACTCCGCTGGTCAATCAGTCTCAGAGCCTGCCGGACGATGGTCGTCTTGCCGGTCTGGCGCGGGCCGAACAGCGCGATGATGAAGTCGGGCGGCTCGGTTAGGCGACGGATGAGCGTGGCAACCTGATCGCGCTGGAACGAGACCATCCATTCGAATTTACGCTACTGAGTAAAATTACTCAATAGCGTAATTCCCGAGGCGACAGGCCCGCTCGGGCGCGCAGGTCGTTGACCAGCTTCATCGTGGGCCGCACGGACACTTCCTACGACAAACCTCCACCACGCAGGCGTTTCATCACCGCTTGCCCGCGCGGCGAGAGCTCGTAGCCGGTCTCGAGGCTGATGGTCAGCCCGAGGTTCTTCAGCTTCCTCACCTGCGGCTTCAGCCAGCCCCTCTCGCAGCCCAGCCGCTCGGCCAACGTCCGGCTGACGACGCCGGGGTGCGCATGGATTGCCGCCAGCACGCGCTCCGTCCACGGACCCGCGGGCGACCGGGCGTCCAGCCGTTGCAGTTTCTCGATGATCTGCCCAATCTCCGCATCCGACAGGACGTCCTTTCGCCGCAGGGCGATGCGCGGGTCCTCGCCCGCGTACTCCACGGCGATGCGATAGACCCGCCCCTCGCGCGAGCCGAGCCCTTCCAGCAGCGCCGTCCGCGAGGGGAACCCCGCCCGGGTCGCTTCCGCCTCGGAGATCTCCGCCTCCGTCACCGGCACGACGTCAAGAATCCGGAGCACTCCGAGTGCGGTGCGCAGGCTGCCGCCACTACGAACGGTCGGCCGGCGCCAGCGGCGGAACACCAGCGAGACCTCGCCGCGGACGATGCGCTCGAGCACCGCCGTGCGCAACAGCACGCGCCCGCCTCAGTCTTCCTTCCAGGGATTGTTGGCGAAGATGGCGAACTCCGGCCAGAGTGCGCGCGGGTTCATGTCGAGCACCGCCATGATGGCCTCGGCGATGTCGACGGCGTACAGCTTGTTCGGGTTGTTGCGCCCGGTGCGCCCCATCCAGTCGGTCTGCACCTCGGACGGGCAGACGCAGGTGACGTGCACGCCGTGCGGGCGCAGCTCGGCCTGCCAGCACTGGCTGATGCCGCGCACCGCCCACTTGCTGGCCGCGTAGACGGTGCCCGTCCCGGCGCCCTTCATGCCGGAGGTCGAAGCGATGTTGAAGATGTAGCCCCGCTCCTGCGCCTTGAGCAGCGGCGCCACCCGGTTCGTAAGGTCGACAAGGCCGAAGACGTTGATGTCGAACAGCGCGCGCATGCGGTCCATGTCGATCTCGCCCAACTCGGCGAGATAGCCCACCCCGGCGTTGTTGACCAGGACGTCGATGCCGCCCATCCGGTCGACGCACGTATCGACGGTGCGCTGGTTGTCCTCGGCACGTACCACGTCCGCGCGGATGCCGTGAGCGCCGCTCTCGGCCGCCACCCTGTCGATGCGCCCCTGGTCGCGGCCGGTGAAGACCACTTCGTGTCCCTGCTTGCGGGCGAGCGAGACGAGCGCGGCACCGATGCCCTGGCTGGCGCCGGTGATCAGAAATCGTTGCTTGTCCATCTAACGGTCATCCTTTCCACAGCGTCCTGACATGGGGGTAGTCGAGTATTCGTGCGTCCGCCGTGACGACGGGAGCGGACAACCCGCGCGCCGCCGCGACAATGAGCCGATCCGCCGGGTCGCGGTGAAACGGGTCGGGCAACGCGCAGGCTTCCTCGACGGTGTCGAGATCGATGGGCAGCACCGTCCAGCCGTTCAACTCGACATAGTGACGGAACCACAGCCGCCAATGCCGATCGATGGCGATGCGTCCACGCTGCGACGCGCACGCGATCTCCGCGCAACTGATCGCCGAGACGCAGACTCTGGTGTCGTCCGCAGTCAGAATCCCGGAAACGACGTCGGGCAGCCGCACCGGATCGCTGACCGCCCACACGATGGCGCAGGTATCGAGCACCACCGTCACGAGGGCTCTGCCTGCAGCATCTCCCAATCCTCGGAAGGAATCATCGGCTCCGTCAGGTCCGCCTTGACCATGACGGTGCCGGCACCGCAACCGAGGACCGTACGATTGCGGCCGGGGGACCGAATCGGCACGACGCGCGCCAACGGCGCGTTGCGCTTGCGAATCTCCACCTCCTCGCCGTCCGCCACGGCGGCGAGATACTCGCTGAGGTGGTTCTTGAACTCGGCGATGTTGGCCACCTTCATGGCCACATTATAGATGCCGTAAGCTATGAGTCTGCGCCGTAGCGCGGCGTAGACTCATGGTCGGGCCGGTTGGGCGGCAAGCGGAGCCGCAGGCGACGATTGTCGGGCTATGCGCGGAAATCACCATGAACACGATGAAGGCTGTCCGCTGTCACCGTTACGCCGGCCTCGACGAGACCGGAAAACCCGTTCCGAAGCCCGACCCGCTGCGTGACGTGCTGTCCCTGGACGAGATCTCCGCACCGGTCTGCGAGCCCGGCCACGTGGTGGTCCGCACGCACTTCGCGGGCGTCCAGTACCCCGACGCGCTGCAGGCACAGGGGCTGTACCAGCACAAGCCGAAACTCCCCTACGTGCCCGGGATGGACGCGGCGGGGACGGTGCTGGAAGTGGGCGCCGGCGTCGAGCACGTGCGACCCGGCGACCGTGCCATCGCGCAGATGAACCTCGGTGGGCTCGCCGAAGCTGTCAAGATACCGGCGGCGTCGGTCTGGAAGGCGCCCGACGGAGTCCCTCTGGAGCACTGCGCCAACCTGGGACGCAACTTCTTTCCCGCCTACCACTCGCTGAAGGTCCTCGGCGAGGTCGTCCCCGGCAGCCTCGTGCTGGTCGACGGGGCCTCGGGCGGCGTCGGGATGGCCGCGGTGGAGCTGGCCAAGGCGATGGGCGCGCAGGTGATCGCCGGCGTCAGCGTGCCGGCGAAGCAGGAGCTGCCGGCCTCGGCGGGCGCGGATCGGGTGCTGTGCTACGGCCGCGACCGGCAGAGCTATCGGCAGTTCAGGAACGACGTGCGGCAGGCCGCGGCGGAGCTCGGACATCCGGACGGCGTCGATGTGGTCGTCGACATGGTCCAGGGCGAGCTGTTCGAGGCGGCCCTGGTGTCGGCCATCCGGCCCCTGGGCCGGATCTGCCTGGTCGGGTTCACGGCGGGACAGAAGCCGATCCGCCCGGGCCTGCTGCTGATCAAGGCGGCCGTCGTCATGGGCAGCATGTGGGCCGGCTGGGCGGCGCGCTATCCCGAGGCGCACCAGCGCCAGGTCGCCGAGATCCTCGACTACCTGGCGACCGGCGTGATCCGGCCGCGCGCCGATCGCGTCTACGCCCTCGCCGACTTCGTCGCGGCCTTCGAGCTGTTCGAGCGCAACCAGGGCCGCGGCAACACGGTGATCCGCTTCGTACCCGAATGATCGGGAGCCGCCAATGACCCGGAAGGCGCCGATTCAACGGCCGTGCGGGAGCGGCCGGGAAACGCGTCGACGGCGGCACCGGTGATTCCCTCGCTCTCGATTGATTCAACGGCCGTGCGGAAGCAACCGGGAACGCGTGGGCTCCTACCGCACGCCGGACGCCCCAATTGGTGCGGCGAGCGACCCGTGATAGCCTCTGCGGGGCCGGACGGCCGCGTTCCGCGGGGGCCGACGCCCTCGCGGAAGACCCAGGAGATGGAAGGTTGAGGACACGACCATGCTGACGAGAAGATCGATGCTGCTGACTCCCCTGGCCGCTTCCCTGGCGCGCGTGGCCGCCGCGCAATCCGCCGCTCCCGGCAAGATGCTGCTCGCGATGCACCAGAACACGTCGAGCGGGGCCGGCTTCCGAGGCTCGCTCGAGGGCTGGTCGCGGGCCGGCATCCGCTACGTCGAGCTCGGCTCTCCCCTGCTGCAGGGATTCCTCGAGAACGACACCCTGCCGGCCGCCCGGCGGCTGCTCGAAGACCTCGATCTGACGCCGGTGTCCGCCGCCGTGGTGTTGCAGGACCTCTGGCTGCCGGGTCCGGCGCGGGCCGAGTCGCTGGAGACGTGGCGGCGCGGCTGCGATCAGTTCGCGAACCTGGGTCTGCAGAGAATCTACTCGCCGTCGGTCACCAACCGGCCGGTTACCGCCGACGACTTCGCGGCGACCCCGGACTGCATCCGCGAGGCGGGGGACATCGCAGCCGAGTACGACCTGACCGCGATGATCGAGTTCACCCGCAACTCGACGCACCTGTCCACGCTGACCTCGTCGCTGCAGGTGATCCGCGCCGCGGCGCATCCCAACGTGCGGCCGATGCTCGACTTCTTCCACTTCTGGTCGGGCCTGAGCAAGTTCGAGGACCTCGACCTGCTCGAGCCGGGCGAGCTGGCCCACGCGCACTTCCAGGACCTGCTGGATGGCCCGCGCGAGCTGATCGACAACGACTCGCGGATCATTCCGGGCGACGGCATCGCGCCGGTGGTCCGCATCCTGCAGAAGCTGGCCGAGAAGGAGTTCACCGGGGCTCTGTCGGTCGAGCTGTTCCGCGCGGAGTACCAGCAGGGAGACCCGTTCGAGATCGCCAGCGAGATCCGCGGAAAGTGCGAGGCGGTGATGCAGGAAGCAGGGGTTCTCTGAGATCGGACCGGCAACACCCTGGCAGGGTACCGTCCGCTCGCCGGACATGGCGCGGACGGCCGCAATATGCTTCCTCGTCGTGCCTTGCCCCGCGGGTACCTCGCCGTTCTCGGTGCGACGCGGGGTTTCACCACGGACTGCTACGGTCGGAAAATGACGCACGGAAGCAAGTTGACGCGCAACGGACTGACGTCCATTCTGGTGCTGCTGGCCGCGGGGTTCATGGCCTGCGCCAACGAGCCGGCCTCCGACATGGAGCCGACGGCAACGGTCGAGGAGCTGATGCGGTCGATGATCGACCCGGACGCCGACGCGATCTGGGACGCGGTGGTCGTCGAAGCCACCGCGGACGGGATCATCGAGACCAGGCCCGAGACCGAGGGTGACTGGCTGCGTCTGCGCCGTCACGCGCTGACGCTGGCCGAGGCGGCGAACCTGCTGCTGATAGAAGGGCGGCGGATCGCGGCGCCGGAATCACGCTCCGATCTGCCGGGGATCGATTTGCACCCGGACGCCATCCAGGAGCTGGTCGACGAAAACTGGGACGGCTGGATGGAGGTGGCGCGCGGACTGCGCGCGACCAGCGGCACGGTGCTCGACGCGGTGGAGGCGCGCGACGTCGATGCGCTGCTCGAAGCCGGAACCGAGCTGGATCTCGCCTGCGAGAACTGTCACTCGGTGTTCTGGTACCCCGGCTACGCCGACCCGCGGCCGGCGCCGCCGGGGAACGAAAACTGATTGCCGGCGCCGCTCTAATCCGCCGGCTGAATCGGTCCGCCGTCCGGGCGGGTGATCTCGGCGCAGCAGATGCCGTGCGTGCCGGGATTGCGCGACGGTTGGCCGACGACGCGGATACGGTCGCCCACCTGGATCGTCTGGGGCGTCCAGCCGCGGCGGCTCATCGAGACGGCGGTCCCCATCTCAACCTCCCACGCAATCGCCGCGCCGTTCTCATCCTCGCCGTCGAGGAAGAGGAACGAGTGCGGATTGCGGAAGAGGAACCGCGTCACGACGCCTTCCGCCTCCACGCTCTTCGTGTTGTCGTAGAACGGAGCGCTCGCGTGGTGCGCGTCCGCCGGCGCACCGGTCAGAAACACCACGGCCGCGACCATCGCCAACGCCGCCGCCGTCCCAAGCAGGATTCTCACCGACCTACCCTCCTTCCGAGCTTTTTCGGGGCAACCTTGCACCCGCCGGACATGCGCCCGCGCACGCCGGTTGCGCGGCGCTCCCGGCGAGGCGCCGCCCGACTATATTCAACTACCGGTACTTCGGCACCATGAACTTCACCGGCATCCGCGCGATCTCCGCGTCGCAGCCGTACGGCGCCAGCTTGTAGCCCTCCGGCGCCGGCAGCCAGCGGGTCGTGTACGACGCCGGCTCGCGCAGGAAGAGCTCGTCCTCGACCGTCACCGTCCCCTTGAGCTCCTCGCCCTCGCGCCAGTAGCGCTCGGTCACCTTCTTGAGCTGCGACGACGGGATGCCGTTGTAGTCGTCGAAGCCGCTGATGTCGAAGGTGAAGTGGGTCGTGGTCACGTGCAGCGAGCCGCCCTCGTAGTAGCCGACCGAGACGCCCTGCAGGCTGTAGTCCATCGGCGTCGGCTCCCGTCCGTCGAGCCAGACCGTCCGGAGCTGGTCGTCCTTCTCGTAGCGCAGCAGGACGCGGTCCGGCCACTGCACGATCTCCATCATGTAGGGGTCGTACTGCAACGCCGGCGGCGTCGACGGCACGCAGTCGTACTTCGCCGCAATCGCCTCGTCGAACACCTCCTGGTAGGCCAGGCCCCGCTCGTTCAGCACCGGGAAGTTCTCGCCGGGCACCCACGGCATGTTCGGCCCGTTCACCGGGCGGACCCGCCCGCCGCCGTCCCAGACACCGGAAAGCTGCGGGATCTCCTCCGCCTCGTCCTGCGCCTGCAGCGAAGCGCCGAGCATGCCCCACACCAGCGCTGCGCACGCGGCCAGTCCGGCCAGGCGCCCCAACGACTTCCAGTTGATCGTCTGCGTCATGGTTCTCGGCCTCTCGTCCTTGCTCTCATCCTCGGCGCGCGTATCCGCGCGCCGCCATGCGCGTCCGTGCGCCGGCTGCCCGGATTCTACACCGTCACAGGGGCAGCGCAGCCTGCGCCGAGAGCGCCGAGGCTTCGTACGCCTGCAGCTCACGCCCGAGGTACTCGGCGATTGCCCGCATGCCGAACCGTCCGGCGTCCGCTTCCGCCAGGCTGTTGTAGTTGGTGTTGGTGTTGACATCGTAGGTATACGGCACACCGTCGCGGTCGAGGATGAACTCGATGCCGGCGATGTGGATGTCGTTGTCGGCGAGAAACCGCTGGTAGCAAGACACCAGATCGCCGGGCACGCCGTCCACTATGCGGAACAGCGACACCGCGGGCGCCGGCTCGGCGTCCGCCGGACAGAAGGCGTCATCCACGCGGCAGGCATCGGCCGGACAGAGCTCGAAGCCCTGGCTGGTATCGACCCGCACGGCGTAGAAGTAGCGCCCGCCGATGAACTCGACCCGTGTGATGTACGGCTCCGGCGCCTCGATGTACTGCTGGATGAGCGTGATGCCGTCGACCGCCGGTTCGAACGCGTCGCTGTCGACGTAGCGCGCGAGCGCCTCCCGGTCGCGGAACAGCCGGACGCCGAGCCCCTTGCCGGCCCGGTTGTGCTTGGTGATGAACGGCGGTTCGAACTCGCGGGCCGCCTCGACGATCCGTTGCCGGCCAATCGCCGCCACGGTCGCCGGCGTACGGATGCCGCACGCCTCCAATGCGGCGTACTGCGCCACCTTGCTCACCTCGAGCTGCAGAGCCCGGCCCGAATTCAGCACGCGCCGGTCGTGGCCCTCCAGCCAGGCGAGCACCGCGGCCGTGTACTCCGGCCCGTAGCGGTGGTCGCGCGTGTGCGAGGACGCGCTCATCCGGTTGTAGAAGACCCCCTCCGGCGGCGTTTCGCGCAGGTCGAGGGTGCCGGTGTCGAGAAACCACTCCGTGTACGGCAGCCGGCGCTCGTCGAACGCCGCGCGCAACGGCTCGACCCAGGCGTCGTTCTCGTGGAGGACGTAGATGCGGCTCATGCGTTCAGCGCTCGTCTCGACACCGCTCAGGGTCGGCCGTCGCAACGCGCGTTCCACCTCTGCCCGTGCCCGCCGCTCAGTCCTGTTGCGGCAGCGCGAAGCTCAGGATCAGATCGCCCCCGCGGCGGCCACGGTCGCCGCCACCCGATGCCACCGTCACGAACTGCTCGCCGTTGACCATGTAGACCGCGGGCGACGAGAAAACGCCGGCCCCGGTGTTGAAGCGCCACAGCTCCTCCCCCGTCCGCGCGTCGAACGCGAAGAAGTAGCCGGCGATGTTGCTGCCCGTACCGACGAAGACCACGCCGCCGGAGGTCACCACCGGCCCGGCCTGGCCGTACCCTTCGCGGATCTGGCGCCAGATCAGCTCCCCGGTGGTGGGGTCGTAGGCCGAGAAGAACATGCGCGGTCCGCGACCGCCGTCGAACGGCCGGTCGATGGCGTTCACGTAGAGCAGGCCCGCGTCCGGGCTGTAGGCCATCGGGCCGTAGCTGGCCCCGCCCCCGAAGCCGGGCGCAAAGATCTGGTTGGGGGCGATCGGCGTGAAGATCGGCACCAGGGTCTTCCCTTCCGCATGCTCCGGCGGGATCTCCTCGGGAAAGATCGGCGCGACCGGCTCCATCCGTTCGCCGTCCGCCTTGTGCGGGATCGGCTGCGTCGGCCATGGCTCCTCGCCCTCGCGGTCGGTCTCGGTCGGCACCGGCGTCTCGATGATCGAGTGGATCGGCGCGCCCGTCTCCCGGTTCAGCAGGTAGAGGAAGGCGTTCTTGTTGGCCTGCCCGAGCGCCCGCACCGGCTCGCCGTCAACCTCCATGTCGAACAGGATCGGCTGGCTGCCGTTGTCGTAGTCCCACACGTCGTGGTGCACGAGCTGGTAGTACCAGCGCAACTGCCCGTTCTCGATGTCCAGCGCGAGTACCGAGTCGGTGAACAGATTCATGCCGTCCCGCTCGGTGCTGTCGCCGAAAGGGTTGCCGACGGCGACGTACAGCAGGCCGAGCTCCGGATCGAGGGACGGCGTCTCCCAGATGCCGCCGCCGTTGCGGACGCTGCCGACCCAGGTCGGTCCCGCGATGTCCCAACCCTGGTCGTTCTCGTCCTGCGGAATCGTGTTGAAGTGCCAGATCACCTCGCCGGTCGCCGCGTCCACCGCGAGCACGTGGCCGCCCGGAATCAGGCTCTCGCTGCGGGTCGTCCCGACGTAGATCACGCCGTCGTGGATCTGCGGCGCGGTGGTGAACCAGTAGCCCATCGAGATGGCGGTCTCGACGTCCGGATAGCGAAGCCGCAGCACGTCGAGGATGACGCTGGCCTGACCGTTGTCGCCGAAGGTCTCGATCGGCTCTCCGGTCTCGGCGTCGAGGGCGAAGATGAACGAGCCGGCGGCGCTGTAGACGACGCCGTCCTCGTAGGTGACGCCGCGGTGCCGGAAGATGTAGCCCTCGCGCCGGCCCCCGCCGAGCAGGTCCGTCACGTCGTAGGTCCACAGATGATGCCCGTCGTAGGCATCGACCGCGTAGACGCTGCCGCGCGAGTCGGTGAGATACATCACCCCGTCGACGACCACCGGCGTGGTCTGGTTGCTGACGCCGTCGATGACGCCATGCTGGAAGAGCCAGCGCGGGGTCAGGCGGTGCGCATTCTCCGGCGTGATCTGGTCGATCTCGGCGTAGCGGCTGCCATGCAGATCCAGGTTGTGCAGGCGCCAGTCGACGTTCTGAGCCTGCGCGGGGGCCGCAACCAGCGCGGCCAGCACGACCGCGACAAGCAGGAAGCAGGAACGGGTGGGCGTCATCTCGGGGACCTCCAAGCGGGAAGCATAGACGAATCGATCCCGTTGTGTCGGGACCGCGGCGCGGCGTAAGGTTGACCTATCAGCGGCAACGAGAAAGGACACACCATGTCCAGCATCGACCGGCGGCAGTTTCTGGGGGTCGGCACGCTCGGCGTCGGATACGGGCTCGCCGGGACCTCTCCCCGGTCGGCGCACGCGCAGGCCGGGTCGAGCATGCCGCGCGCCACAGGCGCGCAGGACGCCACGGAGAGGAGCGTCCGCATGAGCGGGGACGGCCTGGGACTCACGCCGGAAGAACAGGCGCGGCTCTGGGCAGCGCTGGCCTCCGACGGCGGCATCATCCGGGATTCCTACTCGAACGGCGGCGCCGTCGAGCGGCTCGAGAACGCCTTCGCGGAGCTGCTCGGCAAGGAAAGGGCGGTCTTCATGCCGACCGGCACGCTCGCCAATCACCTCGGCGTGCGGGCGCTGGCCGGGGGCGCTGGCCGCGCCATCGTGCAGGCCGACAGCCACCTGTACAACGACTCCGGCGACTGCGTGCAGACGCTCAGCGGCATCACGCTCATCCCGCTGGGCGCCGGCCGCCCCGACTTCACGTTGGGAGAGGTGGAGAGCGCCCTCGACCGCACGGCGAGCGGCCGGGTCAGGACGCCGGTGCGAGTCATCTCCATCGAGACGCCCGTTCGCCGGCACTTCGGCGCCACCTTCGACCGGCGCGAGCTGGACCGCATCGCCGCCCTGGCACGGCGGGAAGGGATCCGCCTCCACCTCGACGGGGCGCGGATCTTCCTGCAGGCGGCCTATGAAGGCCGCGAGGTCGCCGAGTACGCGGCGCCTTTCGACACCGTCTACGTGTCGCTCTACAAGTACTTCAACGCGCCCTCGGGAGCGATCCTGGCGGGTCCCCGCGATCTGCTCGACGGCATGTACCACACCCGGCGGATGTTCGGGGCGGGCCTGCCGGCCGCATGGCCGTTCGCCGCGATCGCGCATCACTACCTGCCCGGCTTCGTCGACCGCTACCGCCGGGCCGTCGATGTCTCCGAGTCGTGGATGGAGCGGCTCGCGCGCCACGACGCGTTCTCGTTCGAGCAGGTGCCGAAGGGAACCAACCTGTCCTGGCTGCGGGTGAAGACCGGCGAGGTCGCCGCGTTCCGGCGCCGGCTGCGCGATCGGGGCATCGCGCTGGGCGCGCCGCGAGAGGGCCGCATCCTGATCGGGGTCAACGAGACCTGGAACCGGCGTTCTGCCGACGAGCTGGCGGATCTGTTCGTGGCTTCGCTGTGAGGCGACGCGAAGCGCCGGCGGGCTCGATCAGGGAACAAGGCCGCCGACGCGAATCGTCGCCGCCGGAGAGGAGAGAGCGACGGTCGCGCGGGCGCGGCGGACGATGACGGCGCGGTAGCGCATCCGTCAGGACGCGCGCAGGGCCGCGACGGCCAGCAGCGCCCAACCGGCAATCATGCACAGGCCGCCGATCGGGGTGATGGCCCCCAGCCAGCGGATCCCGGAGATCGAGAGCACGTACAGGCTGCCCGAGAAAATCGCGATACCGGCCACGAAGAGCCAGCCGGCGGCACCGACCAGAGGCCCCGGCCAGCGCGCGGCGGCCCAGGCGACCACGAACAGGGCCAGCGCGTGAATGAAGTGGTAGCGGACGCCGGTTTCGAACACGGCCAGCATGTCGGCGGTCAGGCGCTCGCGCAACCCGTGCGCCCCGAAAGCGCCCAGCACCACGCCCAATCCGCACAGCGCCGCGCCCGTAGCGAACCAGCCTGCCACCATCGCTCTGTATGATACAGCGGTGCTTCCGGACTGGGCGGCGTTCACCGAATTCCTGGATGCGCAGCTCCTGGAGCTGATCGAGACGGACTTCGCGCAGGTGCGCTACGGCGACGCGGGCACCGCGACGCTGGCCGCCCTGGTCGTGACGGCCGCGGCGCTGTTCACCGCCGGACGCCTCCTCCTGCTGCGCCGGCGGCACGCCCGGCAACACTCCGGCCACGACGTTCCGCGGCGTTATCGCCGCGGGATCGTGGGCCGTACCGGCTGCGCCCTTCCCAAGATCATCCTGGGACTGGCAATCGCCACCGGCCTGGTCGCCCTCTCCGATCCGTTCCTCACCTCGACCGAACAGATTACCGGCAACGTCGAGTCGCGTGTTCGCATCGACCTCGTCGACACCTCGCTCTCGATGGCCTGGGAGTTCAACAATTCCGAGCGGTCGCGCGCCGAGGTGGCACGCGAGGCGCATCTCGAGTTCCTGCGGATGCGGCGCGAAAAGAACGACCGGGTCTCGCTCTGGCTCTTTTCGTCGTACCCCTACATGGTCGACGACTTCGTCCTCGACGACGAGCTGTACTTCTTCCAGGTGTTCGATGCGCCGTACGTCACCGTGAAGATCCTCGCCACGGAACCGGGCACGCGTCGCGATCGGTACTTCGTGCCGGAGGACAAGGTCCGCATCATCGAGTCCGAGGGGACCACCAACATCACCGGCGCACTGCAATCGATCGTGCGGCACTTCGACATCGACGCGTCGGTCGTCAACCGCGGGACGAACCGCAACCGCGCGTTGCTGATCATCACCGACGCCGATGTGGACGAGATCCCCGAGGCGGAGCTCGCGGCGCTGGCCGCTCGCAACGTGGTGCCGTACGTCATCTACATCAACACGGATCGCGGACGGTCGACCCTCGAGGGCGTCGAGCAACCGTCCCTCATCGAGAGCATCCGGGAGTACGGCGGCGACTACTTCGATGTCTCGAGCGAGGATGGCCTGCAGCAGGCGTACCGCGCGATCGACGAGCGGGAAACGGTGGCGGTACCGCTGAGCCACCGCGCCCTGAGGGTCCCGATCTACTCGCGATTCCTGCTGGTCAGCCTGGCCCTGCTCGTGATCGGCATCCCGGCCGGGTTCCTCGCCGAGCTCATCTGGGGGATCCATCCGTAGGCGACCGGTGGCGGCCAGTTGCCCGGCCGGCGGTCGGTGGTGAGACCCGACCCCTCGTTTCCGATGAATCCGCAGGTCGAGAAATGGAACGCCCGCTACGCCGGACGCAAGGCCGGCGAGCGATCGGAACCGTCGCCGCCCCTGCCGGACGCGGTGGCGGGCGTGTGCGCGGGACGCGCACTGGACCTGGCATGCGGCACGGGCCGGCACGCGGTCTGGCTCGCCTCGCAAGGCTGGCGAGTCGACGCGGTGGATGGCTCGGACGTCGCCGTCTCGCTGCTGCTCGCGAACGCGGAACGGGCAGGCTGCGCCGGGCGCATCGAGGCGCACCTCGCCGATCTGGAAGCCGACCCGCCGCAGTTCGCGATCGAACCGAACGCGTACGACCTGATCGTCGACTGCTACTTCCTGCACCGCCCACTGTTCGCAGCAATCCGCGATGGGGTTCGTCCGGGAGGGCTGTTCGTCGCGGCTCTGCACCTGCCCGCGCCGGGCGGGCACCCGGGACACGGCTACATGCTGCGGCCCGGAGAACTGGGGCGGATGGTCAGGGGATGGCGATGGAACGTGCTCCACGCCACGGAGCGAGCCGCGAAGACCGTGGCGGGCGCGGACGGCGATGGTCCCGGCGTCGCCGAGATAGTGGCCAGACGACCCGCTGTTGGGCCGGCCTCTCACTTGTAGGCGGACGACCACCTTGCGGCGGGTGGGTGCCCGCCGCAAGGCGGGGGCCACCGGCAACGCCGCGACCCCCGCCTGACGCGAACCGCTACTGCTGCGACGCGGCGTCCCGCTCCGCGGCGCGCGCGCCCGCCAGGATGTTGAACAGCCCGTAGTTCCCCTCGTGGCAGGCGTACTCGTACATCCCCTCGCCGCGCTTCATCGGCAGTGTCGCGGTGAACGGCCGCTTGAACGTCGTCGGATCGTTGACCGTGAACTCGTAGAGCAGCGTGTCCTCGCCGACGCGGCTGAACCGCTCCGTCAGGTGCAACGTCGAGCCGGTGCCGATCGCGGTCGCCACCGACGGATTGAAGCTGGCCACCTTGTCGGTGAAGTTCGTCGACTCCACCACCAGCGTGTCGCCGTCCCAGTAGCCGCGCGAGTCGCCCATCCACTGCAGAACGCTGTCGGGCAGATGGTCACGGCCGTCGAGCGGCACGATGCGGGCGTCGTGAACCATCTCGTGGAGGATCACGACGTGGTCCGCCGTCTGAAAGATCTGCAGGTTCTGGTTGTAGCCGGCCGGCACGATCGGCGGGCCGGAGTTGAACCCGAGCAGGCAGCGCTCGGCGAGCCCACGATCTTCGTAGCTGTCGGCCCCGATGCCGGCGGCCCGGACGCGGACCGGACGGGTGCCGGGACGATCCTCGCCGAGCGACAGCTCGATCAGCTCGAATCCGGGCTGCAGCGCCGGCACGCGGCCCTCCGGCGGATCGACGATGAGCGAGGTCCGCTGGTCGTCCACGACGGCGGCGCCCTGGTCCACCCAATAGTGGTTGTAGCCGCCGACGTTGCCGCCGACCGGAAGAAGCTCCCCGCTTCGCTCCGTCGGCGCGTTCAACTCGGCGCTGCGCTCGGCGGACCGCGCCTCGATCGCGGCGGCCTCCTCCTCCGTGAGGACCGCGCTCTCCTGGTCCTCGGGCCGCTGCAGCGGCGTCAGGGTCTTGAAATCCCACACGCCCTGCAGATCCGGCTTTCCGTCCGGCAGGCGGGGCGGCTCGAACGCCTCCTGGGCCATGGCCGGCGCGGAAGCACCCGCCGCCAATGCAATCACCGTGTACGCGACGGCGAAACCGCGAACCGTCATGTCAGACCTCCTTGGCTCTTTCGTCAATCCCGAACAGTTTTCCCGGTCTACGATGGTTTTCGTACTCCTCACTGGCGGGCCTCGACCGCCCGGGACGATGTGAGGAGATTGGTCATGCCGTAGTTGCCCTCGTGGCAGGCGTACTCGAACGCGGGTCCCTCGGCCGGACGCCACGGCACCATCCCGCTCCACGGCCGTGTCCACACGCTGGGATCGGTCACCGTGAACGAGTACTCGACAGCGTCCTCGCCACGCCGCGTGAACCGCTCGACGACGCTGCGGTTCGGGCCCGACCCGAGATAGTCGGTCTGCGCGTGGAAGTTCTTCGTCTCGACCACCAGCGTGTCACCCTCCCAGCGACCGCGCGACACCCCCAGCCAGAGCCGGACCTGGTCGGGCAGCTCCGGCTGGTCGGTGACGGGAATGATGCGGAAGTCGTGAATCTGTTCCTGGAAGATGGCGACGTAGCCCGGTGACTGGAGGATGTGGACGTGGTTGTTGTAGCCGCTCGACGTGATCGGCACGTGGCGGTACACCAGACAGCGGTCGCCGAGATCCATGTCCTCCGGCCCGTGCGCCGGCACCCGCCCCCGCTTGGCGGCCGCCAGCCGCCGGGCCTCCTCCGTCGCCTCGTACTCCTGCCGCTCGGGCGTCCGCGGAGGCAGCCGGCCGTCGGGTGGATCGGTGATGAGCGACGTGCGGCCTATCGAGATGCCGCGGTCCCACCAGAACTGGTTGTAGGCGAGGGCAACGTCCTGCTCGCGGGTCAGCTCGCTCCGCCGCTCGGAGGTCGCGCGCGTTTCGGACGCGAGGTTGGCCGCCGCTATCTCCTCCTCGGTCAGCCGTTCCCGGCCGGCGTGCTCCGGAGGACGCTCGAGCGGCGTGATGGTCCCGTGGTTCCACAGCCCCTGCAGATCGGGATCGCCCCACGGCGTACGCGGAGCCGACGTCCGTTCCCCGGGCTCCACGGTCTGGGAGGAGGCCGTGCGCGGCTGTCCGGCAACGGCGATCGCCAACACGGCTGACGCGAGCACAAACCCTCTCATGGACAACCTCCAGGCTCGACCGATTCCATCCGAACGATCCCCGGCATGATCGCCCAGTCGCGCGTGCGGCGCAAGCGCCGCGCCCCGAAAACGCCCCGGCTGTAGTATCCTTCGGGTTCGCCTCTGCGAAACGGGCGAGACTCGGAGGTCACGCGTTCATGCGCATTCATCTGATCAATCCCAGCCACATCGCATTCGGTCTGGCTGTCATCACGCCGCGCTGGCTCTACGTGCTGGCCCATGCCACTCCCCGCAAGTGGGGCGATCCGCATATCGTCGACGAGACGCTCGAGCCGCTCGACATCGAGTCCATCGAAGCCGGCGACATCGTCGGCATCGGTGTCCACACCGGCAACGCGCTGCGCGGCTATGAAGTGGGACGGCTTTGCCGCGAGCGAGGCGCACACGTCGTTTTCGGCGGCATTCATGCGACGTTGTATCCGGAAGAGGCGCACGAGCGCGGCGGAGCGCACGCCGTGGTGAAGGGCGACGGGGACGGAGTCTGGCCGCAGGTTCTCGAGGACGTCGCGGCCGGGAGCGCCGAGCAGACCTACGAGGGTGGACGCGTTCCCGGCGCCTCTCTTCAGAAGGCGCGCTGGGACCTCATGCCCCGCGACCGCTACATGTGGGCCTCGGTGCAGACCGTGCGCGGATGTCCGAAGCACTGCTCCTTCTGCTCGGTCTGGCGGACCGACGGGCAGGAGCCGCGGCAGCGAACGGTCGACGCCGTGCTGGAAGAGATTGTGGAGCTGCGTCGCATGGGCTTCCGCTTCATCGCCCTGGCCGACGACAACTTCTACCCGGTCACCCTGGAAGACCTGGCGATGGCCAGACGCCGCGAGGATCCGTCCCGACTGCAGGAGCTGGAGGGACTCCGCGCGGAGCGCTTCGAGCTGATGGAGCGGCTTGCGAAGCTGCCCAGGGACACGGTCTTCTTCACACAGATCACGATGGAGGCGGCCGAGGACCCGGCATTCCTCGACGCGATGCACAGCGCCCGCATCCGGGGCGCCCTCATCGGCGTCGAAGCGGTCACCGAGGAAGGCCTGAAGGACGTCTACAAGGGCTTCAACCTGGCCGGGGACGCCCTGGTGGACCAGCTTCAGAAGTTCCGCGAACACGGCGTGCACGTGCTCGGCTCGTTCATCTTCGGACTGCCGAGCGACCGTCCGGACAGCTTCGACGCGACCGCGGCGCTGGCGAACGCCGCGGATATCGACTTCGCGCAGTTCCTCACCCTGACGCCCTTCCCCGGCACGGTCGACTTCCTGAAGTGGGAGAAGACCGAAGCCACCGAGCTGCCCGACGTCGAAGGCGTGCCGGTGAACCGCTACTGGCTCATCCCCCCAATCAAGCGGCCGAAGATCTTCTCGCCGCACCCGGCAATGACCGCGGAGGAAATCCGGATCGGGACGCAACGCGCCTGGGATCGCTTCTATTCGCTCGGCAAGGTCTGGCGCCGCTCGCGCTGCGTCCGCTCGTTGCGTTACCGCCTGGCGTTCCTGCTCGTATCCAAGCTGTACCGGCAGATGTACGGCAACACCGGCATCGCCACCGACAGCGCGCGGGTCTCGCGCTCGGCGGCCTGGGCGCGCTGGCTCGCCATTCCGCTGAAGCGGCTGTTCTCGGCCCGACCCATGCCGGAGCTGCAGGTGCCGGCGCGGTAACGGGCACACGAGACAGCCACGGTCCCGCGTACTCCCGCCTCCAGCGCCAGCCGGCGTGTGCGGCGTAAACGGGATCATGGCCGGCATCGTCTCCGAATGAGCCGTGACGGCGTGGGAGATCCGGAAGAATCGTCAGGTGGCCCAGCAGTGAGGTGAGAGCCCATGATTGCCGCCCTGCAGCGCGCGACTCCGTTGCTTGCACTCACGACCTTGGTCCTCGTCGCGATCCTGCCGTCGATCTCGAACGGCTCGCGCGCCCTCGCACAGCCGGGTGCCGGCACCAGCGCGGCCGGCGGACCGGTTGCAGTGCTCTCCTTCATCAATATCTCGGGCGATTCGGCGGATGACTGGATCGGCACCGGCATCGCCGAGAGCCTCGCTTCGGAGCTGAATCGCGCCGGCGTTGCAGCTATCCGTACGGAGACGGCGTCCCTGCCCCGTGCGACGGAGGTGGGTCTGGGCTCGGCGGACGCCATCGTCGAGACCGGCCAGGCGCTGAGCGCCTCCTGGATCGTCGCCGGCGCCTTTCAGCGGGCCGCGAACCGCCTTCGCGTCACGGCCCGCGTCTTCGACACCGGAAGGGGCGCGGCGGTCGGCGCGGCAACGGTCGACGGCGCGTTCGACGATCTCTTCGACATCCAGGATCAGGTCGCGGCACAGGTTCGAGAGGCACTGTTGGGGAGCTCTCGGAGCGCGGCGGTCCAGCCGGCGCCCGCGCCTGCGCCGGCTGACCGACTCGGCCGGCCCGGACGCGGCCCGGGCCGGATGCCCGGTCGCCCGGGTCCTGGCCCAGGGCCGATGGCCGGCCGTCCGGGACGTGGACCGGGCGGCCCCATGACCGGTCGCCCCGGTCCGCCACGCCGCGGACCCATGGCCGGTCGCCCCGGACCTCCGAGCGTCGGTCCCGCGTCGGACCCGGTGACACGGCCCGGCGCCGAATCGCCGGTGCAACCGGCCGGCTTCGCGGCCGGGCGGCCCGGAGTCATCATCGATGGCCCGCCTGCTCCCGTCGCCCCGGAAATCGTCGCGCGCGACGCGCAGGGGCGCGCCACGGTCCGGGCGGTCCGCCTCAACGCACCGCTGCGGGTGGACGGCGTGCTCGACGACGGCATCTACGAAACCGTCCCTTCCATCGAAGGCTTCGTGCAGCAGTTGCCGATCGAAGGCGCACCGACGACGGAACGCACCGAGGCGTGGGTCTTCTACAGCGACGACGCCGTCTACGTGGCCGCCCGGCTCTGGGCCTCCGTTCCCGAATCCGAGTGGATCGCCAACGAGATGCAGCGCGACTCGTTCCAGATCATCAACAACGACTACTTCAGCGTCGGTCTCGACACGTTCTACGACCGGCGCAACGGCTTCGCGTTCATGGTGACCCCGATCGGCGGCTTCTTCGACTACGAGATCACCGACGAGGGCAACCCCAACAACGACTGGAACCCCATCTGGAATTCGAGCACCGGCCGCTTCGCCGGCGGCTGGACGGTGGAGATGGAGATTCCGTTCAAGTCGCTCCGGTTCCAGCCGGGCATCGGCCAGGTCTGGGGGCTGCAGCTCGGACGGCGCATCCGCTACAAGAACGAGACCACCTATCTGACCACCGTCCCCATTTCCGCCGGCCCCGGGATGTTTCGCCTGTCGGCGGCGGGCACGCTGACCGGCGTCGAAGTGCCGCGCGGCAACCGCAGGTTCGAGGTGAAGCCCTACGCCATCGGGTCGGTCAACAGCAACCTGACCTCGACGCCGCAGATACTGAACGAGAGCGCCGGCGACGGCGGCATCGACGTCAAGTACGGCCTGACCCAGAACCTGACCGCCGACTTCACCTACAACACCGACTTCGCGCAGGTGGAGGCCGACGAGGCGCAGCTCAACCTGTCGCGCTTCAACCTGTTCTTCCCGGAGAAGCGGGAGTTCTTCCTGGAAGGCCGCGGCATTTTCGACTTCGGCCGCGCCGCCGGCAACGCCGGCGGACAGTTTCGCGCCTCGCGTCTGGGCGGCTCGGGCTTCTTCGGCGGCGGCGACGTGCCGCAGGTCTTCTACAGCCGCCGCATCGGTCTGAGCGGCGGCGAGACGGTGCCGATCCTGGGCGGTGCGCGGCTGACCGGCAAGGCCGGGCGCTACTCCATCGGCGCGCTGAACATTCAGACCGATGACGTGCCCGGCAGCGCGGCACTCGGAACCAACTTCACGGCCCTGCGGGTGAAGCGGGACATCCTGCGCCGCAGCCGCATCGGCGGTATCTTCACCGGCCGCTCCGTGTCGGTCAACGGCAACGACACCAACGAGGCGTACGGCGTCGACGCCGCGTTCTCGTTCTACGACAACGTCAACTTCTACGGCTACTACACCCGTACAAGGACACGCGGGCTGGAGCTGGATGCGGACGCGCAGGGGAACGAGCAGAGCTACCAGGCGGCGTTCAACTACGCCGGCGACCTCTACGGCCTGCAGGCCGAGCACCTGGTGGTCGGCGATGCCTTCAACCCGGAGGTCGGCTTCATCCGCCGCGACGATTTCCTGCGGAACTACGTCCTGGCGCGCTACAGCCCGCGACCCTCGATGGATCTCGTGCGGCAGTTCACCTGGGAAGGCAGCTACGACTACTTCGAGAACGGCGCGGGGATAACCGAGACCAGGATCGCGCAGGGCATCTTCGGCGTCGAGTTCGAGAACAGCGACCGGGTCAGCGCCAACTACGAGCGCCGCTACGACTTCGTGCCGGAGGAGTTCGACGCGGCCGGCGTCGTCCCCATCCCGATCGGCGCGTACGACTACCAGAGCATCTTCCTCTCCTACGCCATGGGACAGCAGCGCCGGGTCTCGGGCACGCTGTCGCTGTGGAGCGGCGACTACTACCACGGCACCATCAACGCCATCGGCTACCAGCGCGGACGGGTCGAGATCACGCCCCAGTTCTCTTTGGAGCCGGGCTTGTCGATCAACAGCATCTCGCTGCCGGACGCGGCGTACACGGTGCCGCTGATAACGAGCCGGGTTACCTACACCTTCACGCCCCGGATGTTCTTCGGCGGCCTGATCCAGTACAGCCCGATCAGCGACACCATCAGCGCCAATCTCCGGTTGCGGTGGGAGTACCAGCCGGGCAGCGAGCTGTTCGTGGTCTACAACGATCAGCGCGACGTGGCGGACTTCTCGTTCGGCGCCAGGCGCTGGCCCGAGCTGCAGAATCGCGCGTTCGTCATCAAGTTCAACCGGCTGTTCCGCTTCTGAGGCGGTAACCGACGCCGTCCGACAGGCGGCCGAACACGATGCGCGAGATCTGGTCGCTCGCGCCGACCTCTACCGCGCTCTGCTGCTCCCAGACGGGCGTGCTCGTCGGGGCAGGCATCGCCGTCCTCCGATTGCTCGGCTGACTCGACGACGTTGGCCGACGGTTGCCGCCCGGCAAGCCGCCGAGCCCGGAAAGGCAAGGAAGAGACAACAAGAAGGAGGGTGCAGGGACCCGCCGGTGCCGCCGGCAGATCCCTGCCACAAAGACCGTCAGTCGCGGTAGCTGCTGACGGGCGGAAGCTCCGCGCCGGTGAGCCCGGTCGGCTCCTCGCCGGCGACAACCGGCATCCGCAGCGTGCCGATGCCGTCGATGCTCGCCTCGACCACCTCGCCCGGCCTCAGGTAGCGGTCCTCTTGGCCGCGCGTCTCGGCCGCACCGGCGGCGGTACCGCCCGACGTCCCGTTGTTGATGACGTCACCGGGATAGAGCGTGATGATCGACGAGGCGTACTCGATGATCTCCCACAGCGAGTGGATCATGTCGCCGGCCCGCGCGTCCTGCAGCGTCTGGCCGCCGACGCTGAGCGTCTGCCGGAGATTCGCCATCGGGTCGCCGTAGAACTCCTTCGGAGCGATCCACGGGCCCTGCGGCGCGAAGGAGTCGTGGCCCTTGCCCACGAACCAGTCCGAGCGGGTCGCGTTGCCGCCCGGCGGCCGGCCGCCGCGGTCGGAGACGTCGATCGACACCGTGTAGCCGAAGACGTAGTCCTGCGCGTCGTTCGCCGAGACGTACTTCGCGGTCCGGCCGATCACCGCCCCGAGCTCGACCTCCCAGTCGGTCCGGTCACGGCCGTGCGGGATGACGATCGAGTCGCCGTTACCGACGACCGCACCGCGGCTCGGCTTCAGGAACAGGTACGGCACGCCGCGCTCCTCGCGCCGGCGGCGCTGCTCGGCCGCGCGCTCCTCGGGCGTGGCGCCCTCGCTGACGTGACTGTAGAAGTTGACTGCCGCGTTCAGAATCTTCCCCGGGTACATGATCGGCGGCCGCGTCCGGAGATCGCTCACGTCGTGGACGTAGTCGGCCCGGTCGGCGCCCATCAGCATGTCGTTCCCGACCACGTGGTTGACGATCTCGTACAGCCGGTACTTGAGACCGTAGTCCCAGCGGCCGATCAGCTCGATCATGTCCTCCGGCATCGGAACCGTGGGATAAGCCGGATCGGCTTCCAGGGACGCGTTGGCCTGCTCGATGTCGATGACCAGGCTGTCGCGCAGGACGAGCCCGACGTGGGGCACGCCGTGGATGTCGAAGGTGCCGACCTTGAACCATTCGGCCACTTCGGCGTCCGGCCCCTGGGCCGTGGGGACGATGGGAGCGAGCAGTGCAATGACCGCCGCCAGCACAAGAGTTCGTCGCATGATTCTCCTCGTGGGTATGGGTGACCAGTGAGTGCGCAGCTACGGGTTGTACTCCCGCCCCGACCCTCTGTCAAGACGCGGGCGCTTCGCCGACGGCCACGTCGAACGCGGCCGTCTCGACCGCCTCGCCAATCTTCACCTGAACGACGATGCGGTAGGCCCCCGCCGCCGGGAAGACAAACGGAAACGTCACCGTGTTCGTGGGCCGGGACGCGGCATGGACCTGTTCGTCGTACCTGCCGGCCGCTCCCTGAGCGGCCTGCCCGCCGCCACGCCCCGCGCGACCGTTCCCGCCGACCGGTTGCGGTCCGGCGCCCGTTCCCGCCGACTCGGCGAAGCGCCTCTGCGCGGTGAGATTGATGCTGCCGGCCGGATGCAGGTGCACGAACACCGAGCCGTCGTCCCGCAGGACGGCGGCGTGGCTCAGCATGCCCATGTAGGGCTCGAGCGCCGACGCCGATGCGTCGCGCTCGGTCACGGAGAACCGCAACGTGGTCTCTTCGTCGACGGCGATGCGACCGTCGCGTTCCCAGCGGACCGTTCGCCCGCTCGGAAGCGCGTAGCTTCCCGATCGCGATGCGCCGTGGGGCCGCAGCGTGGCCCACGAATCGTCCGGGTCGGGAACCGGACCGGCCGCCTGAGGGCCGTCGTCGCCCGCGCCGGCACCTCCCGTCACTTGCGACTGCCCGGTTGCCGCAGGGTCGGGAGGCGGCACGCGCGCCGTGTTCACCAGCGTGGGCGCAAAGCCGTTCTCGAGCACGATGTCCGCGTAGATGCGGTATTCGCCCGCGGGAAGGGGCGGCAGCGGAACGGTGAACGTGTCGCGGCCTTCGCGCATCGGATGAACATGGGCGAAGGCCGAGAGGTCGCCGGACCGCACCAGGAACATGTGCATCAGCTTGCCGTGATCCGGCAGCAGTCCGGCGTCGGGCAGGCCCTCGATGGCGCGCCAATCCGTATCGTCGATCGCCAGCGTCAGCAGGGGCTTTCCAGCGGTCGCCGTCACTTCCGCCGTCGTGTTCCAGGGGCGGTACATGCGGCTCCGATACGCGGCGTCCACCGCATCCCACCAGATCCAGCCGCCGCCGAGGAGAACGCCGAGCACGATCGCAAACCCCGCCATCGCGAAGCGGCCTTTCCACCGGCTCCGGGAATCCGGCTCCCTTCCCGGCTCGAGCACGCTCTCGCGAACCGCGGCGCCGATGATGGTCACGGCGCCGACGAACAGGAAGAGACCGGCCGCAGCCAGCCCCACGCTGAAGGCGGGACTCATCGCCAGCCGGCGCTCGGCGACCGCGAGCACCGGCACGAAGACGGTTCCGTCGCCCTCGGCGCCGGCCACGCCGACCTCCACGCTGTAAGAGCCGGCGGTCATCAGCCACAGCTCGGCGCTGTAGAGCCCCCGCTCACCCGGCACGGGACCGGCGATGTCGGGCGGCGGCGCGCCCTCCAGTCCTACATCCGACCGCAGCGGACGGACGGTCACCCGCTCGACCCCCTCGCCGCCGAGAATCCGCACCGACGCCTGGGCCAAGCCGGGAATCACGCCCGGGGTACGGACGATCACCCGCACCTCGTACGGCCCCGCGGCGCCGTCGAAGTAGGCGTTCGAGGTTCCGACGTGCGCGGACGCGATCGGCCCGAGGGCAACGATCAGACCGGTGACGAGGATCGCACCGCCCATGGGCCGCCGGCCCGCACCGCAGACGCGCGAACGCAAGCCGCGGTGCCCCCGGGCGCAGGCGTGGCGCCAAACAGTCACGCTACCTCCGCACTCGCGCCATCCAGTTGCCCAACCAGAGACCGCAGAGGGCCGACGCGGCGGCTGTCAACCCTGTCCATCCCGCCGCCGCCGCCGTCATGGGACGACCCCAGAACACGTACTGGTACGCACCCGGCGCACGGGTGTAGCCGAACTGATCGCCTGCGAAGAAGAAGTTGCGGGCCGGCTCGGCAAGCAGAAACTCCGCGAAGGGCCACTGCACGGCGGTCAGCGCCAGCATGGCGGCGATACCGGCCCCGACGGCGGTTGCGCCCCAACGCAGGCGGCCCGCCCCGGCGGGAACTCGATTGACGATGAGATCCACGACGAGCGCCGGCGCCACCAGGAGGATCGGGAACGACGGCGGCACCATGTGATCGACCTGCCGCATGATCGGCGCCAGCATCGGCTGCGCCGGAAAGAGCTGCAGGATCCAGATCATGAGCAGGGTCACGCCCATGTAGACGCCCGCGGCTCCGGTGGCCCCCCAGCGCGAGGCGGCGCCCCGCGCGATTCCCACCAGCAGGAAGGGAAAGACCGCTGCGCTCGTGAAGAAGTAGCGCGGCCCGTGCTGCAGGTTCGGAATCCCGATGTACTCCATGAAGAGCGTCGCCGCCTGCAGGATCAGGAAACCGCCGGTGTACACGAACAGCGCCCGCGGCACGCGGCTTGCGGCCGGGGCGGCGTTCTGGCGGGCCAGCACCATCAGCATCGCGCCGATGGAGACGGCGCTTATGCCGAACGCCAGCACCATGTGGGGCGGGCTCAGTATCTCGACGTCCAGCCCGTAGGCGTTGTGCCACCACTCGTCGAGCGGGGCCGAGACGACCATCGCCAGCGCGCCCCAGATGCAGACCCAGGCGCCGAGCGGGCCGCGGAAGCCCCAGAACGAGACGGCGGCGGCCCGCTCCCGCTCGCTGCCGGCGAACGTGGTGTGCAGCACCAGCCAGCCGCACGACAGGCCGGCCACCACGCCGCCGAGATAGATCGCCATGTGGGCCGGCGTCCAGAACGAATCGCGGCCGATGGACCGGTGCCAGGAAATGTCCCAGATCACGCCGACGATGACGCTCGTGGACGCGAAGGCAGCGGCCAGCAGCGGCCACGGCACGGCCCCGGACACGGCGCGCCACGACGCCGCGATCATGGCGGCTCGGGCCAACGCGGCCGGTGCGGACGACGCGCTGGAGGACATGCCTCAAGCCTAGCCCGAAAACCGTCGCCTGCGGCTCCGATTCCCGCCCAACCGGGCCTGACTCAGAGTCTGCCCCGTGCTACGGCGCAGACTCCTGCCGAAGATCGTCGCCTGCGGTTCCGATTCCCGCCCAACCGTCCTGTGGGCAGTCTGCGTCTTTTCCGCAGCCCGACCCGCCGGCGCAGGTTCCGCCGGCGCACGAGTATCCCCGCGACCGGCAGCGGGTGTATCCTGCCGCGCAGAGACTCACGCGCAAGAGGCCGGGCCGCGGGCGTAGCGGCGACACGCGCCGGACCGGCAAGGAGGTTGAGATGATCCAGCGAATCGTGAAGCTGTCGGCCGCGCTCGTGACCGTACTGGCACTCGTGACCCTGTCTCCGGCAACGGTCGGGGCACAGGCCCAGTCGCCGGACTCGGACTGGACCGCGCCGCGCACCCCGTGGGGCCATCCGGATATCCAGGCCATCTGGAACAACGGCACCATCACCCCGCTGCAACGCCCGGAGAACCTGGCGGAGCAGGCGTTTCTCAGCCCGGAGGAGGTGGCGGAAATCGAGCAGCAGGCGCAGGCGCGCGTGGACCGCGAGAACGCCCCGAGCGAGGTGCGCACCGAGCCGCTGCCCGTCGGCGGCAACGTCGGCGCCTACAACAGCTTCTGGACCGAGCAGAGCACGTCGGTGGTCGGCACCAACCGCACGTCGATCATCACCGATCCGGAGAACGGCCGGCTGCCGCCGCTGACCCCGGAGGCGCTCGCCCGGATCACGTCGCCCGAGTCCGTGCGCCTGGCCGACGCGCAGAACGGCGCCGTTCCCGCCGAGGGTCCGGAGGACATGGGCCTGAGCGAGCGCTGCCTCTGGTACCGCGGGATCCCGTCGATCCCGACCGGCTACAACAACAACTTCCACTTCTTCCAGACAGCCGACTACATCGCGATCCTGCAGGAACACATCCACGACCTGCGGGTCATCTATCTCGACGACCGGCCCCACCTGCCGGACGGCATCCGCCAGTTCGCCGGCAGCTCGCGCGGCCGCTGGGAAGGCGATACGCTCGTGGTCGAGACCACCAACCTGCGCGAGCCCTTCATCCGGCGCTGGAGCCGTCCCGAGCACGCGCTGTCGCGCGGCAAGCTGAGCGAGTCGGCGACGGTGACCGAGCGCATCACGCGCACGGGGCCTGACACGCTCGACTACACGTTCACGATTGACGACCCCGAGACGTGGACTCGGCCGTGGTCTGGCGCCCTGCCGCATGCCCGCCAGGACCTGCCGATGTACGAGTTCGCGTGTCACGAGGGCAACTACGGGATGTTCAACATGTTGACCGGATCGCGCGCCGAGGAGGCCGCGGCCAGCGAGGGTCCGTAGCCTCGCGCCGCCGGGAGGGATCCGGCCGCGGTCGATGGGCGCGACCACGGCCGGATCCGTGAACTTCAGTCTCGCGGGGAGCCGTCGAGCAGCGGCTCGAGCGGAAGCAGCTCGCCCCCGTTCTCCGTGCACACGGCGTAGCGGCTGGTTTCGCCGGCGTACATCGACACGCCAGCGTGCCGTCCCTCTGCATCCAGGATGTAGAACGTCAGGCCGAACGCCGGCAGGCCGCTGCTGTTGAGCAGCCTCGACTCGACGGTGTTCTCCTGCACCCGGCGGAGGGCCTCCATTCCCGCATCCTTGGGATGCATCCCGGCTCGCATCCGCTCCACGATCAGGAACGACGCCAGGTTGTAGAGATTGGCCTCGCCGCGACCGGTGGAGCCGGCCGCGCCGACCGCGTTGTCCACGTACAGACCCGCGCCCAGGATCGGAGAGTCGCCCACCCGGCCGGGGATCTTCCAGGCCAGCCCGCTCGTCGTCGTGACGCCGCAGATCTCGCCGGCCGCGTTGATGCCGTCGCAGTTGATGGTGCCGTGGAGTTCCTCTTCTGTGATGACCCCGTCGACCAGCATGGAGTTGTCGACATCTCGGCCGCGCGCCGCAGCTTCCGCGCCGGCTTCGTCGCCATCGACGGTCCGGTCGGGATCAAGGTAGTGGCCGGGGTCGGTGCGGCGCTTCCATTCCAGCCACATCCGGCGCGAGCGATCCGTGTTCAGGTCGTCCTCGACGGCGAACCCGAGCTGCCGCGCGAACCGTTGCGCCCCGGCGCCCACCAGCAGGTGATGGTCGGTCAGGTCGGCGACCTTCTGCGCCACGTTCGACGGCGTGCGCACCCCTTCGAGCGCCGCGACCCCGCCGGCACGCCGCTTGGGACCGTGCATGCAGCACGCGTCGAGCTGCACGACGCCGTCCGCGTTGGGACGGCCGCCGTAGCCGACGCTGGCGTCCTCGGGGTCGAGCTCGACGATGTTCACCCCCGCGATCAGGGCATCGAGCACGTCCGTGCCCGACGTCATCAGACGGAACGCGGTCTCCACGCACGTCTCCGTGCCGCCGTTCGTGTAGCGGTGGCCGTTCCCCGACGCAATCACCACCGGCGAGACGCGGCGCGACGTCCGAACCGCCGGGGCGCGGCCGAGGGCGGAACCGGGCGCGGCGGCGACCAGGCCGACGGCGGCGGACTTCACGAACTGGCGGCGATCGAGCCTGGTTGCCATGCGACGCTCCTCTTCCGCGACCGGAAATGTCGACTGACGGCTGAAAAACGGTTGGACAACGCTCCAGGCGAGGCTATCATGACGGATGCTCGTGACAATCAGGCAGCAGTGCGTCCGGCTCGCCGCCGCGGGGCTCCTGTGCAGCGCGTGGACGGTGGCTCCGGCCGCGGGCAATTCCGACCGGCAGATCGTCGACGCGGCGAAGGACCGGGACTGGGCCACGGTCGACGTCCTCCTGGACCGGGGCGTCGACGCCGACACTCCGCAGGGCGACGGCGCGAGGGCGCTGCACTGGGCAGCGCACTGGAACGACCTGCCCACCGTCGACCGACTGATCGACGCCGGCGCGAACCTCGACGCGGCCAACGATCTCGGCGCCACGCCGCTCTGGGTCGCCTGCGCGAGCCGCAACACCGGAGTCGTGCAACGGCTGCTGGCCGCCGGGGCCAGTGCGAACCGCGGACTTCGTGCCGGTGAGACGGTGCTCATGCGTTGCGCGGCGACGGGCGACCCCGTGGCGGTCGAAGCACTGCTCGAACACGGCGCCGACATCGACGCCACCGAGCCGGAGAACGGGCAGACCGCCCTGATGTGGGCCGCCGCCCACCTCCAGCCGGACGTCACGCGAGTGCTGCTCGAGCACGGCGCGGCGGTCGACGCCCGCACGATCACGCGGCGGCAGTTCCGCGGCACGGGACTGCGCAGCACGACCAGCCCGGCCGGCGCCACCTACTTCGACGCCGGGGGCTTCACTCCCCTGCTGTTCGCGGCCCGGCACGGCGCCATCGCTTCCGCCCGCCACCTGCTGAATGCCGGCGCGGACGTCGACGATACCGGCGCGGACGGCAACAGCGCACTGGTGCTGGCCACCATGAGCGGCAATCTGCGGCTCGCGGAGTTCCTGCTCGCCCGCGGCGCCGACCCGAACGCCGGGGGCGCCGGCTACAGCGCGCTGCACGCGGCAGTTCTGCGCGCCGACCAACCGCTGGTGAGACCACTGGTGAGAATGCTGCTGGCCCGCGGAGCGGACCCGAACGCGCGTCTCACCCGAAGCACCCCGGTGCCGCGCTGGACGTACGAGTTCGTCTTCACGCTCAGGGAGAAGGGCGCCACGCCGTTCCTGCTCGCGGCCAAGTACCTCGAGCCGGAACTCGCCCGGATGATCGCCGCGGCGGACGCCGACCCGCTGGCGCGCACCGACGACGGCACGACGGCGCTGATGGCCGCGGTCGGTCATGGACTGAGCCGCAGCACCACCCGCCGCAGCCGGCTGATCGCCCCGGAGCTGGTCAGCGCCCAGTGGAGCGACGAAGAGCTCGTGCTCGAGACCGTCCAGGCCGCCGTCGACGCGGGGTCCGGCGCGACCATGCGCGAGACGATCCGCGCGGGCGAGACCGCCCTGCACGCGGCGGCGCGCTACGGATTCACGAGCGTGGTCGACTACCTGGTCGGCCTCGGGGCCGATCTGGACTGGGAGACCGAGGACGGCACGACGCCGCGCGATCTGCTGGAACAGCATCTGGCGCGATTGGCGAGCCGGGATTGACGCGAACCGCGGGAACGGAACCGAGCCCGGATCGGACAGGACACGAGGGGCTCTTCACGGAGGCGCAACGATGTCACGCTGGATACTCGCAGGCGTGGGGCTGACAGCCCTGATCGGCGCCGCGCAACTCGACCTGCGCGCGGAGCCCCGGCCCGGCGCGCAGCACGAAGCCGAGTCCGCCGCCGAGGTCGGGGCCGCCGAGGCGCGGGCCCTCCTCAACCGCTACTGCGTGGCCTGCCACAACCGGCGCACGCTCACCGCGGGGCTGGCTCTCGACACGCTGGACGTCGCGCAAGTAGAGACGAACGCGGCCACCTGGGAGCACGTGATCCGCCGCCTGCGCGCGAACGCGATGCCGCCCGCCGGCCGGCCGCGCCCCACCGCCGCGACGACCCACGGATTCATCGAGTGGCTGGAGACCGAGCTCGACCGGACGGGCCTGGAGAACCCCGATCCCGGCCGGCCCGCCGTGCACCGCCTCAACCGCGCGGAGTACGCCAACGCCATCCGCGACATCTTCGGCCTCGAGATCGACGTCAACGCCCTGCTCCCGGCCGACGACGAGCAGGAAGGCTTCGACAACATCGCAGAGGTTCTGTCCGTCTCGCCGACCCTGATCGAGCGCTACCTGGCCGCGGCGCGGCGCATCAGCCAGCTCGTCGTGGGCGATACGAGCGTGCGCGCGGTATCCGAGGTCTATCCCATCCACGGCGCGGTGGACCAGGACGGCCCGGTCAGCGACGACCTGCCGTTCGGGTCGCGCGGCGGCGTCGCGATCGAGCACCACTTCCCGGTCGACGGCGAGTACATCATCCGGCTCAGCCTGCGGAAGCAGGAGTACGGCTACGTACGCGGCCTCGGCAGGGCGCACGAGCTCGACGTGCGGGTGGACGGCGAGCGCGTGGGCGGCTTCACGGTCGGCCGCGACTGGGAGCAGGGCCAGCGCCCGCCGATGGGGTACGCCGGCAAGTTCGAGAGCATCTACGACTCGAGCTCCTTCCCGGACTGGGAGCTGTACTCCCTGCACGCCGACGAGGGGCTGGAGGTGCGCACGGCGGTCACCGCCGGCCGGCACCGGGTCGGACTCTCCTTCCACCGGCGCCCGGCGCTGCCGGAGGGGATTCTGCCGCTGCCGCTCGACCGCTCGACGTACTCCTTCGGCCAGAACGAGTTCCAGGAAGGCAACCCGGGCGTCTCCGAGGTGCAGATCATCGGCCCGTACAACCCCAGCGGCGCCGCCGAGCTGCCGAGCCGCGAGCGCCTGTTCGTCTGCGAGCCGACCGGCGACGCGGCCGAGGAGGAGCGCTGCGCGCGCACGATCCTCTCCACGCTGGCGCGGCAGGCCTATCGCCGGCCGGCGACCGCGGCGGACGTCGACACGCTGCTGCCCTTCTACCGCGACGGCCGGACCGAGGGCGGCTTCGACGCCGGCATCCAGGCGGCGGTCGAGCGGATCCTGGTCGACCCGGAGTTCCTGTTCCGCATCGAGACCGACCCCGCCGGCGTCCCCGCGGGCACGCCGTACCGCCTGGCCGACCTGGAGCTCGCGTCGCGCCTTTCCTTCTTCCTGTGGAGCAGCATCCCCGACGACGAGCTGCTGGACACCGCGGCCGCGGGCAGGCTGAGCGAACCGGAGGTGCTCGACCAGCAGATCGAGCGCATGCTGGCCGATCCGCGCTCCAAGGCGCTGGTCGAGAACTTCGCCGGGCAGTGGCTGCAGCTCCGCAAGCTGCGCAACGCGACGCCGGACACGGCCACCTACACCGCGTTCGACGAGAACCTGCGCGAGGCGATGTGGCAGGAGACCGAGCTCTTCCTGGAGCACGAGCTGCGGGAGGACCGCCCGGTGGTCAACGCCCTGCGGGCGGACTACACCTTCGTCAACGAGCGCCTCGCCCGCCACTACGGCATCCCGGACGTGCACGGAGTGCACTTCCGCCGGGTCGAGTACCCGGACGATACGCGCGGCGGCATCCTCGGGCACGCCAGCCTGCTGACCATCACGTCCTACGCCAACCGCACCTCGCCGGTGGTCCGCGGTGTCTGGCTGCTCGAGAACGTCCTCGGCACGCCTCCGTCGCCGCCGCCGCCGGACGTGCCGAGCCTGCCGACCGCCAGCGAGAGCGGAACGCCGCGCTCGGTTCGCGAGCGGCTGGAGCAGCATCGGAGCAACGCCATCTGCGCGAGTTGCCACAGCACGATCGACCCGCTCGGGTTCGCCCTGGAGCAGTACGACGCGATCGGACGCTGGCGGGCCACCAACGGCGGCAACACGCCGTTCGACACCGGCATCCCCATCAACGCGTCGGGCACGCTGATCGACGGGACCGAGGTCCACGGTCTGAACGGGCTCCGGAACGTCATCCTGAGCCGCGAGGGCCAGTTCGTGGAGACGGTCACCGAGAAGCTGCTGACATACGCCCTCGGCCGCACCCTGGAGCACCACGACATGCCGGTGGTTCGGAAGATCAGCCGTCAGGTGGCCCCTGGAGAGCTCACCTGGTCGGCCCTCGTCTCGTCCGTCGTCAAGAGCACGCCGTTCCTCATGCGGAGGTCAGAGTCATGATGATTGCGAAGAAGGCCATTCCCCGCCGGACCATGCTGCGCGGCATCGGCGCCACCCTGGCGTTGCCGCTCCTCGACGGGATGGTGCCGGCGCTCACCGCGCTGTCGAAGACCGCGGCCAAGCCGATCGCCCGCTTCGGCACCGTGTACGTGCCGAACGGGATCATCATGGCCGGGTGGACGCCCGCGACCGAGGGAGCGGGCTTCGAGTTCACCCCGACGCTGAAGCCGCTCGAGGCGCACCGGAAGCATCTGCTACTGCTGAGCGGCCTCGACAACACCGGCGCGAGCTCGCGCACCGGCGGCTCCGGCGCCCACGCCAAGCCGGCCGGCGCGTTCATGACCGGCATCGAGCCGTTGCGGACCACGAGCAGCGCGAGCCTGCAGCTCGGGACTTCGATGGATCAGATCCTGGCCCAGAAGATCGGCCAGGAGACGCCGCTGCCGTCGCTCGAGCTCGGCCTCGAGGGCACCGACACCGTCAATGGCGTCGGCACCTGCGACGTCGGCTTCAGTTGCGCCTACCAGAACCGGCTGGCCTGGAGCAGCCCGACGACGCCGCTGCCGGTCGAGTCGAACCCGCGCGTGGTCTTCGAGCGGCTCTTCGGCAGCGTCGAGAGCACCGACCCGGCAGTGCGCAAGGCACGTCTACAGCGGCAGGGCAGCATCATCGACTCGGTGCTCGACAAGGTGCACGCCCTCGAGGGCGATCTCGGGCACCGCGACCGCCTGAAGCTGGGCGAGTACGTCGACTCGGTCCGCGAGATCGAACGGCGCATCCAGAACGCCGAGGCGCGCGGGCGGGAGCTGCCGCTCGTCGACTCGCCGGCCGGCATCCCGGTCAGCTACGACGAGCATGCGCGGCTGATGTTCGACATGCAGACGCTGGCCCTGCAGACCGATACCACCCGCATCATCACGTTCCAGATCGGCCGCGAGCAGAGCGGTGCGACCTATCCGCAGATCGGCGTCTCCGACTCGCACCACCCCATCTCGCACCACGGGGGCGACGAGCAGAAGATTGCGGCACTGCGGAAGATCAACGCGTACCACACGTCGCTCTTCGCCTACTACCTGGACCGGCTCGCCGAGACGCCGGACGGCGACGGCTCGCTGCTGGACAACGTCGTCATCCTGTACGGCAGCGCCATCAGCGAGGGCAACCGGCACGACATCCGGAACCTGCCGATCCTGCTGGCGGGCGGCGGTGCGGGACGCATCGCGAGCGGACGCCACGTGAAGTATCCGGACCGCACGCAGCGGCTGACCAACCTGCAGTTGACGCTGCTGAACACGCTGGGGGTGCCGACGGAGAACTTCGGCGACAGCACCGGCGAGCAACTCGAGGAGCTGTCCGGGGTCGCGAGCGCCACGAACTAAGGCCGGCGGAGCGTACCGACCTACGTACGGGCGCCGTGAACGTGATTCACGGCGCCCGCTTTTCGTGCGCAAGACGTTTTACACCCTCCACGTGATCGATCCCTTCGTGGAACGGGACAGAAGTCCGGCGGAGATCCTGGCAGCCCGGCGGCGGTGATCGACCACCGTCGTCGCAAGCCGGGGCCTGCCGATCTCCTGGCCTCCTTCCTGAGCGCCTCGGCCCCGGCGCCACTTCCGGTGGCGCGCGGCGGGACGCGGACCCCGCCGCCCCTCCTCAGAACATCGCGATCGGATTCACCGGCGAGCCGGTGCCGTTGGGAATCGGCAGCGGCGCGATGGTCACCATGAACTCCCAGCGGTTGCGCTCTGCCGCGGCGTTGGCCAGCGCCTGGAAGTCCGCGCGGTCGAGCACCTGGATCCCAAGGATCGTCAGCGCGAAGTTGTGCAGCGCGGTGCGCGGCAGGTCGCCCTCGGGCTGCGGCGCGTAGCCGGGCGTCTCCCAGCCCGCGATGGCCACGTCACGCTCCTTCAGCCACGGGATCACGTTGTTGTCGAGGCCGGCCGCCTCGCGACCGGTATCGAACGGCCCGAGCGCGTCCTGGCGGGCCCAGCGCCCCCACCGAATCAGGAAGGCATCGCCGGGGCCGACCTTCACGCCGGCCATCTCCTCCCACGCCTCCAGGTCCTCGACCGTGATGCGCGTCCCCGGCTCGAGCCACGGCACGCCCTTCAGCCGCGGGATGTCGTAGAGCACGCCGCGCGTGACGAGGCCGTCCTTCACGACCATGATGGAGTTCTTCGCGGCCCCGCCCTCCATCGTCACCAGCCCGTCGACGTCGTACCCGTTCCACATTTTGCCGTCGAAGAAGACATGGGCGAAGGCATCCAGGTGTGTGGTGCCGGGTCCGTGGATGCACGGGTAGGCGATCTGGTCGCTGGCGCCCGTCCGCGTGGCGCGCACCATCCGCCATTCGATCGGGCACGGCACGTCGGCGGACTCGTAGTTCTGCGCATTCGAGGACAGGGACACCGTGAACCCCTCGGTGACCAGCGCCGCCGCCGCGGCGCGTTTGGCCGGCGTGATGAGATTGGCCATGCCCAACTCGTCGTCCGGCCCCCAGCGCCCCCAGTTCGAGAGCTCGTCGAGCCAGCCGTCGAACTGCTCCTGACTCACGAGCGGAGGCTCGGACGATTCCTGCGCGGACGTCGGCGGCTGCCTCGCCATCGCGAAAGCCGCCGCCAGGACACCGACCGCGACCGCGCCGATCCACCATGCCTTCATGTTTACCCTCCTCACCCGGAAATCGCCGCCTTGCGGCTCCGCTTGCCGCCCAACCAAGGGCAGCGACCTCCGGCGGCTACGGAATGCTCCTCGCCGCCCTTTCCCGGCACCTTATCACCGCGATCCGTAAACCGGTCAAGAACCAAGTCGGCTTGACCTCCGGCACCGCCTGTGCCACGTTACTCCGATCGGAACTGCCGAATCAGCATGGACCGCCCGTTCCCGCGGTCTCCAAGGAGGTTGCAGATGAGTGCTCGACGGCTTCGTTTCTTCGCCATTCCCCTCGTGGCGCTGATCGTCCCGCTGCTGGCGATCGCACCCGCCGCCGCGCAGTCCAACGGCGGCGGCGGTATGCCGGATGCCTACCGCACGGCCTGGGGCCACCCGGACCTGCAGGGCATCTGGAGCTCGTCCGGCGCCACGCCCATGGAGCGACCGGCCGAGTTCGAGGGCCGCGCGACACTGAGCGACGAAGAGGTAGCGGCGATTCGACAGGCGACCGAGGAGCGCAACCAGCAGTTGCTGCTCGCCAACGCCCAGCGCACCTCGGCCGGCGGCAACGTGGGCGCCTACAACAACTTCTGGATGGAGCGGGGCGACCGCACGAACCGCACGTCGATGCTGATCGATCCTCCGAGCGGCCGCTTCCCGCCGCTGACCCCGGAAGGACAGAAGGCCCGCATCGGCCAGCCGCGAGGCGACGACACGTGGGAGGACCGGCACATCTGGGAGCGCTGCGTGACCCGCGGCGGGATGCCCAACGCCATGTTCCCGCGTTCGTACAACAACAACATGCAGGTCTTCCAGACCCCGGACCACGTCGTGATGCTGCTGGAGCAGGTGCACGAGGTACGCGTGGTGCCGCTGGACGGACGCCCGCCGCTGGCGGAAGACATCGGTCAGTGGAACGGCGATTCGCGCGGTCATTGGGAGGGCGACACGCTCGTGGTCACCACCACCAACCTCGATCACCGCGTGAGCGCGCTGCAGCCCTGGTCGGTCTTCAGCTCGCACGACGGCTCGGGCGAGGACATGATGCTCATCGAGCGGTTCACCCGCACCGGACCCGAGACGCTGGAGTACGAGGTGGAGGTTCACGACCCGCAGATGTACACGCGGTCCTGGACGGTCGCCTATCCGTTCTCCCTCTCACCCGACGTGATGTACGAGTACGCCTGCCACGAGGGCAACCTCGGCATGGAAGGCATCCTCTCCGGAGGCCGCGCCGACGACGCAAGAGAAGCCGCCCGCTAGCTGGAGGTCTGCGCCGCAGCAACGGGACAGACTTCCAGGCAGCTCCTGGGCAGGTGGGGGCTTGGGCCAAACACGGAGCCTTGCGACGGGTTTGGAGGCGCTGGGGTTCGTGCTGTAGCACCGGCGCTGGACTGCTGGACACGACAGGGGGCTGGGCAGGCGCGACGGTGCCTGCCCAGCCCCCTGCATTGCCACTCGCAACTCGCTCCACCACGATTCCCTCGGCCAGTGCGCCTCGCCGCGTCAGTCCACCAGCCGCAGCGCGCCGCCATCGGCCTGCAGAAGCCCACGTCGGTCGATGCGCGAACATAGATCGCTGGAGTCTCGGAAAGCGTCAACCGCGCCTTACGATGCGGCCTGTTCCCCGACCTCTCCGTTGCCGGCATCCAGCACCAGGGGCTCCGGCTCGGATTCGACCAGGTAGCCGAACTCCTTCTCGAACTGCTGCCGCGACACGCCGACGGTGGCCGCCAGCTTCGCCAGCTCGTGCGGATCGTCGAAATCGTCGCGCCGGAGGCGGATCATGTAGCGGTGGGCGATGCGGTAGCGAGTGGATTCGACATCGACGAGCCGGACCCGGAAACGCCCCTTGTCCTGGTCGATCAGGCGCTCGAACGGAATCGGCACGAACTGGCCGGCGTCCATGGAAACAAGCACCGCGTTGCCGCCCTGCAGCAGGTACTTCGCCGCGCAGTAACCCAGGTCGCGCGTGTACTCCATGTCGGCCGGCACGGGGTCCGCACAGCGCAGCTCGTAGCCGATGTTCTTGGCGACGGTGGTGATCTTCAGGCCGAACTGCGCGAGGCGGGCCGCGACCTGAGTCTTGAGTATCTCGCCGAGGTTCACCTCGGCGATGCGCACGTTGTCGTGTTCGTCCCGCTCGATGTCGGCGAGCTGCTTCAGGTCGTCGGGGTCGAGCTTCAGGACCAGCCCCTCCGCCACGACCGCGACGCCGTCGCGCCGCCCCCCGGTCCAGCGCTTGATCATGGCGCCGGCCAGCGTGTCGACGACCGTCTTCAGGCGCACGCGCTCCTGCGTAAACGCCTCGGGAATCAGCGTCAGCGTGGCCCCCGCCGACTTGCCGATCCCGAGCGCGAGGTGCCCGGCCTTGCGGCCCATGGTCACCAGGAAGTACCAGCGGGAGGTGGTCTTGGCGTCGACCATCAGGTTCTTGACGATCTCGACGCCATGATGCCGGGCGGTCTGGAAACCGAATGTCTCGACGTGCGAAGGCAGGTCGAGATCGTTGTCGATGGTCTTCGGCACGTGCACCACGCGCAGCCGGCCCGCGCCGACCCGCTCGAGTTGCATGGCGGAGAACGCGGTGTCGTCGCCGCCGATGGTGATGAGCTGCGAGACGTTCAGCCGGAGCAGGGAGGTGATGACATTCTCGAGGTGCTTGGGATCGGTCGTCGGATTGGCCCGAGACGTGCCGATCACCGAGCCGCCGCGAAAGTGGATCCGACTGACGGCGTCGATGGTCAGCGGGGTCACGTGGTCGATGTTGCCCCGCATGATCGACTCGAAGCCGTCGCGAATGCCCACGACCTCCACGTCCTCGAGACAGCAGCGGATGGTGGCCGCCCCGATTACGCTGTTGATGCCGGGCGCCGGACCGCCGCCGACGAGAATCGCGACCTTCTTGTGATGGCTCATCGTCTGGTGCACTCTTGCATGCGAGCCGGAGACCGATCGCCGGACCGGAAGCAGGCGGTCACTCGCAGCCAGCCGACAGGTGGGTGATCGAAACGAGGTTCAGACGGCGCTCCGACTCATCCTCGACGAGCAAACCCTTTGCCCAGACCTTGTGGCCGACATGGCGCGCGACGCCGAACTCGTCGAGCGTTCCGATCAACCGGAACCGGTTTCCGCCGAGGGCGGCCGACGGCTCGGGCTGCGGCGGCAACCGATCGTCGATGGCCTCCGGCTCCGTGGCCCGGGTCAGGTGGAAGGCGCCCTCCTCGCCAGCCTCGACGCAGGCAACCATCATCATGATGGACATCGGCTCCGCCGACTGCGCAAGGGCCTCGGATGACCCGGACCACGCACGGGGAGCCGAGATTGCAGCGACGCCAACCAGGACCGCTGCGATGCATGCGACGGCCGGTACGCCGCACGGTAGCCGGTGAGCCTCGATCCGCCGGCGCCGGTTCATCCTGCCGCTCCCTCTCGCTCGCTCATCTCGGTGTCACACCCGGCAAGCGCTTGCGCCACCAGGCGTTGCCGAAGTTGGTGAACGGCCCGCCGTCCACGGAGATCCGCGATTCCACGCGGTAGTTGACCGGCGAAACGAGCCGCGTCGTCAACCGCAGCCGCACCTGCCGTCCGTTCGCCTCGAACGGGGCGGTCTCGTAGTGAATCGTGTAGAAGCCGCCGAGGTCCCCGCCGATGCGCCCGGCTCGCAGCAGGGCGAAGCCGCGGCTGTCGGCGTCGTGCCGCAAGAACGCCCGCTGACCGGCCAGGTAGATGATCGTCGATTCGGTCGTGAACGGCCCCTCGGGCCCCTCGGCATCGACCGTGGCCCGGTAGTGGCGTCCGTCGCTGCCGGGTTCGAACGTCTCCGTACCCGTGATCAGGCCGCCGGCTCCGAGCGGGCTGTCGGGCACGCGCCACTCGAAGGTCCACACACCGGGGAAATAGGCGTCGTAGTCGAACGTCGGCACCTCGTCGCCCGCTTCCGTGGGCCGGCCGAGGTCCGGGATCTGTCCCTGCGGGAGCGCGGCCCGGTCGGCGGACGGCGGCTGAGGCGCACCCGGCTCTGCCGCCGTCACGCTCGCGGCCCCTGCCATGACGAGCAGCGACGCGCAACCGGCAGCCACCACCCGGCGGACGGTGTCGCACATGATCGCGGCGCGAATCTCCTCCGCGCCGCCCACCATCCCTCGCGCACGTCTCCCCAACGTCATCCTCCCGCGCAATCCCGATTCCGTTGTCCGCCGCGCGCGGGCTACTCGTCGTCGTTCGTCGCCCGCCCGAGCTTCGTCAGATCCTGGCTCTCGATGGTGTACTCGGTGAACGCCTGGTACATCTCGTCCCAGCTCTGCTGCCCCCAGTAGACCTCCAGATGCGGGCCCGGATTCCAGCGGTTGTTCAGCGAGTTGTCGTAGACCCCGATGCCGGTGATCTTGCTCCCCGCCGGCAGGTGGAGCGGCTCGGCCAGCTCGTAGTGGATCTGCCAGTTGAAGTCGAACCGCGGCACGTCGAGCACCGTCACCTCACGGCCGTCCGGCCAGGTCACCACCCACTTCAGGCTCTTGCCGCGCAGGTGCATGTGCGGCGAGAGGCCGTACAACGTGATCGGCTCGGTGATCGGCGTGATCCCGGTGATCTTCCAGTCGTCCTCGTAGGGCGGAATGTTGGGGATCTGCGCCCGGCGCACGGTACCGTCCTCGTCGCGCGTCGGCTTTATCTCCTCCCCCTCGACGATGTAGATGTCCGTGCCGAACGGATCGGTCGGAAACGCGTTCCCCGCCTGCCGCGTGAGCACCTCGTGGGTGACCGGGACAGTGTTGAACCAGATGCCGAGCCTGCTGCGCTCGACCTCCGGTTTGCCGGTCGGGTTGTAGTGCATCGTCCAGCGGATCCACTTGCCGGCGGTCAGCCGCTTGCCGGTGCCGGGCCGGTGCCGCTCGACGCCGCGTCCGGGAACGTAGGAGAGCAGCTTGCTCGTGCCGGGCAGGTTGACCTCGTTGAACACGCGCTGGGCCACACGGCCCGCCTCACCCTCGACCTGCTCGTCTTCGGACACCGCGTTCGGATCGTCGACCAGCACGCCGTCGACGACCATCTTCCCCGCCGGGAGGTCGACCACGTAGGCGCCGGAGTGATGCACGACCGCGTAGTTGCTCGGCTTCAGCTCCAGCACCTCGGCGAAGCGGTCCTCGTCCCACGGGATCGCCGAGTAGAAGTCGATGTAGTCCTCTTCGCCCTCCGCGGCGATGGTGTATTCGACGGGCAACTCGAAGACGTAGTCCGGTTCGCCACCCTCGTAGGTCCAGCCTTCCGGAAAGTCCGGCAGCGGAGGCAGGTCCGCCGCGAGCCCTCGCGGTGCCCCGCCATCGACCCAGGCGACTATGGTGCCGATCTCCGCGTCGTCGAGGCGCCGCTCGTTGCGGAACGGCAGACTGTTCTCCGGATCCGCAGGCCAGGGCGGCATCGTGCGGGAGACCACCAGGTCCTTGATCGAACGCGCCCACGGCCGGGCCTCGGCGTACGACGTCAGCGACATGGGCGCGATGTTGCCCGGGCGGTGGCACGTCACGCAGTTGTCGAACAGGATTGGGGCGACGTCGCTCGTAAACGTCGGAATCTCCTCGGCGCCGCTTCCGCCTCCGGCCAGGGCCGGGCCGGCTGCCGACACCACCGCCGCCGCCAACACCGCACCGATTGTCGCTCGTCGCATCGTGTGACCCCTTCGAATTGCCTTCTCCGAGTCCCGCAACCCAGGCAGCGGCAGCCCTACTGCAACAGCTCCGCCTTGAGCCACGACACCAGCGCGGGCTCCAGGTCCGGGTTCTTGTCGAACATGGGCAGCCCGTGCTCGGGGCCGTCGTAGATCTTCGCGGTCGAATGCGGATGACCGGACCCGTCCACGGCACCCTGCAGGGCGTCGGCCACGCCCGGCGTCACCGTGTCGCCCGTCGCCGCCGCCGCAAATACCGCGAGGACCGAGGACGACGCCATGTTGGCGACGGCCGCCTCGCTCGGGGGGCCGGACAGAAGCATGAGCGCCTCGACGTCGCGACGCGCCGCCAGGTCCGCGGTCAGCATCGCACCGCAGCTCGCCCCGCCCGCTCCCACGCGCTCGGGGTCGACTCCCTCCTGCGAGACGAGGTAATCGAACGCGACATCGACGTCGCCCGGCGCCTGCTGCATGAAAGCCGGGAAACCGATCTCGCGGACCGGTTGGCCGCCGCTGTCGCCGAAACCACGCAGGTCCAGGGAGAGCACGTGGACGCCGGCGTCGACGAGCTGCGACGCGATGCCGCTCCACGATGTCCGGTCCATGTTGCACTGGTGGACCAGCAGCATCGCCGGGCCGGGCCGGCCGGGAGACATGTAGGTCGCCTTCAGGGCCGTGCCGTCCGCTCCGGTGAGATCGACGTCCCGAGATTGCGCCAACGCCGGCGCAGCCATCGACAGGGTCAGTGCCGCCGCCAGGATGTATCGAGTCGCTCGCATTGCTTCCTCCCGCCCGCCGGCCGCACGCAGTGCGACGCCGGCGCCTTGATTCCAGAGTCAATCGGACCGCGTTGATTCGTTTCGTTCCCGCTCCGGCTACGACGCTGGTCGCGCGTTGACGCGATCGAACAGATCGAGCTTGTCCTTGCGCACCTCGCGCGTGGTCTTGATGTCGGCTCCGAACTCCAGCCATTCGTCCGTCGCCGCCTCGTAGCGCGGCCAGGTAGCCAGACCTTCGTCATTCGGATTGCCGGTCGACGCAAAGTTGACCCAGTACTGCGTCATCGCTCGAGAGATCTCGTGGTCCCACTCCGTCCAGTCGATCCCCACGAGCTTCGTGTTGCCGAAGGCATAGGCCAGGTCGCCGGAGTGGTACGCGCCATAGCCGTCGGACCCGTCCGGCATGTCGATGGCGGCGCGCTCGGGCACGTAGATCCGGAACACGGGCGGCGCCTGACTGAAGAAGTAGAGCCAGGCGTCGTTGCCGGACGACTCCACCGCACGGGCCCAGGCACGCATCTCCCACACGAAGCTGCGGTCGGCCTGGATCGCCTGCGCCGCCCACTTCGTCGACTTCTCGACCTCCGGCTCGTAGGCCGCCAGCAGCGCGTCGGCGTGGTCGCCGTACTGCTCGCGCAGCACCGAGGCCAGCTCCGGACCGGTCCGCTCCGGCATGTTGGCGTAGAGCGTGGTTCCCTCGTTGGCCAACGCGCCGACGATAACCGGCACGTCGTTGTGCTCGCCCGCCTCGAAGATGGCGCGAGCCGAACGCGGCATGAACCAGCCGTCGACGATCGCCCCGGACCCGAGATCGGAGTCGAGCACGGTCTCGGCGTCCAGCGCCCTCAGCGCCGTCAGCGCCTCGGCATCATCTCCCTCCACGCCGAGTTCCGCCGCTGCCGCCAATCCCGCCTCGTGCGCGCTCGACAGGCCGGGCCGGCCGCCCCGGAAGCAGCCTCCGGAGTGGCCGATGGCCTTGTGGAACAGCCCCGCCGCCAACGGCGACGCCATCAGGTAGCAGACGCTCCACGAGCCGGCCGACTGCCCGAATATGGTCACGTTGCCCGGGTCCCCTCCAAAGGCCGCGATGTTGTCGCGCACCCACTCCAGCGCCGCGACCTTGTCGAGCAGGCCGTAGTTGCCGGAAGAGTCGTGCGCCGACTCCGCGGTCAGGGCCGGGTGCGCCAGAAAGCCGAACGGTCCGAGGCGGTAGTTGATGGTGACCAGCACGACGCCCTTGTTTGCGAGCGCGGTGCCGTCGAAGATCCGCGCGCTGCCCCAGCCGCCGGTATGTCCTCCGCCGTGGAACCAGACCATCACCGGCCGCGACTCGGCCGCCCGCTCCGCCGCGGTCCAGACGTTGAGGGTGAGGCAGTCCTCGTCACGGCCGAGATCGCCCCGCGTATAGATGGAGGACTCCGGCGTCAGCCGCTGCCAGCAGGCGGGTCCGAAGGTCGTGGCGGGCCGCGCACCCTCCCACGACGCCTTGGCCACCGGAGCGCGCCAGCGGTTGTTCCCCACCGGCGGCTCCGCGTAGGGCACGCCGCGGAACACGAGCACCCCGTCGTCCTCGGCGACCCGCTCCCCTTCAAGCGTCCCCAGGCTGGTCTCGACGCCCGGCCCGAGCGAGTCGCCGGCCGGCTCGCCGCCACCGCCGGCTCCGCACGCCGAAACGACGAGCGCGCCGCACAGTACGACCGCGATCTGGTGGGTACGCATCGGACTTCCCTTCCCTGTGCCTGTCCCGGACTCGCCCCTACCTGGATTCTTCGCCCTGCGACGTCTCGGCGGCGGCGGCCCTGTCGAGGTTGCGCGCCACTTCCAGAATGTGCCTGGCGTCATAGTTGCCTTCATGGCAGGCGTACTCGTAGAGCGGTCCCTCCCGCTTCATCAGCGGATACTCGACGCTCCAGGGCCGCACCCAGGTGCCGGGATCGGTGACGGTGAACTCGTAGCTGATGTTCTCGTCGTCGATCCGGGTGAAACGCTCGACTACATGCAGCCCGGTGCTCGATCCGTTGAAGTGCACCTTGGCGTTGAAGTTGACGGACTCGACGACGAGCGTGTCGCCTTCCCACCGCCCCCGCGAGTCGCCCGACCACTCCCGCATGCTGTCCGGCAGATGCGGACGGCCGTCGAGCGGAATGATGCGGGCGTCGTTCTCCCGCATCTCCTGCATGACGACCACGTAGTCCTCGGTCTGCAGGATCTGCATCAGGTCGTTGTAGGAGGGAGGCAGCATCGGCGGCCCCTCGTGACGCCACACCAGACAGCGCTCCTGCAGCGTCCGGGTCTCGTGACTGTCGAACGACTGCGGCGAGATGTTGGTGGTCAGCCAGCGGCTCTCGGCCCGCCGCAGCGCCTCGCGCTCCCGGGCGGACGGGACGAGCGGCGGGATCCTCCCGTTCGGCGGATCGACGATCAGCGACGTACGCCGGGTCGTGAGCTGCCGGGGCTGATTCTCGCGCAGCCAGATCGAGTTGTCGTAGTGAATGTTCTCCTGCGTCTGCCGCGTCCGCTCCAGGCGCTCCTCCTCGGTCTCGGCCGCCAGGGCGCCGCGCGCGCGCAACGGATCCACCCCTTCGGCGGTCAGGAGCTCGTTCAGCCTGGCGAGCTCCTCCTCGGACAGCAACGCCTGGTCCGCGAGGCTCTCGGGCCGCTCCAGCGGCGTATAGGTCGAGCTCGTCCAGTAGCCCTGCAGGTCCGGGTGCCCCCAGGCGGTCCGGGGCATCGACGACTCGTCCGCCGACTGAGCGAGCGCCGGGATCGGCGCCATCGCCATCGCCACCGCCGCCACGAACGCAGCGACCATGACACCGTACAAGACGTGCCTCTGCTTCATGACAACCCTCCAAGTCGCTCAGGTACGTTGATCATGGACCGGCCGGCCCGGACATGCAACCGCCGGACCCCGGGCGCGCTCCATGGCTGCGAACACCGGTGCGTGGGTCATTCGATATCGAAATCGAAAGTGACGATGTCGCTGTCGCGATAGCCGAGACGCCCGCACTGGAAACGCAGGGTCCAGAAGCGCATCCGGAACGGCCCCGTGTACAGCCTCCAGTAGAACGGTGCTTCGTGTTCGGTGGTGTAGACGATCGTCGATCCTTCGGTATCGCAGCGGAGATCGACGCGAGGCGCGACGTGGAACAACCCGCCGGTCGGATAGCCCTCCGGGGTGGCGGCAGCGGGCACCTCCGCCGGGATCGGCCCGGACACGTCGACGCCGGCGGCACGGAGCGTGCCCTGCTTCGCCGGAACTGCAGCGACCGGTTCAACCGGGGTGGGATTCCCCTCCATCCCGATCAGCGCCCGTCCCTCCATGTGCGCCGGCACCGGCAGTCCGGCCACGGCGACCGCCGTCGGTGCGAGATCCAGCAGCGTGACCGGGGCGTTCGATTCGAAGGCGTCGGCGATGGACGCCGGCCAGCGAACGCCGACGGTCGGCGTCGACCCGCTCGTCCCGACCAGGAACACGACCGTCTCCTCGAGCACATCGTCGTCCGCGAGCGCCTCGACAATCCGCACGACCCGCCCCTCGACATCGTCCCTCGCCGCAAGGTTGAACAGCGCGAAGAACGGGCGCGCGCCCGGACTGCGCGCGCCACCGCAACCGAAGGACACCGTGCAGGGCGACTCCCAGTCCTTTTTCCGGCCGCGCCAGTCGGCATCGGGCCCGGCCGCGTCCCACGCACCGAGCAGACCGGGTTGCGCCAGGTCGGCGGCAGGGACGAAGCGGGCGCGCGCGGCATCGTGCACGCCGCTGTCGAAATGTACGATGCGGACGGGGCGCGCGTGGCCGGACGTCGGATTGTGCAGTTCGTGGCGCGGCGGCCCGGCACGGCTGGTGTAGTAGCCGGCCCGGCGAAGCTGCTCGGGCAGGACGGTCACGCCGGGCGGCGGCGCAGCAGCGAGCCGACCGGTAGCCGCGTCGATAACCAGTGCGGCCGGACTCACGCCGGTCAACAGCGCGGCGTGCGCGGACGCGGGGTCGGACGTGACGGCAGCGGTCTCGATTGTCGTCGTTCGCCTTGTGTCGAGGCTCTCGAAACCCGGAGCTCCATCGACCGCATCCGCAACGATCCAGACGATGTTGGGCCGCGACGCCGCGCGCCGCACGTCACCGGCACGCGTTCGGTCGAGGGCATTGTCTCCGGTGCCGCCCGAACAGGCTGACCCAAGCAGAATCGCGACGGCGAGCGAGGCAGGGACGAAGACCGTCCTGCACCACGCCCGGCGCCCGACACCGGCCGCCGGTTCCGTCTCCGACCTCATCCTGCGCATCATAACCGCTGGAATGGAGGCCGGCTTTCGCTACCGGGCCCTGTCGCTGGTATCATTACCGAATCCGATGGTCCTGAGCGTCGCGCGGCGGCGAACAGGTTGTTTCATGTACAGCCGGGAGAACAGGATCTCCCAGTGACAGAGTGCCTCGACACATGACGAAGACGCATACCTTCCGCATCACCGCCGGGGTCGCCGCCATCGTCCTGGCCATCGCGGCGCCGGCCTTGGCGCAGAGCGGCGACGCGCCGCGCACCTGGGACGACCGGCCGGACCTGAACGGCGTCTGGCAGACGATGAGCTCGGCGAACTGGAATCTCGAGGACCATCCCTCCGGTCCCGGACATCCCGATCTCGGCGCCATCGGCGCGATCCCGCCCGGGCAGGGCGTGGTCGTCGGCGGCGCGATCCCCTACCAGGACGAGGCGCGGCAACGGCGGGACGAGAACTTCGCCAACCGCATGAGCGCCGACCCCGAGGCCAAGTGCTTCATGCCGGGCGTGCCGCGCGCCACCTATCTGCCGTACCCGATGCAGATCATCCAGGGCGATCGCAAGATCCTGATGATCTACGGCTTCGCGGACGCGAACCGCACCATCCACATGGACAAGGACGACCCCGAGGCGCCGCCGCTGGACAGTTGGATGGGGCGCTCGCACGGCCGGTGGGAGGACGACACGCTGGTCGTGGACGCGGAGGGCTTCCTCGGCGAGGCGTGGTTCGACCGCGCCGGCAACTTCGCCAGCAACCAGTTGCGAGTTCAGGAACGCTATACGCCCATGGGACCGAACGTGATCCGTTACGAGGCCACGGTCGAGGATCCCACCGTGTTCACCCGGCCGTGGGACATCAGCCTGCTGCTCTATCGCCGGCTGGAGGAAAACGCACGGGTGCTGGAGTTCAAGTGCATCGAGTATTCGGAAGACTTGCTGTACGGGCATCTGCGCAGGGAGCCGACCCGCTAAATCGGTCGACAGACTACGGAGGAATCGCGCCATGACACTGAAATCGACACGCGTTGCGCTCGTGCTCCTCGCCGTGGGAGTGCTGGTCGGTGCGGCCCCGGGTGAAATCCGGGCGGCGGAGGCCGACTACAACCACGTCAGCATCACCTCGTCAGCACCGCCCGAGTCGGTGCGCTGGTACTCGGAGCACCTCGGCTGCGAGGCGGTGGCGGACCGCGACGATACGGCCGACTGTTTCGGCGTCGAGGTGACCTTCGTCCCGCAGCCGACCATGGGCAGCACGCAGGGAACCGGCGTCAACCACATCGGCTTCTCGTACGCCGACCTGACGGCGAAGATGGCCGACCTCGAATCGATCGGCGTCCGAGGCTCCGGCGTGCGGCTGCAACGCTTCCCTGGCGGCGCGACGCTGCGCGAGGCCACCGGCGGCTACCTGCACGGCTACATCTTCGATCCCTGGGGGACCCGGATCGAGCTGGTCGAGGATCAGGAGAACGTCGGCTTCCACCACGTCCACCTGAGCGCGACCGACCCGCAGGCGACCCTCGCCTGGTACGAGCAGATGTTCGGCGGTGAACGGGCCGTGCACGCGGACGCGGACGAAGGCGTGCGGTTCGGGAGCGTCTGGGTCTTCGCTTCCGAGCATCCCGAGGGTACGCCGGCCACCACCCAGGGCCGGGCCGTCGACCACATCGGCTTCGTCGTCGACGACATCGATGCCGCCTCCGCCGAGCTGCGTGCGGCCGGTGTCGAGTTCCAGGAAGAGCCCGTGGTGCCGGAGAACGGCCGGTCCGCGGCGCGGCGCGCCTTCATCTATGCGCCCGACAACGTCCGGCTGGCGATGGTCGAGACCGGCTTCGCAGGGGTGGACACGACAAGCATCGCGCCGGTGTTCGTGGACGTGACCGAACCCTACGACACCCCGCGCACGCCGTGGGACGAACCCGATCTGCAGGGCGTCTGGACCGGCAACGCGTCGCACGGCATCCCGCTCGAGCGGCCCGAGGACCTGGCCGACATCGAGAGCCTGACGCCGGAGCAGGCGGCGGCGCGCCGCGAGCGCGGCACCCTCGGCAGCATCTGGGGCTACGAGCGGGAGTGGCGCGACACGACCCTGGGGTACGACCCGAACGCGCCGTCCACGCAGGTGGCGATGATCGTCGATCCGCCCGACGGCCGGATTCCGGCGTTGACCTCGGAGGGCGAGCGCCGCGCCGCCCAGCTCGCCTTCGATCGCGGCCGCTACACCAACAGCAACATCGCGGGTCCGGAAGAGGCGACTCCGTTCGTCCGCTGCATCACGCGCGGACTGCCGTCGCTGATGTTCCCGGGGGTCTACAACAACGGCCTGCAGATCTACCAGGGCCCCGGCTTCGTCGCCATCCAGAAAGAGATGATCCACGAAACCCGGGTCGTCCCGACGACGTCGCGGCCGAAGGACGGACCGACGCTCACCTCGTGGCTCGGGAGCGCGCAGGGCCGCTGGGACGGCGACACGCTGGTGGTCGAGACGACCAACCTCAATGCACGGGCGTCGTTCCGCGGGTCGAGTCCGGACATGATCCTGACCGAGCGGTTCACGCGGATCAGCCCGACGCGCCTCGAGTACCAGTTCACGGTGGACGATCCCGTCGTCTGGACGGCGCCCTTCACAGGCCGCTTCACGTACGACATGGACGACGAGCAGTACGAGCTGGTCGAGTACGCCTGCCACGAGGGCAACTACGGCATGTTCAACATCCTGAGCGGCGCACGGGCGCGCGACCGCGAGGCAGCGGAGGCCGCCGGCCGGTAGAATCGGCCGCCACGCATTCGCGACAGTAGCGACAACGAGGTATCAACGATGCGTAACAGATTGGTATTGGCACTGGCGGGCATCGCGCTCGCGATCCTGGTGGCGGGCGGCTCGGCGCTCGCGCATCATGCGTTCTCGGCCGAGTTCGACGCGACGAAGCCGGTCGCGCTGCGGGGCACGATCACCAGGATGGAGTGGATCAACCCGCACGCCTGGCTGCACATCGACGTGACCAGGGATGACGGCACGGTCGAAAGCTGGATGATCGAGGCCGGCCCGCCCGGCGCCCTCGTCCGCCGCGGCTGGCGTCGTGACTCGGTCACCCCCGGCATCGAGGTGCTCGTCGAGGGCTACCAGGCCATCGACGGCGCGTTCCGCGCCAACGGCCGTGACGTGACGTTCCCCGACGGCACGCGGCTCTTCGCCGGATCGTCCGGGACCGGCGCCCCGCGCGACGGCAGGGACCCGACCGAGCCGGAATAGAATCTGGTTCTCTCACCGAAACCCGCGAGGCCGGTCCGGTCTCGCGGGCTTTCTTCTGTACGCCCGACGGTGTGGTCCTGCCGAAGGCACCTGCGACGCCGTTCTGCGTCACGCGGCGTGTATCCGGCGGCGACCCTCACCTCGCATGGAACGCACTCTGTTCGCCAGTATCTGGACGCGCTCACGTAGATTCTCGATTTTCCCGGACAAGTCCAGCGTAGCGACCTCCAGTCGCTTGCCGGCGTGGCGCACCCGATGCACCACGTCGTTTACATCGCCCCGGGCGTACACAAACAAGCCACCTGGTAGATCGCGCGCCGTAGACGACAGGGTCGACCACTACGTCGCTTCCGTCGCTGGAGTCTCTCGGCCGGGGGGGGGCGGCCGAGACCGCGTACATCGGCAACACCACGACAGCGGCGATTCCGTGCGGCGGGAGCCGACCGACGCCCTGAAGTGCGATCGGTATATGATCGGACAAATGGCGGACATCTATATTCAATCCATCCAGAGTCCATTCGACAGTCCGGATACCGCCCGACTCGGGATCTCGGTCGTGATGCGCGCAGATGCGATGGGTCTGCTCGCCCCGCGAGCAATCGATCGTCTCGATCTGGCGGAATGGGAACGGGTGGCCAGAGACGTTTCCCGGGCGGGCATCGGGCAAGGTCTCTTCGTCGGCCACGCCCCCGCGACGGCACTGGAACCGAATCGGTTCCGCACAATGCTCGAACACGTCAACGAGGCTCTGGAAGCGTCACCAGTACCCGCTGCAGAGTGGCCGGCGTTGCAGCGCGTGCTTGGACCTGCCCTGCTCGCTCGTCTGCTGGACATTTCCACGGTGAGTCTTCGCCGATACCAGTCCGGGGCGCGGGCGACGCCGGACGACGTTGGCGTCCGCCTCCACGTGCTGGCGCTGATCGTTGGGGATCTGGCGGGCGCCTACAACGACGCCGGCATTCGCCGCTGGTTCGTCCGTCCGCGCACCGTGCTCGGGAACCGTGCTCCCGCCGACATCCTCACCTCGGGGTGGCGACCAGAGGATCCGGATCCCCGGCAGGTGCGCGATCTGGCGAACGCCCTAACCGCATCGCCGGCCACGTGATCATGATCGGCTTCCGGCACGCGGACCCGCGCTATCCGTTCCTTTGGGAAGGGCCCGAGCAACCCGCCGCGCGATGGCACGCGGCGGGCGACGGCCCTGTGCACTACTTCTGCGATACGCCGGACGGCGCGTGGGCGGAGTTCCTGCGCCATGAAGAGATCACAGATCCCGAAGATCTGGCGACGATCCGGCACGCCCTCTGGGCCGTCGACCTCGGACACCAGCAGCATGCGAAGCCCGATCTGCCTCTGGAAGTGCTCACCGGCGGTTATGCATCCTATCCCGCATGCCGGACCGAAGCGAGCCGACAACGCGGATTGGGCGCAGACGGACTGGAGGCCCCTTCCGCCGCCCTACTCCCCGGGGCGGCGCGCGGTTGGCGCGTGGATGGCGGCCTTCAACCCGGAGCGCCGCGTGACGGCGTCGTATACGTCCTCTTCGGGCGGCGACCGGACCTGATCGGTTGGCGAGCAACCGCCGCCGGACAACCCGACCAGGCGTTGCTCGCGGCGGTTCGCCCCCTCGAATGATCAACGGGTCGCGTCCTCCAGGCGGGCGGTCCGCAGCATCCCCACGATCGAGTAGTTGCCCTCGTGGCAGGCGAACTCGTAGATCGGCTGGTCGCGCCGCTGCAGCGGCACCTCCGCGGTCCACGACGACGCCCAGGTCTCGGGATCGGTCAGCGTGACGTTGTACGCCAGCGTGTCCGGCCCGGTGCGCGTGAACCGCTCTACCAGATGCAGGCCGTCGGTGGATCCCTGGTAGTAGCTGTTGGACGAGAAATTCGTCGTCTCCACGACGAGCGTATCGCCCTCCCAGCGCCCGCGGGAGTCGCCGTTCCACTGGCGGATCCCTGCCGGCACGTGAGGCTGGTCGCCGATCGGAATAATCCGCGCGTCGTGGAATGCCTCGCTGATGAAGGCCAGGTGCGTCGGCGTCTGGACTATCTGGTAGAAGGTGTACGGTCCGGCGCCGAAGTTGCCGCCGAGCCGCGGCACCCCGGTCGTGATGCAGCGGTGGATGCTGTTGAGATCTTCCGGCCCGGTCTTGAACTCCCAGCCGTCGTCGACCGCCGCCTCGCGCGCCTCGGCCGCCGGGGTGAGCGCCGGTATCCGCCCGTCTGGCGGGTCGACCACGAGCGACGTCCGGTCGCTGAACGTGACGTCGACCATCCCGATCGAGCTGCTGGTCGACCACGCGATGTAGGTCTCGACGTTCCGCAGCGCCGCGCGGAATGCGCTCTCGGGCGTCGCGAACGCGCTACGGCCGTTCTGGAAGATGCGCTCGGCGCGCGCCGTCAGGGTCGCCACTTCCTCCCGGGTCAGGTGCGAGCGATCGGCCAGCTCCGGCAGCCGCTCAAGAGGCGTGGCGACGTTGTTCAGCCAGACCCCCTGCAGGTCGGGCCGGCCCTCCGGGGTGCGCGGCGGCTCCCACGGGTCCGCGTTCTGTCCGAACGCCGCTGTTGCCGCCCAGGCCACCATCGCCAGCACTACCAATGAGACCGCGAAGTATCGAGACTGCATGATGGTCACCTCCCGCCGGACATCGGATTCCGCACCGGCACACCGGCATACCCGGCTCCCGATGCCGGACACTCGTTCCGTGCATCTTCCCGCACTTGGCGCTTCCGCGCAACGCGGCGCGTGTCCGGCGTCGGCCGGAAGAACCCGGCGCGGTTCGCGCGGTCTGCCCAGGCACCGACGCGCGCGTTCGGTTGCGGGTCCAAGGGTCTCCCGATAAGATAGTTGGTCAAAGATCGACTGTCCGGATTCCGCCCGCAACGGCAGGAGTGCGGAACGGGCAACGGTTCTCGAACACGTGGCCGTGTGCGGAAAGGGACAAGGGGCAAAGATGGCGAAAGAAACCACCCGTCGAGAGGTACTCAAGGGCGGCTTGGCGATGGCGGGGCTCGGCGTGATCGGCGTGCCCGAATGGGCATTTCCCGCACTCGCGCAGGGCGAGACGCTCATGCAGTTCACCGACGTGTCGGACGACGTGCAGTGGATCCGCGACGCCGAGCGGCGGATCATCGACGTCCGCCAGATCGACGGCCCGTTCACGCCGAATGATCAGTTCTTCACGACGCAGCACTACGGCCACCCCAACGTGGACGTGGACGCGTACCGCCTGCGTGTTTCCGGTCTGGTCGACACGGCGCTGGAGCTGTCGATGGACGACCTGCGCGCCATGCCGAGCCGCGACCTGGTCTTCGGCTTCGAGTGCTCCGGCAACCGGGGCCCGCTGAACGGCCTGTCGAGCAACGGCCGCTGGACCGGCGTCTCGCTGCGCACGGTGCTGCAGCGGGCGGGCGTGCAGGACGCGGCGCGCGAGTTCGTTTTCTTCGGCGCCGACCGTGGCGAGGAGGAAGTAATCTGGCGCGGCCGTCCGTTCAACGTCGAGCAGCAGTACGGCCGGAGCCTCGAACGGGATCAGGCGCTGTCGGACGAGCCGCTTCTCGCCTACGCGCTGAACGGCGAGCCGCTCTCGGAGCACCAGGGACGTCCGTTGCGGTTGCTGGTCCCCGGCTGGTACGGCGCACCGAACGTCAAGTGGGTCGCCGAGATCCACGTGCAGAAGGACCAGTACCTCGGCCGCTGGCAGGCCCGTTCGTACCGGACGCTCAAGGGCCAAGTGATCAACGGCGAAATGAAGTGGGTCGAGACCGCCATCTCGACGATGAATCTGAAATCGTACATCGCCCGCGTCACCGCGGTCGACGGCGCCCACAACATCTTCGGCGTCGTGCTGAACGACGGCACGCCGATCGAGCGGGTCGAGGTGAAGATCGACGACGGCGAGTGGCAGGCGGCAACCCTCGACCCGGAGACGATGCGCGAGAAGTACGGCTGGAAGTTCTTCAACCACCGCTGGGAGGGCGCCACCCCCGGCGAGCACACGGTCGTCTCCCGCGTGACCGACGTCAATGGCAACATCCAGTCGACGGCCGAGGAACTCGCGAACCAGTTGACGTTCCTCGAGGCCCACGGACAATTCCCGCGCAACGTGATCATCGCGTAGGAGTCTGCGATTCGTGTCCGCGGACCTGGCGGCGCCGGCCGCCGATACGCACACTTCACAAGAGCCGGGCGGGCCTTGGGGTCCCCCGGCTTTCTTCTTTGGTGGACGTGGAGCTTCCGGCTGAAACGCGGGGTCGGCAGTCGGCGGAGCGGCTCGGAACGCTGCGTCTACGCCACGGTCGCGCCGGAGCAGCTCGAACCGGCCCCGGCGGTACAGCCGAAACAGTGACGGTCGACGACGATTGACCGTGCTTCGAGGGCGGCGAGATCGAAATCGGCGATGTGCCGCGGAACGCCGGGCTCGACCGGCATGTCGAGCATCTGATTGAAATCGCAGTCGTAGAGCACCCCGTCCCACCCGACGGACAGGGTGTTGCGGCACATCACCCCGTGCGCCGCCGCCGGGTTGTAGCTCGCTACCAGCCGCTCCATGTAGCGTTCCAGGTTGGACGAGTCGACCAGCCACTCCAGGAAGCGGCTGATCGGCATGTTGGTAATCGTATGGAGCGCGTCGAACCGGACGCCGTACAGCCGATCGAGCTCGCGTTTCCACTCCCGCTCCAACGACGCCTGCCCCGCCGGCAGGTACGCCCCGACCGGGTTGGTCACCAGTACCAGGCGCAGCCCGGAGGTCCCATCGCCGTAGCCGGCAGCGTTCAGCTTCCGCAGACCCGCGATCGACTTGTCGAACACGCCATCGCCCCGCTGCTTGTCCGTATTGAGACGGCGGTAGTGCGGAAGCGAGCAGACCACCTCGACCCGGTGATCCGCCAGGAAGTCCACGAGATCGGCCTGCGACGGCAGACCCAGCACGGTGAGGTTGCAGCGGTCGATCACATGACGGCCGAGCGCCGCGCATTGCTCCACCAGCCAGCGGAAGCTGGGGTTGAGCTCCGGAGCGCCGCCCGTGACGTCGACCGTGGGGATCGCCGTCCGTTTCAACGCGTCGACACACTGCGCCATGGTCTCGCGGGTCATGATCTCCCGGCGATCGGGACCCGCATCGACGTGGCAGTGCACGCAGGTCTGGTTGCAGAGCTTGCCGACGTTGATCTGCAGGATCTCGATGCCGGTCGGATGCAGCGGATGCAGGCCGCTCTCGCCGAGCGCCTGCGCGAACTCACGTGCCAGTGGGAGGCGGTGCAGCGTCGCCAACTGCGCGGGAGGGGACGCCAGCGGGAGCTGCCGCGAGACCAGCGACGGAAGCGTGCTACTCATCGGTGCCCCCCGGACCGCTCACCGAGATTTGCCGCCGTCCGCCGGCCCAGCCGCGGAGCGCGTCCGGGCATCGCCGCAGAAGGCGGTACGCGCGCGGGTCACATCCCGACCCTGTTCGCATGTTTGCGCATCTGCACGCCGTGGACGAGCGAGGCGCCGCCGCGGATGGCCGACGCCACGTGCACCGCCTCGGTCATCTGATCCAGGTCGGCGCCCTTCTCGAGGGCGTCGTTGCTGTAGGCATCGATGCAGTAGGGACACTGCACCGCGTGCGCGACCGCCAGGGCAATCAGCGACTTCTCGCGCGCCGACAGTGCTCCGTCCTCGAACACGGCCGTGTACCACGCGAAGAACTTCTCCCCCAGCTCGGGACGGTTCTTGCCGATTTCCGCGAAACGCTCCAGATCCTTCGCGTGGTAGTACGTGTCGTGCATGACGGCTTCCTATCTGAGCGCCCGCTCCTCGGCCCGATGGCCGGCGAGGATGCCATCCATGCCGTAGTTCCCCTCGTGGCAGGCGTACTCGAAGATGGGCCCGCCGGTCTGCGTCATGGGCAGCACGACGGTCCAGGTACGGGTATACATCGTCGGATCGTCGAGGGTCATCTCGTAGTGCATCCGGTCCGGCCCTGTGCGCGTGAACCGCTCGACCAACCGCAGTCCGTCGACGGGGAAGCCGCGGAACTGCTGCCTGGCGCTGAAGTTGGTGGTCTCGACGACCAGCGTGTCCCCCTCCCAATGACCGCGCGAATCGCCGTTCCAGAGACGGATGCCGGGATTCAGATGAGGCCGCCGCCCATCGAGAGCGACCACCCGCGTCTCGTTGATCATCTCGTTCAGCAGAACCACCGCGTCGGGGGTCTGCAGGATGAGGACGTTGCTGTTGTAGTTGTTCGGAACGCGCGGGGTGCCGCGGGTGATGCAGCGCTCCCACAGGTTGCGGTCCTCCCAGGAATCGGCCGGATGGTCGCGCCGACGTGCCTGGTTCTCGGCGGTGCGCCGCTCGGCCGCCGGCGTCAGCGGTGGGATGCGTCCGCTCGGCGGATCGACGATCAGCGAGGTGCGGGTCAGCGCGTTACGCGATCCGTCACGCCACTCTGAGCCGTAGTTGCCCGGGCTGCCCTGCCGCGGGGCCGCGTCGAACGCCGCGAATCGTCGCCGCTCGCGCTCCGCCGCTTCCTCGTCGGTCAGAAACTCCCGGTCGGCGGCGTCCGCCGCGCGCTGCAGCGGAGTGCCGGTGGTCTGGTCCCAGATCCCCTGCAGATCGGGATGCCCCCAGGGCGTTCGCGCGAGCGTCCAGCCGCTATCCGGTTCCTGCGCGATGATCGGCGCCGCCACGAGCACAACCGCCACCGCCGTCATCGCCACCGCGACAGATGCATGACGCATGGTCGTTCTCCTTCTGTCCCGCGCCGAGACCCGCATCACCGCACTACTGATCGCCCGCCACGTTCACGCGGATCCGATACAGCCCGGTCCGCGCCGTCATGTAGAGCGTGCGCCGGTCCGCGCCGCCCCAAGCTACGTTGGCCGGGACCTCGTTCGGCTTGATGGTGCCCAGATGCAGGCCGTCGGGCCGGATGACCCAGACTCCGCCTGGCCCGGTGGCCCAGAGGTTGCCCAGCTCGTCGACCTTCAGGCCGTCGGCGGAACCGCTCTCCTCTGAATCGCTGGCATCGAGCAGCAACTCACCCTCCCCGAGAGTGCCGTCCTCGGCCAGGGCGTAGACGAACCACTGCCGCGTGCTGCTGTCCGCCACGTAGAGGCGCGACTCGTCCGGCGAGAAGGCGATACCGTTGGGCCCGGGAAGCTCGGCGAGGCGCGCCAACTCGCCCTCCGGACTCAGGCGATAGATGCCGTTGACATCCTGTTCCCGCGCTTCGGGGCTCGGCAGCCCGTAGGCCGGATCGGTGAAGTAGAGGGCACCGTCGGAGTGATAGTCGAGGTCGTTCGGGCTGTTCAGCCGCCCGCCCTCGTAGGCATCGACCACAACGCTCCGTGTCCCGTCGCCCGCCACTCGCGAGATTCGGCCGTTGAAATGCTCGGTGAAGACGATGTCGCCGCCCGCATCGACGATGATGCCGTTCGAGCCGACCAGGCGTCCCTCCTCGTGTTCCCCCTCGTAGACCGGCGCCAGGAAATCGCTCACCGTGCCGTCCGGCTCCCACTTGACGATGCGGTTCCCCGGAATGTCGCTGAACAGCAGGAACCCGCCGTCCCGATCGACCCAGGCGGGTCCCTCGGTGAAGCCGAACCCCTCGGCCAAATGCTCGATCACCGCGTCGTCCGGGACCAGCCGGTCGAAGGACGGATCGAGACCCTCGATCGTACCCGCGCTCGGCTCGGGCTCGGGCTCGGGAGCCGGCTCCGGCTCGGGGGCGCCGCCGCACCCCGCCATCAAGAAAACTGCAAGCAACGCCCACCTGCGCATGACGTTCGCCTCCCGGAAATCGTCGTTTGGTGCTTCTCTCCACAGCGTAGCACGCAAGACCTGCCGCGAAGCCCTTCCGGCCCGCACAAACTCGGCCTTGCTTTAACAACCAGGTTCTCCTCTCCGTCACTGACAGGTCCTGACAACCCCAACCAGCAGTATGGCTTCTCATCCGGTCCGGTGACCAATTCCGGTCACCGACGCGATCAGGAGGTTGTCATGCTCAAACGAATTGTGATGCTCGGACTCGTCGGCGTGTTGACGTTGCCCGGGCTGGCCGCAGCGCAGTCGCAACGGTCGATGATGCGCACGTTGGGCGGGGTGGGTCTGATGGCGGGAGGCGTTGCCATTGCGTTCTGGGAACAGGATTGCCGAGTCGCCGGCTCCCTGAGCGAGGACCCCGCCGTGTCCATCGAGTTCGCCAACGCAGTCGGTAGCGTCGGCGTCCTGTTCGATGATGCGCGCAACCCCGTTTCCTCGAAGATGAGCGGTCGATGCAATCTCGACTGGACGGTGAACACCTACGTGGGATTGGAACTGTTTGGCCGACTCGCCAACCTGGAGAGCACCGGAGCCAAGCAGGCCAGTGCCCTGCGCGGCGAGTTCCCCAAGGTGGACGACACCAGGGGGTCGGCCAGAGCGGAAGCGTACTGGCCCGCTGGCCGGCTGTACGCCGGGATCGGACTCGCCGCGGTGGGAGCGCTCCTCGCCACCGTGTGGGCCGACGTGCCAGACGTCTCGCTCAGTCTGGAGCCGGGCGGCGCTCGGTTCTCGAAGACCTTCGGATTCTGAGCGCCTGACAGAATCTGACGCGCGCGCCCGATAAGGTCCCAGGGGGATAGCGGGAGACCGTTTATCCCCCCGACCGGCGCGATCAGGCGACCGGGCCAGACGGACCGCAGCAGAAGGACAGCAACGCATGGACCGCCCGATTCGACTAATCGAGATCCTCCAACTCCTCGGCGGACGTCGGTCGTGGCGTCCGGCAGAGATTGCCGACCACTTCAACATCTCCGAGCGGACCGTCTACCGCGACCTGCAGGATCTCAGCCGCCTCCAGTGCATTCCGGTCGCCCGCGGCGAGGACGGCTATCGTCTGGTCGAGGGCGCGACGATTCGCTGGCTCGGCTTCACCTCGACCGAGCGCGCGACCCTGAAGCTGTTGCTGCAACACCCCGCGTTCCGCGCCGCATCGGAGCTGACCTCGGTACTGGAACGCAAACTCGACGCGGCGACGCGGGAAATGGAAGAAACGGCTCAGGCACTCACCCTGGCCGGCCCCGAGCGCTCGGGCAGCATCCGGACCGGCCTGCTGCGCCTGCTGGAAGGCGCCGTTCGCAAACGGACGCCCGTGTCGCTGCTCTATCGCTCGCTGTGGAGCCAGCACCAGGCATGGCGGGATCTGGATCCGTTCGCGGTGTTCCATCGCGAGAACACCTGGTATCTGGTGGGGCACTGCCACCTGCGCGACGAGCCGCGCACCTTCCGTCTCGATCGCATCGCCGACGCCAAGCACCTGAACGGCACCTTCGACCGGCCGGCCTTCGACCTCGACGCGTTTCTGCGGGGGACCTGGAACGTGTACCGCGGCCGGAACCTGCACGAGGCCGTCATCCACTTCGATGCGTCGCTCGCGCCGCTCATCGAGCACGGCGCGCACCATCCCGACGAGCACATCGAAAAGCTGGAGAACGGACGACTGGAGTACCGCGTCACGATCTCGCATCTCGACGAGATCGCCCGCTGGATCGTGGGCTTCGCCGGCGCGGCCCGAGCCGTGCAGCCGACCGCCCTGGCGGCAAGGGTCGCGGAAATCGCCGGCGCCGCGTACGAACGCCACGGCCCGCACCAGCAGCGGCCAACGACCGGTCCGCGAACCCAGCGCGACCTGCCCGGCCTGCCGACAGGTGGGGAAGCACCTTCCCGGCAACGCGACCTGATCTGACGGCGCCCGCCCCCGCATCCCGGCCCGCGAAGGAAAACGAACGCCGCACGCGGCCACGCCCCGGCGGCGGCCAAAGCTCCCTGCGCAGCCTGCCAGGCGACCGCGAGTCTCAATCGATGCGCTGTCCAGGACCTTGCGCCGCAGAACGCAGCGAAGCGAAGTGCTGCGGCGCAAGGTCCTGGGGCGGGGGATGGGCCGAAGCGCCGAGCCAGCGAGGCTTTTGGGGGCGCTGGACGCCCGCATCCGTTGGAAGCACCCATCCGCGCCCGCACTGACAGGTTCTGACACAGGCAAGGACTAGCCTCTTTCCGGTCAACAGCGACACGTTGCCAGAAGGAGGCACGCAATGCGCGCATGTATCACGGCGATGGCAGGATTGATGGCGGTGGCAGCCATCCCCGGGGTTGGCGAAGCGCAGAGTCACGGCCGGCGCTGCACTACATCCGACACCGGCTATCTGTACACGATCGGAACACCAGCCGGGGATTCCCGGCAGCATGACATCGACGTGTACTTCAATGGGGACGACTCCGCCTTCGTCGTGGTCGTTTTCGACGAGGACAGCGACGTGAGACTGGCGACTTCGAGCGGCTTGCAGTCCGGTGACCGGTTCGTCCACGGCAGTCTGCGGATGTATCCCGACAAGACCTATCGGATCTCCGTCGGTTGCGTCCTTGCCGATGCCGACTACCGACTGTCGATCAAGCGGGGCGAGGAAGTGACCCTCTCGGCACCACGCGTGCTGAACGCTCACGAAGGGTTGACCACTGCGGAAGCGTCGGCCTCGTTCGGGATTGAGGCCGTCATGCTGAAGGAACGACGCCGGTTGGCTCCGTAACCACCGTTTCAGAAAGGTCAGGCCTGGCCTGAATCCTGCTGAATTTCCGAATCGGGCTTGGAACGCCCGAGGCTGATGGACAAGACAGACGGTGCGCTGTTACCCGGCTGCATCGGTCCGTGCACGCCCCGAAAGGAATCCCCATGTTGACGAGTACCCTTCATCGAACCGCAGTCCTTGTCGCCGTTGTCGCCCTGTTGCTGCTTGTCTGGACGGCAGCACCCGCTCGGGCCGAGCCATCCCGCGGCGACATAGCCGCGGGATATCAGTTGACGAACCACTCCCCCGCCGGCTGGTTCGTGTCGGCATCGAGAGCCCTCGGACGAGGTCGGTTCTCGCTCGTCGGAGAAGCCAATGCAGTGCATGGCGCGGAGCGGATCGTCTGCTTCTTCGGGTGCATCAGCGATTCAGTCACGATCAGCCGCTTCATGGCCGGCCTTCGGTTCGCGCGGCGGGAGGGCGGCATCCGGCCCTATGTCCAGTACGTGGCGGGGGTGGGAATGCTCAACGGCACCAGCGACTTCGGGGATCAGGTAGGCGGTGGCATCGACTTCGCCATCTCGGATCGCGCAGCGATCCGCGTCGCGGTCGACTACCAGGGCACCATCTACGACGACCATACGTTTCGCATCGCCGCCGGACTGTCGCGAACATTCTGACCGTGCGGTCCAACCGCTACTGACTATCCAGGAGAAGCAATCCATGACGTCACTCTCACGTGTCTCGCTCGCTCCTACGGCGTCGTTTCTCGTCATGCTGATCTCGGCCCCGGCAGTCCATGCACAACGCTGGAACGATCTGGAGCGGACCATCGAGGGGCGTCAACTCATCCTGCGGCCCACCATCGAAGGCAGGCGCAAGGTGTACATCGACACCGGTGCCGACGCCGACGCATTTGCGCTACATCGCGGCGACCGTCTGTTCCCGCTGCGAGTCGCGGAACCGGTCCGGATCGTCGACGCCGACCCGGAGCGCGACCACATCGAGCTCGAGCTCCAGAGCGCAAGGCTCGGGCGAGGACGCATCGACTTCTACGGCCACCCACCCGCTCCGGAGGAGTTCGAACGCTGGCTGGACGAGGTCTTCGAGGTCGCGACGCCGGCGACGGACTTCCACCGCTATGTCGCGAATCGGCGGAGCCGGACGCTCCACATCCGGGGAGCGAACCACCTGCCTGCCGCGCCTCACCGCGAACTGTTCGCGGATGACCGCAGCGCGCTGGACAGCGGATACTCCCGGTGCGGCGTCTGCTTCCTGCCGACGCCGGACGTCGCTGGCTACGAGACGGAGAAGAGCCTCGCGATGTTCGGTCTTCAGCAGGTGCGGGCGACGTACTACCCGTACGTCGACACCGCACAGCAAGAGCGCGTAGCGGCCGTCGGCGCCGGCGTCCTGGATCGCTGGCCAGTTCCCTTGAAGGGCTACCGTTACCGCTTTCAGGTCGTGGACGCGGACGACATCAACGCGTTCGCCGTGCCGACCGGGTACTTGTTCGTGACGCGGGGATTGCTCGAATCCCTGGAAACGGACGAGGAGTTGGCGGCGATTCTCGCGCACGAGATCGCCCACGTGGAGAGCCGCCACAGCTACCGGCAATGGCGCAACGCGCGCAACATCTCCATCGTTACCGGCATACTCGGCGCGCTGTCCGGAGCGACCGACAACGCCGCCGACGATGCCATTGCGGCCATGACGTCCTTCACGTCGCAGTTGTTCCTGGCCGGGTACGGTCGAGACCGCGAACGCGAGGCCGACCTGTACGCGAGCTTCTATCTGAACGAAGCCGATATCGGTGACCGACCGCTGCTGAACGCATTCCGCAAGTTGCAGTTCGCCCGCGACGCCTACGATCCGTTCGGTAACGGCGGCGGCCTGTTCGCCAGTCATCCCCACATCGGCGAGCGGATCGAGAAGACGCGAGCAACGGTGACCGCGGGATTCGCGGACGACGAGGTGTTTCAGGGCGTCGACGACGACGGGCGGCTCGTCGCTACCCTGCGTTTCGATGCGCAGCGGCTCTTCCGGCGCGAGCTCGACGTGGTCGCCACCCTGTCGACCACCGCCGAGCTCGGTGAAGAAGACAACGTGAACACGCTGAACGTCTGGGTAGGCAGCGCGACCGCAGGCGGAAGGGCCAGACAAGTGCGCGGACAGCGCATCCGGCTGCGGGAGCGCACGGCGGAAAAGATCTTCCCCAGCGACGAGGTGTCGGCCGTCTTCGGCAACGACGATGCGCGCGGCCTGATCGAGCGCATCGAACGCGTGGATCTGAATCTCCGCAACGTCGACCGGTGGATCCGCGTCCGCAACGACGCGGAATCGCGTTGATCGCCGATTAGCGACGGCATCGTGAGCGGCGACCAGCCGCAGCGCGACTGTCACTCCGTTGCAACCGACCCTGTGACCAATTCTGGTCGCCCGGTCTTCCAAAGGGTCAAACCATGTTCAGATCGATGATGTTCACGCGCAAGTGCCCCGTACAGTTGCCGAGCACTGGAGGGCGACCGCCGGCGGTACACCGCGGTCGGTACGACCCAGGCGCAGACCAACAGTAGGAACTCAAGCCCGCGCACGGTTTGCCCACCGTGCGCGGGCACCTCTGCGCGAACTCGCAGCGCTGTCGGGCGTGAACTACGCGGGGCGTGACGGCCCGCAGAAGCGGAACTGCATCCGCGGCCGCCCCCTATTCAGGGTTACACTAGTGACCGACAGATATACACACTGGCCCATGGCGGCGTACTGGGCCGGTGTTCGTGGGAGGGAACCATCTGTCTGACCGGGAACACCACGACCATAGGAAGCGCATGAGAACCTTCACCATCAAGTACATGGATCGTGGCCGGGCCGCGACGGTGACGGTCCAGGGCAACGAGATCGCGACCATGGACGACCGGTTGTGCATCAGCCACGACGGCATGCCGATCGCCAACTTCCCGAAGGACGACGTGCTCCACGTGACGAGCCGCGGCGACAACGACGACTGGCCGGCACCCGTGGACGACGAGATCGAATTGGCGGCAACGAGGCCGGCCGACTCGCGCCCCGCGTGGACGCCGGTGAGCCCGAGACCGCCGCAGAAGCGCCCGTTGCAGCAGGGAACCAGCGTGCGAGTGAGCCGCCGGGTCGTCACAGGGACCCGCCCGTTGGTATCCCGATAGGAATCGGCCGGTGTGCGCATCCACATCGGGAGACCGGGAGCGTGCGACATGCTGAGACGCCGATTCGTCATCGCGCTTCTCGCGCTGGCGACGCCCGTTGCGGCCTGGGCGCCTCCATCCGGCAATGCACCGGCGACCGTCGAAGTCCAGGCCGGCAGCGAGGTTGCCGTGGTGACGTCCGGCGGTCTGGCCGCTGCCTACGATGCACTTGCTCCCAGGTTCGAGGAAGAGACCGGCATCAGGCTGGTGACTTCGTACGGCGCTTCGACCGGTGGCGCCCCCGACTCGATCCCCGCGCGGCTGGAGCGCGGTAAACGTTTCGATGTCCTGATCATGTCGCAGGCCGGCCTGAACGTGCTGTCCGCGCGTGGTCTCGTCCGGACGGGCACCGAGGTGGATCTGGCCAGCTCGTCCATCGGCATGGCGGTGCGCGAGGGAGCACCCGTCCCGGACATCGGCACGCCGGAGGCGTTCGTGGCGACGCTGCTGGCGGCTGACTCCATCGGCTACTCGGCGAGCGTGAGCGGTACCTACGTGTCCGAGGAGCTGTTTCCCAGACTCGGTCTGACGGAGGAGCTCGCGCCGAAGAGCCGGCGGGTGGTCAGCGAACGCGTCGCCGCCGTCGTGGCGCGCGGTGAGCTGGAGATCGGCTTTCAACAGGTCAGCGAGATACTCTCGATAGAAGGCGCCACGTACGTCGGTCCGATTCCGGACGAATACCAGCGAATCACGACGTTCTCGGCGGGCATCGCGACGGACGCCGAAAACCCCGCCGGCGCGCGGAGACTCATCGACTTCCTGGCGTCCGAGGCGGCGGCCTCAACGATCGCCGAGACGGGGCTCGAGCCCTTGGCGGTCGCGAACTGACCACCGTCAACCCCGTCGGCGGGACGCTACACGGAAACGAGCGGCGACAGGCTCAACCTCCGACATGTTCGATCGCACTGCGGACAAGACGGTTCGCAACTTCGCGTTCGAATGGCTCAAGGCACAGGTCGCAAGCCATGGCGACGTGCTGCCGCGGACGCTGCTCGCCGAGGGATTCACTCTGCGAGGCGTCCGCGTGCCGTTGCTCGGCCCGCAGGGTATCTTCAAGCCCCGTGTGCTGTCCGACGCGCCGCTGTCCATCACAACCGCGCCCAACGGACCCTATGACGATGCCTTCGGCCCGAACGATCTCCTGCGCTACCGGTACCGAGGCACGGATCCGGACCACCCGGAAAACCGGCGCTTACGCTTCGCGATGCAGGAGCGGCTGCCGCTCGTGTATTTCCACGGCGTGATTCCGGGCAGGTACGTCGCCGCCTGGCCGGTATTCGTCGTCGGCGATGACCGTGGCGGGTTGACGTTCACCATTGCGGTCGACGATGCGCGACACGTTTGGCCGTCCACGCGCCGTCGGGCGGCACGTGACGACACGGAGGCTGCGCGGCGGCAGTACACGACGATGGCCGTTCGTCAGCGCCTCCACCAGCGCGCGTTCCGGGAGCGCGTTCTCGATGCGTACCGCCACCAATGCGCGTTCTGCAGATTCCGGCACGAGGAACTGCTCGACGCGGCGCACATCGTGCCCGACGCCGACGAGGGGGAACCGGTGGTAACGAACGGCTTGGCGCTCTGCAAGCTCCATCACGCCGCTTTCGATCGTTACTTTCTCGGCGTCCGCCCCGACTACGTCGTGCAGGTACGTCCGGACCTGCTGGACGAAGCCGACGGCCCCACCCTGGTGCACGGAATCCAGGCTCTGCATGGAACGCGGATCAGCATGCCCAGGAGGCCGACGCTGCAGCCCGACCAGCACTCCCTGAAGATCCGCTACGAGATCTTCCGGCGGGCGTGAGCCGCGAGTTCCTCGCCCGCAGACGGCCGGATGAGCGCTTGCCAAAACTCCAGCCGCGACGTCGCCAAAGAGACCGCCGGCAGGCTATGTCACGATGGGAAGATCCGTTTCACTGCCCACTTCAATCCCGACAGCACGTCACCGCCGCTCAGCTCGCCATCCTCCTCGACCACCTGCACGTCGTGCGGAGATCGGTACACGTGTACGCGCCTGGTCGCGGGCTCGACGATCCAGACCAGGCGTGTCCCCGCCGCGAAGTACTCGGCGATCTTGAGGTGCACTTCGGAGAAACGGTCGTTGGGCGATGGAACTTCCACTGCGAGATCGGGCGCGAAGGGCCAGAATGACTTCGGGATGCCGCTCTCCGGAACGCGTTCGTGCGAGACGAAGGCGGCATCCGGAGCGCGGACGATGTCCGGCATGCGTCGCAGAATGAACCCCGTCTCGGCGCCGCAGCAGACGCCGCCATGTTGCTCGGCGTACTCCTGGAGCACGTAGCCCACGCGGGCGGTCACCACGCCATGCTCGGCACCTGCGGGAGTCATGCGAACCAATTCTCCGGCAACGAGTTCGTAGCGGTAGCCGTCTTCCGGCAGCTCGAACAGTTCCTCGGCCGTCATCAGCGAGCGCGGAGCTGGAATCGCCATCTGTCCTCACGAATACCGCGTTTGTCGCGCTACGAGGCACCGCCGGGCCGACCGGAGCATCCCTGCCCGCCGGACAGGCACCCGGCCGCCCGACGCCCCGATCAGCTCGCCGGCACCGCCTCCATCAGCAGCGCCAGGGCGCGCCGCAGCGCCTGTCCGCCGAGCGGCGCGCCGAGATAGTGTCCCTGCCGGACGACGACCAGGTCGTGCGACGGGATGATCAGCGTCGTCTGGCCGCCTGCCCCGGACATGTAGAACGCCTCGCGCGGGACCGGGAACGACCCGGTTCCGTTGATCCAGAAGAAGCCGCCGTAGATCGGTCGGCCGTCGGCCTCCCACGCGGGTGCGACGGTGCTGACGAAATCGACGAAGCCCTCCGGGAGGATCCGCTCGCCGTTCCAGACGCCGTCCTGCAGGTAGAGGTTGCCGAGCCGCGCCCAGTCGCGCGCGGGGGCCAGCTCGTAGCCCTGCAGCAGATAGTTGCCGTAGGGGTCGGTCTCGAGCACGAATCCGCGGACGCCGATCTTGTCGAAGAGCTCGCGTTGCGGGAACGACAGGTACTCGTCGCCGCGGCCCTCGACGCCGAGCCGGACCAGGTAGTTGGTCAGCACGGGGTCGGAGTTGCGGTAGCGGCCGATGGTGTTCGGCGGCCACTGCTGCGGCCGGGTCGCCGCCCACTCGAAGGAGTTCGCCGAGCCGGTGTAGACATAGAGGTGGTCGGGATAGCCGAGCGCCGGATCGAGGTCCGGATCGGCGACGCCGCGGAAGCGGATGCCGCTCGACATGCGCAGGATGTCCGCGATGCGGATCGCCTGCCGCGGGTCTCCCGGCGTCTGCCACTCGGGCACCGGCGCGGGCTGGTAGAGCTCGTAGGCGCCCTGCTGGATCAGCACGCCCATCAGGGTCGCGGTCAGGCTCTTGCCCATCGACCAGCTCTCGAGCGGCGTGTGCATGGTGATGCCAGGACCGTAGCGCTCGCCGATGATGCGTCCCTTGTGGGTCACGACGAACGCCGCGGTCAGCCCACCGGCCGGCTCGAAGGCGGCGTCGACCGCCTGCTGCACCTTGTCCGCATCGATCCCGGCCGGCAGCGGCGTAGCGGGCAGCACGTCCCCCATCGGCCACGGCGTGGTCGCCGGATCCGGCAGCGTGCTCCGAATGGCGATCGGATCGAAGAAGACATCGTCCTCGCCGACCGGCAGCGTCACGCAGCCGTGGTCGCCGTTCAGCTTCGCGGTACGGACGACGCCGTCCGGCAGGGTCAGGTGGATGCGCCGCTCGTCGTTGTCGACCTCGCGGTTGGTAACGTGGCGCCGGTGCTCGTACGGCCCGCTGAAGAAGCCGACGCTCTCGGCCGCGAAGTCCGCGTCGAGACCGGTGACGAAGACGGCCGAGCAGAGCGTCTTGGCGAAGCCGGAGATGTGGTGCGACAGCGGGTCGCCGGGTGGAGCGACGTACTCGGTGTCGAGCTCCGCCTCCGCGGCCCGCGCCAGCATGGCGGCGCGCTGGTCCTCCTGCTCGCCACCGGCCGGCGCCGGTGCGGCAGACAGGCTGCTCCACGCAAGGAGGAGACCGATCAGCACGACTGTCGCGCCGAACATCCACGCCTCGATTCTCTGCACAGACGCTCGATACTTCACATTCATCCCGGCCTCCCCGTTCTGTCGCGTAGTTGAGGAAGCGTAGTATCCAGGCGTCGAGGGGGCAAGGGAACAGACGGGCGAAACCCGGTCCAACCGCACCCGACGGGTCGCTTCGCGCGGCGGCCGGAGTGCTACAATGCGAGCCGTTTCACAGCCTTTTCCCGAGGAGTTTGCCATGTTGCCAGCACGCCGCGTTTCCTGGACGTTCGCCGCCGTCCTCGCGCTCACGCTCGGCCTCTCCGCCGGCGCCGGGGCTCAGGTGCTGGATGCTCCCGACCCCGCCCAGATGGAAGATGCTCCGGATCTCGGATACCGGCCCGTGCCGCACGGACTGCAGATTCCGGACGATCTCGAGATGGGTGCGCCGTCCAGCGTCGGCTGGACCTCCATGAACCGCATTCTCGTCTTCAACCGGGGCCCGAACCCCCTGATGGAGTTCGAGCCGGACGGCACCTTCGTACGCTCCTGGGGACAGGGCCAGTACGACCGGCCGCACGGCATGCGCATCGACTCGGAGGGCCACATCTGGACCACCGACGTCAACGCCGACACGGTGCGCAAGATGAATCCGGAGGGCGAGGTCCTGCTGACCATCAATCCCGACGACACGCCGCTGATGAACGAGCCGACCGACCTCGCCATCGGCCTCGAGGGCGAGATCTTCGTGCTCGTGGGCCACGGGCAGGGCGAGCCGCACGTGCTGAAGTTCGACCCCGAGGGCGAGCTGCTGAAGTCGTGGGGCGAGCAGGGAACCGGACCCGGCCAGTTCGATACGCCGCACTCGGTCGTCGTCGACACCGAAGGGATGGTCTACGTGGCCGACCGGCAGAACCGGCGGATCCAGATCTTCGACAGCGAGGGCGACTACGTCAAGGAATGGGCCTACAAGGGGCTCCCCTGCGGGCTCTACATCCATTCCGACGGCACGATGTACATGGTCAGCGGCTTCGCCGGCGAGATCCTCCAGCTCGACGAGAACGGCCGGGCGGTCGGCCGCAACGGCCAGCCAGGCCGCGGCCTCGGGGAGTTCGGCGAAGCGCACTACATGACGCTGGCGCCCAACGGCGACATCTTCGTCGCCGACACGGTGCGGCCGGAGCTCCACAAGTACGTGAAGCAGCAGTAGGGCGCTGCGCAGGTCGTTCGGGGCGCCGTCCTTGCGCGGCGGCGCCCGCCCCCACCCTGCCGCTGACCACCGGGCGTCAGAAGCATCCGCCGACGAGCTTCTGACGACGCAACGAACACGGCCTTCACCAGCGGCAGGAGCGTCCTTTCGACAAGCCGACCGTCCGCGCGGATGGAAGACCGCCCGGCCTCTCGCGCAGGCGTCCTCCGTGGTGTCGGAGCTCGCCCCGCTGGCGTTGTACCTCCGTCATGTCCTCGCCCCGGGCGACCAGGCAATCATCGATGAGCCGGAGTCGCATCTGCATCCGGCCACGCAGGTAAGCTCTCACCCGACGGATCGCGGAGATCGTCGGGTCCGGAGTGCGGGACATCCTGACCAGAATGGATCCCCCGAACAAAGAATCGACACCGCACAATGACGACCGGCGACGGGGCGATTCCACTGGGGATTCCACCCGCTGCCGAGGCAACATCACGCCGCACGCTCCACCTCGAACGCCGCGAGGTTGCGTGTGTCCTTGCTGAACTCCACGGCGACGAGATGGATCGGCTGGCCCAGGTGCCGGTACTTGTCCGCGTACCGTCTTTCCTTCAATTGGGCCATCGCCGCGCCTTCCGGCGCCATCTCCACCACCTTGAACTCGAACAGGTACACGTGTCCGTTGAAGCGCACCGCCATGTCCAGACGCCCGTGGCTCGTGCTGTCCTCGACCATCACGTCCAGTCCCAGTCCGGCGAAATAGGAATAGAACACGCTCGCGTAGTACCCCTCGAAGTTCGCGATGTCGTTGTTGGCGTACCACTGGTGGGGAATGCTCGCGTAGAACGCGTGGAACAGTGTCTTCAGACCCGTAAAGTCGTTGGCCTTCAGCAGTTCGTAGAGCCGGATGCTGTTCGCCATCTGGCGCGTCGAATCCCCAGCCAGATACCGGGACAGGCTGTCGTTCAGGCTCTGGCGCACCTCTTGATTGGGAAAGCCCAGCCGGTACACGGTTCGGCCACCGGAGCGCTCGTGGTCCCGGATCGTCAGGTAGCCGGTCTGGAACAGCAGCGCCTCCGTCGCCATGTCGCCCACGTCCAGGGCGGACAGCAGTTCGTCGGTGCCGGCCATCTCCTCCAGCGCGAACGAGCCCACCCCGCGCCCGACCAGCGTTTCGACGAGGAACGCGGGCGTGCCGGTTTCGAACCAGTGGGCGGCGAACTTGCGGCTGTCGAACAGCAGCAGGATATCGAAGGGGTTGTAGACCTTCTGCCCACCGAGCCAGTCGTAGCCGTTGTACCAGCGGCGGATCTCCTCCCGGTCCAATCCCGGCAGCTCCGGCGCGAACACTGCGTCCAGATCGAAGTCGGTGTAACCGCAGATGCCCGAGTAGCGCGGATCCAGGGTGATGTCGCGGAGGTTGTTGAGGCCGGAGAACAGGCTGATCTTGGAGAACTTGCTCACGCCGGTGATGAACGTGAACCGGACATGCGCATCGCAATCCTTGACCACGGCGTAGAAGCCGCGCAGGAAGTTCCGATTGGCGCGGGCGACATCAGGCGTCTCCAGTGCATCCAGAATAGGCTTGTCGTACTCGTCCACCAGCACGACCACCCGCTGCCCGGCCCGGCGGTGCAGCGCCGCGAGCAGAGCGGCGAAGCGCCCCGGAAGCGTGGTGTAGTGGGTGGTGACCTGCCCGTCGGCTTCGGCCGCGGCAAGCTTCTCCATCAGGTTCGCCTCGAGGAACCCGGGCTGCCGGAAGTCGCCGGCACCGAAACTCAGCCGCAGCACGGGATGGCGGATGGACCAGTCACGGCGACCGTGAATGTCCAGCCCTTCGAACAAGGCCTCGTTTCCCTGGAACAGCTCCTTCAGCGTGTCGAGGAACAGGCTCTTGCCGAAGCGTCGCGGGCGCGACAGGAAGTAGTGGGACCCTTCCTCGACCAACCGCCGGGCGTAGGCAGTCTTGTCGACATAGTAGAAGCCCTCCTCGCGGATCGTGCGGAAGGTCTGGATGCCGATGGGCAGCTTGCGTTTGGAGCCCATGGGGCAGCTTACCGCGCACGCTCCGCGCACGCCGACCCCCGCCCCGAGGTTCCGAGCGCCTCGGTCAACGGATCCCCGCCATGGCGGCGACAATATCCGGCCCGTTTTTGCGGCCCTACCTCCGCCGCCTCCGGCGAGTCGGATCCTCCATCCCCAACTGCGCCCAGAAGTCGCGGCCGAGATCGAAGCCGAGCGTCGTGTCGGCGCCGAGAACCTCGAGGACTTCTCCCGTCTCCTCGTGCCGATAGAAGGACCCCGCGCGATACTCGCCCTGCGCCGCGACCATCCAGGGCGTCTGCCCGCGCAGGTTGATCACGTCCATCTCGGCGCCCTGCTCCACCAGATACGGGGCGATGAGCGTGCCGCCCATGTAGACGGCGCCGTGCAACGGGGTCTGACCGGCGTCGTTCACCGCGTTGACGTCGAGCCCGAGCTCCAGACAGTACTTCGTGGCCTCGAAGGCGCGCCGCTGCAGCGTCTCGTAGTAGGCGGGATACGAGCGTACGCCGTACTTGTCCTGCCCCTCCACGTAGTCGGCGCCGGCCGCCACCATAAGGGCGGTCGTACCGTCCTCGGTGGTGAGGAACGGATCGGCGCCCGCCTCGACGAGGATGCGCATGCTCTCGACGTCGCCGAAGCTCGCGGCGAGCAGGAACGGCGTGGAGCCGGTCGTCGTCGGCGTCAGCCCGTTGTCCTGCTGGATGCGGCGGGAAATCAACGGCAGCGGCCGCTCCAGGCGCGCGTCGGGATCCGCGCCCGCGTCGAGCAGCGCCCGGACGACGTCGGGCATCTCCCGCTGCACCGCCGCGTGCAGCGGAGTCCGGCCCGCCCCGTCGTGGTTGGCGTCGGCGCCGCGGGCGAGGAGGAAGTGCGCCATCTCGGCGTGGCCGCTGTCGATGGCGACCAGCAGGGCCGAGGCCTCGGTGTCCTCCTTGAACAGCGCCCGTGCGTTGGTGTCGCCGCCGATGCCGTCCGGGGCCGCCTCGTTGACGGCGGCGCCCGCGGCGAGCAGCAGCCGGGCCAGGTCCACGTTGCCCTGCTGCGCGGCGAACAGCAACGGCGTGAAGCCGTTGGTCGAACGCACGGCCGCGCCGCCGCCCGTCTCCAGCAGGACGCTCGCCACCTGCGGCTGGTTCTCGGCAATCGCCCACATCAGCGCGGTCTGGCCGCGGGTCTTCTCCGCCGCGGTCGGGTCGGCGCCCGCGCGCAGCAGCCGGCGGACGACCTCGACCTGACCGACGCGCGCCGCGGTCATCAGCGGCGTCACCCCGCTGGTCCGCGCAACATCGGGATCGGCTCCAGCCTTGAGCAGCACGTCGACCATCGCGACGCTCGCGTTGAGGCAGGCGAGCGCCAGCGGAGTCACGCCATGGTCGTCGGCCGCGTCCACGTCGGCGCCCGCGCCGACGAGCAGCTCCGCCACGTCCACCAGGTCCCGGTGGACGGCCCAGTGGAGCGCGGTCGCACCGTCTCCCTGCGGCTCGTCGACGTCGGCGCCGGCGGCCAGCAGCCGCTCCACGCGCGCCGGGTCCGCCATCTTGACGGCGTCGATCAGGGGCAGGTCGACGGCAGCGGCCGAGGGCGTCGCTCCGAGTGGTGCCAGGACCAGAAAGGCAACGATCATCGGCAGGATCCGCATGGCTCGATATCCCCTTCCGCGTGAGACGCTTCTTGACACTCCCGGAACATCGTCATGATAATGCACTCTCGCTCGATACACGTTCCCGGATTTCGCGCGCAGCCGGACGGCCCATGAAATTTTACCTGCCCGTACGCCGCCTGCGACAGCTCGTCTCCCTGTGCATGCTCGCCGCGCTCGGCGCCCCTGCGGCGGTTGCCGCGCAGACCGCTGCGCCAGCGGATTCAGCCGCGGAGTACGACCGCTTCCTCCGGCGCTACTGCGTCGGCTGCCACAACGACCGGACCCTGACCGCCGGGCTGACGCTCCAAGGCCTTGACCTCGCCCGCATCGGCGAGGAAGCCCACGAAACCGAGGTCTGGGAGAAGGTCGTCCGCAAGCTCAGCACCCGCTCGATGCCGCCGGCGGACCGGCCGCGGCCGGACGAGGCGACCTACGACGAGCTGACCGCCTGGATCGCCGACCGCATCGACGCCGCCGCCGCCGAACGTCCCGATCCGGGCCGGCGCCACGCCGTGCACCGGCTGAATCGCGCCGAGTACGCCAACGCCATCCGCGACCTGCTCGCGCTCGACATCGACGAGCGGACGCTGCTGCCGCCGGACGATTCGGGCTTCGGCTTCGACAACATCGCCGACGTGCTGTCGGTCTCCCCGATGCTCACCGAGCGCTACCTCGCCGCATCGCGCAAGATCGCCCGGCTGGCGGTCGGCGATCCGACGCTACGGCCGACCACCGAGGTCTTCGAGGTCGACAAGAACCTGCGCCAGAACGAGCGGGTCAGCGATGACCTGCCCTTCGGCTCGCGCGGCGGACTGGCCGTCGAGCACTACTTCCCGGTCGACGGCGAGTACGTCGTGAAGATCTTCCTGCTGCGGACCTACGACGGCCGCGTGCGCGGGCTGCTCGAGCCGCACACGCTGGAGGTGCGCCTGGACGGAGCGCTGGTCGAGTCGCTGACGGTCGGGGGCCCGGTCTTCGACGCGGACGGCAACCCCGCGCGCCGCGATCTCCGGAACGTCCCCGACGATGGCCAGGAGGTGCGTTTCGCCGCGAAGGCCGGCCCGGCGACGCTGGCCGTGAGCTTCGTCGACCAGCAGGCGTACCTGGAGGGAATGCGGCGCCCCGACTACCGCGTCACCAGCTACGAATACGCCGGCGACCAGACGGTGCCGCCGGGCATCGGCAGCGTGGAGCTGCGCGGGCCGTACGACGTGACCGGCCGCGGCGATACGCCCAGCCGGCAGCGGATCTTCACGTGCCGTCCGACCGCGGCCGCGGAAGAGATTCCCTGCGCCGCCGAAATCATCACGCGCATCGCGCGGCGCGCGTTCCGGCGCCCGGTGACCGATGGCGACGTGGAGATGCTGCTCGGCTTCTTCGAAGCGGGCCGCGCCCGGGGCGACTTCGACGCCGGCATCGAGATGGCGCTGCGGCGCATCCTGGTCAGCCCCGACTTCCTCTTCCGGCGCGAGACGGACCCGGCCGACGTCGAACCGGGAGAACCGTACGCGATCGGCGACCTGGAGCTGGCTTCGCGCCTGTCGTTCTTCCTCTGGAGCAGCATCCCGGACGACGAGCTTCTCGACGCCGCCGAACGCGGCGGCCTCCGCGACGCGGAGGTGCTGGGCGCCCAGGTCCGCCGGATGCTGGCCGACCCGCGCACGCAGGCGCTGGTCGACAACTTCGGTGGCCAGTGGCTGTACCTGCGCAACATGCCGCTGGTGACCCCCGATCCGCAGGCGTTCCCCGAGTTCGACACGAACCTGCGCGGAGCGATGGCCCGCGAGATGACGCTCTTCCTCGACAGCCAGATCCGCGAGGACCGGAGCGTGCTCGACCTGCTGTCCGCCGACTACACGTTCGTCAACGAGCGGCTCGCCGACCACTACGGCATGCCGAGCATCTATGGCAATCACTTCCGGCGCGTCGAGCTCGGGGGACCGCAGGCGGTCCGCCGGGGCCTGCTCGGCAAGGGCAGCCTGCTGACGGTCACCTCCTACGCGCATCGCACGTCGCCGGTGCTGCGCGGCAAGTGGCTGCTGGAGAACATCCTCGGCACGCCACCGCCGCCACCCCCGCCCGACGTCCCCGCGCTCGAAGAGAACGACGAGGCCGACGCGGCCCCGCGCTCCGTCCGCGACCGTCTGGAGCAGCACCGCGCCAACCCGGTCTGCGCGAGCTGTCACCGGATCATGGACCCGCTGGGATTCGCGCTCGAGAACTTCGACGGGGTCGGACGCTGGCGCGACGTCGGCGAGGACGGCACGCCGATCGACGCCAGCGGCATCCTGACCGATGGAACGCCGGTCGACGGTCCCGGCACACTGCGGCGAGCGTTGCGCGGCCGGGGCGAGAACTTCGTGACGACGGTGGCCGAAAAGCTGCTGACGTACGCTATCGGACGCGGGGTGGAATCGTTCGACGGACCCGCCGTGCGGAGCATCGTGGACGCGGCGGCCGGCGAGGGGTATCGTTGGTCAGCCCTCGTCGAGGGCATCGTCCGGAGCACGCCGTTTCAGATGAGGAGATCAGCGGAGCCATGATCATCACCAAGCACTCGCTGCCACGCCGCACGTTCCTCCGTGGTGTCGGCGCCTCGCTGGCGCTGCCGTTGCTCGACAGCATGGTCCCGGCGTTCGCGGCCGTGCGGAACACGGCGGCGAAGCCGGTTCCGCGGCTGTTCACCGGCTACGTGCCCAACGGCGTGATCATGGACCAGTGGACGCCGCCTGCCGAGGGTTTCCTGACGGACCTTCCGGCGACGCTGCAGCCGCTCACTCCCTTCAAGGACAAGCTGCTGGTCGTCAGCGGACTGGCCGACGCACCCGCATTCCCGCTGCCCGGCGAGGGAACCGGCGACCACGTGCGCGCCGCCGCGACCTTCCTTACCGGCGTGCACCCGAAGAAGACCGACGGCCCGGATATCCGCGGCGGCACGTCGATGGACCAGATCGCCGCCCGGGAACTCGGCAACGAGACCGTGCTGACCTCGCTGGAGCTGGCCATCGACCCGAACGAGCTGATCGGCGCCTGCGAGGCGGGCTGGAGCTGCGCTTACGCCAACACCCTGTCGTGGCGCAATCCGACCAATCCGCTCCCGATGGAGAACCAGCCCCGCGCCGTCTTCGAGCGGCTGTTCGGCGACACCGACAACACGACGCCCGAGGCCCGTCTCGCCCGGATACAGGAGGATCGCAGCATCCTCGACTCGCTCGTGCACGAGGTGGCCGACTTCCAGCGTGTCCTCGGGCCGAACGACCGGACCAAGGTGACGCAGTACCTCGATGCAATCCGCGACATCGAGCGGCGCATCCAGCTCGCCGAGGCGCAGAGCCACCGGGACCTGCCGGAGCTGGCACGGCCCAGCGGCGGCATTCCGGACACCTTCGAAGAGCACGCCCGCGTGATGCTCGACCTGCAGGTACTCGCGTTCCAGGCGGACCTGACCCGCGTCATCACATTCATGATGTCGCGCGAGGTGAGCCCTCGCACCTATCCCGAGCTGGGCATCCCGGATCCGCACCACGGGCTGTCGCACCACCAGAACCGCCCGGAGCAGATGGCCAAGCTGGCGAAGCTCAACCAGCACCACATCTCGCAGATCGCCTATTTCATGGAGAAGCTCGCGGCCACGCCGGACGGTGACGGAACGCTCCTCGACCAGGTGCTGATCCAGTACGGCTGCGGGATCAGCGACGGCAACCAGCACCTGCACGTCAACCTGCCGGTGCTCGTGGCGGGCGGTGCGGCCGGCCGGATCGAGGGCGGACGCCACATGCGGGTGGCCGAGGAAACGCCGCTCACGAACCTGCAGCTCGCCGTGCTCGAGAAGCTCGGCGTGCCGACCGAGAAGCTGGGCGACAGCACCGGGGTCGTGAAGCACCTGTCGGGGGTCTGATTTCGTCGATGCACGACCGCCGGCACACGCGGTAACGTGGCCTGGACGCCGCCGAGCCAGCCCGGCTCGGCGGCGTGTCGTGTACAGTCGTGGCTGCAGAGCGCGATTGTTCCGGCCAGGGGCGCCACCGTTCCGTGACCACCGTCGATGACACCGTGATGATTCAGGCCGCCGGCCTCACGAAACGCTACGGCGACGCGGTCGTAGTGGACGACTTCAACCTGAGCGTGCAGGCCGGAGAGCTGGTGGTCCTGCTCGGCGGATCGGGGTCCGGCAAGACCACCACCCTGAAAATGATCAACCGGCTGATCGAGCCGACGGCCGGTTGCGTCAGGCTCGACGGCGTCGATACCGCCGAATTGCCGCCGCACGAGCTGCGACGCCGCATCGGGTACGTATTCCAGCGGATCGGGTTGTTCCCCCACATGACGGTCGGCGAGAACGTGGCGGTGGTGCCGGAGCTGCTCGGCTGGCCGCCCGGGCGGATCGCGGCGCGAGTGGACGAGCTGCTCAACCTGGTCGAGCTCGATCCCACCCTGCGCGACCGGCGGCCGAGCGAGCTGTCCGGCGGACAGCAGCAGCGGGTCGGCGTGGCGCGGGGGCTGGCCGCCGAGCCCCGCGTCATGCTGCTGGACGAACCCTTCGGAGCGCTCGATCCGGTCACCCGCGAGCGGCTGCAGCAGTCGTTCCTGCGCATCCGAACGAGGCTCGCGCTGACGACGGTGTTCGTGACCCACGACATGACCGAGGCGCTCACGCTCGCCGATCGTATCGGCGTCATGCACGGCGGCCGGCTGCTGCAGCTCGGCACGCCCCGCGACCTGTTGACGCGCCCCGCCGACGACTACGTAGATCGCCTGATGAGCACGCCGCGGCGCCAGGCGGCCGTCGTCGAAGCGCTGGTCGAAGAGACACCCCGCGGCACGCCATCATGACCGAGCTGCTCGCCCTGTTGCCGTCGTACCTGACCGCGCACCTGCAGCTCACGCTGCTCGCGCTGCTGCTGAGCACCGGCTTGAGCGTGCCGCTCGGCATCGCCGCGACGCGCATCGCCTGGCTCGAGCAGCCGTCGCTGGCCCTGGCCGGGATCATTCAGACCGTGCCGAGCCTGGCGCTGCTGGCGGCCATGGTGCCGGTGCTCGCCGCCCTCGACCTGCAGAGCATCGGGTTCCTGCCGGCCATCGTCGGGCTGACGCTCTACGGGGTGCTCCCGGTGCTGCGCAACACCGTCACCGGGATCGCCGGGGTCGACCCGGCCCTCAAGGAAGCGGCGCGCGGCGTCGGCATGACCTCCCGGCAACAGCTCCTGCGGGTGGAGCTGCCGCTGGCGATGCCGGTGATCGTGGCGGGCATCCGCACCGCAACGGTGTGGGTGGTCGGTATCGCGACGCTTTCCACCCCTGTCGGAGCGACCAGCCTCGGCAACTACATCTTCAGCGGCTTGCAGACCCGCAACTACGCCGCGATTCTCGTCGGCTGCGTGGCCGCGGCCGGTCTGGCGCTGCTGCTCGACGGACTGGTGCGGGCCATCGAGGTCGGTCTCGTGCGCCGCCGGCGCGGGCGGCTGGTCGCGGCACTGGGAAGCATCGCCCTGCTCTACGCCTACGCCGGGGGCACACTGGCGGCGCCGATGTTCAGCGATCGCGAGCGGCCGATCGTCGTCGGCGCGAAGAGCTTCACCGAGCAGTACATCCTGAGCGCCGCGATCGCCGGCTGGGTCGAGCACCAGACCGGCCGGCCGACATCACTGTTGCAGTCGCTCGGCTCGCTCGTGGCATTCGACGCCGTCGACTCCGGGGAAGTGGACGTCTACGTCGACTATACCGGCACCATCTGGGCGAACGAGATGGGCCGGGCGCAGGTCAGGGCCGGACGCGCGGAGATGCTCGAGGGCGTACGCGACTTCCTCGAAGCGGGGCACGGCATGACGTTGGCGACAACGCTCGGCTTCGAGAACACCTACGCCCTGACCGTGCGGGCGGCCGACGCCGACCGTTTCGGTCTGCGGACCATCGGCGACCTGGCGAACCTTGCACCGCGGCTGGCCATCGGAGCCGACGTCGAGTTCTTCGCCCGCCCGGAATGGCCGGCGGTCCGCGATGCCTACGGGCTGAACTTCCGGGAAGAGCGCGCAATGGACGCGTCCCTCATGTACCAGGCGGCGGCGACCGAGGAGGTCGACGTGATCAGCGCGTATACGACCGACGGGCGGATAACGGCATACGACCTGCTCGTGCTCGAGGACGACCGCGGCGCAATCCCGCCCTACGATGCGATCGTGGTCGCCGGCGCCCGGCTCGCCCGCGACGCTCCGGACGTGCTCGACGCCCTGGCGCGTCTCGGCGGCGCCATCGACGCGGAACGAATGCGCGCCATGAACCTGCGGGTGGACGAACGGGGCGAAGACCCCGCGACGGTGGCCGCCGCGTTCGTCGAGGACCTGGCAGGAGGCAGGTGAGATCGTCCGTCCGACCGGACCCGCGAGGAGAGCACGCATGCCGATTCTGGAGTTCCTGGGCCTGGCGGGAACGCCCCGCGACGACGTCTCGTCCGAGGCCGACGTCATCCGCCACATCGTGGACGAGTTGGAAGCGCTGCCGGAAGACCGCGCCCGCTACCTCGCCGCGTTCGCCTGGGTGCTCGGCCGCGCGGCGCACGCCGACTCCCACGTGAGCGACGACGAGACGCGGAAGATGGAGGACATCGTCCGTGTGCTCGGTCACCTGCCGGAAGCGCAGGCGGTCCTGGTGGTGGAGATGGCCAAGCACCAGGTGCGCCTGTTCGGCGGCACCCAGAACTACGTGGTCACGCGCGAGTTCCGCGGTCTTTCGACGCCCGAGCAGCGCATCGAGCTGCTCGAATGCGTCTTCGCCGTCTCGGCCGCCGACGAGTCGATCACGGTCGCCGAGGAAGGCGAGGCGCGCAAGATCTCCACAGAACTCGGGCTCGATCACGCCGAGTTCGTCCGCGCCCGCGCAGCCTATGCGGAGCACCTCGAAGCGTTGAAGACCCTACGTGGCCGCCGGTCGCCGCTTGCGGGCTGACACCGCCGGGTTCGCGTCGAGCATCACGGCCAGCCAGCGCAGGTCGGTGGTGTTTTCGAGCGCGATCTTCACCACCATCGTGAGCGGCACCGAGAAGAGCATTCCGAACGGTCCCCATACCCAGCCCCAGAAGACGAGGGACACGAAGACCACCAGGGTGGACAGCCCCAGGCGCCGTCCGAGCAGCATCGGCTCGATCACGTTGCCGAAGGCGACGTTCACGGCCAGGTATCCCGACGCGATGACCGCGGCCGATCCGACTCCCAGGCCGGGCTGCACCAGGGCCAGCAGCACGGCCGGAATCGCCGCGAAGATGGAGCCGAGCGTCGGGATGAAGTTGAATATGAACGCGATGACACCCCACAGGAGCGGAAAGTCGAGCCCCATGACGGCGACCCAGATCCCGACGAGGATCCCGGTGGCCGCGCTGACCGTGGCCTTCGTGACGAGGTAGGTCTGGATCTGGGCGGAGATGCGGCCCAAGTGACCGAATGAATCCTGGCCCGCGCCGAAGGCGAGCTTCATTTTCGCCGTGAACCCGGCCGCCTCGAACAGGATGAAGACCACGGTCAGGAACACCAGAAAGGCGTTCGACAGGAACCCGCCCACCGTCCGTACGACGTTGCCGACGATCGCGCCGGTGTTGCCGATGACCGCGCCGAGCGTATCGACCGTGCCGAAGGCGGCCAGGGAGACCGATCGCAGCTCCTCCCGCAACTGCTCCACCGGCAGCCCGAGGGAGGCGCCCAGCACGGTCAACGAGGTCCCCAGCTCTCCGGCGCGCGCCCGATAGCGGGGGATCACCTCGGTCAACTGGTTGACCGACTGCGCCAGCAGAGCCACGAGGATGCCGATGACCGAGGCGGCGGTCAGGATGGTGAGCAGGACGGCCAGCGGCTTCGGCACGCGCATGCGCACCAGCCAGTTCATCAGCGGCACGTTCACCACCGCCAGGAACACCGCGACAAGGAACGGCAGGATGAGCGCGGCCGCCGCCCGCAGGCCCGCGATAACGACGACGATGCAGGCGGCCGCGACGAGAAAGCGCAGGCCGGCATCGCGGTGCGCGCGCGGCTCGGAACTCATGGCACGTCGAAGAGGCTCAGGGCGAACTCCGCGTCCGGCTCGATCCACTGCGCCCGACACGCAAAACCGGCACACGCAGCCAGCTCCACCACGGCGCCCGGCCGGTACTTGTACGAGCTCTCGGTCCAGATGGACTCACCCTCGGCAAACCGCACGCAACAGCCGGCCGCGGGAATGCAGACGGTCTGCTCCGCTTGACTGACAAGGTGCGACTCCATCCGCGATTCCCGACCGTTCCAGACGACCCGGTGCGCGAACTGGGCCAGATCGAAGTCCGCGTCGAGCTCCCGGTTCAGCCGCACGAGCAGATTGCGGTTGAATGCCGCAGTCACTCCCAGCGGGTCGTCGTAGGCGAGGACCAGGTCCGCTTCCGGCTTGACCAGATCGGTGCCGAGCAGCAGGCTGTCGCCGGTCCGCAGGGCGGCTGCTATCTCCGCAAGAAAGCGGTCGGCCTCGTCCCGGGCCAGATTGCCGATGTTCGATCCGAGGAACAGCACCATCGCGGAGCGGTCGGGATCGAGCTCGGCCACTGCCATGCGCAGGCCCTCGGCGTACGTGGCGCGGTGCTCCCGCACCGCGACCGAGGGATGCCCGGCCACGGTGTGCCTGGCCCGGGCGAGCGCGGTCTCCGAGATGTCGATCAGATGGACGGTGGCCGCCCGATCCCGCTCGGCCAGGCCCCCGGCCAGGATGGCGAGCTTCTCGCCGTTGCCGCCGCCGAGCTCGATCAGCGTGGCGGGATCGTCGAGGCGCGCCAGGATGGCGTCGCGTTCACGTGTCAGCAGCGCACGTTCACCGCGCGTAATCGGGTACCACGGGAGCTCGCAGATGGCCTCGAACAGTTGCGACCCGAGCGCGTCGTAGAGGTACTTCGCGGGCAACTGCTTCGGCCGGCTCGTGAGCCCGGCGGCCACATCGCGCGCGAGCGCTTCGTCGAAGCCCGCCGCGGAGCGTTCGGCTACCGCTTCGAGCGCCGTCACCGTGCATCCCCGGCGCAGCGGAACGTGGCGTACGCGTACGGATAGTGCGGCCGGAACCAGTTGCGGAAGCTCCGCCGCAGGAGCCCGCGGGCGGTCGCCGGAGAACCGCCCTTGACGACGTAGTGCTCGCCGTCGAAGAAATCGGCGGAGTACTCGGGGTACGAGGCCATGACCTCGAACCCGGGAAAGCCGGCGAACGGAGTGGATGTCCACTCCCAACCGTTGCCGAGCAGGTCGTGCACGCCCCAGGCGCTGGCGCCGGCAGGAAACGAGCCCACCGGCACGGGATCCCGGAACCGGAAATCGAAGTTGCCCCGGGTGGCGTCCGGTGGCTCGTCGCCCCACGGGTACGCACGTTCGGAGCCATCGGGAGTTCCGAAGGCGGCCCGGTGGTACTCGGCCTCCGTGGGCAGACGCAGACCCTTCCAGCGTGCGAACGCCGTCGCCTCGTCGTGGGTCACGTAGACCGGCCAGGCGGGCGGCAGCGGCACCGGTCCGAACATCCCGCACCAGAACCACTCGCCGTCCCTGCGCTCCCAGAACAGCGGATGCCGGCGGCCCGCTTCCTGCCGGCGGCGCCACGCCGGAGCGGACCAGCATCCCGCGTCGTCGTACCCGCCGGCGTCGACGAACTCCCGGTACTCCGCATTGGTCACATCGTGCACGTCCATGGAAAAGGCCGGCACGTCGATGGAGTGAGCCGGAAACTCGTTGTCCCAGCCGAAGCGGATCTGCGACATCCCCGCACCGAGGGTGGCACGACCGGGCGTAACCGTCACCATCTCCCGCCGGGTCGGGCCGGGCTCGGTCGTTCCTACCGGCTCGTACCCGTCCGGACAGCGCTTGAAGCACGGATCGAAACGATGCCACATGTAGAGCAGCGTCTCCTGGTGCATCTCCTCGTGTTCCAGCATCGTGAAGACACCCTGGCCACGACACAGAACCGCGTTGCCGTCACCCTCGATGGTGGCGGACTCGAGCGCGCTCAGGATGGCGTCGTCGGCCCGCTCCGCGTACCGCCGCACGACGTCGCGCGACGGCCAGCTCGCAATCGCGGAAGCCGAGGCGGCTCTCTTGTCCGCCGGGTCGATCCCGCGCGCAAACAGCGTTTCCAGATCGGAATCGACGCCGGGATGGCCGAGCCCCCGCTTGAGAAACGAATTCACCGCGAACGCGGGGATATGGCCGTCGTAGAACACCACCGGATGCCGGAGCGGAATCGGCCGCTCGTAGTAGGCATCGGGCGTGAGCATCTCGAAGAGCTGCTTCGTTCGAGCCCGATTGTCGCGATAGGCTCCAATTGCTTGCCGGCGATCGACTACGCCGGTCTCGGACGGGGCAACGTGCGTCAAGACATCAACCTCCCGGAACGACTCGCACCGCGCCAGATCGTACCAGAACAGCCTGCCGCGCAACGCGGGCGTCGAACCGGGCGGGTGTGCTAGTCTGATCAACGGTAGCGGCATCCACGCCTCCAACCGCGCCGACGCCTGACGCGAAAGTGGCGGAACTGGCAGACGCGCCGGATTTAGGATCCGGTAGCCGCAAGGCTATGGGGGTTCGAGTCCCCCCTTTCGCACCATCCCGCGACACGACCGGGGCACAGCTCGGGTTCGATGGCGGGACGGTCTTGCGTCGGGCTCGCACCGGCCGGCGGTACGCCGGTAGTACAAGATGCCAACGGCAATGAAATCCGACATCAAGGACGTCGGCTCCTGCCGCAAGGAGCTGACCGTCGAACTCCCGGCCGCCACGGTCGACCGGGAGATCGACCGCGTTTCGAAGCGCTACGGGCGGTCGGCGAAGGTCCAGGGGTTCCGGCCCGGCAAGGTTCCGGCCAGGATCGTGCGGACGCGCTTCCGCGATCAGATCCTGCAGGACGTCGCACAGAACCTGATTCCGGACGCGGTGGATGAAGCGGTCGCGGAACACGACGTCGAGCCGGTAGCCACGCCCCAGATCCGGGACGTGGAGGTGGACGACGGCAAGCCACTGACCTTCACCGCGCTGATCGAGACGCTTCCGGAGATCGATCCGGGCGACTACTCGGCCTTCACCCTGCGCCAGTCGCCGAGCAAGATGGACGACGCAGCGGTCGACCAGGCCCTCGAACGGCTCCGGCAGGGACGAGCACACCTGGAGGCGGTCACGGAGCGCAGCGCGGAACGGGGCGACATCGTGACCATCGATCTCGAGCGGCGGCTGCCGGACCGGCCCCAGACGCCCCCCGAGCACCTGAAGGACGTGCGGGTGGAGATCGGCAGCAACGCCAATCCGCCGGGGTTCGACGACGAGCTGGTCGGTCTCGAGCCGGGTGCCACGCCCTCGTTCACGGTTACCCACGCGGACGACGACGCCGTGCGCCGGCTCGCGGGCCAGCGGGCTTCCTACGCGATAGAGGTGAAGAACGTCCAGCGGGCGGTGCTGCCGGACCTGGACGACGAGTTCGCCCGGTCGCTGGGCAAGTTCGAGGACCTGGGCGCATTGCGCGCCCAGGTGGAGACCGATCTGCGGGCGCAGGCCGAGTTGGAAGCGCACAACGAGGTTCGCCAGGATCTGCTGCGGCAACTCGCGAACCGGGTCACGGTAGAGGTACCGCAAGCCCTGATTGCCCGCGAACTGGACCGGCGCACGGAGCAGGTCGCCCGGCGCCTGATGGAAGAGCAGGTCGACCCGCGGCAGGCGCGCGTCGACTGGGACGCGTTCCGCGAGCAGCAGCGCGCGTCGGCGACCGACACCGTTCGCGGCACGCTGGTGCTCGACGAAATCGCCGACCGGGAGGCGGTCGAGGCTACGGAAGAGGACGTGGATCAGGAGGTCGAGCGCCAGGCAACGCGGAGTGGCCGTACGCCGCAGGCCGTCCGTGCGTTCATCGAGAAGGACATGGGCCTCGCGCGCCTGAAGGCGGGGCTGCGGCGGGACAAAGCCATCGCGTTGCTCCTGAAGCGCGCGACCATCGTCAGTGTGTGAGAATAATTGCCATGGGTGAATCGAGATCGCAGCTCATCCCGATGGTGGTCGAGCAGACCAATCGGGGCGAGCGCGCCTACGACATCTACTCGCGCCTGCTGAAGGACAGCATCGTCTTCATCGGGTCGTCCATCGACGACGCGCTCGCCAACCTGGTCATCGCCCAGATGCTGTTCCTGGAGGCCGAGGACCCCGACCGCGACATCCTGCTGTACATCAACAGTCCGGGCGGCGTGATATCGGCCGGGCTCGCGATCTACGACACGATGCAGTTCATCAAGCCGGACGTCCAGACGTACTGCATCGGCCAGGCGGCGTCGATGGCCGCGGTGCTGCTCGCGGCCGGGGCCAACGGGAAGCGTTTCTCACTTCCCAACTCGCGCATCATCATCCATCAGCCGCTGATGACCGGCCTGGGCGGACAGGCAACCGACATCGACATACACGCCAAGGAGATCCTGCGCACCCGGGCGCGGCTGAACGAGATCCTCGCCGAGCACACCAGGCAATCGCTCGACCGGATCGCGGACGACACCGAGCGGGACTACATCATGAGCGCCGAGCAGAGCCGCGAATACGGTATCATTGACGACGTGATCCGCGAGCGCGCGTAGCGTCGGCAAGTGTGCGTCAGGGCATGGCCAAGAAAGCCACTAGCAGCGAGACGCTCCGTTGCTCCTTCTGCAACAAGGACCAGAACGATGTCCGGAAGCTCATCGCCGGGCCCACGGTCTTCATCTGCGACGAGTGCGTCGACGTCTGTAACGACATCATCGCGGACGACAGCCGCTTCGAGAGCAAGGGCGGCCTCCGTTCCAGCCTGCCGGTCCCGTCGGACATCAAGAAGTTCCTCGACCAGTACGTGATCGGTCAGGAGATCACGAAGAAGAAGCTCGCCGTCGCCGTCTACAACCACTACAAGCGCGTCGAGATCCAGAAACGGGTCAAGAACCGCCACGACCCCGAGCTCACCAAGTCGAACATCCTGCTGATTGGCCCCACCGGCACCGGCAAGACGCTGCTGGCGCAGACCCTGGCCCGCCTGCTCGCGGTTCCGTTCACGATCGTCGACGCGACGACGTTGACCGAGGCCGGCTACGTCGGCGAGGACGTCGAGAACATCATCCTCAAGCTGCTGCAGGCCGCGGGCGGTGACATCGACAAGTGCCAGCAGGGCATCATCTACATCGACGAGATCGACAAGATCTGCCGCAAGGACGAAAACCCGTCGATCACCCGCGACGTGTCCGGGGAAGGCGTGCAGCAGGCGCTGCTGAAGATCCTGGAGGGCACGGTCGCCAACGTGCCTCCGCAGGGCGGACGCAAGCATCCGCACCAGGAGTTCTTCCAGATCGACACGACCAACGTCCTGTTCATCTGCGGCGGCGCCTTCGTGGGCCTCGACAAGATGATTCAGCGCCGGCTCGGCCGGAAGACGCTCGGTTTCCGGGCCGACATCCGGTCCGCACGGCAGTCGAGCGTCGGTTCGCTGCTGCAGCACGTCGAGCCGGAGGACCTGATCAAGTACGGCCTCATCCCGGAATTCGTGGGGCGCTTGGCGGTACAGGGCACCCTGCACGAGCTCGACAAGGAGGCGCTCGTCAAGATTCTGACGACGCCGCGCAACGCCATCACACGCCAGTATCAGAAGCTGTTCGAATACGAGGACGTGAAGCTCCGCTTCGACGACGATGCGCTCGACGCCATCGCGGAATCGGCGCTCGACCGCAAGATCGGGGCGCGCGGACTGCGGATGATCATCGAGGAGCTGATGCTCGACATCATGTACTCGCTGCCGGGCAACAAGAAGGTCACCGAGTGCGTGATCACCCGCGAAGCCGTGCTGGCCAAGGACAAACCCATCACCCTAATCGAAAAGGCCGGGTAACCGGGCCAGGACCCTGACCGTATGGAATCCTACGAAACGCTGCCGATCGTCCCGTTGCGCGACGTGGTCGTGTTCCCGCACATGATGATGCCGTTCGTCGTCGGCCGGTCGTCGTCAACGCGGGCGCTCGAGCACGCGCTCTCTCACGACAAGCGCATCTTCCTGGCGGCCCAGAAGGACGCTGCCAACGACGATCCGAACCCCGGCGACATCTACACGATGGGCTGCGTGGCGAACATCGTCCAGAGCCTGCGGCTGCCGGACGGGAACGTGAAGGTCCTCGTCGAGGGTGTCGACCGCGCACGCACCGTCGAATGGAAGGAAGACAAGGGGTTCTATCGCGTCGTCGCCAAGGTGCTCGGACGCCAGAACGAGCCCGGCGAGGACGTCGAGGCGGCGATGAACAAGGTCGTGTCGCAGTTCGAGCAGTACGTGAAGCTGTCGAACAACCTGCAGCACGACGCCATGATCGCCGCCGTGCGGGTGGACGATCCGAGCAAGCTCGCCGACACCATCGCCGCACACCTGGCGATCGGGGTGGGCGAGAAGCAGAACCTGCTCGAGATCATCTCGCCGCTCGAGCGCCTGACGCGCATCGCCAGCATTCTCGAGGGCGAGGTCGACAAGCTCCAGGTGGACCGCCGCATCCAGTCTCGCGTCAAGAAGCAGATGGAGAAGGCGCAGAAGGAGTACTACCTCAACGAGAAGATGAAGGCGATCCAGAAGGAGTTGGGCCGCAAGGAGGAGCGAGGCAACGAGACGGACGATCTGCGCAAGAAGATTCACAAGTGCCGGATGCCCGGCGAGGTGGAAGAAAAGGCCCTGCAGGAGCTGAAGCGACTCGAGGCCATGCCGCCGATGTCGGCCGAGGCGACGGTGTCCCGCAACTACCTGGACTGGCTGATCGCCGTGCCCTGGTACAAGCGGACCCGCGAGAGCCGGGACCTGTCGCGGGCCGAGGAGATCCTGAACCAGGATCACTTCGGGCTCGAGAAGATCAAGGACCGCATCCTGGAGTTTCTCGCGGTCCGCTCCCTCGTCCGCAAGCCCAAGGGCACGATTCTGACCCTGACCGGACCTCCCGGGGTCGGCAAGACCTCGCTTGCCAAGTCGATCGCGCGCGCCACGCGCCGCAAGTTCGTCCGGTTGTCGCTCGGCGGCGTGCGGGACGAAGCCGAGGTTCGGGGACACCGACGGACGTACATCGGAGCCTTCCCGGGCCAGATCATCCAGATGATGAAGAAGGCAGGGACCGTCAACCCGGTGTTCCTGCTCGACGAGGTCGACAAGATGTCGATGGACTTCCGCGGGGATCCGTCGGCAGCCCTGCTCGAGGTGCTCGATCCGGAGCAGAACAACACCTTCCTGGATCACTACCTCGACGTGGAGTACGACCTGTCGCACGTGATGTTCGTATGCACCGCCAACGTGCTGCACACGGTGCCCCAGGCGTTGCGCGACCGTATGGAGGTCCTGCAACTGTCGGGCTACACGGAACTGGAGAAGATAGAGATCGGCAAGCGGTTCCTGACGCCGAAGACGCTGACCGCCACCGGTCTCAGCGACAGGAACGCCACGTTCTGCGACGACGCGTACGAAACGATCATTCGCCGCTACACGCGGGAAGCGGGCGTGCGCAGCCTGGAGCGAGAGATCGCGTCGGTCTGTCGCAAGATCGCGCGCAGGGTCGTCGACGACGGCAAGAGTTACAGCACCGAGGTCACGGGCGAGCGCGTTACCGAGTACCTCGGCGTGCCCAGGTACCGGCCGATGAACGCCGAGAAGCAGAACGAGGTGGGCATCGCGACCGGTCTGGCCTGGACCGAGGCCGGGGGCGAGTTGCTGCTGACCGAATCCACGCTGATGCCGGGCAAGGGGCAACTGACGCTGACCGGCAAGCTCGGCGACGTGATGCAGGAGTCGGCGCAGGCGGCAATGAGCTACGTCCGCGCGAAGGCCGAGGAGTTCGGGATCCCGAAGGAGTTCAACAAGAAGACCGACATGCACGTGCACGTCCCCGAGGGTGCCATTCCCAAGGACGGCCCGTCGGCAGGCATCACAATCACCACCGCGCTCGTCTCGACCCTCACGCGCATCCCCACGCGGCGGGAGGTCGCCATGACCGGCGAGATCACGCTGCGCGGCAAGGTGCTGCCGGTCGGCGGCGTCAAGGAGAAGGTCCTGGCCGCCCACCGGGCGAACCTGAAGACCATCGTCCTGCCGAGGGACAACGAGAAGGACCTTGCGGACATACCGAAGGCGGTGCTCGACGGCCTGGACCTCTTCATGGTCGACACCATGGACGAAGTGCTGAAGATCGCCCTCAGCGAGCCCCTCGCGACCAGGCTCCCGGCACCGGAGACGCCGGAGGTCGAGACCGTCTCGGACGACCAGATCACGCACTAGGAACCGGCGCCGTTTCGCGGCGCGGACGCCCAGGTCAGCGTCGCCTGGACGCCCCGGTGAAGATTCTCGAAGCCGACTTCGTCAGCAGCATGCCCGCGGGCGGCCATTTGCCGCCCGACGCCGGGCCCGTCGTCGCCATGGTGGGACGTTCGAACGTCGGCAAGTCGAGCCTCATCAACGCGCTGATCCGCCGCGGCCTGGCGCGGGCCGGCGCGAAGCCGGGCACCACGCGACTCGTCAACCTGTACGCCGTGCGAACCGTTCCGGCGCCGGGAAGGCGCGTCATGCGAACGACGCTTGCCGATCTGCCCGGGTACGGCTTCGCCCAGGGAGGATCGAAGGCGCGGAGCGAGTTCGAGGTGATCGTGCGTGACTTCTTCGAGCGCGCGACAGCCCGCCCCGCCACGCCTCCCCCGCCCGGCGCACCGCGTCTGGCCGGCGTGATCCTGTTGGTGGACGGCCGGCACGCCGGGCTCGACAGCGATCTGGCGGCCCATGCCTGGCTCGCCGAGCAGGGCTACGGCAGCATCGTCGTGACGACCAAGAACGACCGGCTGTCGCGCAGCGCGCAGGCCCGGACCCACCGGGCGCACGAAGCGGCGCTCGGCCGGGCCGTGCTGCCGGTGTCCAGCAAGACGGGCGCGGGGATTCCCGCGGTCCGCACGGCCGTCGGCTCGCTGTTGACGGCGGCGCGATGACTGCGCGGCCGCAGGAAGTTGCTATAATTCGCTGTTGCGTAGCCGAAGAGGGAGCAGAACGTGAGGGCAGACATCCACCCGCAATACCACCAGGTCGACGTCCGGTGCGCGTGCGGCGCCACCTGGAAGACCCGCTCGACCAAGAAGGAGCTGCACCTCGAGATCTGCTCCAGTTGCCACCCGTTCTTCACCGGACGTCAGAAGCTGGTCGACACCGAGGGCCGCGTCGAGCGCTTCATGAAGAAGTACGGCAAGGTGACGGTGGAAGGCCGGCGGCAGCAGCAGCGGACTCAACGGTAGCCCCATCGCCACCTGTCAGATGAGCGATCGCGACTGGCAGCCGTCCACGGTCAAGCACGCGCCGCTCACCCAGCTCGCCCGAGGCGAGGCCAGAAACGCGACGACGGCGCCGACCTCCTCCGCCCGGCCGAAGCGGCCGAACGGCAGTTGCTCGCGAACGAACGCGGCCATGCCCTCCGGATCCTCCTGCTGGCGGCGGTGCCAGGATCCGCCGGGAAACGAGATCGAACCCGGCGCGACGCTGTTCACGCGGATGTTGTGGGGCGCCAGCTCACGGGCCATCGACTTGGCGAGGCTGATCTCGGCCGCCTTGACCGCGTTGTAGGTCATCCGCCCCCCGGACTCGCGGCCCCAGATCGAGGCGATCATGGTGATCGCGCCGCCTCCGCGCTCGCGCATGTGCGGCACCGCGAGGCGCGAGGCCCGGATCGCGGGAAACAGCGTCTCGTCCAACGCGGCCTCCCATTCCGCGTCGCCCGTCTCGACGATGCCCCCGCCGCCGGCCCGGCCGACGTTGTTGACCAGGATGTCCAGCCCGCCGAAACTCTCGACGGTCCGGTCGACGACGGCGGCGACACCCTCCGCCGACGACAGATCGGCTTGCACGGCCAGCACACGGTCGGCGGCAGCTGTCCGCCGCAGGGTCTCGGCCGCCTCCTGTAGCCGTTCGCCGCCGCGAGCGCAGATGACTACGCTGCAGCCCTCCTCAAGCAGAGCGCGCGCCGCGGCGAATCCCAGGCCGCGGCTCGATCCGGTCACCAGGGCGATCTTGTCGGTCAGTAGCAGATCCATTGCCAGCTATCCGTCAGGTGGAGGTGGCCGAAGGGCGCTCGGGGCGCCGGCGCCGGCAAGTGAGGACAGATGCCTCCCTCTGCCGCGCGGCATGATACAACAGAGGACGATGCTCAGAGTTGCCGCGTTAGGGATGTTTCTGTACGGCCTGCACGATGTCGTCGTCGGCTCGGCCGACCTCATCGGCGCGGGCACGCTCGAGTGGTGGGCCAACGTCTGGCGCATGCTCGCGGGGACGACGCTGCTGTTCGCCGCCGTGCTCGTGCGCGTCTCGATGCCCGGCGGACTCGCCCTCGCGATCGCGGCGCTCCTCGGTCTGCAGTCGATCAGCCTGCACAACGACCCGCACTTCTACGGGCGGCTGCTGCTTCTGCCCCAGGTGCTGCGGGCAGTCTTCTCGATCACCCTCGTCGGCCTCGCTTACCTCGGCTGGGGCATGCTCGGTGACGAGGACTCGGCGGCTCGCTCCTCCAGGATGCGTGGCACTCCCTCCGATAGCGACACCCCGTAGGCACTTACGCGCACCCGCTCGTCGCGCCGCAGTTGACGCACTTGTAGCAGGCGCCGTTGCGGATCATGATGGCGCCGCAGGTCGAGCAGGGCGGCGCGTCCTCGTCGTTCTGGATGGCGTAGGGCACGGCCTGCGAGCCGTTGCTCCCCGCCTTCGGTGCGGGAGCATCGGTCGGAATCGCCTCGCCGAAGGTCAACTGCTCGCCAGCCTCGGCCGCTGGGCCATCGCCGACGTTCACACCCGCGTGGAACTGCGCCTCCGGCGAGAGGAACTTCGTCGCCAGCCAGCGGAAGACATAGTCGACGATCGACTTGGCCACCCGCACGTCCGGGTTCTTCGTCAGGCCGGCCGGCTCGAAACGCACGTGGCTGAACTTGTCGACGAGCACCTGCAGCGGCACGCCGTACTGCAGCGAGTACGACACGGCCTGCGCGAAGGCGTCGGCGAAACCGGAGATGGTCGACCCCTCCTTGGCCATCACCAGGAAGATCTCCCCCGGCGTGCCGTCGTCGAACAGTCCGACGGTGATGTAGCCCTCGTGCCCGGCGATGTCGAACTTGTGGGTGATGGCGTTGCGCTCGTCCGGGAGCTTGCGGCGTACCGGCTGGTCACCGACCGCAGCCGCGGCCTCTTCTCCAGTCTGCTTGGCCGTGTTGAGTGGCTGCGTCCGCTTGCTGCCGTCGCGATAGATCGACACCGCCTTCGTCCCGAGCCGCCAGGCATCCAGATACGCCCGCTCGATGTCTTCGACCGTCGCCTCGGTGGGAACGTTGATGGTCTTCGAGATGGCGCCGGAGATGAACGGCTGGACCGCCCCGATCATCTTCAGGTGCCCCGTATAGTGGATGAACCGCGAACCCTTGGCCGGCTTGAACGCGCAGTCGAACACCGGCAGGTGGACCGGATCGAGGTGGGGCGCATCCTCGATGGTGTCGTGCTCGTCGATGTACTGCACGATGCTGTTGATCTGGTCGTCCTGGTATCCGAGGCGAGCCAGGGCGACCGGTACCGTGTGGTTGACGATCTGCATCAGCCCGCCGCCGACGAGCCGCTTGTACTTCACGAGCGCGATGTCCGGCTCCACGCCGGTCGTGTCGCAGTCCATCATGAAGCCGATGGTGCCGGTCGGGGCGAGCACGGTGGCCTGCGCGTTGCGGAATCCGTGCTTCTCGCCGAGCTCGACCCCGTCGTTCCACGACTCGGTCGCCGCCGCGTACAGGTCTTCGGGCACATGGCCCCGGGCGACTCCCTTCATGGCGTCGCGGTGCTTGCGCATCACCCGCAGGAACGGCTGCTCGTTCTTCGAATAGCCGGCGAAGGGCCCGCCGCAGTCGCGCGCGATGCGGGCGGACTGCGCGTACGCCTCGCCGGTCATCAGCGCCGTGATGGCCGCCGCGTAATCCCGTCCCTCGTCGCTGTCGTAGGGTACGCCGCGCGACATCAGCAAGGCCCCGAGATTGGCGAAGCCGAGACCGAGGGGGCGAAAGTCGTGGCTGTTGCTCTCGATGGCGGGAGTCGGATATTTGGCGTTGCCGACGATGATCTCCTGCGCGGTGATGAGCGTCCGGACTCCGGCCCGGAAAGCCTCCACATCGAACTCCCCCGGCTCGTCCGCCTTGAGGAACTGCATCAGGTTGAGAGACGCGAGGTTGCAGGCCGAGTCGTCCAGGAACATGTACTCCGAGCACGGATTCGAAGCGTTGATCCGCGCGGTGTTCGGACAGGTGTGCCAGTCGTTGACGGTCGTGTCGAACTGCATGCCCGGATCACCGCAGACGTACGTGCCCTCGGCCACCGCCCGCATCAACTCGCGCGCCCGGTACGTCTCGACGATTCGGCCGTCGGTCACTGCGCGCGTCTTCCACTCGCCGTCGTCGAGCACGGCCCGCATGAACTCGTCCGGGACGCGCAGGCTGTTGTTCGAGTTCTGGAAGAACACGGAGTTGTACGCGGGACCGGTGAACGAGCCGTCGTAGCCGGCGTCGATCAGCGCCCACGCCTTGCGTTCCTCGTCCACCTTGCAGGTGATGAACTCCAGCACGTCCGGGTGATCGGCATTGAGGATGACCATCTTGGCCGCGCGCCGCGTCTTGCCGCCCGACTTGATCACGCCGGCGAACGCGTCGTAACCCTTCATGAACGACACCGGTCCCGACGCCGTGCCCCCACCGGCCAGCAGTTCGCGCGACGAGCGGATAGGCGACAGGTTCGTGCCGGTGCCGGACCCGAACTTGAAGAGCATCCCCTCGGTCCTCGCCAGTGTGAGGATGGACTCCATCGTGTCGTCGACCGAGTTGATGAAGCAGGCCGAGCACTGCGGCGCCTTCTCGAACCCGCAGTTGAACCAGACAGGACTGTTGAAGGCCGCCTTCTGCCGCACCAGGAGGAACTTCAGGTCGCCGCCGAACGCCTGCAGATCGTCCGTCGAGGCAAAGTACCCCTGCTCTTCGGCCCACCCGACGATCGTGTCCACCACCCGGCCGATCAGTTGCCGGACGCTGTGCTCTCGATCCGGCGAGCCGAGCTGGCCGCGGAAGTACTTCGAAACGACGATGTTGGTCGCCTGCTGCGACCAGAACGCCGGAACCTCCACGCCATTCTGCTCGAAGACCACCTCGCCCCGCTCGTTGGAAATCACCGCGGCCCGCGTCTCCCACTTGAACTCGTCGAACGGATCGACGTCGGCGCGGCTGAACACGCGAGGAAACTCGAGGCCCCGCCCGGTCGAACCGGTCGTTTCCAAGGCCGGTGGCGTAATCTGTGCGGTCGACTCCTGAGCAGCGCCTCCTGACATCTCCCCCCCTCTTATTACGGCCGCCACCGCGTTATTACGGCCGCCACCGCGTCCTCACGGCTGGGCAGAACGCGAAAATCGACTTGGCGCGGCGCCTTCCGCCGCCGCGCCAAGCCCCCAGCGACGCTCGACGCGTTGCCCGTATCCAACGGGCCCCTCAAATGATGCGCCAGTCGGGCCGGACTGTCAACATGTAGTGTTCAGTTTCTGCTTGGACGCAACATGTTGGGAGAATGTTGGGAGGCTGTGGAAAGTCTGTTAGGACCTGTGGGCGATTTCCCGCTCGACCCGCGCCGCGCAAGCGGTGTAGCGGCACGCGACACCCACAACCGCCGCACCCGGACTTCCGCGGCAGATGCTAGAGTTGGCCGCATGGTTGACCCGGGGCGGGGACTCGGCCTCGGCCAGCCGACGGTCGCATCGGAACCCGATCCGGAATCGGATCCCGCCGACTGGAAGCACGGCCGCCCAGGCGAACTGCTGGACGTCGCATCGGAAACCGATCCGGAATCGGATTCCGCCGCACCGTCGCCCGTGGAACCCACCCCGGGGCGCTTCGTGCCCTCGCTCATCGAGGTGATTCTCTGCTCGGGATTTCCGACCCAGCTCGTGCTCTCGGCGCTGCTCGCGGCGGCCGGACTCGCGGTTCTCACGCCCGCCGGCGAGCCGACTCTCCGCTACATAGTCACGGTGACGTTGCTCGACGTTGTCGTCGTGGTCGCTCTCGTGACGACGTTCCTGCACGCACGCGACGAGACGGTCCGCGACCTCGTGCTCGGCGCTCGCCCACCGGCGCGCGAGGCGGCGCTCGGCGTACTGATCACGCCGCCCGTGGTGGTAGGCGCCGTCGCCGGACTCCTGCTCATCGCATGGCTGGCACCCGGACTGCGCAACGTGCCCGACAACCCGTTCGGGGCCATGCTCGACACGCCGGGGAGCGCGCTCCTGTTCGCGCTCGTGGTGGTGCTGGCGGGGGGACTCCGGGAGGAACTGCAGCGAGCCTTCATCCTGCGCCGCTTCGATCAGCACCTCGGCGGGGGCTGGCTGGGTCTCGTCGTCTTCAGTATCGCGTTCGGTCTGGGCCACTCCGTCCAGGGATGGGATACGGTCATCGTCACCGGCGCGCTCGGTGCCCTCTGGGGCGCGCTCTATCTGACGCGCGGCAGCGCGGTCGCGGCGATGGTAAGCCACACCGGATTCAATCTCACGCAGATAGCGCTGGCCATGCTCGGCACACAAGCCTGAGCCCACGAACTGCTATGGGTCGACCCGCATGACCTCGGCGCGTCGCAACAGTCCGGCAATCCAGTCCTCTATCAACTCGGCACGACCGCCGAGCCGTTCGGCGACATACACCTCGATCCGGATGTCGTCGCGGAGAATCTGCCGCAGATCCTCCAGATCGAGTCCGACCGCGGCAAGCACTCCGGCAAACGCGTCCTCGTCGGCGAAACGTGCGCGCACGGCTTCCAGATATTCGTCGACACTTGCCCTGGCGGGCAGCGCCTGCCGGAACCGATTGACCTCGTCGAGCGCGAGCCGGCGTTCTATCAGTCGATTCAGCGCCGCCACCTCGCGGCCCGCGGCATCCTGTTGCCGAAGCTCCCACAGGCCGCGCTCGTGCAACCCGAGATCGAGAAACGCCCGTACGTCCGAGTCCAGAATGACCTGCCCGGACACCATTGCGAGCACTCGGTCGAGGATCTGGGCATGTCCCCCGGACAGCCAGACAAAGGCGGCGATCAGCAGGCAGACGAGAAGACGGATGAACGGGAGGTCAGAAAGCCTGCCCGAAGCTGAAGTGCAGCGCCCAGAGCTGCTCCTGTTGCGGATTGGTCTCGTCACCGAAGAAATGGCGCTCGCCAAGCTTGAAGCCGATGTCGAACCCCAGCGGCCCAACCGGCGAGTTGTAGCGGACCCCGAACCCGGCCCCGCTTCTGATGCGACCGAGACTCAAGTGCTCTACACGATCATAAACGTTGCCGGCGTCCAGGAAAGTGACCAATCCTATGGCCGAAGTCACGCGGATGCGCAACTCGCTGTTCAGAATGACCATGGCGTTCCCGCCCTGCGGAAAGCCGTCCTGATCGATGGTGCCACCGGTCTCCGTGCGGGGGTTCCCGAGGCGATCCAGGGCGAACCCGCGAACCGTGGTGTTCCCGCCGGCGAAGAACCGCTCGCTGATCGGCAGCGCCAGAGCGCTCGGTGCCGGCTGAGGCGCATCCGCCGGCCCCGCGACCGCATCCAGAGCCCGCGGAAATCCCCAGGCGACCCCGAGTCGCGCGCCGGCCGCCACGACGATCCGCGGCACGCCGGGCACTCTGCGATACACGGAACCCGACAGGAAGCTCTTGGAGAAACCGACTTCCGAGCCTATCCTCCGGGCGGCCACCTCGGATTCGAGAGTCACGAGCGAGCCGATGGACGGATTGACCGGATCGTCGCGTGTGTCGAGCACCTGACTCGCGGTGAACGACGACAACCGGACGTTGGGGAACAGACGGTCGACGATGTTCTCGTCTTCCCGATTCAACTCGCGGTTGGAGGTGTCGTTGTTGCCGAGCCGGTACCCGAGCGCGGTACCGGTCGCCGCGCCCGAAGATCGCGTCACTTGCGCGCTCACCCCGCGTCCGAAGAGGTCGAACCCCGGCCGAATCGCCCGCTCGACGAACCCGGAAACCAGCACGTCCCAGTCGCGGCCGACAGCCCGCGGCTCACGATAAGCGGCGAGCACGCGGTACTCGTTGAAGCCGAACGCGCCACCGGTCGCTGCCTGCACGGGCGGAAGAGGGTCGTTCTTGCGCCGGACACTCACGCGCGTGAACAGATCTATCGACCGATCCCTGCCCCAGAGGTTGCGGCGGCCGATCTCGAACGAACCGCGCGGCGCGAACTCGATTCGCTCCACCGCCTGACTGCCCGCCGCACTGACCTCCCGGCGGAGCCTCTGCGACACCTCGAAGCCCCCGCCGTAGGCAAGACGGGTCGCAGCCGCTTCCTCGACCTCGATAATCACGTCCCGCCGGTCGAAGCGGCCGTGACTGAATTCGCGGATGTCGAGCCGCCGGAACATGCCGAGTGCGTTCAGGCGGCGGCGCGTCTCGGCCACATCGTCGAGTCCGAGCGGCTGGCCCGGCGTCAGGGTGACCTCGCGCCGAATGATGGCGGCATCGACCTGCCGGTTGCCGACGATCAGCACATGGTCGACGAGCACTTGCCGGCCCTCGACGATTCGAAACACGACGTCCACCGTGCTCAGGTCGTCGGCGAAACGTGCGTCTACCGTCAACCGGGCCTGGTCGTAGCCGTCGTTCAGGAAATACTCGAGCAGCGCGTTCCGATCGCTCTCGACCTGAGGCCCGTAGTATGCCTCCCCGCTCCGCGTCCCGACGATCTGCTGAAGGACATCCGCCGGGGCGACCGACCCGCCGTCGAATTCCACGTCCCCGATGATCGTCTGCACCCCTTCCTCGATCGCGATCTCCACAACGCTCTCGACGGCGCCGTCCGGGCTGTCGGCCTCGCTGCCGCTGAAGGAATGCACCGCCCGTACCGTGGCGAAGCCGAGACGGTTGTAGTGCTCCTCGATGGCGGCGAGCCCGGCGTCGATCTCCCGCACCACGAGGGGATCACCCGCGGCAACGCCGACGAGCGCCCGGATCGTTTCATCCGTCACCGCCCGGTTCCCGCGAACCACCAGGTCGCCGACCCGAAACAGCGGACCTCGGCTCACGCTGAAGACGATGGAGAGCTGCTCCGCATCGCCTTCCCGCGTGTGAGTGACGGCGGCATCGCGGTAGCCCAGTCCCTGCAAGTGCGCGGCGATCCGCTGATCCGCATCCTCGAGCAGGTCCTCGTCGGCGCTCGCCTCCCGAGCGACCGGCACCAGGTCCGCCAGACGAGCGTCCGGCACCTCGTCGCCCTCGAACGTCACGTCGATCCGCGGGCCGCGATGCACCGTGAGGTAGACATCGACTTCGGTATCGCTCAGCCGGTCGACCGCATGGGACAGGCGGGCTTCGTAGTACCGCCGCCGCCGGAGATCGGCTTCGTAGTCGCCGAGCCGCTGCACGAGGGCCGGACCGTCGTACGGCTGCCTGTCGCGAAGCCCGAGCCGGGCGCGGATGGCAGTGTGGAACGCCGGCGACTCGCCGGTAATCGGCCAGCGTCGGACGAGCGCTCGCGGCCCGGTGTCGACGGAAATCCGGAGAACGCGACCCGCGGAGGCCCCGACAACCTCGTGCGAAACCCGAGGAATGAAGAACCCGTTCTCGGCGTACGCCGTGCGTACCGTATCCGCCACGGCAACGGCTTCGGCCGCCAGAAACGGCGTGCCGTGGCGTTGGACGATTCGGCGGCGCAACTCCTCTTCGGAGATGACGAGCGCCCCTTCGAACACGACCCGCTCGACGGTCTCGAGCGGTTGCAGCTCGTAGAGCAGCGCGACCCCCCCCCGGCTCGCGCCGGCGCCGGCCTCGACCCCGCTATAAAGTCCCAGGCTGAAGAGATGCGCCAGCGTCTCGCGGACCTGTCGCATCGACAGCGGCTCGCCTACCCGGGTCTCGACCAGCTCGCGAAGGGGTCCGTCCTCGACCGGTCGGCCATCTACCGCCAACTGCACCTCTACCACGTTCCGGCCGATGAACGTATCGACGGCTCGTGCGGCCTGCACCGGAGGGGCCGGCCAACAGAGCCCGGCGAGGGACAACACGATCCACCTGCGCATCAGAAGGCGTGCCGGACGCGTACGTCGAGGGCGTAGGTCCGATCTTCGTTCTGCGACAGAACCCACGACAACCGATCGGTGGCGTCGTATTCGAAGACGACGATGAGGTCCTGGTTGCTGCCGCTGACGGTGCGGGAGAATGTCAGATGCGCCCGTTCCGAGATGCGCTTGCCGATCAGCACGCGGGCCGTCGGTACCAACTCCGTCGACTGCTGGGCCGCCGGATCGTCCAGAGACGGGGTGATTTCGAAAGTGTCGACACCGAAGGAACGCTCCACCACGCCACCAACTTCGGCCAGCACCGGATTGTTCAGCAGCCCCGTGCCGATGCCCTGCATGAGCAGACCCTGCTGCGACGCCTCCGGCGCCCGCAGGGTGCGGATCTCGGCCTGTTGCGGGTCCCGGACGTCGCCCAGCAACAGTCCGATGATCTCGAACTGCTGCAGCGGCGGATCCGACTCGAGGGTTGGCGGTTCCAGTCTGTCGAGCGGGCCGGCGAGTCCCAGGGTGACCCGGTAGGTCTGCCCCGGCACGCGGATGTCCGTCTCCGCCTCGACATCGAGAAACGGCTCCATTTCCATGGGATTGGCGAATCCGACACTCCCGCGAGTCAATCGGTACCGATTGCCCTGGAAGTAGAGCTGCCCCCGTTCGATCTCGGCGTTCCCCAACAGCGACGGGCGATCGTAGGTGCCGGTCAGGGTCAGGTCGGCGCTGGCGACGATCTGCGCCCGGTTGTCCGCGATACGCAGGCTCGACGGGGCCGAGATCCGGAGATCGAACCGCAACGGCAGACTGGATTCCGCCGGGTCGGCCACGGCCTGCCCGCCGAGGAAGTCCAGAAACCCACCGTCGGCCTGAAACAGCTCCATCCAGATGGCGTCGTGCACGGTCACGAGCCCGCCCAGAGTGGGTGTGTCGACCGATCCTCGCAAGGTCAGATCCGCATCGACGCGTGACCGGATGCCCTCGGGATAGCGCAGCGCGATGCCGCGCCCTGCCGCGGTCACGTTGAGATCGCCGACGCGGTACCCTTGCAGGCCCACTCGCCCCCCAAAGCTCACGGAGCCGCCACCGAGCTGCGCGGACAGCTCGTCGAAACGGATTCCACCCGGTTCCAGCACCACTCGACCGTTGACGGCATCGAGGGCGTGGGGCAACGCCAGGTGCCGGATACGGCCATCCCGCACCCGGGCCTCTCCGCTGATGATCGGTGCTTCCAGGGAACCGCCGACATCGGCTGTGAGCCGCATCGTGCCGCGGCTCCGAACATCCGCGATCAACCCCTCAAGAATGCCGAGGCTGGCGTTGCCGTCCGCGCGCAGAGCGAGCCGCTCGTCGGCCAGCGTCACTTCACCGCTCAGCTCGAGATTCGTTCCCTCGCCCCGCAACCGCATCCGGTCGACGCGCAGGGCGTTGTCGGCCAGAGAAAGACGAACCGGACCGTCGTTCTCGAGCGCGAAGTCGAAGACCGTCAGCGCCAGTCGATCGACGGCGACATCCACGTCGAGCCGCTCGACATCGAGCAGCGTCCCGTCGACAGCAACCGTACCGCTGGCGACCAGCGCGGTCATCTCCGACAGGCCCGGTTGGACGGCGCGGGCGAAGGGGTCCAGTCGCGTGTTGGTCACACTGAACCGAAGCTCCGCCGGCGCCGCGCTTTCAAGCCCGATACGGCCCGAGCCCGATACGGCTACACCCGGCGAGGCAGCTTCCAGCTCGACCGCCATGACGCCCGCCTCGACGTCGAGGCGGCCGGTCACCTGGCCCACCGTGGCGCCCGCGATCGACACATCGGTCATCGCGCCGCGGATCTCGTACCGCGGATCGGCGAAAGCGCCGGCGCCCGATAGCGTCGCCTCCATGCGCCCCGTCACGGGCATCGGCACACGCTCAGCCATCCGCGAAGCCGACAAATCCAGGCCGCGCACATCGGCCGTGACCGAATAGGTGCCGTCCCACCGCACGTACATTGCTCCGGTGACCTCACCGTCGCCCTGCCGCACGGTGAGGCCGTTGAGGAGCACGCCGCCACCGTCGAACCGCAGGTCGGCCTCGGCCTCGTCGAACGGTTCACCATAGGCGACACCCTCACCCAGCCTCAGTCGGCCGAAGCCGAGTGGTGCGGCATACGCGCCGTACAGCCGGATCTGCCCGTAGGTCGGCCCGTCGATGGTGTAGCCGTCGAGAGAGAAAGCGTCACGGATGTACTGGGCAGGAAGACCGTCGACCGCGAATCGCGCATTCATCTGCTCGCGTCCCGGCCGTGCCACACCGATCGCGAACCGCCCGTCGACGGTCATGCTCGATGCGGCCTGCAGAAACCTGCCGTTGGTGACCTCCAGCATCCCGTCTTCGACGACGATGTCACCCTCTCCAGAGCCCCACTCGACGTTCCAGGCCCGAATCGCGTCGCCGGCGAAAGCCGCCTCGACGCGCGGCGATGCCAGCGATCCCAGCATCACACCGGTCATCGTCCCGTGTCCGTCCAGGGTAAGCTCCCCCGTCGGACGTCCGAACGCCGTCATGACGGCGGCCATGACGCGATCGCTCTCCTGCCAGTCGGCGGTCAGCACATCGAACGCAATCCGCGAGCCTTCCCCCCAGGCGGTACGGCCCTGGAACGACATCGCGGTCAGCGGTGTCGCGAACCAGCTCGGCGCGATTCCCACGCCGTCCTCCTCGAACGTGAACCGCATCTCGCCGCCGAAGGGAAAACGCCACGGAGCGGCGGCCGGCGCGAACGACTGCTCGCCGTGGGGCCACCCCGCCCGCGGTACCGGTGGAACGTCGCGGGGCAACAACTCGACGCCCCGGGGCGGCCTGACGGACACCTCGCCGCCGCCGCTGCGCTCCGGAAAGCGGCCCAGCGGCCAGGAAAGGCTCAGCTCGCCGGCGAGACGACCGCGGGGACGCGCCCCGCGCACGTCGAGATCGGCGAGCAGCGGCTCGAGATTCGCCGACCTGACCTGCGGCCTGAACGTGGCGACACCCGGCTCGGGGGCGCCCAGCGGCTTCATCGCGTACGTGAAGTCCAGCTCGCCGCCGTAGAAGTCGGATTGCGCCCGGGAGATCTCGAAGCGGTCGCGGGTCCAGACCAGGTCGCCGTCGAGCTCGGGAAACCGCAGTCCCGACAGCGTTGCGTCCGCGCTCGCGAACGAGCCGGTCAGCTCACGCCCCCCCTCGAACAGATGCCAGATCCCCGTGAACGCTCCCTCGCCTGTCACCGTGAAGTTGTCGCGCGCGAAGAAGATCTCCTTCATTGCGGGCAGGTCGATGGACATCCGGCGCACGTGGTAGGTCGACTCCGGCCAGTTCAGCATGTCGACGCGGCCGTCCACACTCGCCCTGAATCCGTCGGCGGCGGCCCACAGGTCGATATGCGTCAGGTCGACCAGACCACCGTCCAGCGCATACTCGGCGTCCATGTTCAGCGTCATCGGCTCGAAATCGCCGATGACCAGGGTCCCGCCACGGAACCTGGCGGTGCCGCCGTAGCCGGTGGACTTCCCCAGCGTCAGATCTATGTTGGGAGCCCTGATGCTCCAGGGCGCTCCATGGTCCTCGTACACGAACTCGCCGTCGTGGGCACGCAGGTGCTGCACGGTGGTCACGATACGGCGGCCGGTGTCCGCCTCTTCCGAGGCGGCGCCGCCGGAATCGCCGGTGGGAGATGGTGTGTCCTCTTGTTCGTCGCCATCCGCCCGCGGGACGAAACGCGGGAAGGTCTGACGCCCGTCTGCGAATCCCTCGACCAGCATCCGCCATCCACTCAGCTCGACGGCGTCGACGAGCACCTCCCCTTGCAGCAGAGGTCCCCACGCGGTCGAGATCGTGAGTCGATCCGCCTGGAAGAAAGGTCGATCCCCGGGATTGAGGCCACCGATTTCCAGGTCCTCGACAAGAAAGCGGCCCGGCGCCAGATAGGTACTGAGGCGCCCGATGGTGACCGACCTGTCGATGTAATCGGCGAATGCCCGCTCCGCCTGTGCCCGCAGGCTGGGGCCGAGGTCGATAGTGGTGAACGACACGGCGCTGCCCGCCAGGAGCGCCACCACGGCGATGGTCGTCCACACGAGCGAGCGCCGCACCCCGGGCCGCAACCGGTGCACCCATCGCCACCGCAGCGGCCGCAGACCCAGCCGCCGCAGCCTCCGCAGCCAACGCTTGGTAGCGGCCGTTGGAGAAGACCGGACCGGCTCCTCCGCCACCGGCTCCTCCGGCGGAAGGGAGCCGAAGAGAATGCTGCCGGGACGCGACGGCTCGTCTGGCATCGGTCACTCTATGGCGGCCAGCAACCGGCCGGATTCGACCGACATGCCTTCGGTGACCGGAACCTCGGTGACGACTCCGGCCTTCGGCGCCGTCAGCTCGTTCTCCATCTTCATGGCCTCGACCACTACCAGCGGCTGGCGGGCCTCTACCTGATCGCCGGGCGCGACCAGCACCCGCACCACCTTGCCCGGCATCGGGGCGGTCAGCCGTGACGCGCCTGCGGCGGCCTCCCCGGGCGAGTCTGCGGCCAAGCGCCGGCCGTTGATCACCGCCTCGACGACAACGTCACCGAGATGCAACTCGGTCAGTCCGTTCCGGCCGGCTGCCACGCAGCGCACACGACGACTCGAAGCGGCCGTGCCGACATCCACCAGCGACAGCAGCATCCCGTCACGATCACGCTCCACGATGCGTGCATCGACATCGCGCGTCGTCCCATCCCAGGAAATCCGCACGCGTGCCGGGCGCACCCGGTCCCGCTCGACCGTGACATCGCGCACCTTGCCGTTGATCTCGACCTCTACTCGCATCCCGGATGCCTATCGTAGTCCTGCGACTCGCGCCGCCTGCTTCCAACGCCCGCTTGCCTCGGCGCCTCCGGCCGATACCCCCTCGGAGCCGGGGCGGCCCAACGCGACCGACAGTGCCGCGGCCATGACGGCCAGTTCCTCGGCATCGTCCGGCGGGTCGAGAAAGGCGCCTCCGTTCCGCCCGGCCAGCACGCGGTCGAGAAAGGTGGTGTCGAAGCGGCCGGCGATGAAGTCTTCGTGGCCCATGAGCCACCGGAACATCGGGACGGTGGTCGGCACGCCGCCGATGTCGTACTCCGCCAGCGCGCGTTGCATGCGGTCGATGGCCAGTCGCCGATCCGCCGCGTGCGCGACCAGCTTCGCCACCATCGAGTCGTAGTGCACCGGCACCTCGAACCCCGCCTCGACGCCGGAATCGACCCTGATTCCCGGTCCCTCCGGCGGACGGTGCGTCCGGATCAGCCCGGGACAGGGCATGAAGCCGGCGTTGGGATCCTCGGCATAGACGCGGCACTCTATCGCGTGCCCGTCGGGCGCGAGCGCCCGCTCGGGATCGATGTCCAGCCGCTCGCCTTGCGTGACCCGGAGCTGCCAGCGCACCAAATCGATCCCGGTGACCATCTCCGTGATCGGGTGCTCGACCTGCAAGCGGGTGTTCATCTCCAGGAAATAGAAGTTGTCGGCGTCATCGAGCAGGAACTCGATGGTGCCGGCGTTCGTGTAACCGACTTCCTCGGCCAGCCTGGCGGCGGACGCGGCGAGGGCGCGCCGGGTCTCGATCCCGACGACCGGCGACGGAGTCTCCTCGATGACCTTCTGATGGCGCCGTTGGATGGAGCATTCTCGCTCGACGAACGGCACCACGGTACCGTGCTCGTCCGCGAGGAGCTGCACCTCGATGTGTCGTCCCCGCTCGATGCAGCGCTCCAGGTACACGTCGCCGTCGCCGAAGGCCGATGCCGCCTCCGACCGCGCGCCCTGTATCGCGCGCGGCAACTCTTCCGGCTCGCGCACCAGCCGCATCCCCTTGCCGCCGCCGCCGGCCACCGCCTTGACGAAGATCGGATAGCCGACCGCGTCCCCGGCCTCCCGCAGGTCGGCGTCGGTCGCCCCATCCGGCAGCGGGCCGCCGCTGCCGGGCACGATCGGCACGCCGGCCCCCCCGGCCGCCGCGCGCGCCGCCGTCTTGCCGCCCATCAGTTCGATGACCCCGGCCGGCGGACCGATGAACCGGAGTCCCGCGTCGACGACGGCCTGGGCGAAGCCGGCGTTCTCGGCGAGGAACCCGTAGCCGGGATGGACGGCATTGGCGCCGGTCCGGCGCGCCGCGGCGAGGATCTTCTCGATGTGCAGGTAGCTGCCGGCCGGCTCGTTCGCCACGAGCGCCACCGCTTCGTCGGCGTACCGGACATGCGGCGCCAGGCGGTCGCAGTCCGAGTAGATCGCGACAGTCGGCAGCCCCATCTCTCGGCACCCGCGCATGATGCGGACCGCGATCTCGCCGCGGTTGGCGATGAGCACCTTCATCGGAGGCCGTCCTTCCCTATCGTACCGCATGACCGGGGCCGAGCCATGCACCATGGGTCAAGTCGAGAACCGGGCCGTTCCCGCGGCCCCGTAGCGTCACGCCGTTCCTCGGTGCCGGGCCCGGACGAGACGGCGCGTGAATCACAGCGGGATGTTGCCGTGCTTCTTCGGCGGGTTTCGGTCCCGCTTGCCGTCGAGGCTGCGCAAGGCCGCGATTATGCGCGGACGGGTCGTGCGCGGCTGGATCACCTCGTCGATGAAGCCCCGGCCGGCGGCGACGAACGGATTGGCGAGCTTGTCGCGGAACTCCTGCACCCGGGAGGCGCGCAGCGCGTCGGCATCGTCCGCCGCGTCGAGCTCCCGCTTGTAGAGGATGTTGACCGCGCCCTCGGGCCCCATGACCGCGATCTCGGCCGTCGGCCAGGCGAGGTTGACGTCGGTGCGGATGTGCTTGCTCGCCATCACGCAGTAGGCGCCGCCATAGGCCTTGCGGGCGACCACGGTCACCTTCGGCACGGTCGCCTCGGCGAACGCGTAGAGCAGCTTCGCCCCGTGCTTGATGATGCCGCCGTACTCCTGCACGGTGCCGGGCAGGAATCCGGGCACGTCCTCGAACGTCACCAGCGGGATGTTGAACGCGTCGCAGAAGCGCACGAACCGCGCTCCCTTGATGGATGCGTCGATGTCCAGCGCGCCGGCAAGGTGCGCCGGCTGGTTTGCCACCACGCCCACCGGCTGCCCCCCGAACCGCGCGAAGCCGACCACGATGTTCGGTGCGAAGTGCCGGTGCACCGCGAGGAACTCGCCGTCGTCCGCGACCGCTCGAATCAGGTCCAGCATGTCGTAGGGCTGGTTCGGCGACTCGGGCACCAGGGTGTCCAGGTCCGGATTCTCCCGATTTGCCGGATCGGCCGTGTCGACCCGCGGCGGATCGTCGACGTTGTTGCCCGGCAGATAGCCAAGCAGCAGGCGCAGCAGCGCCAAGCAGTCCTTGTCGGTCGGAACGGCGAAGTGGGCGGCTCCGCTCTTCGCGTTGTGAGTCATCGCCCCGCCTAGCTCGTCCTTGGTCACCTCCTCGTGGGTGACCGTCCGGATCACGTCCGGCCCGGTAACGAACATGTAGCTCGTCTGCTCGACCATCACCGTGAAGTCGGTGATCGCCGGCGAATAGACCGCCCCGCCGGCACAGGGTCCCATGATCGCCGACAACTGCGGGATGACACCGGAAGCGAGCGTGTTGCGCAGAAAGATGTCGGCGTACCCGGCCAGCGAGGCAACGCCCTCCTGGATCCTGGCGCCGCCCGAGTCGTTCAGGCCCACGACCGGTGCGCCATTCCTCATCGCCAGGTCCATAATCTTGACGATCTTCGCGGCGTTCGTCTCCGACAAGGACCCGCCGAACACCGTGAAGTCCTGGGCGAAGGCATAGACGAGGCGGCCCTCCACCTCCCCGTGCCCGGCCACGACGCCGTCCCCCGGGACGAGCTGCTGCTCCATGCCGAAGTCGCGGCAGCGGTGGGTAACGAGCTTGTCGATCTCCTGGAAGGTCCCGGGATCGAAGAAGAGGTCCATCCGCTCGCGCGCGGTCAGCTTCCCGGCGTCGTGCTGCCGCCGTTGCCGGGCCGCGCCACCGCCGGCCTCCGCTCGACGCTCGTAGTCCGCTAGCGTTTCCAGTCTGTCCATGCCGTGAATCCGTCGGGTTCGAGAACGGCGGTGCCAGGCCTAGGCCTTGAGCGCCTGCGCCTTGTCCCAGTCGGCGAGAAACTTCGCCAGGCCGATGTCGGTAAGCGGGTGATCGAACAGCATGTCGATGACCTTCGGCGGACAGGTGCATACGTCCGCGCCCATGCGGGCGGCCTCGACGACGTGTGCCGGGCCGCGCACGCTCGCCACGAGCACCTCCGTGTCGAAGTCGTAGTTCTCGTAGATCTCGACGATGCGGCTGACGAGATCCATGCCGTCGGTCGCGATGTCCTCGATCCGGCCGACGAACGGGCTGACGAACGCCGCCCCGACCTTGGCCGCCAGCAGGGCCTGCGCCGGCGAGAAGACCAGCGTCACGTTGACGCGAATCCCGTCCCCGGAGAGCGCCGCGCAGGCTCGGACGCCCGCCTTGCCGAACGGCACCTTGACCACGATGTGCTCGTCGATGGACGCGAGTCGGCGGCCCTCGACGATCATTCCCTCGGCGTCGGTCGCCACGACCTCGGCACTCACGGGGCCGCCGACGGCCCGGCAGATGCGCGCGAGGGTCGCGTGGGGATCCCCCGGCTCCCTGGCCAGCAGGGACGGGTTCGTCGTCACGCCGTCGACAATCCGCAACGGCACCAAGGCTTCGACGGTCTCGGGATTCGCACTGTCCACGAAGATCTTCACGACCTGCTCTCCTGCACTGCGGAGGGCTCCGCGCTCAGCCGGCGACCACGTCGTTGGCCAGCTCGCCGACGCCCTCTACCGTTACCACTACCCGGTCCCCCGGCACGATGGGACCGACGCCCGGGGGCGTCCCCGTCGCGATGACGTCGCCCGGCAACAGGGTCATCACGCGACTGACGAACTCCACCACTTGCTCGAGCGAAAAGATCATTTCGCGCGTGCTCGATGCCTGCCGCGTGACGCCGTTGACCGTCGAGCCGATGGCCAACGCCGCCCCGTCCAGCCCGATGGCGATGGCCGGCCCGATCGGCGCGAACGTGTCGAAACCCTTCGCGCGCGTGTACTGCACGTCACGCTTCTGGATGTCACGATCGGTCACGTCGTTGACGCACGTCAGGCCGAGCACGTGATCGGACGCCTCGGAGGCCCGCACGTTGCGCGCCATGCGCCCGATGACGATGCCGACCTCCGCCTCGTGATCCACCCGGCCGGCCCCCGGCGGAATCGCTATCGGCGACCCCGGTCCAATCATGGCCGACGGCGGCTTGAGAAAGATGAGCGGCTCGGCGGGCAGCGGCTTGCCCATCTCCTTGGCGTGGTCGCGGTAGTTCAGTCCGACCGCCACGATCTTCGATGGCGCCACTGGAGACAGCCAGCGAAGCCCGGCGGGGTCCAGCGCGGGGCCGGGGCGGTAGTCTCCGAAAAGGTCGCCATCGAGCCTGCTCCACGCTCCGTTGCGCTCCAGCGCATACTGCTCGTGGCCGTCGATGTCGATGCGGTACACGCGATCCATACCCAATCTGCTCCCCCGCGGTGTGCTGTCCGGGTCAGCGCGCGATTTCGGTGACCTCCACGGACGGCGGGCTCACGTTCGGTGGCACTGCGGTATCGAGCGCCAGCACCTGGTAGACGTAGCGCGTGCCGGCCGCGACATCGGTGTCCTGGTACGTCGTGCCGACGATAGGCTCAAGTGTGAGCGGTTGGAGTGTCGCATCTGGCGCCGTTCCGCGCAAGACCATATAGCCGGCGAGGTCGGGCTCGGTGTTGCCGTCCCAGACGAGCGTGATCCCGACCGTGTCCGCGACGGCTATGAGCCCGGTCGGCGCCACGGGCGGGAACGTGTCGGTCAGGACAACGCAGGTCGCGGGAGAAGGATCGCCGAGAATGTCGACGTCGCCGACGTAGTCCAGAACGCGGACCTCGTAGCAGCGGGTGTCCGGGAACGTGGCGTCATTGGCGGTGTAGGACGGCTCGGAGGCCGGCGCCGCCAGCCGCGCCGGCCTCTCGACGTCCGGATCCCCGGACGCCGCCACGTCGTAGACGACGTACTGCGAAGGCCGGAGCCCCTCCAGAACAGGGCTCGACGCCAGGGTCGGCGGCTCGACCTGCGCTTCCTGCAAAGACAACCGGAACGTCGGCGGCTCCCTCCAGACGACTTCGACCGACGTGGCGACGTACGTCACCAGCGGCGGATCTGGCGGCAATGGCGGCGTGACAAGCGGCACTGCGACCATGCTGGAGGGATCGCCCAGGCGCCCCCGCGACGAAACCGCGAAGGCCACGTACGAACGAATCGGCGGTGGGGGTATCGGCGGCGACACCAACGGCATGGGCAGGACGCGATCCGGGTCGTCCTCCTCATCCTCGTCCTCTTCCTCGTCCTCCGGCTCTCCGACCGTGACCGGCAGCAGCGCCTCCGGGGTCAGGTGCTCGACCACGGTCACCGCTTCGCCCTGGACGACGTCGAAGAAGGCGACCGGGCCGGTGACTGCGTCACGGTTCTGCACTTCGTCGAGCAGGTCCTCCAACTCCGGCAGCAGGTCGGCGGAAGGCGCGGCGGGAGAACGGACGGGCAACACCGCGACCAGGCTCGCCACGTCGAGCCAGTCGTCGGAAAACGCCTCCGACGGCCGTCGCTCCGTCGGCTGCGTCGTCAGCGCGTAGACCTCGATCCAGCCGATGTCACCGGGCGTGGAGCCGTCGGTGTCGCGATCGGGTGCGGCGAACTCCAGGTACACACGATCGCCTAGGCGCGTCGCGGTGGTCTGGCGAACCGTATCCGGGACAATGCGCAGCGGCGGACGCGGCTGTCCCCGCGCACCACAGGCCGCGAGCAGAGCCACCAGCGCTCCCAGTGCGGCGAGCCGGATGAGGGTCCGGAAACGAGTCACAGAATGTAACGGGAAAGATCCTCGTCCTTCACGATCTCCGACAGCATGCGATCGACGTACGGTGCGTCGATAACGACATGCGTCTCCCCCAGCTCCGGCGCATCGAAGGAGATCTCGTCGAGCAGCTTCTCCATGACCGTGTGCAGTCGGCGCGCCCCGATGTTCTCGCTGCGCTCGTTGACGAGGTTGGCGATCTCCGCGATGCGCCGCACGGCGTCGTCCTCGAAGCGAAGGTCGATGCCCTCGGTGCCGAGCAGTGCCCGGTACTGCGTCACGAGCGCGCCCTGCGGCTCGGTCAGGATACGCACGAAGTCGTCCGTGCCAAGCGCCTCGAGCTCGACGCGAATCGGAAACCGGCCCTGAAGCTCGGGAATCAGGTCGGACGGCTTGGCCAGATGAAACGCGCCGGCCGCGATGAAGAGAATGTGGTCGGTCCGCACCATCCCGTGCTTGGTGTTGACGGTCGTCCCCTCCACGATCGGCAGAATGTCGCGCTGCACGCCCTCGCGGCTCACGTCCGGCCCCTGCCGCCCGTCGCTGCCGGCGATCTTGTCGATCTCGTCGACGAAGATTATCCCCGCCTGCTCGACTCTTTCGATCGCGGCGCGGCCCACACTCTCCATGTCCACGAGCTTCTGTTCTTCCTCGCGGGCCAGGTACTCCGCGGCCTCCGGCACCTTCATCCGGCGCTTCCGGCTGCGCCCCTGAAACAGCCCGGGCAGCATGTCCTTCATCTTCACGTCGATCTCTTCCACCGACGAACCGGCGATGACCTCGAAGGAAGGGAACGACGAATCGCGAACCTCCAGCTCGACGACGCGGCTGTCGAGACCGCCTGAGCGGAACTGGTCGCGGAGCTTCTCCCGCGTCCGGCTGGCCACCTCTCGCGCCGCACCCGCGTCGGGCGGCGGCGCGTCCCGCGCTACCGGTGACGGCCTCACCGGCGGAACCAGCAGGTCGAGCAGGCGCTCCTCGGCGTTGGCGCGCGCCTTGTCGCGCACCTCGACGGTCCGTTCATCGCGCACCATCGTGACCGCCAGCTCCACGAGGTCGCGCACCATCGACTCCACATCGCGGCCGACGTAGCCGACTTCGGTGAACTTCGACGCCTCGACCTTGATGAACGGCGACTGCGCCAGCCGCGCGAGCCGCCGGGCGACCTCGGTCTTGCCGACACCGGTCGGCCCGATCATCAGGATGTTCTTCGGTGCGACCTCCTCGGCCAGCTCGGGCGGCAACCTCTGGCGCCGCATCCTGTTCCGGAGGGCTATCGCCACCGCGCGCTTGGCCTGGTGTTGTCCGATGACGTGGCGGTCGAGCTCGCTCACGATCTCGCGCGGCGTCAGGGAACCGACGGAGGAGGCGGTCGACTCTGGCAGATAGATGGGCACGACTACAGTTCCTCGATGGTGACATTGGCATTCGTGTAAATGCAAATGTCGGCGGCGATGCGCATCGACTCATCTGCAATCGTGCGCGCATCCAGCTCGGTGCGCCGTGCGAGGGCCTTGGCGGCGGCCATGGCGAAGGGGCCGCCGGAGCCTATCGCCACGATACCGTCGTCCGGCTCGATCAGATCGCCGGTGCCCGACAGCAGAAACGTCGCCTTCCGGTCGGCCACGACGAGCATGGCGTCCAGGCGGCGCAGCGCCCTGTCGGTACGCCAGTCCTTGGCCAGCTCGACCACCGCGCGTTCGAGGTTGCCGCGGTGCTGCTCCAGCTTGGCGTCGAATCGCGAGAAGAGAGCGAAGGAATCGGCGGCCGAGCCGGCGAAACCGGCCAGCACGCGCTCGTTGTAGAGCCGCCGAATCTTGCGCGCGGTCTGCTTGACCACGGTGCTGCCAAGCGTGACCTGTCCATCGCTGGCCATGACCGCCTTCTCCCCGCGCCGGACGGCGAGGACGGTCGTGCTCCGCAACACCTCGGGATTCTCCGTCATACAGTCTTCTCCCCGACCGCGGACCGGCGCCGAAACAGCAGGTACAGCGGCAAGCCGGCCAGGATGAGCAGCACGCCGGCCCCCGACGCGGCCGGCTCGCGCCATATCGCGTTGACGACCATCGCCGCGCCGGCTACGACGAAGATGCCCGGTGCCACCGGATAGCCCCAGGCCCTGAACGGCCGCGGAGCCGCCGGATGGCGGCGACGGAGCACGAACAGCGCGGCGACGGCCGCACTCCCGAACGTCACGACGGCGAAGCCGGTATAGAGCAACAACTGGTCGAAGGTGCCGGCCAGAACGAGCAGGCCGCTCCATACGCTTTGGGCGACTATCGCCACGACGGGGGTGCGAAACCGGGGATGTACCCGCGCCGCCGCCGCGAAGAACTGACCATCGCGGGCCATCGCGAAGTAAACGCGGGGTCCGGCCAGCACCATGGCGCTTATGCTGGCGGCAATCATCACCACCGACGCCGCGGACAGCACGGCCGCGAACCCGGTGCCGAACAGCCGTTCTCCGGCGGCGTCGACGACGCGGGCCTCTATCGCGCCGAATTCGGCCAACGGCAAGGCGTACACGTAGAGGAGGTTCAGCAGGAGGTAGACGACGACCACCGCCGCGGTCCCGAGCGCCATCGCCCGCGGCAGGTTGCGACCGGGATCGCGGATTTCTTCCGCGACGTATGCCGCCGCGTTCCAGCCCGAAAAGCTGAACATTATCGGAATCAGCGCCAGGAGCCAGAGCGCGGGGGTGACCGGCCCGCCGGGCGCGGTGAAATGCTCCGCCGACCCCTCGCCGACCGTGAAGCCGAGGGCGACGAGGGCAACCAGCATCGCGACCTTGGCGCCGGCCAGGACGTTCTGCACGATGCGGCCCGGGCCATGTCCCAGGACGTGCACGAGCGTCAAGCCGCCAATGACCGCCAGGGCAACCACCGCCTGCGGCGAGATCGACAACGTGACGATCACCAACGGGATGCTGACCAACGGCGTCGTGTCGCCGGCCGCCGGCACAAACCGCCCAAGGTAGGTGGCCACCCCGACGGCACTGGCCGCGATGGCGCCCGAAAAGCCGGCTATGAACGAGGTCCATCCGGAAAGGAAGCCCGCGGCCGGCCCGAACGCCTCGCGCAGGTAGACGTACTCTCCGCCGGCCCGCGGCCGGAGCGTCGCCAGCTCCGCGTAGGCCATCGCGCCGGCGAACGCCAGACCGCCACCGACCAGCCATGCCGCGAGCATCAGCCAGACGTTCGGCACCCAGACGGCAATCAGTGCCGGCACGAGAAAAATGCCGCTGCCGATGACGTTCGAGACAATGATCGACGCGCCGTCGAGCGCACCGAGGCCGCGAACGAGCGACGGAGATGATGTGGCGGTGGGCACGGGGTGCGCCGAAGGCGCTCACTGGGTCAGCAGTCGGCGGTCGATCGGGAACTCGCCCAACTTGGCCCACTGGTCGGCGCGGTGCTTCACGAACAACTCGATCTTGACGTCGACGAAATCCCGGTGGCCGATCATTTCGGCCAGCGACTGCTCCCCGGTGTACCCGAGACCGGACTCCATCGTGAACGGCCCCGCACCCGCGCCAGGGTCGAGTCCCTCCCGGCCGGCAGCGCGAATCAGCGGCGCGCTGCCCCATTCCTGGTCCTCGGCCAGACAGGTACCGGCTTCCTCGTCGGCAGGCGACACCGGATCCTCTGGCTCCGGCTGCCCCTGGTAGAGAACCAGGCACCGCCGGAAGACAGCGTTCAACTGCAACATGCCGGTGTGATCTTCCGAGACGTTCTCGACCCTGAACGAGATGGCGGGAACCAGCTTGTTGCGGCCGAGATTGTCCAGCCCGACGTCGAGCCAGCCCGTCGTGATGTCGGTGACGTCCAGAGCGGCCCGGACATCGAGCGGCGTGCATGCGCTTGCGGCCAGAACAGTCGAGAGCGCGCAGGCGAGCACGGCGTGCGCGGGACGACGGAGAATGCGCATACTCGATTGTAGCCCAGGAGTCTGCGCCGCAGAAACGCAACGGAGTGAGTTGTGCGGCGCAGACTCCCGGGGCGGGGGGATGGGCCGAAACGCCGAGCCCGCGAGGCGTTTCGGGGCGCTAGGACGAAGCATCGACCCGCGCCCGCGCCTCGGCCAACGACAGGCTCCCGGCATGGAGCGCCGCCACGTCGCCGGCTCTCACCCGGACCGTCGTGTCCCGCCCCGGCGCTCCCCGGGTGTCTCGCGCCACCACCGTCAGCCACTCGTCCGGATCGAGCAGCGCTCCGAGCGCACCGCCGTAGCCGAGAAGCGCGTCGATCAACAGCTCGCGCAGCGCATCCTGATACACGGCATGCAGATCCGGGGTCACCGGCGGCGCATCCGGAGCCGCCGGCGGCGCATCGCCCGCGGCCACGCGGGAGCGCCGGTCACCCGGCGCCGCGCCCGGAGAAAAGGCGACCGACGTGTTGGCGTCCGGATCGAGCTCGCGCAGCACCTGCGTGAAGGCCCCCAACTCCCTCAGCCGTTCCAGCGACCGCCGCATCATCCGCAGATCGGCGTCCATGGTCTCCATGGACCAGAGAATGCTCTGCCGCAGCACCGGACACTCGACGTCGAAGAAGACACCGTACCCGTCGAGGCGGAACCCGCGCACCTGCACCGGCCCCGCGAACAGCATGAGGCCCGGCGACCAGGGGGGCAGTTGCTGCTCGACGCCACGCGCGCTCAACGCGACCGCACGCGACAGGACACGCTCCAGCCCCTGAACCTGCGCGGTCAGAGAATCGTCGGCGCCCCCCCGCTCCAAGCCCGGCGGCCCCGCGTCCTGGGCCGCCGCCGGCGCGGCGCAGGCCACGCTCAGGACGACGACGATGAGCGTTGCAATTCCCCCCATGCCCTGCCCCGTGCCCCCCGCGCCGCTACCGCTGAGCGACGCGCACCATGTAGTCGGCCAGAGTATCCACTTCCTGCTGCATGCGCATCTGATCGGCCTGCCGGTGCAGGTCGATCTCCTGCGCCAGACGCATCAGTCCCGACGCGAACTCCTGACGCTGTCGGTGCTCGCTCTCCGCCATCAGCGCCCGCACCTCGCGCAACAGGTCCTCCCCGGCGGGCGTGGCGGGAACGGAAGCCGCCGGCACTAGCCGGTCGGAAGGAGCGCCATCACCGCGCTGCGCGGCCAACTCGCCGCGAAGCTGTAGCTCGAGGGCGGCCAGCTCGGCCCGCCAGGGCGGAACCTCTTCCCCACTCGTCGCCGGCGGCGCCGCGCCGGCCGGGCCGGCTGCCTCCTCCGCGCCCGCTTCCGCACCCGTCCAACCCATCCGGAACACGAAGCCGCCGTCGTCGTACCGCATCTCGACACTGGCGATTGCGGCCCCCACGACCAGGACGGTCGTCGCGGCGAGCGCCAGCCCCCACGCCGGCCGCAACGCCCCGAGCCACCAGACGGGCCGCGCCGCACGTTCCGTTTCCTCATCCCGATCCGCCACGATGCGGAACGCGAGCCGCGCATCCGGCGGCGCCCACTCGCGCAACGTGCCCCGCAGGGACGCGAAACCCTCCAGTTCCGCCGCGCACGTCGTGCACGTCTTCAGGTGCCGTTCGACATGCGTCCGCTCGGCGGCCTCGCACTCGTCGTACAGGTAGGCCACCAGGGCTTCGTTCTCTGGGCAGTCAGACACTGGATTCCCTCTTCAGTCGCCCGCAGGGGGAGGATAGGACACCGCGCCCCGCTCCCGCAACGACGCCGCGGCACCCAGGCCGTTCTGCTCGAGCTGCCGGCGGAGCGCGCTGAGCCCCTGGTACAGGCGTGTCTTGACCGTGCTCAGGGGACATCCCTGCAGGTCGGCGATTTCCTGAAACGTCAGGCCGTGGTATTCCTTCAACAGGATGGCGGTCCGCTGCGGCTCGGGGAGCGTCGCCATCACGCGCTCCACCGCCCGCCCGAGGTCACGCCGCACGATCAACTCCTCTACGCTCTCCTCGGCCGGCTCGAGGGAGTGCGCCTGTTCCGCCTGCAGGTCGTCGGACGCCGGGACGACCCTGACGCGCCGCTCCTTCCGGATCCAGTCCCGACACAGGTTGAGCGCGATGCGGTAGAGCCACGACGAGAACCGCGCCTGCCCCTTGAACCCGCCGATGGCGCGGAACGCCCGCAGAAACGCCTCCTGGCAGACATCGCGCGCGTCCTCCTCGCGCCCCAGCGTGCGGTACGCGAGCGCGAAGATCGGCCGCTCCCAGCGGACGACCAACTGGTTGAACGCGCCCGTGTCCCCGCCCGCGGCCAGGGCCACGAGCTGTTCGTCGGTGACGTCGGTTGCTGCCGTCGCGGTCATGCTCTCTTCATACGTTAGACGTCAAGGACGCCGGAAAGGTCGGACCGGCGCGAGCCGACGCACGGCGAGCGGCAACACTCGTATACTGAGGTCCGCTGCACCAGGTGCCGGCAGGGCGCCGATCGGCTGAATCCAAAGCTCGTGCTCCATATTTCCAACCTGCACAAGGCGTTCGGCGACCGGGTGCTCTTCGACAAGGTCTCGTGGCAGCTCCAGCCCGGCATGCGCGTCGGTCTGTGCGGCCCGAACGGCGCCGGGAAGACGACGCTGCTCAAGATGCTGTCCGGCGAGGTCGAAGCCGACGCCGGCGAGATTGCCCGGCCGAACGGCCTGACGGTCGGCTACCTGCCGCAGGATGGGCTGACCCACGCGGGCCGGACGCTCTACGACGAGACGAGCCGCGCCTTCGAGCCGCTGCTCGCGCTGCAGGCGGAGCTGGGCGAACTGGAGACGCAGCTCGGCGACACCAGTCTGTCTCAGAAGGAGCACGACGCCGCGCTCGCCCGCTACAGCGAGGTCCAGACCGCGTTCCAGGACCGGGACGGCTACGGCATCGAGGCGAAGGTGGACGCGGTGCTGCGGGGGCTCGGCTTCGAGGCGGCCGACTTCGGGAAGCCCACCGAGACGTTCTCCGGCGGCTGGCAGATGCGCATCGCGCTGGCGAAGCTGCTGCTGCGCCGGCCCCGCCTGCTGCTGCTCGACGAGCCGACCAACCACCTGGACCTCGAGGCCCGCAACTGGCTGGAGGAGTTCCTGCTCGACTACCCCGACGCGGTGGTGCTGGTCTCGCACGACCGCTACTTTCTCGACAGCGTGGTGACGGAAATTGCCGAGGTCGGCCTGCGGACGCTGACCGAGTTCCGCGGGACCTACAGCGCCTACCTGACGGAACGCGAGGCCCGCATCGCCCGCCTGCGCGACGCCAAGAAGCGGCAGGACGAGGAAGTGGCCCGGATGCGACTGTTC